>NZ_CP137557.1:1175000-1775000 GCF_019249655.2 Segatella copri
GTGGTGCATATTATGTATACCACACTGTTTGCCCTACTTGCGGTTACTATCGTGGTAAGGTTGCAATCGTTAAGGAAGCAGCTGAATAATGGGTAAAATCAATGCTGTAATCACAGGTGTAGGTGGATACGTGCCAGACTATATCCTCAACAACGAGGAGTTGTCGCGCATGGTGGATACCACAGACGAGTGGATTACCACACGTGTGGGTATCAAGGAACGCCGCATCCTTACAGAGGAAGGTCTCGGAACAAGCTATTTGGCGCGTAAGGCGGCAAAGCAGCTGATTCAGAAGACTGGCGTGGATCCGGACACAATCGACGCACTGATTGTGACAACCACTACACCTGACTACAAGTTCCCTTCTACAGCATCTATTGTCCTCGGTAAGCTCGGACTGAAGAATGCCTTTGCGTTCGACTTCTCTGCAGCTTGCTGTGGATTCTTGTACACCCTCGATGTTGCAGCTAGCATGATTCAGAGCGGCAGATACAAGAAAATCATCGTAATCGGTGCAGACAAGATGTCTTCACTCGTAGATTACACAGACCGTGCTACCTGTGTGCTTTTCGGCGACGGAGCAGGTGCTGTGCTTGTGGAGGCAACAGAAGAGGAAAATGTAGGTGTTCAGAACTCATACCTTCGTACCGACGGACAAGGCTTGCCTTTCCTCCACATGAAGGCTGGTGGTTCTGTGTGCCCTCCTTCACACTTCACCGTAGACCATCGTCTGCATTATCTTTATCAGGAAGGTCGCACCGTGTTCCGTTACGCAGTAACCGACATGAGCAACGACGTGATGAAGATCATGGAGATGAACAATCTCAAGGCTGAAGATGTGAACTGGGTGATTCCTCACGAGGCCAACCTCCGTATCATCGAGGCTGTGACCAAGCGTGCAGGAATTCCACTTGACAAGGTGGTAGTTAACATCGACCATTATGGAAATACCAGTGCGGCAACAATCCCATTGGCACTCTGGGATGCAGAGAGCCAGTTGAAGAAGGGCGACAACGTCATCTTCACAGCATTCGGTGCAGGATTCGTACACGGTGCATCATTCTATAAGTGGGCTTATGATGGTGCTGCTTATGGCAAGTAAGACATATTAAAATAGGATAGAATAATTATCTATATAAGGAAACGCATCTTTCTTATTTCATCTCAACAAAAGTGAACTAAGCAAGGATGCGTTTCTTTAGCTTCATGCCAGGTTCTGGCAAACTCATTTAAACATTTCGTTTCAATCAATTTTTTTATCGTATGCATAAAGCAGGTTTCGTAAATATCGTGGGCAACCCTAATGTGGGAAAGAGTACGCTGATGAATCAACTGGTGGGCGAGCGTATCAGCATCGCTACCTTCAAGGCGCAGACCACCCGTCATCGTATCATGGGTATCGTGAATACCGATGACATGCAGATCGTGTTTTCCGATACTCCGGGCGTCTTGAAGCCAAACTACAAGATGCAGGAGATGATGCTCGCCTTCTCGGAGAGTGCGCTGGCGGATGCCGACGTGTTGCTTTATGTGACCGATGTGATTGAGAACCCTGAGAAGAACATCGACTTCCTGGAAAAGGTGAAGAAGATGAAGATTCCGGTGCTTCTGCTCATCAACAAGATTGACCAGAGCGACCCGAACAAACTGGGTGACACCGTGGAGAAATGGCACTCGCTGCTGCCGAATGCCGAGATTCTTCCTATCTCTGCGAAAAACAAGTTTGGCGTGGATATGCTCCTCAAGCGCATCAAGGAGCTGCTGCCTGAGTCGCCTGCGTTCTTCGACAAGGACCAGCTGACCGACAAGCCAGCCCGCTTCTTCGTATCTGAGATTATCCGCGAGAAGATTCTGCTCTACTACGACAAGGAGATTCCTTATGCCGTAGAGGTGAGGGTGGAGCGATTCAAGGAGGATGACACCCGCATCCACATCAATGCCGTCATCTACGTGGAGCGTGATTCCCAGAAGGGCATCATCATCGGTCACCAGGGCGTGGCGCTCAAGAAGGTGAACACCGAGAGTAGAAAGGCACTTGAGAAGTTCTTCGGAAAGAAGATTTTCCTGGAAACCTTCGTGAAGGTTGACAAAGACTGGCGCAGTTCGCAGCGTGAACTCGATGCCTTCGGATATAATCCGGAATAATCTACCCCACCTCTCCCTGAATGTAATCGAGGGAGTAACTCTCGCCAGAGGGGCGAGGGCCGGAGCAAGGTCAGCTTCGGCAAATTATTAACTTGGATGCAGAGACCACATCCATGATACCTCCTCAAAGGAAGGAGGGTAAATGACTAATTATGGCAAATTTAGTAGCAATCGTAGGTCGCCCTAACGTGGGTAAATCTACTTTATTCAATCGTTTGACTCAATCTCGCCGCGCCATCGTGAGCGATACAGCTGGTACTACCCGCGACCGCCAGTATGGCAAGTGCAGCTGGAACGGCAGAGAATTCTCTGTGGTGGATACCGGTGGTTGGGTCGTTAAATCAGATGACATTTTCGAGGATGCTATCCGCAAGCAGGTGTTGGTAGCTACCGAAGAGGCCGACCTGGTACTCTTCCTGGTAGATGTTAACACCGGTTTGACCGACTGGGATGAGGACGTGGCCCTGATCTTGCGTCGTGCCAAACTGCCTGTAATCCTTGTGGCAAACAAGGTGGACAACAGTGCTGAATACTATCAGGCTGCCGAGTTCTATAAGTTGGGCTTGGGCGACCCTCAGTGTATCAGTGCCGCAACAGGTGGCGGTACGGGTGACTTGCTCGACATCATATTAGACAAGCTTCAGGACAATCCTGAGGAAGCCATCGAGGAAGACATTCCTCGTTTCGCCGTGGTAGGTCGTCCTAACGCCGGCAAGAGCAGTATCATCAATGCCTTCATCGGTGAAGACAGAAACATCGTTACCGAGATTGCTGGTACTACCCGCGACAGTATCTATACCCGTTACGACAAGTTCGGCTTCGACTTCTATCTGGTTGATACCGCCGGTATCCGCCGCAAGAACAAGGTGAGCGAGGACCTGGAGTTCTATTCCGTGATGCGTTCCATCCGTGCCATCGAGAACAGTGATGTCTGCATCCTGATGCTCGACGCCACCCGTGGTATCGAGACCCAGGATATGAACATCTTCCAGTTGATTCAGAAGAACAACAAGAGTCTGGTGGTGGTAGTAAACAAGTGGGACTTGGTAGAGGAGAAGAACCAGAAGGTGATTGATACCTTCGAGAATGCCATCCGCAAGCGCATGGCTCCGTTCGTGGATTTCCCTATCATCTTCGCTTCTGCTTTGACCAAGCAGCGCATCTTCCGCGTATTGGAGACTGCCAAGGATGTTTACCAGAACCGCAAGGCTCATATCGGAACCTCTAAGCTCAACGAGGTGATGTTGCCTATCATTGAGGCTTATCCACCACAGAGCGTGAAGGGTAAGTATATCAAGATCAAGTACTGTACCCAGTTGCCAAACACCACGATTCCATCGTTCGTGTTCTATGCCAACTTGCCACAGTATGTAAAGGAGAACTATCGCCGCTTCCTGGAGAACAAGATTCGTGAGAACTGGTCGTTGCATGGTTGTCCAATCAACGTCTTCATTCGTCAGAAGTAAGGGGAAGTGAAGAGTGAAGAACGAAGAGTGAAGAATCAAAATGTATAAAGATGAAGAAACTTTTGATTTTTATGATAATAAGTATGGGGTTGGGACTTTCTTCCTGCAAGGAGGAGCGTCCTGACCCTTCTTACTTTGCGGGTATCGCCGCAAAGGGTTACTACGACTTGCTCCTTGAGGGCAAGTACGAGGAGTATGTTTCCGGTTTCAACCAGCCCTACCGCATCCCGAAGGGCTATCATGACCAGCTGCTGCTCAATGCCCGGATGTATGTGGAGCAGCAACAGCTGGAGCACCAGGGCATAGCGAAGGTGAACGTGCTGAATGCCAAGGCAGACACCGCCCACCACGTAGCCGATGTCTTCCTGCAGCTAGCCTTCGGCGACAGCACCAAGGAGCAGATTGTGGTTCCGATGGTGGAGGTGAAGGGTGAATGGAAGATGAGATAGGAGTAATGTATTGACTACGATAAGATTCGCATGCTGATTCGTCATGACAAGAACTTCGACCATGATGCCAGCATCATTCAGGAACTGGTTACCAAGGGTTATGTTATGGGTAATCTCGTAGAGAATTTTCCTGCTGAGCGTATCAACGACCCGGATAACTTCTCTTTGTGATATTTATAAGGATATGACCGATTCTTATATTGTAGAACTGAAGTACTGCAAGTCGAACACTAGTGATTCTCAAGTGCAGCAACTTTTCAGGGATGCTGCTGCCCAAGTTTCCCGTTATGCCGAGAGCAACATGGTGAAAGAGTTGGTGAAGACCACTATACTTCATAAACTCGTGGTTGTTTATCGAGGGGTGGATATGGTGCTATGTGAGGAGCTGCTTGAGCAATAGTGTCAGAAATCATGTGAAAATCCGCAGTCTTGACCTATATCAAGGCTGCGGATTTTTCGCTTCTTTTTGCCCGAAATGATGGAAATGTGCATTTGGGTGTTTGCGCAAACATACGGAAAAATGCAGAAAAGACAACAATTCACTGTTAAAAATGCGTTGCTTTAACGAAAAATAACACTATTTTCTTTGCTGGTTTCAATTATTTGTTTTAAATTTGCCATCGAAATAAAGAATCGGGACGTAACTATGACCAAAAAAGAGAAAGTCTAAGAATGACGAAACTAACAACGAAAAAATAGAATTCCGAACAAGAAATTACGGTTATGAATAACGAAATAAGAACAACGAAACTCAGTTTTAGAATTTAAGGACTTAATTTTGCCGAGATTACTCTTCCCATTCTAAGAACATAAATTTAACTTTTTAAAACTTACAACGTATGAAACAGAACGTACTACTTTCAATGTTGGCAATGACTGTCCCAATGGCAGCATTCGCTGATGCTAATGTACCTACTGCAAAAGATGTATATTCTTCTGCCGGTGGATTTGTGACATTTGATGTTTCATTGGTGCCTGGCGAATATACTATCGCAGCTAAGCCAACTAAGAACGAGACCGTGAAGGTTATGGTAGATGGTAAGGAAGTATCTACCTTCACTGTAAAAAAAGAAGGCAATGTGAAGATTCAGGCTACTGTTGATGAGAAGACAGAGTTTGAGTCAGCATTTGTGTTGACACTCAAGTATGATTTTGCGGTTGTAGCTGACCCTTTTGCAAAGAAACTTGAAACCGTTACAGCTGGTATTGTAGATAATACTGCTGCCATCCAGGCTAGTGTTGCTTCTATTGAAGCAAAAATAGAGAATTTGAAGAAGGGTGATTATAACTTCTATAAGATTCAGCAGCTCTATTTGGAAGATAACTCTATCTATGTTAGAGATCTGAATAACTCATTGGAACAGTTGGGTAAGGATGTTAAGGCTGCAAATGATAATCTTAAAGCTAAGAATACTGCGTCTGGTCTTATAGAGACTGTAGAGACTCAGTTGGCTGAAATCGAGACACTTATCGGTACCAGTACAGATTACGCTAAGGTAACTAAGGGCTATGAGGCTCAGGTAAAGGCTTTGAGAACTGCAAAGGATGCTAAGGCTAAGGCTCTTGCTACTTCTTATGAGGTTCTTCTCAAATTTTAGTACAAAGCCCCAATTTTTATATGAAGGAGCAATATTTTTGAGAAAGTTTAATATAAAAAATTAGCGATTGTCTCCAAAAATATGTAAGTTTAAAGTGATCATAAAATATGACTTACAATGGATACAATCGCTAACAGATGCAAAATTATAAAAAAGATAAGGAACAACCAAATAAAATCCGATATAAATGCTTCTATGGCCGGAGAAAAACTTCTTATGGACATTTTTCCTGCCATAGATGGCTTTTTTATCACAAGTTGTGACTTCTCTTCCACGGAACTCAAAATGGTTCTCGTGAGTACGGCTACCCATGCCTTCTGCGACCGTTGTGGCCAGAAAACCACTCATACCCGTGGCTGGCAAAAGAGAACGGTCACGATGTGTCCTTTAGGGTGTAAACGGTTTGTTCTCACCCTTTACATGCGCCGTTTTTACTGCCAGTCTGATAAACATATATTTGTAGAGCAACAGACGAAGTGGCTAAACAAATATGCAAGATTCAGTGTAAGATGCATAGAGTTGATGAACCAGCTTCATATACATATGTCATCTGTGTCGACCTCCAAGGTCATGAGAAAGATGGGAATCACCTGCTGTCCAAATACTTGCATAAATCATTTGAAAAAGATCCAAAGACTTCCAGACAGGACTGCCAGGAATATAGGCATAGATGACTTTGCCAAGAGAAAGGGACATACCTATGGCAGTGTTATCGTAGACCATGACACAGGCGAGATTTTGGAACTGATAGACTCTAGAGATTCTTCGATTGTGGCAAATGTCTTGAAACAATACAAGAAAGTCGATACTATCACTCGTGATAGGGGACGATGCTTCATTAAGGCTATCAAGCAAGGAGCCCCATCAGCACATGCTATCACAGACAAATTCCATGTCATTGAAGACTTGACGAGCGCAGTCTTTCCAAAGATTCTGCAGGAGTTTTTGCATAAGAGAATGGAGTTGCTGACTCAAGGTCTAGTTGGTCCCATTAAGCCACAAATAAGTAGAGGTTGGCTTTATACCAGCATATATGCAGTCTTGGAATCGATGTGCAAGGATACAAGAAGAATCAAGAAAATGGCTGAATGGAACACTTTCATGGATCTTTATGCAAGGCAAGGACTGACTTTGAGTGAAATCCATGACAAAACAGGGTTTGATGGATTTAAGATGGGAAAGCTAAGGAACACCAAATATGAGGACTTGCTCAACCCAACGCAACTAAGGGCTTACAAAGCCATAGAATCTATTACAAACAGGATTCTCTGTAAAAAGTCATTGGATTACTCTGTGGTTACCAAGGGGTTACATTCTACAGAGAAGAAAGAAATACTGAAAAGACTTCTTTTTCTACTGAGAGAAAAATGGAAGGAAGACTGGAAGGCATACGATGATGCCTACAAGGCATTTCTTGCAAAGGCAACTATCAGGAGCGAAGAGTATGACCTTTGGAATTCAATAGTTCACTTCAACTGGAAAACCAAGACTGATACAGTCAGATTGTTTCTGCAGGACTTGCATATTACCGATTTAGCCTATTATATAACAACATTTCAAGGCATTTTGAGCGGAGAGGTCAAAATGAACTTGTACAAATGGATTAACATGGTCATAGGATGTGGTAATGAGAAAATGGAAAAGTTTGCCAAAGGACTGATTAAGGACTATTCCGCCATCAATAATTCTATTGCTAGCAAATTGAACAATGGAATCCTTGAAGGTTCGGTCAACAAGATAAAGACCGCAAAGCGAATTATGGGTGGAAGAGCATCGATTTCTCTTTTGCAGATAAAGGTCTCCTCAAACTTAGATACATAAATGTACCAAAATTTGAGAAGAACCTCTTATGAGAAGGGTACTGCTGTTGCTGATTTCGTAGAAAAGGATGTTAAGGCTTGGCAGACAGAACAGTTGGCTGCTATTAAGGCGTTGAAAGGCAATATTGAAGTTGCTAATGCCAATGACAACGATTATAATGAAGTTGCTAAGTTAGTAGCTGCATCTGAGGCAAATCGTAATGAAAAGACTCAGGAACTGTTGAAGCTTTTGCCTTCTGATGATGAGGTTTTGGGTAAGTTGTTGACTGATGCTCAGAACGAAATTGGGGAATTGAACAAGAAACTCTTGGCTGTAAAGACTGAGGCTCAGAATGGTACAGCAGAGTCTCATGATAATGCGACAGCAACCAAGAAGGCTAATCAGACAGCTTTAGCTGAGGTAGATGCTGATATCAATGCTGTTGTGGCAAAATATACCGGTTGGCAGAAGACTTATTCTGTAGAATTGAATGCGTCTGCAGAAAAGACTGCTAATTTGAAGAAGGTGACTGCTAAGGCTGATGCTACATCTGCACAGTTGACCAAGAAGGCTACAACTATTGAGACTGCTATTGCTTCTGAGACAGCTAAGTTGAAGGCTGATGCTATCGCTCATAAGCTCGGTACTTATGCATGGACTACTATCCAGGGTGATATTGATGCCCTAGGTGTAATTGTAGGTAATTATAATAATGTTGCTATAGCCTTGACTAACTATAATGCAGCTATTGCTAAGTTGGAGAAGACTGCTACAGATAAGAATGTTACCGTAACCGTTAAGGTTGACGGTAAGGATAAGACTCAGACTTACGCAGAACTTATTGCAGGTTTGAAGACAAGAGTTGCTAAGGTTCAGGCTGATTTCGATACAGCAAAGAAGGCTGCTGATGACAAGTTTGCTGCTGCTATTGCTGGTGTGAAGTTAGATGCTGATATTCAGACAGAAGCAGAGTCTTGGACAACTTCTTACGAGGCTAATAAGTATAAGTTTGATAACGCAAATCTTATTAAGGTTGCTACAGACAAGGTTGATGCAGCCAAGGCAGACATCAAGAGTGCCTTCGATAGAATTGATACTTATAAGTTCGACTTCGATACTTACGGAAAGAAGGCTGAGACATTGCATGAGCAGTTGGGTAAGGTAAACCTTCAGGTTAATGATCTGGATGTACAGGTCAAGGCTTTGGATCCAAATGGTGCACCTGATAAGGCTATTGAAGGCGTAGGTAAGATCAATGAAACGTTGAAAACTGTCAGTGCAGACTTGGATAAGTTGACCATCGCTGCTGATGAGGCTAAGACCGCATTTGTTCCTGTTAAGGAGCTGAAGGCTACAGCTGATTCTAAGGTTGCCGAGTTGACTGCTAGTCATAAGGAGGTAGTTGCTCTGAATAAGGATGCTTCTGCTAAGTTTACTGAAGCTTGCGCTACCGCAGAGAAAGATATTAATACCATAACTGCCAATATTAAGACATCTTATGAGGCTGAAACCTTAGTTACAGACTGGAAGGATTCTAAGGATAAGGATGGTAAGGTTATCAAGGGTTTTGAGACACTGTTGAAGGATCTCGCTACAACTCTTGCAGGATTGAAGGCTGATGCAAATGCAGCTAATGATAACTTGACTGCTAAGGATGCTCTTGTAAAGGCAATTACTACTTATGGTATTGCTGATAAGGTGGCTGCGGCTGATAAGGCACTTGGAACACTTGAGCATAAGACATTTAAGGATCAGCTTGCTGGATACAAGACAGAAAAAGCTGCCATTGATAAGGCTATCACTGATGCATACACGGCTGGCAAGGCAAAGGCTGAGCAGACTGCAATTACTCAGCGTATCCAGAGCTTGGCAAACAATTTGACAAACTTTGCTACAAATGTTCCTATTGTTGTTGCTAATAAGGACGCTTTGGATAATACCACTTCTGATTTGGATGCAGCTTGGACAAAGGCATTCAATGATATCACAAATAGTGATGCTTCATCTAAGGTGAAGGAGTGGCAGGTTAAGCTGAATGAGCAGAAGGTATTGTTGGATGCAGCTAAGAAGAATGTTGCTTCTTCTTATGATGCTGGAACATTGCTTGATAGCAAGAAGTTGGAAATCAGCAAGCAGTTGGAGACCATCCAGACCGAGGTTACTTCTATTGTGAAGGAGCAGGAAGCTGGTTACAATGCAGCTATTGCTGCCGACAACAAGGTGGTTTACGAGGACTTCCTGAGTGAGGCTAATCTGACCCAGACCATTATCAATAATGCGAAGGTTACAATCAATGGTTATCTGAATATCAACCATGATGTCTTGAAGCTCAATGTTGAAGAACTTGATAAGGTTTCTAAGGCTCTTAAGGAGATTGATGTTTATCAGGCTAGCTTGGAAGACTTGAAGGCTAAGACTCTCAAGGAATATCAGGATACCAAGGCTCCTGCGTTGTTTGATGTAGCTGGTAATAATAAGAAGGCAGCTAATGCTTATCAGGGTAAGGTTACCCTTAAAATGAATAACTTGTCTTCTATTATTAATAAGAAGGCTAATGATTTATATGCAGCTAAGTTCACTGAGGGTCTTGCCAAGAGCGTAACAGACCGTAAGACAGAGTTGGATAAGGTTGTTTATGACAAGAAGATGGTAACTTCTGCATTTACAGATGTTCAGAATGTTATTGATGAGATTACAGCACTTGCTGCTGATCAGGTTAATTTGATGATTAATCTTGATACTCAGATTCTTGACAAGATTCAGAATGCTGAAGACGCAAAGTTGCTTGACAAGGCTACAGCTAAGGCTTTGAATGATGATTATAGCGCTAAGCTTTCTGAACTCGAGGCTGATGCAAAGGCAAAGGAAACCGAAATGGCTGCGTTTGTTCATGCTGATAGAGATAAGGATCTTGATGCCTTCAAGGAGAATGTAACTGCATCTGTTGGAGAGGCAAAGAAGAAGGTTGCTGCTGAAAAGTTGGCATTGACAAATTATGAGGCTGTTAAGGCTGATTTCGCTAAGTATGATAAGGCTAAGGCTGTTTATGAGACAGCAAAGAAGGCTGATGGTATCGCAAAGGCTAATGATGTTATCCGTAAGGAGTTGGCACCTAAGTTCACAGAGTTGGATGCTAATTTGGCTGCCGCAGAAAAGTACTATTTGGCTTACTTCTTTGATACATCAGCACTGAAGGCTGCTTCTAAGGCAATTGGTATTGATATCAATACTAAGAAGGCAGAGCTTGAACAGGCTAGAGTTGATAAGCTTAATAAGAGTGAATATGAGACTGCAATTGCTGGTTTTGCAAAGCGTATAGAGGCACTGTATGAAAGTGCTAATAATACAGAGCAGGCCGCTATTAGCGCTGAGATTGCTAGTATTACTGCTGATAAGGATCAGGCCGTTAAAGGCTTCAATGCTGCAGGTGAGACAGAAAAGGCTACAGAGATTGAGAAGTTCTTCGAGACAAATTGCATGAATTTGGCTGCTGAATTTAGTAAATTGACGTTGCCAGAAGACTTGGCTGAGACTCAGGCTACATATATTGCTTGGGAAAAGAAGGTTGCCAAGGCTCATGCTGGTATCATCAACTTGTGGAAGGCTGATTTGACAGAGTCTACCTATAAGACTTTGGTTCAGAATTTCGATGTAGTTAAGGCAGAGTATGATAAGCTTGCTAATATCGTAACAACTGGTCATGAGCCTGTGAAGAAGGCTTATGCTGATAAGGCAGCTGAACTTGGTGTTAAGGTGAACGAGCTTAAGGCTTCTTTGGAGGACGATAAGGCTAATGGCTTTGTTATGCTTTACAATACCAAGCGTCAGAGTGCAATTGATGCATTAGGTGACGAGATTGAGCCTGTATTGAAGAAGGCTGATGCTAAGGAGACAGCATGGAAGACCAATGACAATGTGAAGGCATCTCTTGATACTCAGTTGCAGGCATTGAACACAAAGCTTGAGACTGTAGTGGATGCTATCGCAGAGCTTCCTCATGTAGCTGGTACTCTTGATGTTAGTGTTAAGAATATTACTGATGAGATTAAGTCTGTTACTGAGAGTATAGCTCTTGAAGCTCAGGCTGGAAAGCTTGTTGAAGGTTCTTACAAGACAAACGTAGACAATATTGCTGCTAGCATTAAGAATTTGAACCTTGGTGCTCACAATTCTGAAGCTACTGGTGTTATCAAAGATATCCAGAGTATCTGTGATGGTATTATATCAGCAAATTACAATGCTACTTTGAAGAGTGATGCTATAGCTGTTAATGATAAGATTTCTTCTTTGAAGGAATTCAACACCAATATGTTTAATGGCAATCGTTCTTATGTAAAGGATATTAATGGTAATCAGATTAAGGATAAGGATGGCAAGGACATCACTATGTTGGAGAAGTTGCCAGACTATCTCGCAGAGGTATATCCAGCTGTTCTCACTAAGGCAGATGAACTCGCTAAGGAGCTGAATCTGATTAACATGAAGGCTAAGAACCATATTGGTGACGCTGACCTTGATGAGACTGTAACTGTTAATGACTACTCTGAGGTTCGTTCTTGGATTATCGAGAACAAGGAGTACAAGGATCTTGCAGTTGACAAGGCTTGGGCTGGTGATGTTAATGGTGATGGCTTCTTCACTGTTGCTGACTTGACTCAGATTTCTAATATCATCTTCTACGGTGACCCTGCTGGTGAGAAGGTTGAGGAAACTGAGGGTGGTACAACAAGAGCTCGCGTTGTAAGAAGTGCTACTTCTGCTGATGGTGAACTTGCTGTTACCAAGACTGGTGAGGAAACTACCGTATTCGGTAAGACTGTTCAGATTGCAGTTGAGGTGGCTCATCAGGCAACATTCACTGCTGGTCAGTTCGATATCCAGTTGCCAGCTGGCATGAAGCTCGTAGGTCAGACATTGTCAGATCGTGCTAATGGTCATGAGTTGTTGAGCAACGAGATTGCAGACGGCAAGTATCGCTTCTTGGCTTCTACTATCGACAACAATGCATTCAATGGCAACAGTGGTGCTATCGTAGTGCTTAGCGTCGAGGTAGGTAGTGATTACAATGGCGGCGATATCCAGGTATCTAATGTCATCTTCTCTGATGCAAAGGGACGCTCTTATAGCATTACTAGAGGCATCGGTGATGGTACAGGCGAGACCACAGGTATCAACGCAATCACTGCACCTACTATGAAGGAGCGTATCTTCTCTATCGGTGGTATGGTGAAGAAGTCTATCCAGAAGGGTATTAACATCATCGTTGGTGAGGATGGTACTGCTCGCAAGGTAGTTAAGAAGTAATAATAAAAAGAATAGTTGAGGGTATCAGTTGCTGCTTTCCCTCTGGAAAAAGGCAACTGATACTTGATACCTTTTCTTCAAGATTAAAACAACATTTAAAATTATAATAATATGAAGAAATTATTCAACACACTGATGTTTCTCGCATTGGGCAGTGCCGCAACTTATGCTGATAACACGCTCAGAATCGCTGATTTCGTAATCAACGCCGGAGAACAGAAAACATTGGAAATTGAACTCAATAATGATGATAACGCATTATCTTCATTGCAGTTTGATATAGCACTTCCTAAGGGATTGACTTACGTAGATGGTAGTGTTGTTAAGGCAACAGATCGTATCACTCGTACCAGTCATACCGTAAAGGTTGTTGCGCAGAAGAACGGAGACTATCGTTTTGGTATCTTCTCTAATGAGGCTCAAGACAAGGCTCAGGTAGCTATTGCTGGTAAGGCTGGTGCCATCCTTTCTATTACAGTGAAGGCTGAGGAGAATTGCGAAGGTGGTGTTATCACTTTCAATGAGATTACTGGTAGTGATGCTACTGTAGCTGGTAAGGTTGAAAAGGTTCCTGTAAAGGGCGTTGCTGGTAAGGCTTCAGTTTCTGCAGGTGAGTTGGCAGTAACTAGCACAAAGAATCTTTTCCTTGCTGGTAAGAAGGTTGTTGTTGACTTCAACGTCAAGAATGATGTGAAGTTGTCAGGCATGTCTGCTATTGTTACTCTTCCAGAGGGTGTTACATTTGCAGAAGGTGACAAGGTGGTTTACGGCAAGCGTCTTTCTGAAAACGTAGTTGCTGATGTTGCTGCTGTAGAAGGTAAGACAAATACTTATAAGTTGACTCTTAGCTCTTTCACAAATGATGTATTTGCAGAAGGTGATGCTCTCTTTGGCTTGAATCTCGTTGCAGGTGAAGGCTTCAAGGGTGGTGACTTGGTTCTTTCTGAGGTGAAGTTCGCTAATCCTAAGGGTATCGAATTCTTGGTAGAGAACGCATTTGCTTATAAGTTGAATGCTACTCTCGTTGGTGCAGATAAATGGTCAATTAATGATGTTTATGACGTTGTTTCTGTTATGAAGGGTGTAAAGGTGCATCCTGATGCTGATATGACAGAAGATGGTCAGGTAAATATCAATGATGTTTATTCTGTAGTTGGATTAATGAAGTAGTATAATTTTAAAAAAATGAATATTATGAAAAAGAATATGTTCGTAGCAAAGTTGGGTATGTTCCTGATGATGCTTTTCGGTAGTGTTTCTATTGTTAATGGTGCGGATCTCGTTCAGTTGGCTGCGCCTACAATTACAGTCGATGGTCCTATCAAGATGATTCCTGGAATGGAAGCTGAAATTTCCATTAACTACGAGAGTAAAGATGAGTACTCTGGTTACCAGATGAAGGTTGCTTTGCCTGAAGGTCTTTCAGTAGTAGAGGAAAAGGACGAAGAGGGTGAGATTGTCTATGGTACTCTTGGTGATGCTTGCTCTGCTAAGTATCATGCTTCAGATATTTCATTCAAGGACAATGAGATTTTCTTCATCGTATTTAGTGTAAAGAACACTATGTTGAAGAAGGGTACATTGTGCAAGTTCAAGGTTAAGGCTAATGAGAAGTTGGCTAAGGACGCTAAGATTGAGCTTAGAGAAGTAATGTTTGCTGCTATTGGTGTTACCAGCGGTTATCTTACTTTGCCAGAAATCACAGTCAACAACATCAAGGACGAGTGGGATGCTAACGAGGCTGCAAATACCAAGATCAATGAGGCTCTCATGACTACAATGACTGCATTGGATGCTGCTGATGCTACAATCAACGAAACCTGCCTTGAGTCTTTGAGAGAAGGTTATCTCGACAAATTGGCTGACTGCGCTACCGTTATCAACCAGAAGGGTATGGAGTTGAGCGCCAAGTATGCTGCTATCGAGTTAACAGAGAAGGATGTTGAGGACTTCGTTGCAGTTTGCGCTGAGACTCAGACAAAGATTCAGGCAATCCTTGATGAGGCTGCTGCGATGACTAAGAAGTTCGAGACTAACGAGGCTGCTAACGCTACATTCCAGGCTGCCTTTACTGAGATTTCTACTCTGTTGAATGACGCTGATGCTAAGATCAACGATGAGTGCCCAGACGTTAAGGATACTTATCTTGATCAGTTGGCAGAAATTGCAACTCAGGTTAATCAGAAGGGTATGGAGCTTGGTTCTCTCTACGCTGCTGTTGAGTTGACACAGGAAGTAGCTGATAAGGCTGCTGCTGAAATCAATGCATTTGCTGCTCAGATTAAGGATATCGTTGCTGCTGCTGTTAAGGCTCAGAATGAGATTGCTACTGGTATCCATGGTATCAATGCAGACTTCCAGAATGCTGAGGCTGTTTACTCTATCGGTGGTGTTCGTCTGAACAAGGCTGCTAAGGGTGTGAACGTAGTTATCAGAAATGGTAAGGCTATTAAGGTTGTGAAGTAGTACGAGTGACTTCCCCTATCCGCTGATAGGTGTAATAGTAAGAAAAAAGTATAAATTTAAGAGGGGCATCGCAAGATGCCTCTCTTTTTTGTTTGATTAGCATGTATGTTGTCTAATGGGTGCAAGACAGTAAACCAAGAGGTTGTGGAGTCTGAAGGTTAGTGCCTTACCCCGAGAGACCCATCCCTATTTCCTTTTTTGAAGAAAGTCGTTGATTTTCTTTGCGTTTCCAATAAAAAAGTGTATCTTTGCGACAGAATTGCAATATTGCGTCCACGACCATATAAAACGTAAGAAGATGGCAAGGTTTATAGATCCACGTGGAGGCAGAGTGTATGGATATATTTGATTGTTGGATTTATATAATGAAGAATATGAACATGTTTGAGCAGATGCCATTCAGCGAGAAGTATCCAGTCTTCCGCAAGTTGGCAGAAATAGGCGACCTCCGCAAGCTTTCCCGCGAAGAACTTGAGCTTTATGACGAGGACATCAAGAATATGCGTGATATATACGCCACCAGAAAGTTTGATGAGAAAAGAGGAATGGAAAAAGGGCGTGCAGAAGGAATGGCTGAAGGAATGGCGAAAGGAATGGCGAAAGGTGAACTGTCTAAAGGTTTGGAAGTAGCCCGTAACTTGTTGGCAATGGGTATGTCTTGGACTCAAATCATACAAGCTACTGGATTAACGGAAGACCAGCTGAAGCAACTTCAGTCGTAGTGTATGTACATATCCACTAGGCGTTTCTCTTAGCATAAGTTACCCGTCAGGTGTTTCTCTGAATTTCAAATTGCTGGAGCACCTGACGGGTAAAATCTTTCTACCTGAGTTGTGTTTCAGCCCCAAAACCGAACAGGTCTAAAATCTGTGTCATTATCCTCCCATACTTCTTCCTTTTCTTCTTTTAAAAAGAAAATCCCAGAATTTCTTGGCAGTTTCAATAAAAAAGTGTATCTTCGCAGCAGAAATGCAATATTGCGTCCACGACCTTATAAAACTTAAGAAGATGGCAAGATTTATAGACCCACGTGTCGATTGGGCTTTCAAGCGAATCTTTGGAAGCGAGGACACGAAAGAATGCCTGATAACATTCCTGAACGGACTGTTTGAAGACGAGTTGGTAATCAAGGACGTGACGTTTGCCAAGACCGAAAAACTTGGCTTGCGCCCCGATGACCGTGGTGTGGTCTTCGATGTCTATTGCATCACAAACGAGGACAAGCATATCATCGTCGAGATGCAGAAGAAAGAACAGGAATACTTTGCCGACAGGGCATTGTATTACACGGCACGTGCCATTGTGCAGCAGGGGGTTCGTGGAATCTGGGACTATCACTTGGCTCCAGTCTATACGGTATGTTTCATGGATTTCGTGTCGTCGAGTCCGATATTAAAGAAGTTTCGCACCGACTTGGTGCTTACCGATTTGCAGACACGCCAGCTAGTGTCCGACAGGATGCGTATTGTGTACCTCCAACTGCCCTTGTTCGACAAGCATACGGAGGCAGAGTGTATGGATATATTTGATTGTTGGATTTATATAATGAAGAATATGAACATGTTTGAGCAGATGCCATTCAGCGAGAAGTATCCAGTCTTCCGCAAGTTGGCAGAGATAGGCGACCTCCGCAAGCTTTCCCGCGAAGAACTTGAGCTTTATGACGAGGACATCAAGAATATGCGTGATATATATGCCACCAGAAAGTTTGATGAGAAAAGAGGAATGGAAAAAGGGCGTGCAGAAGGAATGGCAGAAGGAATGGCTAAAGGTGAACTGTCTAAAGGTTTGGAAGTAGCCCGTAACTTGTTGGCAATGGGTATGTCTTGGACTCAAATCATACAAGCTACTGGATTGACGGAAGACCAGCTGAAGCAACTTCAGTCGTAGTGTATGTACATATCCACTAGGGTGAAATCTGTGTGAAGGCACCCAGTAAGGGCAAAATGGGTTTATCTTGAGCCTCATTTGAAGTTGAAGTGAGGCTCAAGTAAACCTTAATAGAGGCTCACGTAAACTTTATCTGAGCCTCAAACCAACTTGAGATGAAGCTTACTTCATTGGCAAATGAAGCCTGTTTCAATAATCAATGAAGCCTGCTTCACTGATTCATGAAGCAGGCTTCGAGATTCAGCGAAGCCTTTTTGCTTCACTGCTTACGCAAAATCGTGAGGGATAAAGCCAAAATCGTGAGGGATGCGTGAGGGATAAATCCCTATTTTCTGGTATCTGTCACGCAGGTAATCCCGCTATATTTCAATAGCTTAAAAACTTTTTTTCAGGAAATCGTGAGGGGTGATAGATGATTTGCAAGATTCTTCCATCTCAGCCTTCTTCACCTTTCTGAACAAATCGGAGGCGAAGACGAGGTCATTGAGCTTCTCGTTGGTGGCGCTCATCACCTGGTCCTTGTTGCCCTGCCACTCCTTGTGGCCCTGGTAGATGAAGCAGATGTTCTCGCCGATGCCCATTACCGAGTTCATATCGTGGGTATTGATGATAGTGGTCATGTTGTAATCCTTGGTGATGCCCGAGAGAAGTTCGTCGATGACGAGTGATGTCTTCGGGTCGAGACCAGAGTTTGGCTCATCGCAGAAGAGATACTTCGGGTTCATCACGATGGCACGGGCTATCGCCACACGCTTCTGCATACCTCCCGAAATCTCACCAGGGAATTTCTGCTGTGCCTCTATCAGATTCACACGGTCGAGACATTCCTGTGCGCGCTTCACGCGTTCCTTATAATTAAGGTTGGAAAACATATCGAGCGGAAACATCACGTTCTCCAGTACATTGAGCGAGTCGAAAAGGGCGGCGCTCTGGAAAATCATTCCCATCTCACGGCGCATCATCACCTTTTCATTCTTGTTCATGTGAACAAAGTCACGACCGTCGTAGAGCACCTGACCGCTGGTAGGTTCCAGGAGTCCGACGAGATTCTTCACCAAAACCGTCTTTCCCGAACCACTCTGACCGATGATCAGATTGGTCTTGCCGGTTTCGAATTGCACGCTGATATTATCGAGTACGGTCTTATCGCCGAATTTTTTCGTAAGATTTTTAACTTCTATCATAGTTCACTTCTTTAACTGAGAATTTTAGAAAGAATTGTAGAGAGAGTTTAAGAGAGTATCTGGGTAAGGAACACATCAGAGAAGAGGATGAGTACGCTGGAGCATACCACGGCGTCGGTGGAAGATTTACCCACCTCTACCGAACCGCCTTCTACGGTGTATCCGAAATACGATGCCACACTCGAGATGATGAATGCGAAGAAGAGACTCTTGATGATACTCATCCACACAAACCACTGGTTGAAGTTGTGCTGCAATCCCAGGGTCAGGTCGTCGGGCGGCAGGATGTGCCCGATATATGCCGTGGCGTAAGCGCCCACCGTGCCCAGCAGGGATGAGAAGATAACGAGGAACGGCATGATGGTAACCAATCCCAGAATCTTAGGAAGAATCAGGTAGCACGCCGAGTTGACACCCATGATGTCGAGGGCATCAATCTGCTGGGTTACTCGCATGGTGCCCAGCTCGGAGGCGATATTGGAACCTACCTTACCCGCCAGAATCAGACACATGATGCTGGAAGAGAACTCCAGCAGCATGATTTCTCGGGTGGTATAGCCCGAAACCCATCTCGGCATCCAAGGACTCTGGATGTTGAGTTTCATCTGGATGCAGATAACTGCACCGATGAAGAACGAGATGAGAAGCACGATGCCGATGGAGTCGACACCCAGCTGCGACATCTCCTTGATATACTGTTTCAGGAACATGCGCATACGTTCAGGGCGTGAGAAAGCACGCCCCATCAATATGAGATATTTACCGAAGGTGGTAAGCCATTTTTCTATTATCATGCTGTATAATCTATAAAATATGGTGCAAAATTAACCAAAATCCTCTAAAAAACTGCAATATTATGAATAGTTTTTGATTTTTAAAGCGATATTTCCACCTTTTTTAGTATTTTTGCAACCAAATTAGCTAATTATGGACGAAATAATGAATGAAGTACAACCTTCTTCCGAGGAAAAACTGGTTCTCAGAACGGAAGGGTTGGTAAAGCGCTATGGCAAGCGTACCGTTGCCAACGGCGTGACGATAAATGTAAAGCAAGGTGAGATTGTGGGTTTGCTGGGACCTAACGGTGCAGGCAAGACCACCTCTTTCTATATGACCACGGGTCTGGTAGTACCTAACGAGGGCCATGTGTATCTGGGTGACCAGGAAATTACGAAGTTTCCGGTGTACAAGCGTGCACGTGCCGGCATCGGATATCTGCCTCAGGAGGCGAGCGTGTTCCGCAAGATGAGTGTGGAAGACAACATCATGTCGGTATTGGAGATGACGGGCAAGCCAAAGGAGTATCAGAAGGAGAAGCTGGAGAGCCTGATCAACGACTTCGACCTTCAGAAGGTGCGCAAGAACCTGGGCGACCAGCTTTCGGGAGGTGAGCGCCGCCGTGTGGAGATAGCCCGCTGCCTTGCCAACGACCCTAAGTTCATCATGCTCGATGAGCCTTTTGCCGGAGTAGACCCAATCCAGGTGGAGGAAATCCAGCACATCGTGTGGAAACTGAAGTACCGCAACATCGGAATCCTCATCACCGACCACAATGTGGATGAGACGCTTACCATCACCGACAGAGCCTATCTGCTCTTCGAAGGCCGCATTCTTTTCCAGGGCACTCCGGAGGAACTGGCAGAGAACAAGACGGTGAAGGAGAAGTATCTTACCACCAGTTTTGTACTCCGCAAGAAGGACTTCCAGCTGCTTGATGAGCAGAAAAAGGCGAAAGAAGCAGAGAAAGATGGTTAAAAAATCAAATTTTTCTCTTATATATTAGGTATATCCATTAAAATTGTGTAATTTTGCAAGCCGATTGTGTAGTGTGCGAGCCAAAAGGACAGTTGGAGAGCCTAACCAATTGAAATAGAAATATTAATAATAACAAAATAAAAAAAGAAATCAAGATGAAAGTTTCATTTGAAAATCCTGACAAGATTAACGGTCTCTTGACTCTCGTAGTAGAGGAAGATGACTACAAGAACGAGGTTGAGAAAACATTGAAAGACTACCGTAAGAAGGCTAATGTTCCAGGTTTCCGTCCTGGTCAGGCTCCTATGGGTATGATCAAGCGCCAGTTTGGCCCATCTGTAAAGATGGAGGCTATCAACAAGATCGTAGGCCAGGAGATTTACAAGTATGTACAGGAAAACAAGATCCAGATGCTCGGCGAGCCTCTCCCATCAGAGAAGCAGGAGCCAGCTGACTTGGAGAAGGGTACTACATTCACATTCATGTTCGACATCGCTGTTGCACCTGAGTTCAAGGTAACTCTCAACGGTCGTGACAAGGTAGATTACTATAACATCAAGGTTGACGACAAGATTCTCGACCAGCAGGTAGAGATGTACGCTCAGCGTGCAGGTAGCTACGAGAAGGGCGAGCAGTATGAGGAGAACGACCTTTTGAAGGGTGACATCCGTGAGCTCGACGAGAACGGTAACACCAAGGAAGGCGGTATCACAGTAGAGGGTGCTATCCTGATGCCTAGCTACATCAAGGTAGAGGAGCAGAAGAACCTCTTCAACGGTGCTAAGCTCGGTGACATCATCACCTTCAACCCTAAGAAGGCTTACCCAGAGAACGATACAGAGGTTTCTACTCTCTTGAAGATCGAGCGTGAGGCTGTGGCTGACCTGGAGTCTGAGTTCAGCTTCCAGATTACAGAAATCCAGCGCTTCAAGAAGCACGAGGTAAACGAGGAGCTCTTCAAGCAGGTATTCGGTGAGGATACTGACGTGAAGGACGAGGCTGCTTTCCGTGCTAAGATCGCTGAGGGCTTGCAGGAGCAGTTGGTTAACGACTCTGACTACAAGTTCATCCTCGACGTACGCGAGCACTGCGAGAAGAAGGTGGGCGAGTTGACTTACCCAGACGCTCTGTTGAAGCGCATCATGTTGGCTAACAACAAGGATAAGGGTGAGGAGTTCGTAGAGAAGAACTACGAGCAGAGCATCAAGGAGTTGACATGGCACCTCATCAAGGAGCAGCTCATCCAGGCTCAGGATATCAAGGTGAACGACGAAGACATCAAGGAGACTGCCAAGGAAGCAGCTCGTGCTCAGTTCGCTCAGTATGGTATGACCAACATTCCTGAGGAGTACATCGAGAACTACGCAAACGAGATTCTCAAGAAGGGTGAGTCAGTTGACGCATTGGTAGACCGTTCTATCGATCGCAAGTTGGCTGAGGCTCTTAAGAAGGCCGTAAAACTCAACGAAAAAGAGATTTCTGTAGAGGATTTCAACAAGATGATGCAGGAATAAGCGTTTTTTTGAAAAAAAACTTCAAATAATTACGAGGTTATCGACTTTTTTTATTATCTTTGTTCCACCGAACGGGATGATGAGGTCGATAACCTCGTTTTCTGTTCTAAAAAACGAAGTAAAAAGCTATAAGATATGAACGATTTTAGAAAATATGCTACCAAGCATCTTGGTATGAATGGTATGGTGCTTGACGACGTGATGAATGCGCAGGCTAAGTATTTGAACCCTTACATTCTGGAGGAGCGTCAGCTGAACGTTACCCAGATGGACGTGTTCTCCCGACTGATGATGGACCGCATCATCTTCCTGGGAACCGAGATTGATGATTACACTGCCAACACGCTGCAGGCTCAGCTGCTCTATCTCGACTCTGTGGATAGCGGCAAGGATATCTCTATCTATCTGAACAGTCCTGGCGGTAGTGTTACAGCCGGATTGGGTATCTATGATACCATGCAGTTTATCTCCAGCGATGTGGCTACCATCTGCACCGGTATGGCTGCTTCCATGGCTGCCGTGCTGCTCGTATCAGGTCAGGAGGGTAAGCGTTCTGCCTTGCCTCATAGCCGCGTGATGATTCACCAGCCATTGGGTGGTGTGCAGGGTCAGGCTTCCGACATCGAGATTGAGGCTCGCGAGATTCTGAAGATGAAGAAGGAACTCTATACCATCATCTCTGAGCATTCTCATACTCCGTACGACAAGGTTTATGCCGACAGCGACCGCAACTACTGGATGACTGCCGAGGAGGCTAAGGAGTATGGTATGATTGACAATGTGCTGGTACGCAAGTAATCCTACTATATATAAATAGGTATATATAATTAAGGTATAAAGAAGAAAGAAAAGGAAGAAACATTATGCCAAAGAAAGTTTGTAGCTTCTGTGGAAGAGGTGAAACGGAAGTTAAGTTGTTGATTACAGGTATCAACGGCTACATCTGTGAGGATTGCGCCAAGCAGGCATACGATATTGTGCAGCAGACTGGCGTGTTGAACCAACAGGATGGAGCTGAAGGCAAGTTTGTATTGAAGAATGTGCCAAAGCCTGTGGAAATCAAGAAATATCTGGATGAGTATATCATCGGACAGGATCAGGCTAAGCGCCATTTGGCTGTATCGGTGTATAACCATTACAAGCGTTTGCAGCAGCCTGCCGACAAGGATGGCGTGGAGATTGAGAAGAGCAACATCATCATGGTGGGCAGCACGGGTACCGGTAAGACCCTGCTGGCACGCACCATTGCCAAGATGCTCGACGTGCCTTTCACCATCGTGGATGCCACAGTGTTTACAGAGGCAGGTTATGTGGGTGAGGACGTGGAGAGTATCCTTTCCCGTCTGCTCCAGGTAGCCGATTACAATGTGGAGGCTGCCCAGCGCGGTATCGTGTTCATAGATGAGATTGACAAGATTGCCCGCAAGAGTGACAATCCATCCATCACCCGCGACGTGAGCGGTGAGGGTGTGCAGCAGGGACTGCTGAAACTGCTGGAGGGAACCATGGTGAACGTTCCGCCAAAGGGAGGCCGCAAGCATCCAGACCAGGATTACATCCATGTGGATACCAAGAATATCCTCTTTATCTGCGGCGGTGCCTTCGACGGCATCGAGCGTAAGATAGCACAGCGACTCAACACCCATGTGGTGGGTTACAACTCTGTGCAGAATGTAGCCAAGGTAGACAAGAAGGACCTGATGAAGTATATCCTGCCACAGGACTTGAAGTCGTTTGGCTTGATTCCTGAGATCATCGGCCGTCTGCCAGTGCTCACTTATCTCAACCCATTAGACCGTGAAGCCCTGCGCAAGATTCTGGTAGAGCCAAAGAACTCTATCGTGAAGCAGTATATGAAGCTCTTCGAGATGGACGGCATCAAGCTCAGCTTTACCGAGGATTCACTCGACTACATGGTGGATAAGGCTGTGGAGTATAAGTTGGGAGCCCGTGGACTTCGTTCTATCGTGGAGGCTGTGATGACAGACGCCATGTTTGAGGTTCCTTCACAGAAGGTGAAAAAGTTTGAAGTAACATTGGATTACGCCCAGCACCAGCTTGACAAGGCACATCTGGGTCAGTTGGAGTCAGCATAAGTGCTGCAAAGGTGCTAATCGTGATTCGATGAAATAAATGAAAATCAGTTGGGCTTCGTCGCCCAATTGATTTCTACATACCATATAAAGACATAAAAAAATAACAAGTTGGATATGACGGAACAGGTAAATCTTACGGAGCAATTGAAACATTATTTCGGTTTCGATTCTTTTAAAGGCGAACAGGAAGCTATTATCAGGAACCTGATGGACGGCAACGATACCTTTGTGCTGATGCCTACAGGTGGTGGTAAGAGCTTGTGCTATCAGTTGCCATCCTTGATTATGGATGGTACAGCCATCGTCATCTCTCCATTGATCGCCTTGATGAAGAACCAGGTGGATGTTATCAATGGACTGAGCGAGGATGATGGCGTGGCTCACTATCTCAATTCATCCCTTAACAAATCGGCCATCGAGAAGGTGAAGGGCGACATCCTGAGTGGTAAGACCAAACTCCTTTATGTGGCACCGGAATCCTTGACCAAGGAGGATAACGTGGAATTCTTGAGAAGCATCAAGATTTCGTTCTATGCTGTCGATGAGGCGCACTGTATCTCTGAGTGGGGACATGACTTCCGCCCAGAGTACCGACGCATACGCCCTATTATCAACGAGATAGGCAAGGCACCGGTGATTGCCCTTACGGCAACGGCTACCGACAAGGTGCGCACAGACATCAAGAAGAATCTGGGCATAGTGGATGCCCGCGAGTTCAAGAGTTCGTTCAACCGTCCAAACCTCTTCTATGAAGTACGTCAGAAGACTAACGACATAGACCGCCAGATTATCATGTTTATCCGTCAGCATCCTGGTAAGAGCGGTATCATCTATTGTCTGTCTAGAAAGAAGGTGGAGGAACTTGCCGAAGTGCTCAAGGCTAACGACATCAAGGCAGCGCCTTATCATGCCGGACTGGATTCTGCCACCCGTTCGCAGACTCAGGACGACTTTCTGATGGAGCGTCTCGACGTGATTGTGGCTACCATCGCCTTCGGTATGGGTATCGACAAGCCGGATGTAAGATTTGTCATTCACTATGATATTCCTAAGAGTCTGGAAGGCTATTATCAGGAGACTGGACGTGCGGGACGCGACGGTGGCGAAGGCATCTGCATTGCTTTCTATGCACGCAAGGACCTGAGAAAGCTGGAAAAATTCATGGAGAACAAACCTGTGGCAGAACAGGACATCGGCCGACAGCTCTTGCAGGAAACAGCGGCATACGCTGAGTCTTCGGTGTGCCGACGCAAGATGCTGCTGCATTATTTCGGTGAGGAGTATAATGTGGAGAACTGCCACAACTGCGACAACTGTCTGCATCCTACCGAGAAGTTTGAGGCGAAGGATGCCCTGGTGGTTGTATTGCAGGCGGTGGCTGCCGTGAAGGAGAACTTCCGACAGGAGTATATCATCGACTTCGTGAAGGGCCGTGGCACCGACGATATCGTATCTCACAAGCACGACCAGCTGGAGGAGTTTGGTGCAGGCGAGGATATGGATGCCAAGGTATGGAATCCGGTGATTCGCCAGGCGCTGATAGCGGGTTATCTGAAGAAAGACGTAGAGAACTATGGCTTGCTGAAGCTCACTGCAGCCGGCAAGCGCTATCTGAAGGCTCCGAAATCGTTCATGATTGTAGCCGACAAGGAATTCAAGGACGATTATGTGGAGCGCAGTCATGATGGCGGCACCAATGTGGAGGCATTGGACCCGGCACTCTTTGCCATGTTGAAAGACCTGCGCAAGAGTGTGGCTAAGAAGCACAAGCTGCCACCATACGTCATCTTCCAGGACATTTCTCTGGAGCAGATGGCTACCATGTATCCGCACGACCTTCAGGAGCTGCAGAACATCCAGGGCGTGGGTGCCGGCAAGGCGAAGCGCTACGGCAAGGAATTCTGCAAGCTGATTCAGGATTATTGTGCGGAGAACGAAATCGAGCGCCCTGAGGAAATCAGAGTGAAGACCGTGGCGAAGAAGTCGCTGCTCAAGGTGAGCATCATCCAGAGCATCGACCGCCAGGTGGACCTGGAAGACCTGGCTAGTGCCAAGGGGCTGGAATTTGCCGATTTGTTGGATGAAATAGAAGCAATCGTGTATAGCGGCACCAAGTTGAACATTGATTATTTCATAGAAGACAGGATGGATGACGACAAGATAGACGACATCTACGACTACTTCATGGAGAGTGAAACAGACGACTTGGAAGCGGCACTTGATGAGTTGGACGAAGACTACACAGAAGAGGACATTAGACTGATTAGAATCAAGTTTTTGTCCGAACAAGCCAACTAATCACGTTAAATAGCATTAATAAGGTAAGATTTTCGTGAAAATGGAACTCTATCTGAGAAATTATTGCTAAATTTGCACGCAATAAATTTTTAAAGGTTACAATATGTCATCATTTGTTGCAGATAAAATTGTAATGGACGGTCTCACTTACGACGACGTCCTTCTGATCCCTGCGTATTCAGAGGTACTACCAAAACAGGTAGAGTTGAAAACCAAGTTCTCTCGTAACATCGAGTTGAACGTTCCATTCGTTACAGCAGCGATGGACACCGTTACCGAGGCTTCAATGGCGATTGCCATCGCCCGCGAAGGTGGTATTGGTGTTATCCACAAGAACATGAGCATCGAGGAGCAAGCTCGTCAGGTTGCCATCGTGAAGCGTGCTGAGAATGGTATGATTTATGACCCTGTTACTATCCGTCGCGGTAGTACAGTGAAGGATGCCCTTGATATGATGCACGATTATCATATCGGTGGTATTCCAGTGGTGGATGATGAGAACCATCTCGTAGGTATTGTTACCAACCGTGACCTCCGCTTCGAGCGCCACATGGACAAGAAGATTGATGAGGTGATGACCAGCGAGAATTTGGTTACCACTCACATTCAGACCGACCTGATTGCTGCCGCTGCCATCCTGCAGGAGAACAAGATTGAGAAACTCCCTGTAGTTGACAACGAGAATCACCTGGTAGGTTTGATTACTTACAAGGACATCACCAAGGCTAAGGACAAGCCAATGGCTTGCAAGGACTCTAAGGGTCGTCTGCGTGTAGCAGCCGGTGTAGGCGTTACCGTGGATACCATGGATCGTGCCAAGGCTTTGGTTGAGGCTGGTGCTGATGCCATCGTCATTGATACTGCTCATGGTCACTCTAAGGGTGTGATTGAGAAGTTGAAGCAGGTAAAGGCTGCTTTCCCACAGGTAGATGTTGTGGTAGGTAACGTGGCTACCGGCGAGGCTGCCAAGTTCCTGGTAGAGAATGGTGCTGATGGCGTAAAGGTGGGTATCGGTCCTGGTTCCATCTGTACTACCCGTGTGGTTGCTGGTGTGGGTGTACCACAGTTGAGCGCTGTTTATGATGTTTACTCTGCATTGCAGGGCACAGGTGTTCCTTTGATTGCCGATGGTGGCTTGCGCTACTCTGGTGATATCGTGAAGGCTTTGGCTGCTGGTGGTAGCTGCGTGATGATCGGTTCTTTGGTAGCTGGTACCGAGGAGAGCCCTGGCGACACTATCATCTTCAATGGCCGTAAGTTCAAGAGCTATCGTGGTATGGGTTCACTGGAGGCTATGGAGCAGAAGAATGGTTCTAAGGACCGTTACTTCCAGAGCGACACCAAGGACGTGAAGAAGCTCGTACCAGAGGGTATCGCAGGTCGTGTACCTTACAAGGGAACTGTACAGGAGGTTATCTACCAGTTGATTGGTGGTTTGCGCTCAGGTATGGGTTATTGCGGTGCTTTCACCATTGAGAACTTGCACAACGCTAAGTTTACTCGTATTACAAATGCCGGTGTATTGGAGAGCCATCCACATGATATCACTATCACCAGTGAGGCTCCTAACTACAGCCGTCCTGAATAATTATTTGAATAGAAAAAATGAAATTTTATGCGCTTTTCGCAGCTATGCTCCTTTCGGGGGGCATAGCTTTTGCTCAAAACGACGACCCTACTATCATGACCATCAATGGTCAGCCTGTCAGTCGTTCCGAATTTGAATATTCTTACAACAAAAACAATTCCGAGGGTGTCATCGACAAGAAATCTGTTGATGAGTATGTCGACCTGTTCGTCAACTACAAGCTCAAGGTGTTGGCAGCTAAGGATGCCCGTATCGATACGCTCAGTTCCTTCAAGAAGGAATTCCTTCAGTATCGCGACCAGCAGATTCGTCCTACGATGATCAATGAAGCAGATGTCGTTGCGGAAGCGCATAAGATTTATAATGAAACCAGAGAGCGTGTCACCAAGGCGGGCGGTATGGTTAGACCAGCCCACATCATGATACGTTTGGGCCAGAAGGCTACAGCCGAGGAACAGGAGAAGGCGAAGCTGAAGGCTGACTCTATCTATAATGCCCTTGCCGACCGTTATGTTATCGAGAAGGTAAAGAACAAGAAGGTAAAGAAGTTGGTGAAGAGTGCTGACTTTGCCGAGATGGCCAGGAAATACTCAGATGATAAGGGCTCTGCCGTAAGAGGTGGCGATATCTCATGGATTTCGAAGGGACAGACGGTAAAGGCTTTCGAGGAAACAGCATTCTCCATGAAGAAGGGAGAAATCAGTAAGCCTGTATTGTCGGAGTTTGGCTATCACATCATCAAGTTGGAGGATAAGCAGGATTTCTTCCCGTACGATTCGGTGAAGAACGATATTCTCCGTTTCATCGATGCAAGGGGAATCAGAGAAAGAATCGTTGACCAGAAGCTGGATTCCATCGTGAAGACATTGCCTGCGGGAACCGACCGCGAGACAATTCTGGATAAGAAGACAGCCGAGTTGACTGCCAAGGACAGCAATCTGAAGTATCTGGTACAGGAATACCACGACGGACTGATGCTCTATGAGATCAGCAACCGCATGGTTTGGGAAAAGGCTGCGAAAGACGAAAAGGCTTTGGCTGCTTATTTTGCCAAGAACAAAAAGAAATACAAGTGGGAGCAGCCTCGTTTCAAGGGCATTGCTTACCATGTGAAGGATGCCGCTGACGTGGCAGCCGTGAAGAAATGTGTGAAGGGTAAACCTTTCAGCGAATGGGCTGAGTTGCTGCGCAATGCATTCAATGCCGACTCGGTGGTGCGCATTCGCGTGGAGAAAGGTATCTTCAAGGAGGGAGACAATGCCTTGATTGACTCGGTGGTGTTCAAGAAGAATGCCAAGGTAGAGAAGGTGAAGGATTATCCTATCGATGCCACTTTCGGAAAGATTCTCAAGAAGGGTCCTAAGGAATATACCGACGTGAAGGCGCTGGTGGTTGCCGACTATCAGGACCAGCTGGAGAAAGACTGGGTGGCTGGTTTGAGAAAGAAATATCAGTTCGTGGTCGACCCTGAGGTGCTGGCTACGGTAAACAAACATTAATATATATTTATCAGAACGGACGTATCAATGAATACTGGATATAAAATGAGTCTGGCGTTTGTGGCATTGCTCTTGGTAATAGGCATGAGTGCAAGCGCCTCACGTATGGGGATGAGCCGCCATGCTTCTGCAGCCGAAGCAGATTCGAGCCAGCAGGAAGCGAAGGGTGACTCGGAGAATATAGCCCCAGGCAGCGTCGTTGACGAGGTGATTTGGGTAGTCGGCGATGAGGCTATCTTGAAGTCGGATGTCGAGGTGACTCGACTTCAGGCTGAAGCAGAAGGAATCAAATATGCTGGCGACCCTGACTGTTCCATTCCGGAGCAGCTCGCCGTGCAGAAACTCTTCCTCCATCAGGCAGCCATCGACAGTATCGAGGTTTCTGAATCGGAAGTGATGCAGGGCATCGACGACCAGATC
This sequence comes from Segatella copri, assembly GCF_019249655.2. Lineage (NCBI taxonomy): Bacteria > Pseudomonadati > Bacteroidota > Bacteroidia > Bacteroidales > Prevotellaceae > Segatella > Segatella copri. The sequence continues at coordinate 1,204,473 of NZ_CP137557.1, forward strand.
AATCACTGGATTTCCATGATTGGTTCGCGTGAGAAACTGGAGGAATACCGCAAGCAGAGCGTTACCCAGATGCGCCAGCAGATGCACGATGATTTCAAGAACCAGCAGCTCATCCAGAAGATGAAGCAGGAACTGGTGAAGGATATCAAGGTTTCGCCTGCCCAGGTGCGCAAGTATTTCAACAACTTGCCAGCCGACAGCATTCCTTTCGTGCCAACTGAGGTGGAGGTGGAGATTCTCACCATGCAGCCTCGTATTCCTATGGAGGAAATCAACCGTGTCAAGAACCAGTTGCGTGACTTCACCGACCGTGTGAACAAGGGTGAGACCACTTTCGCAACCTTGGCTCGTCTGTATAGTGAAGACCCGGGTTCTGCCCGCATGGGTGGAGAGATGGATTATATCGGTAGAGGTATGTTGGACCCAGCGTTTGCCAACGTGGCATTCAACCTAACCGACCCGAAGAAGATTTCCAAGATTGTGGAGTCGGAGTTCGGTTATCATATTATCCAGCTCATCGACAAGCGCGGTGACAAGATTAAGTGCCGTCACATTCTGCTGAAGCCAGTGGTTTCTCAGGAGGCTATCGACAAGTCAATCGGTCGTTTGGATTCCATCGGCAACGACATCCGTGCCAAGAAATTCTCTTTCGAGGATGCAGCAGGTGCCTTGTCTGACGATAAGGATACCCGAAACAACAAAGGTCTGATGGCAAATGCCACTTCTGCCGACCGCACCTCTAAGTTCCAGATGAAGGATCTTCCTACCGAGGTGGCACGCGTGGTAGACACCATGAAGGTGGGTCAGGTATCAGCGCCTTTCACCATGGTAAACAGCAAGGGCAAGACCACTTGCGCCCTGATTAAGCTGGTGAGCCGTGTAGATGGTCACAGAGCCACCATCACCGAGGACTTCCAGGTGATGAAGGACGTGGTACTTGCCAAGGAAAGAGAAAAGACTTTGCATGATTGGGTAGTCGACAAGATTAAGAGGACCTACGTTCGCATGAACGACCGCTACAAAGATTGCAAATTTGAATATCAAGGTTGGGTTAAATGATCAGTAACAGACATTATAATAATATCAAGAACGGGCATAGAATCTTTTTCGCATTGATTCTATGCCTATTTGGGTTTTCTTTGGTGCTAGCTATGCAGGCACCTAAGAGGAAGCACAAGAAGCGCCCTCAGGGAGACAGAGTCTATCTTCTCCATGCCGATGAGCTGCGCTACGACATGTATGGCAACAATCCGGATGCCCAGATTGTGAAGGGCAAGGTTTCCTTCATGCATCAGGGCGGTCACCTCACCTGCGACAGTGCCTATTTCTATCAGGGTTCCAACTCGGTGAAGGCATTCGGTCATGTGCATTATCGCCAGGGAGACACCCTCTCGCTTACCTGCGAAAGGGCTGATTACGATGGAATGATGCAGATGATGCATGCCCGCAAGAACGTGGTGCTGCGCCATCGCCGACAGACGCTGCTTACCGACAGTCTGGATTTCGACCGTCTGTATAACATGGCTAACTTCTTCGACGGCGGTACGCTGATTGACGGCAAGGATAAGCTGGTTTCCGACTGGGGAGAGTATCACACCGAGACCCGAGAGGCAAAGTTTGTTTTCAACGTAAAGCTGCGCAGCGGCAAGGATGTGATTACCACCGATACCTTGTATTATGACGTACCTACATCCACTGCCCATCTGGTGGGACCATCTCGGATTATCTCGGGTGCCAGCGTGGTGAATACCCACGATGGTTACTATGATACCAAGACCGATAAGGCGAAGCTCTTTGGCCGATCTACGCTGGTGGATAAGGACAAGTCCATCACCGGCGACAGTCTCTACTATGTAAAGAATGGCGAGAGCACGGGTTATGGCAATGTGGTGTATGTGGATAAGAAGAATAAGAATACGCTGACATGCAACTATCTCCGATATAACGAGAAAACCGGTAAGGGATTCGCAACCAAGAATCCTGTTGTTGTCGACTATTCGCAGAAAGATACCTTGTGGATGCATTCGGATACGATGCGCATCTACACTTTCAACATCAATACCGATTCCGTTTACCGCAAGGTGCATGCCTATCCTCATGTACGTGCCTTCCGCAATGACATCCAGGCAGTATGTGATTCCCTGGTATTCAATTCCCAGGACTCCTGCATGACGATGTATAAGGATCCTATTACCTGGAATCTCAATCGCCAGTTGCTGGGTGAGGAAATCAAGGTATATATGGCTGATTCCACTATCCGCTTTGCCCATGTGCTGCGTCAGGCACTTTCCATCGAACAGATGCCCGACAAGGAGCACTTCAATCAGATTACATCCAGCGAGATGAAGTCTTATTTCGACAAGGGCGAGATGAAGATGTCGGAAGCCATCGGTAATGTGCAGACCGTGTATTACATGACTAACGACAAGGACAGTTCGCTGGTGGGTCTCAATTATCTGGAGACCGATACCATGCGTATGTATCTGGGAGCGGCACGCAAGCTGGACAAGATTTGGACCAACAAGTTTACCAGTACGATGTATCCGATGACCCAGATTCCGCCAGCCAAATATAAACTGCCTAATTTTGCCTGGTTCGAAGATATCCGTCCTAAGGATAAAAACGACATCTTTGTATGGCGCGGCAAGGCGAAGGGTTCCGAGCTGAAGGAAATCAAGCGCCATCAGGCTCCGCTTCAGACGCTTCAGAAAAACGCATCGGTAGAAGTGCCTGAAAAGGAAAAAGACTTAGTAGAAGAGCCTAAGGTGGTATCTTCCAAGGTTTCGGCAAAGCAGAAGACTTCCAAGGCAAGAGCCAAGAAGAAACCAGGTGTTCGATAGTATAGTTCTTATTTTAAAATCTAAACGACGATGAGTGATGTCATTCAACTTTTACCCGATTCTGTTGCCAATCAGATAGCGGCAGGAGAGGTGATACAGCGTCCAGCTTCCGTAATCAAGGAGCTGGTTGAGAACGCTGTGGATGCAGGCGCCCGGAATATCCATGTATCTGTGGTGGATGCCGGTCGCACCAATATCCAGGTCATTGATGATGGCAAGGGAATGTCGGAGACCGATGCCCGATTGGCTTTCGAGCGTCATTCCACCTCGAAGATCCGCAAGGCAGATGATCTCTTTGCACTCCGCACCATGGGATTCCGTGGTGAGGCTCTCGCCTCTATCGCCGCAGTGGCGCAGGTGGAACTGAAAACCCGACAGGATAGTGACGAGATAGGTACGCTGGTTGCCATCTCAGGATCCCGATACGAACGGCAGGAACCTTGTGCCTGTGCCGTGGGAACCATCTTCTCGGTGAGTAACATCTTCTATAATGTTCCGGCTCGAAGAAAGTTCCTCAAGTCGAACGCCACCGAACTGAATAATATCCTGACTGCCTTTGAGCGCATTGCCCTGGTGAATCCGCAGATTACCTTTACCCTGCGCAGCAATGGCACCGAGGTGTTCAATCTTCGTGCGGCGAATCTGCGCCAGCGCATTCTGGATATTTTCGGAAAGAAGTTTAATCACGACCTGCTGCCAGTGAACGTGGAAACCACCATGTGCAAGGTGACTGGGTTTGCGGGCAAGCCTGAGTCGGCACGCAAGAAGGGAGTTCATCAGTTCTTCTTTGTCAACGGAAGATACATGAAGCACCCTTATTTCAACAAGGCTGTGATGGCGGCTTACGACCGGCTGATTCCGCTGGGCGAGCAGGTGCCGTACTTTCTCTATTTCGAGGTAGACCCAAAAGACATTGATGTCAACATTCACCCTACCAAGACCGAAATCAAGTTTGAGAACGAACAGGCCATCTGGCAGATTCTCTCGGCGGCAGTGAAGGAAAGCATCGGCATGTTCAATGATGTGCCTACCATCGATTTCGATACTGAGGATAAACCGGAGATTCCTGTTTACAATCCTGAAGTTCCTGCATCCACGCCGGCTCCGAAAATCAGTCTGAATCCTAGCTACAATCCTTTCAAGGTTCATTCTTCTTCCAATGCCAAGCCTGTGGGTGCCGGTTTTCCGGGACCTTCGAGCACCAAACCGGAGGTTGACCAGAACTGGGAGCAGCTCTACGAGGGGCTGAAAGACCAGGATGAACAGCAGCATACGATGGAACTTTTTGATAATCCGGATCAGGAAGCGAGTGAAGGAACTTCGCCAAGCAGTATCATTGCAGAGAAATCTCCTTCTCATTATCAGTATAAGGGTAAGTATATCATGACCGCCGTGAAATCGGGTCTGATGATTATCGACCAGCATCGTGCCCATGTGCGCATCCTCTTTGAGCAGTATCTGCGCCAGTTGAAGGATCGCACCTTCCATTCTCAGAAGGTTCTCTTCCCGGAAGTGGTTCAGTTTCCGATGTCGGAGAAGGTTATCTTCGAAAAGATATTGCCCGAGATGAACGAGATGGGCTTCGAATTGGAAGACTTGGGTGGTGGCAGTTATGCCGTCAACTCAGTGCCTGCCGGATTGGAGGGAATGAATCCCGTAAAACTGGTACAGGATATGGTGGCGAGTGCTGTAGAGAAAGGTGTATCTGCCATGGAAGAAATCAATACATCCCTGGCACTCTCGCTGGCTCGCCAGGCAGCTATACCTCATGGACAGGTGTTGAGCAACGACGAGATGGAGGGTTTGGTGAACGGACTTTTCGCCTGCGAGAATGTGAACTACACCCCCGACGGCAAGTCGGTGCTTTGCATCCTGCAGCAGCAGGAGATAGAGCATCTTTTGGGATAGAGCGGGCGGATATATAATAATGTACATATATAATAAGGTGTATATATAATAATGTATATATAATTATAGTATAGGTAAACCATAAGTTAAAATCAGAAAGAAATGAAAAAGTTATTAGCTATGCTGGCTTTGGCTAGCGTTACAATGGGAAGTTTTGCTCAGGACGTGACTCCTGATGAAAAGTATAGTATTGCCACCAATTCTTTTGCAAGCAATTGGTTCGTGCAGGTAGGTGCCGACTGGAATGCCTGGTATTCTGCCGAGGAGAGAGGACATGGCATGGCGAAGAGTCCATTCAAGAAGTTCCGCTCTAATCCAGGTGTATCACTTGCCATCGGTAAGTGGTTTACACCAAGCATCGGTCTCCGTACCAAGCTTCAAGGCATCTGGGGCAAAAAGGTGGATGCCGACTGGAACGATGGTACCAACGAAGGCAATGGCAACAAGTATTGGGCATTGAACGAGCAGGTGATGTTCAACCTGAGCAATCTTTTCAAGGGCTACAGAGAAAACCGCATCTGGGATGTGATGGCATTTGCCGGTGCCGGTGTGGGTCGTTCGATGACCTATAACACATACGCCCTGGATTATAGTGCCGGTGTTCACTCTTCCTGGAAGGTAGCCAAGAAGACCAGCGTCTTTGTGGAGGCAGGCGTGAATACCTTCGATCATAACATCGACAACTGCAAGGGTGTAGCCGACCAGAGCTGGAAGCGCCGTTGCAACAATTTCTATGCCGAGGTGGGCTTGACCTTCAACCTGGGTAGTGCAAAATGGAAGAAGGCTCCGGATATGGATGCAGTCAATGCACTTCATCAGTCAGAGCTTGATGCCTTGAATGCAGCCCTGGCAGATGCCAATGCAGAGAATGAGCGTTTGCAGAAGCTGGTAGAGAACCAGCCAAAGAATGATGCTGCTGCCAAGACAGAGGCTGCTGCTCCTGCATTCGCCAACACTCCACTTTCTGTGTTCTTCAATATCGGCAAGTCTTCTATTGCATCCAAGAAGGATTTGGTAAATGTGAAGGCTCTTGCTGAGTTTGCGAAAGAGAATGATACCAAATTGCTGGTTACCGGTTATGCTGACTGTGCTACAGGTTCTCAGGCATTCAATCAGAAACTCTCTCAGAAGCGTGCTGAGCAGTTGGCAAAGCAGCTTGTGAAGATGGGTGTGGATAAGAATAACATCGAAATCAAGGCAAACGGCGGTGTGAAGGAGTTGAAGCCAAACTCTTATAATCGTCGTGCAACCGTTCAGATTGCAGAGTAATCTCCCTATAAGAAGGCACTTTTCCCCGTGAAAAGTGCCTTCTTTTCATGTATTTTTTGAGAAATTTGAAAAAAAACGGGAAAAAGTTTGGTGGAATCAAATATTTGTAGTACCTTTGCAACCGCTTACGAAAAGTAAGGGCGCTTAGCTCAGCTGGTTTAGAGCATCTGCCTTACAAGCAGAGGGTCGGCGGTTCGAATCCGTCAGCGCCCACAGGGGTGTTCCCTGTGACTCACTTTTGTGGTTGCAGGGATTTTTTTTCAGGGCGCTTAGCTCAGCTGGTTTAGAGCATCTGCCTTACAAGCAGAGGGTCGGCGGTTCGAATCCGTCAGCGCCCACGGAACTTGGTTTCGTGATTAACTGAAGAAAGAAATCCTTACTTATCATAAGGGCGCTTAGCTCAGCTGGTTTAGAGCATCTGCCTTACAAGCAGAGGGTCGGCGGTTCGAATCCGTCAGCGCCCACGGAACTTGGTTTCGTGATTTTAATTTTAGAAAGAATATTTATTTATCATAAGGGCGCTTAGCTCAGCTGGTTTAGAGCATCTGCCTTACAAGCAGAGGGTCGGCGGTTCGAATCCGTCAGCGCCCACCCTTATGAAGGTCTTCCAACAAAAGTTGGGAGACCTTTTTGTTTTAATTAAAGCTAAATAATTCCTTGTTATTCTGTTTTTTCAAAGGAATTGCTTAACTTTGCACCCTATATTATATATAATACGTATTATTAATTATTATGGATTTAGATTTATTGACTGCCATATCACCTATTGATGGTCGTTACAGGGGAAAAACAGAGCAACTCGCTAACTACTTTTCAGAGTATGCTCTTATTCGTTATCGCGTGCGCGTAGAGATTGAGTACTTCATTACTTTATGCGAATTACCTTTGCCACAGTTGGCTTCTTTCGACAAGCAGCTGTTTGAGCGTTTGCGTGACATCTATCGCAATCTCGACGAGAAGGGAGCACAGCGTGTGAAAGACATTGAGAAGATTACCAACCATGACGTGAAAGCCGTTGAGTACTTCATCAAGGAAGAGTTCGACAAGATTGGTGGCTTGGATGCCTACAAGGAGTTTATCCACTTCGGTCTGACTTCTCAGGACATCAACAACACCAGTGTGCCTCTCTCAGTAAAGGAGGCTCTGGAAGAGTGCTTCTACCCACAGGTAGAGGAGTTGATTGCACAGCTCCAGACTTACGCTGATGAGTGGAAGGATGTTCCAATGTTGGCAAAGACTCATGGTCAGCCTGCATCTCCAACCCGCTTGGGCAAGGAAATCATGGTTTACGTTTATCGTCTCACCGAGCAGCTCGAGTCTTTGAAGGCTTGCAAGATTACAGCTAAGTTTGGTGGTGCCACTGGTAACTACAATGCTCATCATGTGGCTTATCCAGAGTATGACTGGCGTGCCTTCGGCAACAAGTTCGTAAGCGAGAAGCTGGGCTTGGAGCGCGAGCAGTATACCACACAGATCAGCAACTATGATCATCTGGGTTCCATCTTTGATGCCATCCGCAGAATCAATACCATCATCATCGACTTGGACCGTGACTTCTGGATGTACATCTCTATGGATTACTTCAAGCAGAAAATCAAGGCTGGTGAGGTTGGTTCCAGTGCGATGCCACACAAGGTAAACCCTATCGATTACGAGAATAGCGAGGGTAACCTCGGTATTGCCAATGCCATTCTCCAGTTCCTGGCACAGAAGCTTCCAGTAAGCCGCTTGCAGCGTGACCTTACCGACAGCACCGTGCTCCGCAACATCGGTGTGCCTCTCGGTCACAGTGTCATCGCCATCCAGAGCACATTGAAGGGCTTGCGCAAGCTCATCCTCCACGAGGAGAAATTGCAGGAAGATTTGAATAATACATGGGCTGTAGTGGCTGAGGCTATCCAGACCATCCTTCGCCGTGAGGCTTATCCTCATCCATACGAGGCATTGAAGGCTCTCACCCGTACCAATACCCACATGACCGAGGAGACTATCCACGAGTTTATCAAGGGATTGAACGTGAGCGACAGCGTGAAGGCTGAGCTGATGGCTATCACTCCAAGTAATTATACAGGTATATTTTAAGTATTATCTGATCCCCTAAGGGCAGGAAAAGTACAGACATATCATATCAAGTTTAAATATAAATAATAAGATTTATTAACTCGGCCGTGAGGCTTTTATTTAAGAAGTAATATGGATTCAGAAATCGAAAACAAACCACAGAGTCAATCGTCAGGCAACGAGAACACCCGAGAGGGCTTCAGCGCAGGCGGTTATCAGAAGAGTTATCGTAGTGTAGGTCGCTCACAGCGTCCACGTATTAACAGTCATCGCCCATCTTATGGCAGCGATAGAAGTAGTAACAGCAGTAGCGAGGGTGGCTTCCGCCCAGAAGGATTCGGAGCTGGCCTGCAGGGTAATTCGGGCAGCAGCGATCGTCCACAGCGCAGCAGCTATGGCAGCAGCAGCCGTGGTGGCTATGGCCGTCCACAGGGTGGCTACAACAGCAACCGTGGTGGCAGCAGCTATGGTAACAGCCGTGGCGGTGGTTATGGCCGTCCACAGGGTGGCTACAACAGCCGTCCTCAGCAGGGTGGTTACAATAGCCGTCCTCGTTTCAACAATAATGCAGAAGGTGACGACCAGCATCAGTCTAATGGTGGTTACCAGCCACGTCAGCAGGGTGGCTACGGCCGTCCACAGGGTGGTGGCTATGGCAACAACCGTGGCGGTGGTTACGGCAACAACCGTGGTGGTGGCTATAACAGCAACAACCGTGGCGGTGGCTATGGCAACAACCGTGGCGGTGGCTATGGCAACAACCGTGGCGGTGGCTATAACAGCAACAACCGTGGCGGTGGCTATGGCAACAACCGTGGTGGTGGCTATAACAACAACCGTGGTGGCGGCTTCCGCCAGCACACTCCTGGATACGATCCAAATGCTAAGTATAGCATGAAGAAGCGCATCGAGTACAAGGAGGAGAATATCGACCCAACAGAGCCATTGCGCTTGAACAAGTTCCTTGCCAATGCTGGTGTATGCTCTCGCCGTGAGGCTGATGAGTTCATCCAGGCTGGTCTGGTAACTGTCAATGGTGAGGTAGTTACCGAGTTGGGTACCAAGATTCTTCGCACCGACGAGGTGAAGTTCCACGATGCAGTGGTATCTTTGGAGAAGAAGGTATATGTATTGCTCAACAAGCCAAAGGATTACGTGACAACCAGCGATGATCCTCAGCAGCGCAAGACTGTGATGGACCTCGTGAAGGATGTATGCCCTGAGCGTATCTATCCTGTAGGTCGTCTCGACCGTAACACAACAGGTGTGCTCCTGTTGACCAACGATGGTGACCTGGCTTCTAAGCTGACTCATCCTAAGTTCTTGAAGAAGAAGGTATATCACGTACACCTCGACAAGAACCTCACTTCTCACGATATGGATCAGATTCGTGAGGGTATTACCTTGGATGACGGCGAGATCAAGGCAGACGCTATCGAGTATGCTGACGATCGCGACAAGTCACAGGTAGGCATCGAGATTCACAGCGGCAAGAACCGTATCGTTCGCCGTATCTTCGAGAGCCTCGGTTATCGTGTAACCAAGTTGGACCGTGTACAGTTTGCAGGTTTGACCAAGAAGAACCTCCGTCGTGGTGACTGGCGCTTCCTTACAGAGAAGGAAGTTGACATGCTCCGCATGGGTGCTTTTGAATAAGGAACATATCAAATTATAAGAAAGGAGACTAGTCTTTAGTCTCCTTTTTAACCTATTAATTAACAATGGAAAAAGTAAAAAGAACTAAAGTCGTTGACTTGCTCAAGAGCACAGCCTACGACTCAATCGTGAATGTTAAGGGATGGGTACGTACCCATCGTAGTAGCAAAGCAGTCGATTTTATCGCTCTTAACGATGGTTCTACTATTAATAATATTCAGATAGTAGTCGACCCATCAAAGGTCGATGAGAATCAGCTCCGCCAGATTACCACTGGTGCCTGCATCAGCGTAGTAGGTACCTTGGTAGAGAGCCAGGGTGCCGGTCAGAGTGTTGAGATTCAGTGCGAAAGCATCGAAATCTACGGTCTCTGCGGCAGTGACTATCCAATGCAGAAGAAGGGACAGAGCTTCGAGTACATGCGTCAGTATGCTCACCTCCGTCTTCGTACCAACACCTTTGGTGCCGTGATGCGTATCCGCCACAACATGGCGATGGCTATCCACACCTACTTCCACGAGCATGGATATTTCTATTTCAATACTCCTCTCATCACAGCCAGCGACTGTGAGGGTGCAGGTCAGATGTTCCAGGTTACAACCAAGAACCTCTACAATCTGAAGAAGACCGAGGATGGCAAGATTGACTATTCTGATGATTTCTTCGGCAAGCAGACTTCACTGACCGTTTCTGGTCAGTTGGAGGGTGAGCTGGGTGCCACAGCACTCGGTGCTATTTACACCTTCGGTCCTACCTTCCGTGCAGAGAACAGTAACACTCCTCGCCACCTGGCTGAGTTCTGGATGGTTGAGCCAGAGGTTGCTTTCCTGGATATGGATGGTTTGATGGAGCTAGAGGAAGACTTCATCAAGTATTGTATCCGTTGGGCACTGGAGCACTGCAAGGACGACCTTGCTTTCTTGAACAAGATGATTGACAAGGGTTTGATTGCTCGTCTGGAGGGCGTATTGAATTCAGACTTCGTTCATCTTCCATATACCGAGGGTATCCGCATCCTGCAGGAGGCTATTGCCAACGGCAAGAAGTTTGAGTTCCCATGCGAGTGGGGTGACGACCTGGCTTCAGAGCACGAGCGTTTCCTCGTAGAGGAGCACTTCAAGCGTCCTGTTATCATGACCAACTATCCAAAGGCCATCAAGGCATTCTATATGAAGATAGACGAGGAGGAGAGCGGCTTCGGCGGCAAGAGCGGTCAGACCGTTCAGGGTACCGACGTACTGTTCCCACAGATTGGTGAGATTATCGGCGGTTCTGTCCGTGAGGAGAGCTACGATAAGTTGATGGGTGAGATTGAGGACCGCAACATCCCTATGAAGGATATGAACTGGTATCTTGATACCCGTAAGTACGGTTCATGCCCACACGCAGGTTTCGGTCTCGGTTTCGAGCGTCTGATTCTCTTCGTAACCGGTATGCAGAACATCCGCGACGTGATTCCGTTCCCACGTACACCAAAGAATGCAGAGTTCTAATTTCCGTTGATATCAACGAAAACAGAATATAGAATAAGCGAGGCTTCTTTTTCAGAGGTCTCGCTTTTATTTTGCCTGCTTAGCTCATATTTTGGCAGCTAGGCTCATATTTCGCCTGCTTAGCTCTGGGTTTTGGTTATTTTTACATCTTTTCTTCCTCTTTTTCATTATTTTATTGTACCTTTGCAGCTAAATTATTAAAATCGTAAGAAAAATGGGAAAGATTATATTGACGGGCGACCGTCCTACAGGTAAACTTCACCTGGGTCACTACATCGGCTCATTGCAGCGCCGAGTACAGCTTCAGAATGCTGGCGACTTCGATAGAATGTTCGTTTTCATGGCCGACGTTCAGGCTTTGACAGATAATGCCGATAACCCGGAGAAGATTCGCCAGAACATCACAGAGGTAGCACTCGATTATCTTTCTGCGGGTCTCGATCCACAGAAGTGTACACTCTATATCCAGAGTATGATTCCTGAGTTGGCAGAGTTGACTACCTACCTGATGAACCTCATCTCTGTATCTCGTGTTCAGCGTAACCCAACCGTGAAAACAGAGATCAAGATGCGTAACTTCGAGGCAAACATTCCTCTCGGTTTCTTCTGCTATCCTGTGAGCCAGGCTGCCGACATCACCGCTTTCAAGGCAACAACCGTGCCTGCCGGTGAGGACCAGGAGCCTATGCTGGAGGTAACCCGCGAATTGGTTCGCCGTTTTAACCAGACTTATGCGCCTGTATTGGTAGAGCCAGAGATTCTGCTTCCTGAGATTGCTTGCTGCCGTCGCCTTCCAGGAACTGATGGTAAGGAGAAGATGAGTAAGAGTCTCGGCAACTGCATCTACATGAGCGATGACGAGAAGACCGTTTGGAAGAAGGTGAAGAAGATGTCTAACGGTGAGCCACGCATGAGCATGGAAGAGCCTGGACATCTGGAGGGAAATGCCGTGTTCACTTATCTGGAGGCATTCTCTACTCCTGAGGACTTCGCTGAGTTCTGGCCAGAGTTCAAGACTTTGGATGAGTTGAAGGAGCAGTATGTGAAGGGTGGTATCGGTGATGGCACCTGCAAGAAGTTCCTGAACAGCGTCATCAACAAGATGCTTGACCCAATCCGTGCCCGCCGTCATGAGTTTGAGCAGGATATTCCTGAGGTATTCAATATCCTGAAGAAGGGTAGCGAAGATGCCCGCGAATTTGCAGCCCAGACCATGGACGAGGTTCGCAAGGCAATGCGCATCGACTACTTCAGCGATGCTGCCTATATTGAGGAGCAGGCTGCGAAGTTTAGAATTTAGTTTATAGTTAATAGTTTATAATTGATAGTTAGGCATACGCCGTTTCGGAAAGTACATTCTTAATTATTGATTATTGATTTTTAATTATGAATAAACGAATATTGCAATTAGCGGTGCCGTCGATAATATCCAATATCACGGTACCGCTTTTAGGTTTGGTGGATGTTGCCATCGTGGGCCATATTGGTGATGCGGCTTATATCGGAGCCATCGCCGTGGGCTCGATGCTCTTCAATGTCATCTACTGGCTCTTCGGATTCCTGAGAATGGGAACCAGCGGAATGACTTCGCAGGCTTTGGGCAGGAGAGACTTTGCCGAAGTGCTGAGGCTTCTGGTTCGTTCTCTGGGCATCGGCGTAGGAATAGGACTCCTGTTCTTTATCCTGCAGAGATGGATTATCGGCTGCGGATTGTGGGCGATGTCACCGGAAGCGGATGTCGTGGAACTGACCCGCAGATATTGCTATGTCTGTATCTGGGGAGCGCCTGCCGTGCTCGGACTCTATGGATTCACGGGCTGGTTTATCGGTATGCAGAACACCCGAATCCCGATGGTGGTGTCGCTCTCTCAGAATGTGGTGAACATCGTAGCCTCCCTGGTGCTCGTCTTTGTTTTCAGGATGACGGTAGAGGGCGTGGCGCTCGGCACGGTCATCGCCCAATGGTGGGGATTCCTGCTGGCATGCGTGCTCTATCGGCTTTACTATCGCCGGTTGGGCAAGTATGATTATCGCCAGCATCTCTTCGACTCTGAACCGCTGAAGCGATTCTTCTCTTTAAACAGAGACATCTTCCTCCGCACCGTATGTCTGGTGGCAGTGAACCTCTTCTTTACGGCAGCAGGTTCCCGCGAGAGTACGCTGGTGCTGGCTGTCAACACGTTGCTGATGACGCTTTTCACCATCTTCTCCTATTTCATGGATGGCTTTGCTTATGCGGCAGAGGCATTGAGCGGCAAGTATTATGGTGCCGGGAATAGGGTAGCGTTCCGGGAGGTGGTCAGGCGGACGATGGGTTTCGGAGTGGGCGTAGCCATCGGTTTCACCTTATTATATATAATAGGTGGCGAGAATTTCCTCTCTTTACTGACCAGTGATGAGCGGGTGATAGCGGCATCGGGTGAGTATTTCGGTTGGGCGATACTGATACCCCTGGCAGGAATGCCGGCATTCGTCTTCGATGGCATCTTCGTGGGCATCACCCGCTCGAAGTCGATGCTCTGTTCCACCGCCGTGGCCTCAGCCTCGTTCTTCGCATTGTTTTTCGGGCTACATCCTCTGCTAGGCAACCATGCCCTGTGGCTTGCCTTTATCCTCTACCTCGTTTTGCGAGGTATCGTATTATTCGTCATTTACCGTAGCCAACTGCGGTAAATGGCGAATTGTGTTTTAATGGGATATAATACTAGAAATAATGCACATTGTTCTTGAAAAATTGCACACTTGAAATATTGTGTGCGCATTTTCGGGAAAAACTACATTAATTTAGTTTAAAACTTACGCCGATATTCTTTTTCTTTGCATAATTTTCGTAATTTCGCACAGCAAAACTAGAAAAAAATAGAGTAAAATGACAGCAGAAGAATATTATCAGCAGGGAAACGCCTGGCGGAAGCAAGGCGACTTTAAGCATGCCCTCGACTGCTATATGGAGGCCATCGCCCTCGACCCCGAGAGTCCGGCTGTAGCGGCAAAGGAGATGCTTGATAATATCATGAGCTTTTATTGCAAAGACTACTACAATCCATAATGCTCTATGTGGACCGCAGCAGCCTTGGCTACTCCAAAAGTAAAGATAATAAGAAAAAATTTAGAATATGAGCAAGATTAAAGGGGCTATTGTAGTCGATACCAAGCGTTGCAAGGGATGCGCGCTCTGCGTAGAGGCTTGTCCTCATCATGTCATCGCATTGGCCGAGAAGAAGGTCAATGTGCATGGTTATCGCTATGTAGAGGCAGCTGTGCCTGATGCATGCGTTGGCTGTACTTCGTGCGCCATCGTCTGCCCAGACGGTTGCATCACTGTTTATCGAAAGAAGGAGGACTAAACAATGGCAAATCAAGAAGTAACATTAATGAAGGGCAATGAGGCGATAGCCCATGCCTGCATCAGATGTGGTGCGGATGGCTTCTTTGGCTATCCTATCACACCTCAGAGTGAGATTATTGAGACGCTGGCTCTGCTCAAGCCTTGGGAGACATCGGGAATGGTGGTTCTGCAGGCTGAGAGTGAGGTGGCGGCTATCAACATGGTTTATGGTGGCGCCGGTGCCGGAAAGCGTGTCATCACCACCTCGTCAAGTCCAGGTGTGGCTTTGATGCAGGAGGGCATCTCCTATATGGCAGGTGCCGAGATTCCGGGTGTTATCGTCAACGTGCAGCGTGGCGGTCCGGGCTTGGGTACCATCCAGCCATCACAGAGTGATTATTTCCAGGCTACCCGTGGTGGCGGTAATGGTGATTACAACGTCATCGTGCTGGCTCCTGCATCGGTTCAGGAGATGGCTGATTTCGTAGATCTCGCCTTCACCCTTGCCTTCAAGTATCGCAATCCGGCGATGATTCTGAGCGATGGCGTCATCGGACAGATGATGGAGAAGGTGGTTCTGCCTCCGGTAAAACCACGTCGCACCGAGGAGGAGATTGCTAAGGAGTGTCCATGGGCTACCATCGGCCGTCCTAAGAGTCGCCCTGTCAACATTATGACCTCTCTGGAACTCAAGCCTGAGGTCATGGAGGCACGCAACATCGCCCTTCAGGAGAAATATCAGAAGATTCGTGATACCGAAGTAAGATATGAGATGGAGCAGATGGAGGATGCCGACTATGTTATCGTAGCCTTCGGCAGTGCGGCACGTATCGCCGAGAAGAGTATCGAGAATGCTCGTGAGCAGGGCATCAAGGTAGGATTGTTCCGTCCTATCACCCTCTGGCCTTTCCCTGAAAAGGAGATTCATGAACTTGCCAAGACCAAGAAGGGCATTCTGGTTGCCGAAATCAATGCAGGTCAGATGGTTCAAGATGTGCGTTTGGCTGTGAATGGCCAGACTCCAGTGGAGCACTTCGGTCGCCTGGGCGGCATCGTGCCTGAGCCAGAGGAAATCGTTGAAGCGCTGAAAAAGTTAACAGTTAACAATTGATAGTTAACAGTTAATGGTTTATAGTTAATAGGAGGCTGCGCCCTATAAACTGTAAACTATTAACTATAAATTAAATAAAATGAATGATATAATTTCACCAGAAAATCTGGTATATAAGAAGCCTACGCTGATGAACGATACCCCGATGCACTATTGCCCGGGCTGTTCGCATGGCGTAGTTCATAAGCTCGTTGCCGAGGTCATCGAGGAGATGGGCATGGAGGATAAGACGGTGGGCGTTTGTCCGGTGGGCTGTGCCGTATTCGCTTATCGCTATTTGGATATCGACTGGCAGGAAGCTGCCCATGGCCGTGCTCCTGCTGTGGCTACGGGTATCAAGCGTATGTGGCCAGACCGTCTCGTCTTCACCTATCAGGGCGATGGCGACCTGGCGTGCATCGGTACCTGCGAGACCATCCACGCCCTGAACCGTGGCGAGCATATCGCCATCATCTTCATCAACAATGCCATCTATGGTATGACCGGTGGACAGATGGCTCCAACCACCCTGTTGGGTCAGAAGACCGCTACCTGTCCTTACGGACGAGAGGCAGATCTTCATGGTTATCCACTGAACATCACCGAACTTGCCAGCCATCTGCAGGGTACCTGCTATGTAACCCGCCAGAGTGTGGAGACCGTGGCAAGCATCAAGAAGGCAAAGAAGGCAATCCGCAAGGCTTTCGAGGCAAGCATGCAGGGCAAGGGTTCCAGCCTGGTAGAGATTGTTTCTACCTGCAACAGCGGATGGAAGCTCTCACCTGTTGAGGCGAACAAGTGGATGGAAGAGAACATGTTTAAGCAGTATCCTAAGGGCGACCTGAAGGATACAACAAATTTGTAAGAACAATGAAGACAGAAATCATTATATCCGGTTTTGGTGGTCAGGGTGTCCTTTCGATGGGAAAGATCCTGGCCTATTCAGGACTGATGGAAGACAAGGAGGTAACCTGGATGCCTGCTTACGGACCAGAGCAGCGTGGCGGTACGGCCAACGTGACGGTCATAGTGAGCGACAGCCGCATCTCTTCGCCTATCCTGAGCCATTACGATGTAGCCATCGTGCTCAACCAGCCATCGCTCGATAAGTTCGAGTCAAAGATTAAGCCTGGCGGTATTCTTATTTATGATGGTTATGGCGTGATGAATCCTCCACAGCGCAAGGACATCACCATCTATCGCATTGATGCGATGGACAAGGCTGCCGAGATGAAGAATTCAAAGGTGTTCAATATGATTGTATTGGGCGGACTGCTGAAGGTTTGCCCAGTGGTGAGCACCGGCGGTTTGAACAAGGCACTCTACAAATCATTGCCAGAGCGTCATCATGGTCTGATTCCATTGAATATGAAGGCTGTGGAAGAGGGAATGAAGATTATCGAAAAGATTGATTAATCCTTTAGAGAAAGTCGAATCATTCATTTCGAAAATATCGAATAATAATTTAAATATTTGCCGTATGACTAAAAAATCCAACAATCTATTGTCCCTCTTCGGGGCACTCTTACTAACCTCGTCGCTCCAGGCCCAGAGTCTGCTGCCAAAACCGCAGCAGGTTACGATGGGCAAGGGCGTGTTCAACACCAGCGACGGTGTGAAAGTAGAAAACCAAGTAGGCGCTGATGCCGAGAATATCTATACCAAGGCATGGAATGTCAAGGTGAACGATGCAGCCAAGCGAGTGGTGAAGTTTACTCCACTCGCCAATGCATCTTCGCCAGAGGCATACCGGCTTCGTGTGGCACCTGATGCCATTGAAATCAGTGCCGCCAGCAGCGAAGGCTTTCTTCGTGCCTGGCAGACCATGAAGCAGCTTACCACCAAGAAAGGCATCGCATGCTGCGACATCGTGGATGCACCTGCCTACAAGTGGCGCGGCTTGATGCTCGATGTTTCCCGTCATTACTTCCCAATCTCCTTCCTCAAGAAGCAGATTGATGTGATGTCGGAATATAAGTTCAACCGTCTCCATATCCATCTGACTGATGCAGCCGGATGGCGCATCGAAATCAAGCGTTATCCTAGACTCAACAATTTCGCCGCCTGGCGTTCGGGTAAGTTATGGAAAGACTGGAATGCCAATGGCAACAAGTATCTGGAGCAGGGCAGCGAGGGTGCCGAGGGTGGTTACTATACCCAGGATGAACTCCGCGACCTGGTGAAATATGCTGCCGAGCGTGGCATCACCATCGTTCCGGAAATCGAGATGCCGGGTCATTCAGAGGAGGTGCTTACCGCATATCCAGAGTTATCCTGTACCCATGAACCTTACAAGCAGGCAGATTTCTGTCCGGGCAACATCGGAACCTACGATTTCCTGGAGAATGTCTTGAAAGAGGTGATGGATATCTTCCCTTCTCATTACATCCATGTGGGTGGCGATGAGGCTGCGAAGAAGTCGTGGGGCAGTTGTGCCCTCTGCCAGAAGAAGATGAAGGAGCTGGGCATCGACCATGTGGATGGATTGCAGGCTCATCTCATTTCCCACATGGGCAAGTTCCTGAACGAGCATGGTCGCCAGCTCGTGGGGTGGGATGAGGTGATAGCCGGAAATCTCTCCAAGAATACCACCGTGATGGTTTGGCGTGGCACCGAACTGGCACACGAGGCCATCAAGCATGGCTACGACGTGGTGATGTCGCCGGGAGCCTACTGTTACTTCGATATGTATCAGGATGCACCGGGCACCCAGCCAGTGGCAAATGGCGGTTTCATTCCTACCGAGAAGGTGTATAGCTACGTGCCGGGAAGCGATCTTCCTGAGGCGGAGCGCAATATGATTACCGGTGTGCAGGCAAACCTCTGGACCGAGCATATTCCTACTCCAGAGTATGCCGAGTATATGCTTTATCCTCGTGCCTTGGCTCTGGCAGAGATTGGCTGGAACGGAACCAAGACCAAGAACTATCCTGAGTTTAAGACCCGTGCCCTGGCGCAGATAGAACACCTGAAGGCTGAAGGCGTGAATCCATTCGAGCTGAAGAAGGAGATTGGTGAGCGCAAGGAGAAGATGAAGCCGGTGCAGCACAAGGCTGTGGGTGCCAAGGTTACCTATAACCATGCTTACAACCGCTACTATCCTGCGGCTGGCGAACAGACGCTGGTGGATGGCAATATGGGCGGTTGGGCTCATGGCGACGGTCGCTGGCAGGGCTTTATCGGCAAGGATTGCTTCGATGTTACCATCGATCTGGGTAATTCTACCAAGATCAGCAGCGTAGGCACCGACTTCATGCAGAGCAGCGGTCCTGAGATTTTCTATCCTTCTCAATATACGGTATCAGTTAGTGAGGATGGCAAGAACTTCACCCAGGTATTCGACAAGAAATATGAGTCGAGCAAGGAGCCGATTCTGAACTTCAAGACGCTTACCTGGAAGGGCAGCAAGACAGCCCGCTACATCCGGGTTCAGGCAAAGCCAAGCAGCTTCGGCGGCTGGCTATTTGTGGATGAAATTATCGTGAAATAACATGCCCTGAACCAACGGTCACCGGCCGAAGGGAAAGGTAAAGGGCAGAAGCTCCTAGCCCAGGGCAACACCCTGGTGTAAATATATTATCAATCATGTCGCCCTGAAAGGGCAAAAGCTTTCAAATGGCTTTTGTCTTTTCAGGGCGACTTGTTTAATTTAGTTTAAATCCTGAACAATTCTTGTTTATCTCTAGATAAAATTGTATCTTTGCCGTGGAGAAAGTTATGTTCAAAGCTTTTGAACTTAAGTTCAGGGCCTTTGAACTTATATTCAAAGCCTTTGAACATAGGTTCAAAGCTTATGAACGAAGCTTTCTGCTAGGATTAGAAACAATTATCAATCGTAATAACATCAATAACTATAAGGAGAAGAAACAATATGGCAAAGTACAAGTTGCAGGAATTGCCTGATTTCAATAATGACGGCAAGCGTAAGGTTTATCCCAAGATGGTGGCCAATCGTACACTATCTCGCAAGGAGTTTATCGACAAGATGCAGGGTTATCATCGTGGCATTTCTCCGAGTACCACTGAAGCCGTGCTGATGGATGTGGAAGATATGCTGGTTCGCATGCTTTCCATGGGCTATAATGTGAATCTGGAAGGTCTCGGCACCTTCTCTCTATCCTTGGGTTTCGAGGATGACAAGCCTACCGAGATGCAGGGTGATGATGATAAGATGGCCTATCGTAAGGTGGGCGTAAGAGACGTCAACTTCAAGGCATCTCCCGATTTCATCCAATCTGTGAAGCGGGAAACCGACCCCGATCTTGAGCGTGAAATGAGTGGAGTGAAGCAGATTTTGAAGCAGAAATATACCCGCGAGGAGCGTATCGCCCGAGCCCTGGATGTCATCGATGAGAATGGCTTCATCGGTCTTACCGACTATGCCTACATCAACAACTTGAGCCGCACCGCCGCCTCCTTGGAATTGAAGGAGATAGATAGCGACCATGAAGCCCCTATCCGCTCAGTGGGTCAGCACAGTCACAAGGTTTGGGTGAGGAGAAAAAAATAAGATAAAGTATGATTTCTCATCATTTTCTTTGGTAGTTAGGAAATATTATTGTAGTTTTGCACAAAGAAAGAATAAAGTCTAAAAAGTAGTAGATATGGAACAGAAGAAGAAACGCATATATCGCAAGCGCATCCCTTATGGCATGATGAATTTCGAGGATGTTAGAAAGGATGATTGCTATTATGTGGATAAGACTCCGTTTATAGAAGAAATAGAGGCAGCAAATAAGTTTTTCTTTTATGTTCGCCCTCGCCGATTCGGCAAGAGCCTTACCCTTTCTATGCTCCAGAATTACTATGATGTGAACAAGAAGGATAAGTTTGAGCAGCTCTTTGGTGATCTTTATATAGGTAAGAATCCAACCCCTGAGCGTAATTCCTTTTTGGTGCTGAATCTGAATTTCTCTGTAGTTGCAGCTGGTATCGACGATTATAAGGATGGTTTGGATGCTACCTGTAATATCAGTTACAATATTTTCTGTGATGTTTATCAGCAGTATCTTCCTAAAGATATCAAGGAGGAAATGAATAAGCAGGAAGGGTGTATCGACCAATTGCAATATATCTGTCAGGAGTGTGATAAAGTTGGTCAGCAAATCTATCTCTTCATAGATGAGTACGACCATTTTACCAATAAGATTCTTGCTGAGCCGCAATATATGACCAATTATCGCAAGCAGACGCATGGCGAAGGCTATCTGCGTCTCTTCTTCGATGCGGTAAAGGCGGCTACAAGTACATCCTTGAAGCGTGTTTTCGTGACGGGTGTCAGTCCTGTGACGATGGATGATTTGACCAGTGGTTTCAACATCGGCACCAACTATTCCTTGAGCGCCGAGTTTAACGAGATGACGGGATTTACGGAGGAAGAAGTACGTGAGATGTTGACCTACTATTCTTCGGTTTGTCCTTTCCGTCATTCCGTGGATGAACTTATCCAGGTGATGAAGCCATGGTATGATAACTATTGCTTTGCTATCAACAGATATGGTCAGGTAACGATGTATAACTCTGTAATGGTGCTGTATTTCATCGACCAGTATATTCACAATAATTGTGATATTCCTCGTGATATGATAGAGGATAATATCCGTGTAGATTATAACAAGCTTCGTATGCTCATCCGCCACGACAAGGAGTTTGCCCATGATGCCAGCATCATCCAGCATCTGGTTACGGATGGATTTGTTACGGGAAACTTGAAAAGGGGATTTCCTGCCGAGAGCATCAACGATCCGGACAATTTCGTCAGTTTGCTCTTTTACTTTGGCATGTTGACCATTGATGGAACCTATCGTGGCAAGACCAAGTTTGTGATTCCTAACGAGGTGGCTAAAGAGCTGATTTATGCTTATTTGCTAGAAGGGTGAGTCGTATGTGCATGGCTTTACCTTGGCGATGACCTGTCAGAATATGTTCTATCGTCCTATCTCTGAACTGGACAACCAGGCTGGTTATGCCGACATCTTCCTGCGTCCGCTCTTGGAGAATTATCCGGATATGGAGCATTCATATATTGTGGAGTTGAAATATTGCAAGTCGGATGCCACCGATGAGCAGGTAGAGAAGCTGAGAGAGGCAGCCATCGCTCAGGTCAATCGCTATGCAGATAGTGATGTGGTGAAATCTGAGGTAAAGACCACCCGCCTTCACAAGATTGTTGTGATATTCAGAAGCGTGGATATGGTGGTGTGTGAGGAGATAGAATAAAGTTACCGTATCTTTATCAGAACAATTAATTATCATTGATATGAAAAAAATAAATTATTTTGTTGGACTGTTGATGCTGCTTGTTGCCACTACAGCACAAGCCAAGCGAGTTGTTGAGCGTCCTTACTTCTTAGGCTCAAACAATCACAAATTAGAGATTGAGCGTGTTACACTCGATAAGAAAGCTACATTTCTTGCCGTGAAAATATATCAGGCCAGTGGAGAGGTGGGCATAGATTCACATGCTTCTATTATGGCAAATGGAGTGAAATATGACTATATTGGCAGCAAGCAGTTGCCTAAAGGGGTATTCGTGAAAGTGCCCGAATGTGGATATGTTGCAGCCACATTGCGCTTTAAACCAATGCCCGAGACTACAACAGAGTTTGACTTTCGTGAAATAGCCGACAATTCCGGCTGGAATATTTATGGAGTGCGTCTCGATGGCAAGCTTCCACAGGCCGACATTCCGCAACACTTACTGCAACAAGCACCTGATAAGAACAGCAAGTTACCAGCAACCGACCTTAATCTTGGCAAGACTGTTGTAGCCGTGCGCTTGCTTGGATATAAACCAGAATACAAGACCACGCTCGATATTATAGTTGATAATTGGTTCTCGCCACAACGCATGCCATTCGCCCATGACTCTATAGGCGTAGATGGCACTTGTCGAGTCAGCGCCAATGCGATATTGCCAACTGTAGCAACTATACGCATAAACAGAATGGAGATACCGTTTCTTGCCGTACCTAACGACACGACAACCGTGACCATCGACCTACCAACACTTACCCTTGCTGCTACACACCTTTTTGCAAATGATTCTGAAGTAAAGAAATTTGTATGGTTTGAAGGCAAACACGCTGCTGTAGATACCGAATTGCAGAGCGTAAAGAATATGCTTGATGTATATGGCGATACTTTCTTTGATGATATCTGCGGAATGACTCCATTGCAATATCGTAATTATGTGCAGCAGAGCTATGAACGACTATCGGCTGCCATCAATTCCAATGCAGCTATTGGCTCCGCCACCCGAACATTGGCGCAGAATATCCTGTCTATGAATTATGCATCGGCTCTGTTTGGCTTTAAAAACAATATATCTATGGCTCCAATGATAACTGGTAAAAGAGGAGTGCCACGTGCCGACATGCGTATCGACACGCTGTCTTACTTCAAGCCGCTGGAGCAACTATCCGTGCTTCGTTCAAAGAATCAGCGTTACTATCATTATCTATCCGACTTCACGTCAGCTCTTCGCCGTCAATATATGTCTGCCGACCCTTTGTTGGACGATATCGCTATTGGTAAGCGTCTAAGCCGTTCGTTCAACCGCAAATGTCCTCTTACAGAACAGCAGATAGCGGTGGCTCATGACAGTATAGCCAACGATATGGTGCGCGAATTAATTCTTGCCAATAACGATGATTTAAAGTCGCAACTGTCAGCTGCCAACAAAAAAATGGAAGAGATTAAAAAGACGGCCAATACCTCTTCTTCATACTTATCAATTATTGACATAGACCCTAAGATGTCTGCCCAGCAGATATTACCCACGATAACAGATAAGTATAAAGGTAAAGCTGTGCTCATCGATTTCTGGAACACGTGGTGCGTGCCATGCAGGGCAGCAATGTCGGCCATTCGTCCTTTGAAAGAACAACTTCATGATGTGGTGTATGTCTATATAGCCGATGCCTCATCGCCTGTAGATAAATGGGGCGAGATGATAAAGACAATAAGTGGCGTGCATGTGCGCTTGACCAAAGAACAGGCTGCTGCTCTTGCCGAAATTCATAAGTTCTCAGGCATTCCTACCTATTTTGTTGTAAATAAGGAAGGAAAGATAACCTATCAGAAGACAAGCTTTCCTGGAGTGGAAACGTTAAGGGAGCAACTGGTATCTGCCATGCATTAACATTCGGCACTGAACATTTGAGATACCGTTTATGTATGGTTGAAATTGCCCTTTCAGGCAGTTTCAACCATACAGATCGAATTATTTAACAGGTACAAAACGACTAACCTCGCCCAACTTGTTTTGCATAACGAGCGTATCCTTGCGAAATGAGATGTGTTGTACGATAGTGTTCCCCCAATAGTCTAGGGACATACTATCGCCTGCAAACTTATAAGATATCGCCACAATAGGATCTTCATCAATATAATACAAACTATCCTTGTCGATTTGGAATACAGCAATCTTATCATCACTTGCTGCCCAAGTCCCAAACAATCGGGACTGAAGACTATGCTGAGGCGAAGATGCCATGCAAGACAGCATAATAAAAACTACTATTGAAATAATATATATATTTTTCATATTTGAATATCTTATGTAATATATAACTTAATTGTTGAATATAGTATAATTGTGTAGTCTCTTTTTAAAATGAGACTATAAATTTTTGATTCTATAATTAGTACTGCCTGATTTCTATATGAAACGCAGGATCATGAGAATTAAATGGATCTAATAATTTTGTCACTCTCCTAGATAGCGCACTGTGAAATGCTGATTGTTTATCAATAGGAACTCTCTGAAAAGAAATATCAATAACATTCATTCTTTTTAATGTTTCAGGTGTTCCACAATGATGGGACACATTATATGGTCCTAGTTCATATATTTTATCTATCATCTTCTGTTTATCTGGATAGCATTTCTGAACTTCCGTTCCCGCTGGTGCATATCTAATATGCTTTCCCTGACGCTCATTATTAAACATTGCAGTAGCCTGAGACTCATATTCTTTTTGTTTAGAAGATGTCCCCGGCACGGAATCATGTCGGGGACGGTTGTGTGAATAGATAACCCTATGCTAACTGCAAAGAGCTAATGCGTTGTCCAATCTCCTTGACGGCACGATTGAAAATATCTTTCTGCTCGGAATTGAGTGTGTAAATATGACCACGAACCTCTGAGCCATTGAGGCGCTGAGAGAGCCATGCTGCGCTTTTACCGAAGTATTCCTGTGCGATGTATCGAAGTGGCAGCAACTTGTAATCTTCCTCTGCGAGCTGCTCACGCAAAGTCAGGACTTCACTCTGAAGCTGCTCCATCTTTTGGCTGATGAAAGCCTTCGCCTCTTCTCTATCACTATCATCAGCATTCAATTTGATGTAGTTTAAAATCTCTATTTTTCGAGCTTCGCTCTTTTCGTCTTCCTTGCCTGCAAGAGAAGCGTATTCCTTAAGTAAATCCGTGTTATTATTCATATCTATCATTTTTTATCCCCTTCCGAAGGAGGGGAGATTTTTAATTCTTTTTTCTTTTCTTAATCAGAACTGAAAGCTGGTCTAAAACGCTGTCTGTAAACTTCCAATATGTTTCATCATCAATGTGATAAGCCTCTCTCAGCCTGATGTAATCACTTAGCAGCTTCTTCTTAATTCTAATCTGCTTTTCTAGCTCTTCTTCATTCATCTATTGAGTTTCAAATTGTTAAACATCTAGTTATCTATTCACGATGCAAAGATACATAAAAGTCTTTTAATAACCAAATTAAACATAAACTTTCTTTTATGTTTGACTCGTTTTTAACATTTGGGCACAAAAAAGCCATCGACGTTTGATATATTTATATTTAATAATATTTATCTCTAATATCTCTAATGAGTTTATCAGTTTTTTGCTTGATAAACGTGAAAATGGACCATACGCAGAATAAGTATCATTGTCTTTCAGTATTATCTGATGCTGAAAGGCTTTTTTGTGTCTTAAAATGAAGAAAGTTGTTCTTTTCTTTGGCATTTCCAATTCTTTTCATTAATTTTGTGGCGTTAATTTAAAAGAAAGGATTTTGATATGGCAGCAACTGTTTTTAATCAAGCACAGCTTGAACTTTTAGATATGATGCAATGGGTAAAAAGCCCGGAAGCATTGGCAGAATTGAAGCAAGTTATCTCTGATTTCTTTGCCAAGAAGGGACAGGAAGAATTAGATGCAATGTGGGAGCGTGGGGAAATGACAGAAGAAAAGCTGAAGAGCTTTGAGACATTGCACGAAAGAACTCCTTATCGCCGATAGTTATACATAGTAACAGAAGATCATCATTATGATGTCTTGAAAGAAATCCCGTTTCCTAAGGTAGATGTGATTAAGTTAAGGGAGTTTATGTTGGAACTTCAAACTATCTCAGAATAAATCCAGCCTTTCAGCATTTCTGATTCTGAAAGGCTTTTTTGTATCTTAAAATGAAGAAAGTCACTCTTTTCTTTGGCATTTCCAATTCTTTTTGTTACTTTTGTGGCGTTAATTTAAAAGAAAGGAACAAGATGGAAACGATTAATATTCAGTTTCAAGTACCTTCTACAGGTCAATATACGCTTGACGAATTTGTCGCTAAGCTCAAAGACTATGCTGAAAAATTAGCTGCTTCTATCTCCAAATCAGGAAATAGTTACCAGGAAAGATATATGAGCCAGGCAGAGCAGGAAGCCTATGTGGCAGAAAGCCTCAACCGTGCTCTTGATGAAATGGAAGCTCATAAGAAGAATGGGACTAAGCCGATGAGTTTTGCTGATTTTATGGCTAAACTTGATGAGGAGAATTAGTCATGGAAGTTGAAATATGAATTAAAATACATACAAGAACCGCCCCCACTATCATGTCAGCAATCGCAAACATCAAGCATTGATAACGCCATTTTTTTATATTGATGTCACGTATGCTTTCGAAGTACTCAAAATAGCAATGGTCATATTTTGATATGGACATAATATAAAGCGACAAACAAAATAATATCAATACAATATAGCAGACCGTTATTTTGTGCCCTAGAAAGAGGCTAACTAAAACCATAAACAACAAGGCTATAGGTGCAGAAAGAACACCAATTATAGCGATTGAATGATTGTTTGCCACCCATAGCGAATCACGTCTTAATCGTTTTTTATCATTATGCCCTAGTATGTTTTTACCAAATGTTATCTTTGCGTCTATTGCCAAATCCCATTGGGAAAGCATATCGCTTATAACATAATTTAGAATATTGTAATAATATACAAATGTTCCCAGATAATTTCTTTTCATATTCACTCTCAGTCCCGTTACCAACTGATCAGTCAATGGCTTACGCTGCTTCTTAATCGAAATATATAGAACAATCTGTATGGTTGAAATTGCCCTTTCAGGCTGTTCCAACCATACAAATCGAAAAATAGAATCAGAGAGCCGTCCTTCAAATTCTCCTCCGTAACAACCACCAGCTCTACAAAGAAGAACAGGACTTTTGAGACGAATCAATTAATCCGCCAAAACCAACACTGTTTATTCAGCCAGTATTCGGTTACACTTATTGATCTTCTAGGACAAATGAAAATAAAGGCATATCACAAAAATGACTTTTAAAACCTCTTATGTAAGATTCGGATTTATTGCAACTATTTTGCACGTAATCGTAATATGACTCATTTGGAGTTCTATCATAATACCAATTATCATCCGAGTAGTCTATAGCAGAATTATTCATACTATATACATCACCACCCAAAATCGGAATCGCTAAAAGTTTGCATAATTGCACTATTTTAAGTGCTTCTTGGTATGGAAAAGCATAGCCTTCAATACCTAAATTCTTCAAGGAATAATATTCTGTAATATTATTACCTCGAATAATTGAAATTATATCATTCTGTTTCATTTTAAGGGTCTAAATAATCTATGATTAATATATCCGTTTGGCTCTTTGATAAATTCAAATACACCATTTTTTCGCGAGCCTTGCGCTCGGCGATGAGACGGGGATTGTTCTCCTGGGCATACTTGCTGCTACGGTACTTCACATATTGAGACATGGCTTCCTCGTAGAGCTTTGGGTTATTGCACATCACGCTTTGGCCATCCTCAATCATAGTGGTAAGCATGGCTGCCAGTCGGTTACGTTCATCCTTGTCAAAGCCGGGAAGTTCTCCAAGACAAAGGACACTACGATGCTTAGTCTTGCCATTTTTGTCGATGTAAGAC
The DNA here is from genome assembly GCF_019249655.2 of Segatella copri. Classification (NCBI taxonomy): domain Bacteria; kingdom Pseudomonadati; phylum Bacteroidota; class Bacteroidia; order Bacteroidales; family Prevotellaceae; genus Segatella; species Segatella copri. The sequence goes on from NZ_CP137557.1 coordinate 1,232,311, forward strand.
TTCGTGAGACGGTAGTAATTAATACCCCTGCCTTGTCTCATCTCATTTCGGACAAGTAGCGCAAACATGAATCAGATAGTGTGGATGGTGGTATAATGGTTTACAGAGCAGAACTATATCCACAGGTTGATCTTATGATAGCCGTCAGCATTAATAAATTACGCTTATATCAAATTGTTTTCGTTTCAATTCTTTTAGCCAAGATTTTTACGACCAAAATTATTTTTCAAAAATTTTCAGGGTGTTTTTGTTAGCATAAAAATCGACCCCAAATTTTTATGTGGGCTCATATATGAATTAAAACACATACAAGAACCGCCCCCACTATCATGTCAGCAATCGCAAACATCAAGCATTGATAACGCCATTTTTTTATATTGATGTCACGTATGCTTTCGAAGTACTCAAAATAGCAATGGTCATATTTTGATATGGACATAATATAAAGCGACAAACAAAATAATATCAATACAATATAGCAGGCCGTTATTTTGTGCCCTAGAAAGAGGCTAACTAAAACCATAAACAACAAGGCTATAGGTGCAGAAAGAACACCAATTATAGCGATTGAATGATTGTTTGCCACCCATAGCGAATCACGTCTTAATCGTTTTTTATCATTATGCCCTAGTATGTTTTTACCAAATGTTATCTTTGCGTCTATTGCCAAATCCCATTGGGAAAGCATATCGCTTATAACATAATTTAGAATATTGTAATAATATACAAATGTTCCCAGATAATTTCTTTTCTTCATATTTTAATTATTATTTATAGTACTGCCGTTTATTAGACAGCGTTTAATATTAATTTAAGAATATAATTCAGAACAAGGAGAAAGAGGTATAAGCCTCTCTGTCTTGCTCTGGCTTGCTGTTAGCAAGACTTTTTGTTTTGGTCACAGCAAAGTTAAGCAATTATTATTTCACTTCCAAATGTTGGCAGAGAGTGTATTGCTCAGTCTCCAGCCGACGATGAAACGGCTGTAAACGTCTATTATAGCATAGAGGTACATAAAGCCTTCTTTCATGGGGATTTATGAGATATCCGTACTCTGACTTTTCCTGATTTCAGTAGACACTTTTTTACTTTATAAACTAGAAAGGTAGACACTATCAATTTCATAAAACTGAAATAGTAGACACTCCTTATTTTTTGTTCCTAATTTGATAGACACAATAAAAAGAATCGTACTATATTTGTAGTCACTACTCTTCCACTGGACTTACCGAACCCGGACTTGCTCTTTTGGTCCTGCAAAGATACACAATCTTTTTAAGAATCCTTCTTTTTCGAAGTATAAATTTTCTTTTTCCACATCTTTTGTTGGATTCCTTGCTCCAAATGTACTTTTGACGGAGTTTTATAGCCTATACTCATGTGTGGTCTGCGGTTATTATAGAATTGTATATAACGACCGATGGTATCCCTAGCACATTCCACACGTTCGGCAATGGCATTGTCTGTTGGCTTATAGTCTTCCGTCATGCTAATACTGATATCATATTCCTGTAACTTCTGAACATTATCTGATGCTGAAAGGTTTTTTGTGTCTTAAAGCGAAGAAAGTCGTTCTTTTTTGGGCATTTCCAATTCTTTTCGTTAATTTTGTGGCGTTAATTTAAAAGAAAGGATTTTGATATGGCAGCAACTGTTTTTAATCAAGCACAGCTTGAACTTTTAGATATGATGCAATGGGTAAAAAGCCCGGAAGCATTGGCAGAACTCTGATTTCTTAGCCAAGAAGGGACAGGAAGAATTAGATGCAATGTGGGAGCGTGGGGAAATGACAGAAGAAAAGCTGAAGAGCTTTGAGACATTGCACAAAAGAACTCCTTATCGCCGATAGTTATGAATATTGTTTTGGACACCAATTGCCTTGTTATTGCAATTTCAAGGCAAAGCGAATACCATCAAGTATGGCAAGATTTTCTTGCTGGTAAATTGATTATCAAGGATCATACGATGGCTGCCCTTGGTTTGGGCGGTAAACCGTATAAGAAAATAAAGGTGACGCATCTTATTTGATGCGCCACCTTTTGTTTGACTAGCACGTATGTTGTCTAATATCGGACAGCAATAGATTAAGAAAGTGTTGCTTCAATGTCTTCAATTGTAGGCAACTGGCTCTGTATGTTTTCAGGCATGAGCTTAGATAACTGATATTCGGAGATGCCTATTGGCTGATTGGTTGATTCAAGAGCATATTGAGCCATCACATTGTTCTTGGTTTTGCAGATAAGCAAACCTATCGTAGGGTTGTCAGTAGGCTTCTTTTTTATATGGTTTACTGCACTCACATATACGCCCAACTGTCCCAGATGTTCTGCTTTGAATTTAGTAATCTTCAGCTCAACGACCACATAGCAGCGCAGTTCCAAGTGATAGAAAAGCAAATCGGGATATACCGTATCTTCTCCTACTTGTAGTGGAACTTGACTCCCGACAAAAGCAAAGCCGGTACCCAATTCAAGCAAGAAACGTGTGACATTTTGGGTAAGTCCATGTTCCAACTCTCGCTCTCTGTATTCACCATCAAGCGTGAGGAAGTCGAAATTATAGGGGTCTTTCAATGTTTGAGCAGCCAATTCGCTTTGAGGATTAGCCAACAGTCTTGTGAAATTATTCACAGCCTTTCCCTGTCGCTCATACAGATTGGTATCAAGAAAATTGAGAAGAATTGCACGGCTCCAGCCATTTTCTACAGTCTTTTTCAAGTAGAACACGGCACGATTAACGTCCTTGCATTGCGATATGATATACAGATGATGCCCCCAAGGAACGGAGAAGAAAGCCTCCTCGCTTATTTGGACAACAGGTTGTTGCCCATCATCTTTGCTTAATTTGGCAACAGGTTGTTGCCAAATTGTAATTCGCTGATTATAAAACTCATACCATTGGCGAATATACCTTAGATTACGATAGGAAAACCCTTTCATATCAGGAAACTCCGCCATAAGTTCACGGCTCAATTCTTTGAGCCAGCCATCGCCCCAAGATGCAGATTTCTGCTTTTCGCAGATGTCAGCACCCATACGCCAATAAAGGCGAAGCAATTCTGTGTTCACCTTTATTGCCGCCTTTATTTGTGCGCTGCGTATATCTTTCTTCAACAGCGAGACCCAGCTTTTGAACTCGCTATTGCTTGCCAATGTCATATTTGCCATATTCTATACCTTTTCAAATCTGCCACAACACTATGGCTTTAAACAGGATCACCTATATTGCATCCACACGCTTTTACAGGTGACCCATTAAAACAGCCTTATTCTACCAGTCGGATGCTCATAGGGCTTACGGTGATGAGGCGCTTCTTGTAGAGGTCGCCTATGGCACGCTTGTAAACCTTCTTGCTCACGTGGAAACGCTCGTAGATGTCGTCGGCCTCGCTCTTGTCGCCAAGGTTGCACTCGCCGTCGTTGTCCAGAAGATACTGGTAGAGGGTTTCGGCGAAATCGGCTGTCTGCTGGATGCCGGTCTTCTGCAGGGTGACGTCTATCTTTCCATCAGGACGAACTCTTCCGATGTAGCCCTTCATCTTGTCACCCGTGTGGATGTACTGGAAGATCTGGTCCTGATAGAGCAGACCCGGATACTGGTTGTCGATGATAACCTTGAAGCCGAGGTCGGTTTTCTGCCAGATGAGGAGATCCACCTCATCGCCATGCTTGTAGTGAGGATGGTCTTCGTTGAGATAACGCTCTATCTTGGCAGAGGCAACGATGCGGTAGCTCTCCTCGTCGATGTGGATATGCACGATGTAGGAGTTGCCGAGCACCATGCGCTTCTTCTGCTCGCGGAACGGGCAGAAGATGTCCTTCATCAGTCCCCAGCCCAGGAAGGCTCCGTATTCGTTGACCCATTTCACTTCGAGATAGGCGAAGTCGCCGACTTTAGCCAATGGGGTTTCGGTGGTAGCGATGAGGCGCTCTTCCTGGTCGAGATAGATGAAGACATCCAGCTCGTCTCCGATGCCAGCGTCTTCTGGAACGTAGCGGGATGGAAGGAGGATTTCTCCCTCGTCACCACCATCGAGATACAGACCGAAATCTACTTTCTTTACGATGCGAAGGCGATTGTAATCGCCGAGTTTTATCTTTTTTGCCATATCATATTATTTTCGAGAATATAAAATGCTTTTAGATGCAATCTGCGGATGATTCTGGTTCTTCTGCAGCAGACTCTTCCTTGTTATCAGCAGTTTCTTCCTTGTTATCAGCAGCTCCTGCCTCCACCGTTTTCTCTATCATTCCATCCTTGAGATGGATGGTGCGGTCGGTGATGGACGCAAGACCCTCATCGTGGGTAACGATGACGAAAGTCTGACCGAACTTGTCTCTCAGGTCGAAGAAGAGCTGGTGAAGCTCTGCCTTGTTCTTGGTGTCGAGACTTCCTGATGGCTCATCGGCAAGGATGACGGCAGGGTTGTTGACCAGGGCTCTTGCCACGGCTACACGCTGCTTCTCACCACCGGATAACTCGGCAGGCTTGTGGTTGGCTCTGTCGCTCAAACCCATGAATTCCAGTAACTCCTCGGCACGCTCCTTGGCTTCCTTTCTGCCCTTTCCGGCGATGAAGGCAGGAATCATGATGTTCTCCAGGGCGGTGAACTCAGGGAGAAGCTGATGGAACTGGAAGACGAAACCGAGATGCTGGTTGCGGAAATCGCTCAGCTTCTTGGTGCTGAGGCTGCGCACATCCACACCATCCACCTCAATGCTGCCACTATCTGGCTTGTCGAGGGTACCGATAATCTGGAGAAGTGTGGTCTTGCCGGCACCACTAGGTCCGACGATGCTTACCACCTCGCCCTTGTCAATATGCAGGTCGATGCCCTTAAGCACCTGCAGGGAGCCGAAGCTCTTGGTTATACCTTTTATATCAATCATTTTCTTATTCAAAGTTATTTTGCAGGCAAAATTAAGCAAAATATTTGAAAATGCCTAATTTTAAGAGATAAAAAGAAATAAGTAGAGATATAAAAAAACAAAACGAGCCTTATTCTTGCAAATAAAGCTCGTTTCAGTACTCAATTCTGTATTACTTTCTATAAAATGTATGTGTTATTTCAACCCGTCGGCATCGCCTGTGGTCTTCAATCCGTTGCTCTTGCTGCGAGGGGTGATATTCACTTTCTTTGCCATGGTGTTCTCGATGAGGCTGGCATCGAATGCCATTTTCTTGTCGGTGCAGGTGATGTCTTCGAAGGTGAAATCCACCAGACGATACTTGTCGCTCTTGGCTACATCGAAGAAGTTGTCGCAATCCATCTGGATGTTCTTCATCGTGATGTTGTTGCACTGGCTCAACGGCATGTCCTTGCGGTCGCCCGGCTTGAAGAACTGGGTCCATGGGCGGATGACGAGGAAACTGCCTGTGATGCCCTGGATGTTATCCACCGTTACGTACTCGTAATGCTGAGGCGTATCAGGGCGCATCTTCAGCCAGAGCACGCGCTGTGCCTTATCCACCTTGATGTTGCGGAGCACAATGTTGCGGTCTTTCACACTTTCGCTGCCAAGAGTCAGACAGCCATGCACGGTTCCGTAATGGCAATTCTGGATGAGCACATTATATACCGGACCATTCTCCAGTGCCTGGTCTGCCCAGGTTCCCTTACCGCCCTTGATGGCGATGGCATCATCGTTTACGCTCATGTAGCAGCCATCCACCAGCACATCGTGACAGACATCAATGTCGATGGCGTCGCTGCTTGGTGCCCGCATGCCACTGGTAGGGGCGAAGATGGTGCAGCCCAGGAAGCGGACGTGGTCGCAACGGTAGATGTGGTTGGTCCAGAACGGACTGTTCTGAATATGCACATCCTGCAAGGTTACGTTGCTGGAGTTGCTGATATAAACGAGACGAGGACGCTGTGCATCCTTGTTGGTACACTGTCGGTTCCAGGTGCGACGAATCCAGAACTCCTCCCAGTAGTGATAACCGTTTCCGTCGATGGTACCCGGACCGGCGATGGTGAAGCCATCACATTTGTCGGCATTGATGAATGCCGAGAAGTATTTGCAGGTTTCGCCCTCGATGCGGGTTTCTACCACAGGGAAGTTGGCGATGCGGTCGCTTCCTTTCAGTTTTCCGCCTTCTGAAACATAGAGATGAGTCTTTGGCTTGAAGAAGAGGGCACCGCTCTGATAGGTTCCGGCAGGTACCACGATAACGCCACCGCCATCCTGGGCAGCACGGTCGATGACAGCCTGGATAGCCTTGGTCTGAATCAGGGTGCTATCCGCCTTTACACCATAGTCGGTGAGAACGTATTTCTTGCCCAGGGTATCCACGTTCACCTTCTGGGCGTTGCTGAACCAGGCATCCATCTTTGTGCCATCAGGCCAAAGCTCGGTTTGTGCCTTCTTTGCTTTCTTCTGTTTCTTAGCGGCGTTGGCGCTTAGTGGCGAAAACGCCACCAGGCAAGCCATCAGCCAGATATATTTCTTCATGATTTGTTTCTTTCTTACCTTTTTACTTTTTTACCTTTACAAGCTTGTAATACTCTGCAGCACCAAGTAGGAGGCAGCCTGTGCCGTAGTCCTCGAAGTCTGGGACTGATGTGAAGGTGACAGGCTGACCGGCTGCAGGATCCTTTCCTGTGCCCTGATTGTAGCCGATGAAGCCATCCTCGTGAACCGATGCGGCAAGCGCCTTCCATGCCTTGTCCATCGCCTTCTGATAGGTGGCTCTAGGAAGAATGCCCTGCTGAACACCCCATGCCATACCATAGAGAAAGAGACCAGTACCCGTCATTTCAGGACCGCCATAGTTGGCTGGACAAACGAGGCTCACGTTCCAGTAGCCATCTTCACGCTGGCATTTCAGGATAGCCTTACTCATCAAGATAAAGTCTTTTTTCAGATACTGATAGTATTTATCTTTCTTTGGCAAAGTCTCCATCACGCGGACCAGGGCAGCATATACCCAACCGTTGCCACGGCTCCAGTAGCAGTTGCTGCCATCCTTCTCCTTGTAAGGCGGCACGTAGTCCTTGTCTCTCCACCAGAGACCTTCTTTCTTGTTGAAGAGGCCATTAGCCAGAGTATCACGGCTCCATTTATAGGAATTCATCGCATAATCCAGATACTTGCGCTCACCGGTAATCTTGGCATACTTGGCGTAGACTGGCATCGCCATCTGGATAGCGTCAATCCAAGTCCAGTAGTTCACACGCTTGGTGCTCATCTGGTGGTCCAGGTTCTCCTTCACCTTGCTCAAATCCTTCTTGCCGCCGGTCTGAACGTAGCGGTCCATGTAGGTTTGCTGGCAGCACTGGTTGTCGGCATCGGTATCGTTCACGCTGCCACGGGCTGTCCACTTGTGGTAATCTGCCCATTTGTCGGTGTAGTCGAGATAGCGCTGCTGAGGGTCAATCTCGTAAAGCGCCATCAATCCCTCGTAATACACGGCACGGGTCCAGAGGTTGCTGGTGCGGATTTTCTTTACGAATGTGTCGAGAGTAGGGTCGCTATACTTCGCCATGAAGTAGTTGTTGGTGCGATGGGCTACCTCCAGAATTTCATTTTGCAATGCGTTCTGGGCTGATACAGAGGTCAGACCCAGGAGCATGAAGAGCGATGAAAAGATCAGTTTCTTCATTTGTCTTGTTATTAATGTTTGTTTATTATTTATTTGATTTCCACGAGTTTCACGGTGCTGTTCAGACCGCTTGGCACAGGAGTCCATTTCTCGTAGGTGGTCTTCTTGTAGTTGATGTCCACCACGTTGATTTCCTTCATCTTGCGCCACTTTACGCCTTGACGGTCCATTTCTGCGATGCGGTTGGCTGGCAGGTTGGTTACCTCGATGCGGAGGGTATTCTTGCCCTTTACCAGCTTGTCCTGGCAGTTGAGGATGTAAGGCACAGCCCAGGCACAACCCACGTACTCGCCGTTGATATAGACACGAGCACTCTCGCGAACATCACCCAGGTCGATGGCCCACTGCTTCTTGGCATCGTCCTTCGACAGCTTGATGGTGGTTTCATAAACACCAGTTCCCATCATCACCTTCGTCTTGTCGCTGAGACCTTCCCAAGACTTTACGCCCTTCAGGTTGAAGGTTTCGTCTACCTTTGGAGCATCCTCGATGAACGACAGTTTCCAGGAATTTGCGGTCAGGTCGATGGTCTTGCTATCCGTAGCAGCGATGGCTTCCTTGCCGCCCACCTTCACGTTAGAACCGAGCTTCCATTCATTCACTGGTTTGTTTGATGTGATGAGGATGCGGCTCTCGCCACTCTTCAGGTTCAGCTGGATGCCCTTGTCACCGATGGCAGCCTCGTGGTATTCGCCCGTCATAGGGTTGTACCAGATGCCATGCTTCTCGTTCACGGCCAATGCCACGCTAGAGGCGATGTCCTTGCTGGTGAGGTTGGCGATGAAGTAATGATGACCGATGCTGTTGGCACGTCGAATCATCTTCAAGCCCAGGTTCTTTCTCATCAGTTCCGGTTTTGCCGCCTGTTCCATTGCCTTGATATTATCGCCCTTGATAATCTTGGCGCCTTGTGATTTCAATTCTGATATGTGCTCAATCACATCGCTTGGCATGATGTTGTTGCCAGGAATGATGATACCCTTGTATCGGGTTCCGGCAGCCGTTTCAATCATACCGTTCTTAAAGGTACACGTGCGAAGGTACTTGTCGCTGATGTAATCGCAGTCGAATCCTGCCTTGTCGATGTCGAGAATCACCTTGATAAACTCCGGTGCCTTCTTCGCCATACTGTGGATATCGAATTGCATCAGCCAGTTTTTGGTATCCTTGCGCCACATATCTCTTACTGGCAGATAAACCAGGAAATCATTGTCTGGCTGTCCCCACTGCAGATAGGTTTGGCAGTTGGTGATGTATTTCATCAGTTCCGGAGCGTCGCGCCAGATGCTGTTGGTAGGACTCATATCTACCGAAGCATAGAACTTCCAGCCTGGCCATGGATCGTTCTTAGGCGAATAGGCGGTGCCATGGAAGAACATGTGGTTTACTCCGGCGCAGAACATCAGGTCCATATCCGGTTTCATCTGGCTCAGGGAAGTGCTGAAGTGCTCGGTGAGCCAGGTGAAGGTTTCGCTGGATGTATATTTCTTTCCGGTGATGTGCGCAGCCGATGGAGCATATTTCAGCATGCTGAGGTCGCTGAAGTTAGGACGGGTCTTGCCCGGATCCTTGCGCAGCCCCTTGATGCCGAAGTCGGTCAGTCCGAAGCCTTCAATTTCCGGAATGTCAACGGCTGCATAGCAGTCGATGAGGTTGGCTGGTGAACCGTGTGCCTGGTTGCGGGTGATGGCACCACGCTTGTTTGCCCATTTGGTCCACTGTTCGGTGAAGTTATGGAGCAGCATGTCGCCCAGGGTTTCACGGTAATCGCTTACCACCCCAGCATCGCCATCAAGGAACTCTGGGAACTTATCCTGCAGCTTGTATCCGTGATATTTCTCGAATTCTGTCAGGAGGTTAGGCGTCCAGTTGGCGCCATACACCTCGTAGCTGTCATTGAAGAAGGTATGCGGATATGGAGCCTTCGATGCTACGAAGGCGCTGTCGATGTGGTGCAGGTAATTCGCCACGGCAGTAGAGTCGAAGTGGTCGATAACGTATCCTTCTCCGCCCGGAGCCGCACGCTTCACCTTCTGTCGTGTGCGGCTTTCATAGAGAGCGATGACGCGTTTCTTGTATTTTTCACCCTCCACAGGGAATGCCTTGATGACCTTCAGTTTGGCGAAGGCACGTTCTTTCTGTGGCACGTTGAATTCTATCTCCATCAGTTTCTGCTTCACATCCACGATGGTATCTACGAACACCGCCTTGCATGCCGCCTCGCTGATAGGCACCCAAGGACCTCCGAAAGGCCAGCCTGTTCCGGTGGCCATATCCGTCTCGATGCCCACCTGCTTGTTTTCCTTCTCCACGAACTTGAGCATGTCCATCCATTTAGGCGAGAGATAAGGGATATCGTTCTTGTCGTTGCCCTGCACACCATAGAGTGGTGTGATTTCCACGGCACCGATGCCCGCCTTGGCGTATTCGTCAAGGTTCCACTTCAGGTTTTCCTTATCTACGGCAGATCCCATCCACCACCATCTTACGCCTGGTTTGGCTTCCTGCGTAGGGGTAGGGAGGAACTGAGCCTGGCAGTTGAGTGACGACATCAATGCCATGGCAAAGGATAATCCTATGAATTTATATTTTTGTTTCTTGTTCATCATATTGATGGCTTTTAAGTTTATCTTATTGATTATTAACTTCAATGTTTATTACTTCGTAACTTCAATGTTTGTTACTTCGGTTGCAAAGATAATGAAAAATACTCAATTATATCTGTCTTATGGTCCTTAAAAATGTAAAATAGTACAAATTGCTAGGTATTTTGCCAAAAAGTCAAGGAATTGCACACAAAAGAAAGCTAGTTGCCCAACAAAGGCAACTAGCTTTCTTTTTTAATAAACTCTCCTGCTATTTATTCTTTTTATTCTTCTTATTCTTCAGAAAAACAATCTCTTCTTATTCTTCAGAAAATCAATCTCTACGATTCTCAATACCGGTTTGCCCTTCTTGATTCCTATGAAATCGAGGGTGCTTGCCTTGCCGCCCGCCAGCTCCTTGGTGTCGCTGAGCTGGGTCTTGCTCTTGGCATCGCCTATCATCCTGATGGTGATGTCCTTTGCCTTCACTGGTTTGTCGATATTGATGTGAACATAGCCGAGGCAGGCATAGGTATAACCCTCCCAGACCTTCTTCTTGCCGGCAAAGATGGCGAGCGGATACATCTTGTCTCTCCATCCCGTGAGCTTTACGGTGATTTCATCCACCATCTCTTTCTTGGCAAACTGATAGGTAATCCATGCATTCTCAGGTTTGCCATCGCTCTTCCATTCTGTGGTCTCATCGTCATCGAAAGATTTCTGGGCATTTTCCTGGTTTACGCCAGCCACGGCACCGGTGATGTCGATGGTCTCCTTGATATCGGTATAGGATGGGGTAGATGGAGTCTCACCACGGGAGAGATCTCCCTTTAGAGTCATCTGAGGCAAATAGTGTTCGATATCTACCTTGTTTGTCTTTAAATCGATGCTTGCCACGCCCTTGATGCCATCAGCACCAGCGCAAATCTTGATATCGCCAGGATTTACGGTACTGCGTATAAGAACTCTGTTCACGCCGCATTCTACAGGTAAATCAATCATTCCGATATAATTGTCAAAGGTGTTGTCGCTATCTGTAGAGTCCAAATCCTCGTTAGGAGTTGCCAATCCGCCAATCCATTCCATTTCGCCCTGATAGTTGAAGTGGATGGTGCGGTTATCGAGTGGACAGCGTCTGCCCTGCTTATCAACCACCTCTACCTGGATGAGCGCCATGTCGGCACCGTCAGCCTTGAAACCTTCCGGGTTCTGGATGCTGGTGAGCTTGATGTGATGAGGCTTGCCCGCAGTTTCGATGGCATATCGGCTTGACTCTTTCCTGATTTTTGAATCTTTAGAATTCTTATCTGCATGATTGTATGTATAGGCCACAGCCTCAATCTTGCCTGCCTCGAAAGGTACATTCTTCCAGGTGAAAAGCCACTGGTTGCTGCGCTCGCCCATGCCCAGACTCTTGCCGTTGACGAAGAGTTCTACCTCGTCGCCGGTACTTACCACATATTCTGTCTGCTTGATGGTTCCTGGTTTGTAGTTCCAGTGCCCTACGATATAGGTGGCATCTTTTTCAGGAGATACCCAGCCATTCCACATTACCTGATGAGCAAAGAAGGCATCCTTCGGGATGCGCATCGCATCGGTCACACCGCTCGAACGGTAGTTTGCCTCACCACGATGATGGGTGTTGGTATCCGAGAAGATGATCTTGGTACCGCCATCGCTTACTCGTTTGCCAGTGCCCGGACGCTCCTGCCAGTATTCGAACCAGCGCTCTACCATGCTTGCTGCAAAGGTATCCATGTTGTGATTGTATTCGAAGGCTGGCTTGCCACGATACAATGGTCCGTCGCCTTCCTTATGGTAAGGATAGCTCTGCTCATCCCAGTATTTACGCAAACCCTCGTCGCGATGATACTCCATCGACCACATCGGGTGCTTCTTGCTCTTGTTGATGTAAAGCATCTCGCCGCCATATTCAGCCTCGTTGATGTTGAGCATCTCTCGGCTGCCGCTGGCTCTGCCACCGTGAGGGTCGAACTCATCGCGGATGGCTTTCATCTGTAGCATGTGCTTGCGGCTCACGCCCTTGTTTCCGCTTTCATAGAAGATGATGCTAGGGTTGTTGCGGTTGTAAATGATGGCTTCCTTCATCAGTTCCAGGCGCTGTTCCCATCTGCGGTCGAAGACATCCTTCTCTGCATCACCTGCTGGCATCGCCTGAATCAGTCCCACACGGTCGCAGCTCTCGATATCCTGTTTCCAAGGGCAGACGTGCATCCAGCGAACCAGGTTGCCGCCCGATTCTACCATCAGTCTGTTACTGTAGTCGCTCAACCAGGCAGGAACGCTCATACCCACGCCAGGCCACTCGTTGGAGGTGCGCTGCGCATAGCCGTGCATCATGATGGCACGGTCGTTGAGGTAGAACTTGCCTTCACCGAACTGGGTCTTGCGGAAACCGGTCTTGGTGATGACATCGTCTATCTTGCTGCCGTCATCCGCCTTTAGAAGAGTCTTCACGGTGTAGAGATATCCATATCCCCAGCTCCAGAAGTGGGCGTTGTTCAGGAGTCCGCTCACCTTTACAGTCTTGGTTTCGCCTGGTTTCAAGGTATATCTTTCGCCCTCAAAATGGCCTACTTCCTTGCCGTCAGCGTCCAGAATCTTGGCGAAGAAACGGAAAGAGCGAGACTTGGAATCCTCATTCCTTACCTGCGATTCTGCATTTACCGTTACCTTCTTTCCCGCAATATCATAGTTGCTGCCATAGATATAGATACCTGTGGTCTTAAGATTATTGTAGAGCGGAAGAGTCTGGTAGAGTTTGTCGGTGATGTGGAGGAACACATTCTTTGGAATACCGCCATAGTTGGCATTGAAGTTCTTGTCGTTCCACTGGAAACGCTGACCGCTGGTACGCTCACGATAGTTCCAGGAGTTATCCACACGTACGGCTATGACATTTTCACCTTTTATAATATAAGGTGTCAGGTCGAATCCGCTTGCCATCACACCATTCTCGGTATATCCCACTTTCTTGCCATTGAGCCAGATGTCGGCACCGAAGCGCACGCCCTCAAACTCGATGAAATACTTGCGGTCGCCCACTTCCTGGATATGGAAGTGCTTGCGATACCACGTGATGGTGTCGCTGAGGTGTTCGATAGAAACCTTGAACGCTTCTTTCTCGTTGAAGGCACGAGGCAGCGTAATCTGTTTCCAACCGGCATCCTTGTAGTTTGCCTGTTCTGCTCCCGGGAAGTCGCCCACCTTGAGCAACCATCCTCCATTGAAATTGAGTTTTGTCCTTTCTACTGCATACATCTGGCATAGCGAGATGAAAGCGAGTAGAAGCAGAAATAGTCTTTTTCTCATTCTACTGATGTTTTGATTGTTTTGTTGCGTTATTTATTATTGCGATGTTATTGTGATGCAAAATTACGAAAAATATCCGATGTTTTTTTGTTTTTCCATTCAAAATTTTGTGTTTTTGTCCGCCATTTGTTTTTAGGGGATGATGGAAGATAGAAAGCCTCTTCTGTAATCAGTAAATGATGCAAAGATGCCAAATGTCATAGCAGAAATATCAAAAGAATAGGGTGAATATGGGGGAAAATGATTACTTTTGCAGCAGAAATTTTAAACAAGCTAATAACAAGATTATTATGAATAGTGTTTTAGAAGGTCGTCCTGCCTTGAAAAAGGAGGTCGAGAAGATTGCTGAAGTTGCTGGATACCTCTGGCAGAATGGTTGGGCTGAGCGTAATGGTGGTAACATCACCGTGAACATCACCGACTTGGTAGATGACGAAATCAAGGCTTTGCCTGCCATCAGCGAAGTGAATCAGATCGGTACAGCTTTACCTGCTTTGAAGGGCTGCTACTTCTTCTGCAAGGGTACAGGCAAGCGCATGCGCGACTTGGCTCGCTGGCCTATGGAGAATGGTTCTATCATCCGCATCCTCGACGATTGCGCCAGCTATGTCATCATCGCAGATAACGCCGTGATGCCAACATCTGAGTTGCCTAGCCACTTGAGCGTTCATGCCCGTCTCATCGAGAAGGGTTCTAACTACAAGGCTACCGTTCATACTCATCCTATCGAGCTCATCGCCATGAGTCACAATAAGAAGTTCATGGGCAAGGACGTGTTGAGCAACCTGCTCTGGAGCATGATTCCTGAAACCAAGGCGTTCTGTCCACTCGGTCTGGGCATCGTTCCTTATCAGTTGCCTGGCAGCTTGAAGCTTGCTGAGGAAACCTTGAAGGAATTGGAGGATTATGATGTAGTAATGTGGGAGAAGCACGGCGTCTTTGCCAAGGGCTTGGACGTGATGGATGCCTTCGACCAGATTGACGTGCTCTCTAAGAGTGCCAAAATCTACATCGATTCTAAGTGCATGGGATTCGAGCCTGATGGTATGAGCCAGGAAGAGATGGCTGAGATGACCAAGGCTTTCAATTTGCCAAGATAATATAAGAGGAAACTTTAAAATAGAAAATCCCCAGGCGTTGGAAAATGCCTGGGGATTTTTAGTAACTTATATTATTAATATGTAAAAATGATAGATTTCTACTTCTATCTTAGTCCATGTGGAAGAGTTCTTCCAATGGGATGCTGACTGGCGAATTATCCGGATTCACCTCCATGATGTCTGCCATCATATCCCACCATTTCTGGGTGATAGGATCCACATTGGTGGTGTCCTGACTGTTGGTATCGCTATCGCATTTCTGAACGGCAAAGAGTAGGTTGGTGTCCTTGTCCCAGAAGATGCTGTAGTCGCTCACACCCTGATCCTTGATCATCTGTTTCAACTCTGGCCAAATCGCAGCGTGGCGCTTGGCATATTCCTTTTCGCATCCCTTCTTGAGATACATTTTAAATGCAAATCTTTTCATTTTATTTAATGTGTTAAATCAACTGTGGCAAGAAGCTTGAGATAATCAAGACGATGATGCCGACGATTAATACGGTGATGGTCTTCTTGGAGCAGCCCTTCCATTCCTTCAGAATGATGCCCCATACATTAGAGAACACTACGTTCAGTGCCATCAGAATACAGAACGACAGGGTCATGAGGGTAGGAGACTCGGTGAGGAAACCTTTTCCCAATGACAAACCGAAGAACTGACTGTACCACAAGGCACCGGCAAGGGCACAAAACAGAAGGTTGTTGCCCCATACCTCCTTTTTTTGGTAATCGCCCCAAGTATGGTTCTTGGTGTTCTGATAGAAACAGTAGATGGCGTTGGTGATGAAACCGCCCAGGGTAACCAGGAAGGTGGCTGGCAAGGTTTTGTACATATCAGGAGTGAAACTGCCGAAATGGATGTCGTCGCCGAAGGCAAGACCCACATTGAAGCATCCGCTCATGAAACCAGCCAGCAAGGCGATGGCAAGACCCTTAGGGAAGTTGAAGTCCTTCACTGCCGCCTTCTTCTCTTCTTCTGAGAGCGAAGCCGCCTTCATGCTACCTGCCACACCGATGATGGCAATACCGAGAAGAGTGACTACCACACCGAGAATTACGCTGAAGGTGAGTGATGAGAGGGCGTCCATCTCTGGGAAGAAGATGTTGAGCAATACTGGACCCATGATGGTGCCGAGACCTGCACAGGTTCCCAGGGCGATGCTCTGACCCAAAGCTACTCCCAAATAGCGCATGGAAAGACCGAAAGTCAGTCCGCCTACGCCCCAGAGCACACCAAAGAGCATGGTCATCGCTACATTGAAGCCATAACCGTCGAATAATTCAAAGAAGGAATGTCCGCTTGGTACAGCAAGCATAGCGCCGAAAAAAGGCAAAATAAGCCATGCGAACACACCCTGAACTATCCAGTAGGATTCCCAACTCCAATCTTTAATCTTGTTGATTGGGACGTAGCAGCTGGACTGGCAGAATGCGCCGATGGCTATGATTAAAAGTCCTATTAATATCTCCATTGTATTGTTTATTGCTTGGTTTTTAGGTTAAAACAGACTGAAAAATCCTAGGCTTCGCTGAGCCTAGGACTTTTAGCCTGCTTTAATAACTTATATCTTAGTTTCTCTTAGCGAGAACCTCTGCTTCATACTTCTCGATGTCAGCGATGTACTCCTCGCCAACTGGGATGTTGTTCTTCAAGTTGAAGTAATCATATACAGCACCGAATGGCAATGTCTTCTCTTCCTCGAGGAGAGCCAGACGCTGGAAGAGCTTGCCCTCGTCCTCATACTTGCGGAGTGTATCAAGTGGCTCAAGGAATGCCTGCAACAATGACTTCTGGGCTGCACGTACACCGATGATGTAAGCACCGATGCGGTTGATAGAACCGTCGAAGTAGTCGAGACCGATGTGAGCACGGTCGAGTGCGTTGGCACGAACCAATTCTGAGAAGAGGTTGCGGGTGTTGTCGTCGAAGAGTGTTACGTGGTCTGAATCCCAGTGCATTGGGCGAGATACGTGGAGCATCAACTCTGGAACGAAGAGCAGGAGTGCTGAAACAGCATCTGATACGTTCTCTGTTGGCTCATAGTGACCTGTATCGAGGGTGTACATCACGTTGTTCTTAGCGCAGTAGCCAGCGTAGAAGTCGTGAGAACCTACGGTGTAAGCCTCCAAGCCGATACCGAAGAGCTTAGCCTCCAGGCAAGACCTCATGTTTGGCAACTCCTCTGCCAGAATCTCATCAAGAGAGTTCTTCAAGATCTCGCGGTAGCGACCCTTTTCAACGGTGATATCCTTAGAACCATCGTGTACCCAGATGTTCATGATACATGGGTCGTTCTGGAACTTACCCATAGCGTCTGCAATGCGGCGGCAACGCTTGGTGTGCTCAATCCAGAACTCGCGAATAGCTGGGTCGGGATTTGACAATGAGAGACTGCCACTCTTAGGGTGAGAGAAAGATGTAGAATTGAAGTCGAGCTTCATGTTCTGCTCCTTAGCCCACTGCATCCAGCCTGTAAACTGGTCAACAGAAACCTCGTTACGGTCAATCTGCTTGCCACCGAACTCACCGTAAATCTCATGAAGGTTGAGACGGAAAGTACCAGCCAGGAGAGAGTTCACCTTCTCGATGTCCTGACGGAGCTCGTCGATGTTGCGAGCCTTGCCAGGATAGTTACCTGTGCTCTGGATACCACCAGAAGCAGCCTCGCCGCGCTCGAAGCCAACCACGTCGTCAGCCTGCCAGCAGTGCAATGAGATAGGAGTCTTCTCCAAAGTCTCAATAGCCTTGTCTGTATCCACACCCAGAGCAGCATAGCGCTCCTTTGCAATCTCGTAATTCTTTAAAATCAAATCTGCTTTCATTGTTTTTATGTATTTTGTTTGTTATTGTTTATTTTTACTTTTTTACCCTTTTACCTTTAAAAACTTCTCGTAAGCCGCATCCCATGCCTCCTTGTCTTGTGGCTCGAATTTCTTCAGCTCAAGCGAGTTGGCGATGATCTGTCGCATCTCCCAGATGTCCTTCACGTCGCCGGATGCCTTTGCCTGGAGCATGATGTTGCCGATGGCGGTGCCTTCCTGAGGACCTGCCAATACGGTTACGCCACAGCTGTTGGCAGTAAACTGGTTGAGATATTGGTTGAGCGAACCTCCACCGATGATATGGAGCACGTTGAGCTCGATGTCGGCGAAATCCTTGAGCCATGTGAATACCTGGCGATAGCGGAGTGCAAGACTCTCGAAGATGCAGCGGCAGAATTCGCCATAGCTCTGAGGCACATGCTGTCCTGTCTTCTCGCAATACTGCTTGATGGCCTCTACCATGCTCGATGGGTTGGCGAAGCAGGTATCGTCTGGATTGATGATGCTCTGGAAGGCTGGCTGCTTCATGGCCTCGGCAATCAGGGCACCGTGTGCTAGAGTTGCCATGTCTTTGTTCTTGGCTGCAGCCTCGTCTTTCCATTCCTTGCGGCAACGCTCGTAAATCCACATGCCGCAGATGTTCTTCAGGAATCGGGTAGTGCCCTCGATGCCGCCCTCGTTGGTGAAGTTGAGCTCGTAGCTCTTCTCGTTGATGATGGCGTTCTTGGTCTCGATGCCCATCAGACTCCAGGTTCCTGAACTCAAATAGGCAAACTCCTCGTTCTTGGCAGGAACGGCTGCTACGGCGCTGGCTGTATCATGACCTGCTACGGCGATGACCGGAACGGCATTCAAGCCAGTCATCTTCTGCACCTCTTCGGTCAGTGTGCCGATGATGGTAGCAGGGTTGGTCATCTCGCCAAACTGTTCTCTCTTCAATCCGAGACTTTCCACGAGATCGTTGTCCAGGTCGCCCGTCATCGGGTTGAGAATCTGTGATGTTGAAGCCACGGTATATTCGCAGATAGCCTTGCCGGTGAGCATGTAGCTCAGGGCATCAGGGATGAAGAGAATCTTGTCGGCATTCTCCAGAGCTACGTTGCCTGCTTTGCGCATGGCATACATCTGGAACAATGAGTTGAAGTTCATAAACTGGATGCCAGTCTTTTCATAAACCTTCTCCTTGCTCATCTTCTCGTCGAAGTATTTCTCCATCATGCCGAACGTATGAGGGTCGCGGTATGCCATCGGGTTTCGGAGGATGGCACCATCCTTGCCCACATATACGAAGTCGCATCCCCAGGTATCGATACCGATGCTCTGGATGGCGATGCCACGCTGAGCCACGAGCTTCAAGCCCTTGATGATTTCGAAGTAGAGGGCATAGATGTCCCAATAGAAGTGACCGCCTGTTTCGATGAGGTTGTTATCGAAGCGAGTCAGTTCCTCCAAGTCGAATTTTCCATCCGATAAACTTCCTACGATAGTTCTTCCGCTGGTAGCACCTAAATCTACGGCGAAAAAGTATTTCTTTTGTTCCATTATCTTTTTAAGTTATGTCTTTAAGCCTTATTGTTTATTGATTTCGGTTGCAAAGATAGGGCAAAAAAGAGATAAGGAACACGAGAAATTGATTTTAAAGCATGATTTTTTGTCTATCTCGTCATATTTCTGAAATCTGATGGCTTCATGCCGGTTTGATTCTTGAATTTGGCAGAGAAATAATCAGGCGATTCGAAGTTTAGCCGATAGGCTATCTCCTTGATGCTCTCGTCTGTGGTAGAGAGGAGTTCCTTGGCACGCTGCAGTCTCAGCGACTGCTGATACATGGCTGGTGCCATGCCGGTGTATTCCTTGAAGAGCTTTCGGAAACTGGAGTAGCTGATGCCCAGTTCCTGTGCGATGTCTTGGATGGAGACGGCTTCTTCCAGGGTTTCTCGGATGCGGAGCCTACCTTTATTGATAAGGTCTACGTGCTGGGTGTTTTTGTTGAGCACGATGTTTCGCTCCAGCGAGTACATGGTGCCGATGAGATGGTTCACGATGCCTGCCAGGGTCTGCTGCGAGTATGCCGCCTCTTCCTGTGCTGTCTTGTAAGCTTCTTCGTAGAGGGCTAGAATCTCGTTGCTGAATCCTACGTGATAGATGGGCTTCTCGGGAGAGAGGAATCCCGCCTTCACGCGGTCGTCGATGTTCTTTCCCTTAAAACCTATCCAGTAGCTCTTCCAGCCTTTTGTGGCAGAAGGGTGGTAGGTGTGCCATTCTCCCGGGAAGAGGAGGAAGATGTCGCCAGCCTTGATTCGGGTTTCCGGGATGTGTTCCGATTGGAATACGCCTTCGCCCTCAGGCTGGTAGAGGAGCTGATATTCGTCGAGGGTTCTTCCTTTCTGGATATCGAAGTAATAACCGTCGGCGTGTCCCTTGGTGGGATAGGCTTCTCCTGGGGCGATGATTTCCCGTCCCACGGTACTGATGGTGAGACCCCATTCGGCGTCTCTTTCTGTTGCTATCAGATATTTACTGGTTTGCATATTGTTTTTTTATTAATTGTTTAATTCTATATTTATTGATTATTTTATCGTTGGTTCTATCATATTTTCTTTTGCAAAAATACAAAAAAATCGGTTTACACCTTATTATATTATATATAAAAAGCTTTAAAATGGATGAATTTATCAATTATTGGACGATAAGGAGAATATTTCCCAAAAAACACGATTCATTGAGCAGAATTTGAAGGTTGATTGATGGAAAAAGTGCTATTTTTGCACCCAGTAAAAGAAATTGGTATATTTTAGGTTTAAGTATATAAGTTTTTTAATTAAGTGTTATTAGGTATAAATTTAGTAGATTAAAAAAACAAAGAACCGTGGGTGCTGTGAAGTTCCCACGGTTCTCTTTTTATTTGCCATACTTGCTTGGTGCCACGCCATATTTGTTCTTGAAGCATTTGTAGAAATAGGTGGAATCAGAGAATCCCACTTTCTCGCTGATTTCTGCCACGGAGTATTCGCCTTCGAGCAGCAGTTTGGCGGCGATGCGGAGACGCTCGTTCTGGATGTACATGTTAGGCGATACACCCATGATGCTCTTCGTGCGGTTGTAAACCGTGGTTCTGCCCAGGTTGAGCAGCTCAGCCAGTTTATCCACATTGAAACCGTTGTCACCGATGTGCTGTGCCACGATGGCTTCCAATGTATCCTTAAACTTCTTGTCGAGAGCAGACATATAGAGGGTAGGCTCATCCTTTTTCAGTTCCTTCACAGGCTTGATCTTGATGGTCTTCTCTGTAGTCAGCTCTTTCTCGGCTTTCTCTGTAGCCAGCTCTTTCTCTGCCTCTGTTGTCACTTCTTTCCCTGCTTCTGCTTCAATCTTCTTTTCATGGGCAGATTTCTTCTGCTTCATGTCTGATGCCACGAATTGCAGGGCTCTTGCCACGAGCAGCTTGAAGTTGCAAGGTTTCACCATGTAGTCATCCACAAAACTCTTGTATGCCTTCAGTATGTGGTTGGCATCGTCAAAGGCGGTGAGCATGATTACTGGGATGTCTTGTGTTTCTGGTTCTGCCTTCAGATTGCTTACAATCTCGTAGCCGCTCATGCCTGGCAACATGATGTCGCTAATCACGAGGGCTGGCTTGATTTGCCTGATGTTTTCGTACCCCGTCTTGCCGTTCATGAAAGCTTCCACGCGGAAGTAGGTAGAGAGTTCAGACTTGATCTGTTCCATCATGTCTGGGTCGTCTTCGATAACCACCACCGTCACGTTGTTGATCGCCTGCGGTGTCATCTCCTTCACCATCATGTCGATTTCTTCCTTATCCACGCTGCTGCTATCGATGGCTTTTGTGGTTACGAAATCTTCTGGTTCAAACAGATTCTGGTCGGTAGGCAGGGTAAGCGTAAAGATGCTTCCGCCCAGGTTGCCGGAACGCTGGTAGCTCAGGTCGCCTTTGTGCAGCTTCGCCATCTCGTAGGCAGTATAGAGTCCGATACCCATACCGCCCTTCGATACATAGCCGTGCATGAATGGTTTGAAGAGGTCTTTCTCTCTTTCCGGTTTAATGCCAGGACCATTGTCTTCTATCTGGAAAATGAGTTCCTCGTCTTTCAGGGCGAGTTTCACCTCGATGGCGCCATTGTCTGGGGTGTATTTCACGGCGTTGCTCAGCAGATTATACACGATGGTTTCCATCTTGTCGTGGTCAAAGTACATCTTGTAGTTGCTGCTCCATGGTGTCATCAGCATGTTGATGCCTTTTTGTTGTGCCACCAGTCTCACATCGCTGAAGATGTTTTTGATGAATACCACGATGTCGCCCTCTTCCATGGTGAGCTTCATGTTGCCCGTGTTCGCCTTGCGGAATTCCATCAGTTGGTTGATGAGCCGCTGCATCCTTCGGGTGCTTCGGGTCAGGGTGAGCAGGGCGTTTCTTGATGAACCTTCCTTGTTGTTCAGCTTTGCCACGGCACTCTGGATGATGGCGAGTGGAGTGCGGAACTCGTGCGAGATGTGGGTGAAGAACTCGATGCGGAAGTTCGACATCTGCTTCTCCATCTCTATCTGTTGGTTCAGGTTGAAGTTTCTCAGCCATGAACGGTAGAACAGGAAGCTGACGCTACCTATTATAATAAGGTATATTGTCCATGCCCACCAGGTGTTGTACCAAGGTTCGCGGATGGTAATCTTGAACAGCGTCTCCTCGCTCCACTTGTTGTTGCCGATGAAGGTGCGCAGGTGGAGCGTGTAGGTGCCTGGCTGCAAACTGCTGAAGTCGGCATGGTTCACGCTGGTCATCGGGCACCAGGTCTTGTCGAGTCCTTCCAGATAATACTGGTACATGGCATTCTTGATGTGCGGATAGTCGAAGTTCGAGAAGAAGATGCTCAGTGAGTTCTTGTCGGAAGGCAGACTGATTTCCTGGGTATGGTTCAGTGCCTTGGTGAGCAGATCTTCGTTTTCGGCTTCGTAGATAGAGATGCCGTTGATGGTCATGTTGGTGATGGTTGCCTTGGTGCCGTGCGGATACTCCTTGGTCTTCTGGGTTGGAGTAAGGAGGAGCAGGGCGTTGCTGGTACCGAAGGCGATGCGACCATCTTCGAGACTCACGGCACAGTTTTCCGTGAAATTGTTGCTCTGGATGTCTTTCCTGAGTTGGTAGGTACGGATGTCGAGGGTATGGCTGTTAATTTTCGATATACCCTCCTCGGTTCCTATCCAGATATTGCCAAACCGGTCTTCTGCCACCGAGCGTACGGTGTTGGTGGTAAGTCCGTTGGTGGTATTGAAAAGCTGGCAATCCAGCTTTTTCGTTTTCTCATCGTAGGTACATCTCATCACGCCTTTGGTAGTTCCAAACCATAGACTTCCGTCGTGCGCTTCAATTCCGCAATCCACTTCGCTCACCGGAAGCTTCCCGTTTTCCTCGTTGAATCTCAGAATCTTTTTGTCGGTGATTTGTCGTTCGCGGGTATCAATCATGGCGATACCGTTGTTGGTGGAAGCCCACAGTCTGCCTTTCTTGTCCAGGAACAGGTCGTGGATTTGCGCCTCCTTACCATTGGTTGCCATGAACGATTCAAACTTCAGGTTTCCCGTATTGGCATCGTTTGCCCGGGTGCAGAGCAATCCGTCTCCCCAGGTAGCGAGCCAGGCTTTTCCCATCTTGTCGAATGCAACGTCGTAGAAGTTGATGGTTGGGGCATAGTGCTCCTTTTCCCATTTCGAGTATTTGATGCCATCGATGAGGATGCCGTCTCCCTTGGTGCCAATCCAGGCTCTGCCCCGTGCGTCTATGCCGTAGCAATATACGCAGGCATCGGTTTGCAGTACCAGGGTGCGTTGCTGGGTTTGAGTATCAAAGAGATACGTCTTGTTCTCGCGGGTGCTGACGGCGAGTTTGTTGGGTGCCACCTTGCTGATGTGGCGGATGGTGTTGCTCCATTCATGTTTGCTCTCTGGTTCCATCTTTATAAACTCGGAGTTCAGTTCCTTTTGCTCCACGCAGCAGAACACGCCGTCGCCTGTGCCCACCCATACGCAACCGCTTCTATCTACGAATACATTGAGCAAAAAGTCGGAATGGAAGAGTGAATTTTCGTTCTGCACGGAGAACTGCTGCAGGATGTCGGTTTTCGGGTCATATACGAAGAAACCACTACCGTATGAGGCGATATACACCTTCTTGTCCTGGCTTTCTGCAGCCACGAAGTTCTTGTCGCGCGCATTGATGTAGGTAGGGTTATCCAGCAGATGAAACTTTTTGAAGAGTGCCGAATGCTTGCCGAAGAGATAGGCATAGCCCTGCTTGTCGTACAGGAAATGGTATGACTTGAGCTGGTTCTTGTCCATGGCGTTCGGAATCTGAAGGGCAGGTTTCTGGAATTGTCCCGTCTTCAAATCCATGGCAAAGGTTTCACCTTGGGTGAAGATGTACCACCAGCCTTGCCAGAAGAAAGAGGCACGCGACTTACCCACAAAACCCAACATAGATGGGAGTTGTGAATGCTTGATGAGCTGGGCGTGGTCGTTGTAGAGGAAGGCTTCGCCTTTGTCTGTGAGCAGGGCGATGTGCGAACCGTCGCAGGTCATCACGATAATCTTCTTGTTCTTGAGGATGATGCGGCTCTTGAAGTCGGGAGTAATCAGGTTCACGCCTTTATCGGATGCAATCCAGATGTTGTTCCTGCCGTCTTCCCCAAAGTTCAGCTTATGGGTATCCAGCAGTTTTCCGTTTTGCGGGGTAAAGTCGATACTTTGCATCTTTCCTTCTTTCACGTAAATGAATCGTACACCGAAGTCGGCAGATGAAATCCAGGTTCCCTTTGAACTCTGGTATCGGTTGCCCAGAAGGGTAGTGGTGGCATCCAGGTCGAAATAATCTGAGAAGCGTGCCGCCTCCAGATCGTAACAGCACAGGATATTGTTCGGGGTGAATCCCCAGATTTGTCCGTGGGTGTTATCACTGATGAGCTGCGATATCGAGGAGTAGTTTCTCTGTTTCGCATTGTTGTTGAACTTTGAGAAGTTCTGAAATTGATAACCGTCGTATCTGCTCATGCCGTTGGGGGTGGATAGCCAGATGAATCCATCTCTGTCCTGCTGCACGCTGTTGATGGTGTTGCACGAGAGTCCGTCTTTTGCCGACAGGCGGGTTACGTTGAAATTGAGGTCGTAGGCATGCACGTCTATAGCCACCATCAGCAGGCTGACGGTTACTATATATAATAAGGTGTAGAACGCCTTGTAGTTGTTTTTGTTTATCATTTTTTGTTTCACTTTTTCTATTTCGGCCGTTTAATATGGTTTCCGAATGGTTTGATTTGATTTCAATGGCAAAAGTACGATAAAAAAATAAAATGGCAAAACAAATGGCGAATATTGTACTAAAATACAGATAACTTTAACAATTTGGATGATATTTCGTACTTTTGAATAATATTGCAAGGTAGGTAACAATCATAATGAGTAATTTTGCAGCAAATAATAACCTAAGAATGTAAATTATGATAGAATTCAAGCAATTGTTGGTTCCTGCGGCTTGTCTCCTGATGGGATGCATGCCGATGCAAGCCAGCGAGAAACAGAATTGTCCATCTGTAGCTGCAATGGAGAAACTCGACCGTGGCGTGGTGGCATTGCCTGCTGCCGGCAAGGGCATCTTCATCAGCTGGCGCATGCTGGGTACCGATAGCAAGAACGTATGCTTCGATGTGGAACGAGACGGAAAGGTTATCGCCCATCACATCAAGGCTACCAACTATACAGATGTCAAAGGTTTGGCATTCCATACCTATCGCATCATCACCTATCAGGATGAACCCAAGATAGATGCTGCTGCAAGGCGGGAAGTGTCGAAGGCGGTCAAGCCTTGGGCGGATTTATATCGCTCTCTGCCCATCAACCATCCAGAGGGTGGCATCACTCCCGATGGGAAAAGCTATAGCTATACCCCCAACGATTGCAGCGTGGGCGATGTGGATGGCGATGGAGAATATGAACTGATTCTGAAATGGGACCCAAGTAACGCCCATGATAATTCGCATAATGGATATACGGGCGATGTGATCCTGGATTGTTACAAACTGGATGGTACCCAGCTCTGGCGCATCAATCTGGGTAAGAACATCCGTGCCGGTGCGCACTATACCCAGTTTCTCGTCTATGATTTCGATGGCGACGGCAAGGCTGAACTGATTTGCAAGACCTCGGCAGGAAGCTTAGATGGCAAGGGACGTTTCGTGAACCTGGCTGCCACCGATGCAGAAATCAGGGCGGTGGATAACCAGGCAGATTATCGCAACAAGGTGGGGCGCATCATGGAAGGTCCGGAGATGCTCACCGTGTTCCGTGGACTTTCGGGCGAGGCGATTCATACCGTCTGGTATAATCCAAACCGCGCCTTTGGTGTAGGCAAGCAGGTGGCAGAAGGCGAAAGTCTGCTCAATGGCTATCCTCAGTATTCTTCCATCTGGGGCGATAAGGACAACTATGGCAATCGTGGCGAGCGTTACCTGGCGGGTGTTGCTCATCTCGATGGCATAGACAGGAATCCGAGTGCCGTGATGTGTCGTGGCTATTATACCCGCTCTTATCTCTGGGCTGTGGATTTCGACGGCAAGGAATTAAAGACCAGATGGCTCCACGCATCCGTTTCCCCTAACGATTGGGAGGTGAGAGATGCTGAAGGAAAGATAATCAGAGAGGCTCACGGATTGAAGAACAGAGATCCGAAAGGTAATGAAGTTTCTGCCACAGCCTTCGCCCAAGGTGCCCACAGTTTGGCGGTGGGTGATGTGGATGGCGACGGTTGCGACGAAATCACTTATGGTTCGGCTGCCATCAACAACGATGGTACCTTATTATATTCCACCGGTTTGGGACATGGTGATGCCTTGCATTTCAGCGACCTGGATCCCGACCGTCCGGGCTTGGAAGTATTCATGGTGCACGAGGAATACCCTTACGGTTCCGATCTGCGTGATGCCAGAACGGGCGAAATCCTGCTCTATCATACGGATAGGGATGATACCGGAAGAGGCGTGGCTGCCGACATTGATGCCAAGTATCGCGGTTGTGAACTCTGGAGCATAGATGTTCCAGGCGTAAGAAATATCAAGGGAGATCAGATTTCACTGGGTGGTTTCCGAAAGCACGAATATGGTGAGCGGGAATCCTATACCCCCGGATTCAGATGGCCGGCGATGAACTTCCGCATCTATTGGGATGGCGACTTGCAGGAAGAACTGCTCGCCAACCAGGGCAGACCGCATTTCGTACCTTATCTCCAGAAATGGGATGGTAAGAAAGCCGTTCCGTTGCCGCTGAGCAATGGCAGGCAACTCTACGAGATGGGACATTCGGCTAGTTGCAACTGGTCGAAGGCAACGCCTAACCTGCAAGCCGACCTCTTCGGCGATTGGCGAGAGGAAATAATCTATTGGGATGAGAGCGACGCCTCGCACCTGAATATCTTCACCACCAACATTCCTACGGAGTATCGTGTGCCAACCCTGATGCACGACCATATCTATCGCATGGGTGTGGCATGGCAGAATGTGGCATACAACCAGCCGCCTCATCTGGGATATTATATGCCCGATAAAGCAGAGAAAGTGAAGTAAGATAAAGAGTTAAAAAATAATTTGAATAAACATATAACACATATAAACGCTAAGACAAATGAGAAGATTATTATTTGCAATGTCTTTGATGGCAGCAGCTACTAGCATGAGCTATGCACAGGTTGCAAAACCTGCAGATAAGGCGAAGCCTACAGTGGCAGGACCTATGGAAGATGTAAATCATGTGATTGATAATACCGTGGATAGCCTGAACAAGGCGATGACGGCACGTATCAAACCGGGTACCAGCAGAAAGGGCAACAATCCTGTGCTCTTCCTCATTGGTAACTCCACCATGCGAAATGGTACCCTGGGTAATGGTAACAACGGTCAGTGGGGCTGGGGCTATTACGAGCATGAGTTCTTTGATGCCAACAAGATTACCGTAGAGAATCAGGCTTTGGGCGGCATGAGCAGCCGTACCTTCTACAACCGTCTGTGGCCGGATGTGCGCAAGGGCATCAAGGCAGGTGACTGGGTGATTATTTCCATCGGTCATAACGACAATGGACCATACGATAGCGGCAGAGCACGTGCCAGCATCCCTGGCATCGGCAAGGATTCGCTCAATGTCACCATCAAGGAGACGGGTGTGAAGGAAACCGTCTATACTTACGGCGAATACATGCGCAAATACATCAACGACTGTAAGGCGCTGGGGGCTCATCCTATCCTGATGTCGTTGACTCCACGTGATGCCTACGATGAGAATGATAAGATAGTTCGTGTCAACAAGACCTTCGGCTTGTGGGCAAAGCAGGTGGCTGAGCAGGAAGGCGTTCCTTTCGTTGATTTGAATGAGATTTCTGCAGCCAAGCTCGACAGCTATGGTCATTGGAAGGAGAAGTATCATTTCTTTACCGACCATATCCATACTTCCCGTTTCGGAGCGATGATGAATGCCCGTTCGGCAGCCGAGGGATTGGCTGAGAGCAAAGACCCAAGTCTGGCTCCATTGCAGGCGATGATGGTCAATGTGGCTTTGCCTGTAGAGAATTTCAAGCGTGAGCCGGGCAAACCTGTAGTCTTCTTCACAGGCGACAGTACTGTGAAGAATGCCGATAAGGAAGAAGACGGCATGTGGGGCTGGGGCTCTCAGGCTTATACCATCTTCAACCCAAAGAAGATTACCTGTGTAAATGCAGCCAAGGCGGGTCGCAGTTCCCGTTCTTATCTTAATGAAGGAAGATGGGAGAAGGTGTATAACAGTCTTCAACCAGGCGACTACGTGCTTATCGAGTTCGGTCATAACGACATCTGTTCTATGACCGATAAGAAGATGCGTGGTTCCATTCCTTGTGCCAAGGATACCTGTCATGTCTATCAGATGGAAGAAAGCAAGCAGTATGAGGTGGTTTATTCTTTCGGCTGGTACCTGAAGAAGTTCATCCAGGATGTTCGTGAGAAGGGAGCTACCCCAATCCTCGTTTCCCTGACTCCTCGCAACGAGTGGCCAAAGGGCAAGATGGAGCGCCGCAACGATACCTACGGCAAGTGGTATCGCGAAATCGTGGCTGAGACGGGCGTTGCCTTCCTTGATCTCCACAACATCGCTGCCGATTCATACGATAAAATAGGCAAGGAAAAGGTGAAGGCATATTACAAGAAGGATCATACACACACCAGTCTGAAGGGTGCCCAGCACAATGCCAAGTGTGTGGCCAAGGGTTTGAAGAAGATGAAGAGCCCATTGGCTAAGTATCTGAAGTAAAAAAACACTCTGATTTTTCAGAATTTAAAACACTCTGATTTCTTCTGAATTTAAATGTTTCTTAAATAAAAGCAATATGAAGCAAATTGCTGTTTGGGGATTGTTGGCGAACATGGCTCTACCGATGTTTTCGGCAGGGGTGGTTCGCCAAGCATCCTATTATCCCGAAGGCAATGCCTTTGTTTGTGTGAATGGTAATCATCGCTACACCCGTGCCCTTTATGGAAGTATGGCGGAATGGCGAGTGGAAACCAGCGACCGTCCTATCTTCGCCACCTATAAGAAAAACCAGACGGGTAATATTAGGTTCCGAATCTCGTATGCCGGACAGGTGATGTGGCTCGATGAGGTTGAATATTGCAAGGCGAGTTATGAAGCTGGACGTCGTGACTATCTTCTGAAAGACAGGCGATGGGGAAAGGGGGAACTCGACATATCGGTCCTGGCATTTTCTGATGCTGAAGGAGCTATCTGGCGCTTTGCTGCTCATGGATTCGATAACAGAAAAATGAAGGTGGAGGCTATCCTGAGCAAAACTGCAGTTCCTAAACCAGCCCGTTCGGGTGATATTGGAAGTTTCCTGAAACCGGGTACCTTCGAAGCTGCTACATCAGAAACGGCAGTTCTCGGAACTGTATCTCAGTCTTCTCCAAGTTCCATCTTCTATTTCTCAATAGATGGAGATAATCAGCTTTCTGCAGCCCCGAACTCTCTGATGCAGCCTCGGTTCGATGCAGCCGAGCAATGGCGAAGTCTGCTTGCTTCATCAGTCTGTTTCCATACCCCCGATGCCTATATCAATCCTATCGGTGGAGCTTTGGTGATGGCTGCCGATGGTGCCTGGGATGGTAAGGTGTGGCAGCATGGAGCCGTGGGATGGCGCATGCCGCTGCCTGGATGGAGAGCTGCCTACATGGGCGATTTTCTTGGAATGCCAGACAGACAACGCACCCACTTTGATGCATACGCCAAGAGTCAGGTAACCGATGTGCCCGTTACAGAACCTCATCTGATGGATGAGAAAAATAACCTGGCGCGTGGTACCTACAAGTGGGGAACGCCGATGTACAGCACGGGCTATATATGCAGAAATCCGGAGAAGAACAACCAATTTCATCATTACGACATGAATCTGGTGTATATAGACGAACTGCTGTGGCACTTCCAGTTTGATGCCGATACCACGTATATGCGCCAGATGTGGCCGGTAATCCAGCGCCATCTGGCATGGGAGAAGCAGGCTTGGGACTCCGATAACGATGGACTTTACGATGCCTATTGCTGCATCTGGGCGAGCGATGCCCTGCAATACAACAGTGGTGCCGTGACCCATTCTTCCGCCTACAACTATCGCAGCAACCGCCTGGCGGCCCGCATAGCTGAAATCATCGGTGAGAATCCGAAACCCTATCAGGATGAAGCCGACAGAATATTGAAGGCGATGAACGAGAGACTGTGGCTGAAGGATTCCGGTCATTGGGCGGAATATCAAGACTTCATGGGCTTGAAGCGAGTACATCGCGATGCAGCGCTTTGGAGCATCTATACTCCGATAGACTGTGGGGTGGGAACTGCTGAGCAGAACTATAGCGCCACCCGATATGTGGATCGCCATACGCCTCATATACCTTATATATATAAGGGGACAGAATACCAGACCTTGAGCACTTCTGATTGGGCACCTTACGAATGGAGCATCAACAATGTGGCAATGGCAGAGGTGATGCATACCGTCTTGGCTTATTACCAGGCGGGCAGAGTGGAAGAGGCTTATTGCCTGTTGAAAGCCAATGTGCTCGACTTCATGTACTTGGGAAGCAGTCCTGCCAACTTCGGGCAGTTGTCGAAGCTGGATGCAGCCACCGGTGAGGGTTATCGCGACTTTGCCGATGTAACGGGCATCTCATCCCGTGCCCTCATCCAGGGACTCTACGGTATCACGCCGAATGCCCTGGAGGGTGAGTGCATCATCCGTCCAGGCTTCCCTGCCGCTTGGGATAGTGCCTCGGTGCATACGCCTTATCTAGACTATGCATTTAAGCGGGTAAACGGAAAGGATGTGTTCGATGTTACCCAGAACTTCAAGCGACCTTTGAAACTGGTGATTCGCCAGAACCTGGGAGGCGGCAAGTATAAGGATACTGCTTTCTCTACAGATAAGGTGCAGCATATTGAGTTGCCAACCATCCTGCCAAAGGAAGAAAGGGATATGAAAGATGAAAAGGATATGGTTGGAAAATATCCATTGGCAGAAAGCATTGCTGAGCAAGCTGTGGATGCCTGGGCTTCTATCAAGGGCGTGGGCAACGACTTTGCCGAAGTAAACCCGAAGGAGTGCCGTAAGGTGAACATGGACAAGGCCTTTAATGCAAACGTGAGCGACATCTTCAAGAACCAGTATCTTTCGCCTCGTTCACCATACACTACACTCTGTGTACCAACCCAAGGCATCGGCGACTGGTGTTCCACCAAGAAGACGGCAAACATCGATGATACGAAGTTCAGAAGTCTTATCCAAGATGGCGAGTTCATGGCGCAGGTGGATGGCGATTTGTCGTTCCGCTCTCCCAAGGAAGGCAAGAACATCGCCTATACATCTCTTTGGGACAACTATCCGGATAGCATCTCCGTAGCCTTGAAGGGTAAGGCATCTCATGCCTATCTTCTGATGGCGGGTTCTACTAATGCAATGCAGTATGCCATAGGAAATGCCGTGGTAAGGGTGGAGTATTCGGATGGAACAAGCGATGAACTGATGCTGGTGCCACCGGTCAACTGGTGTCCGATAGAGCAGGATTTCCTGGAGAATACCACTGCCTTCCCGCAGCCGGAACTTCGTCCTTATCGAGTAGGTCTGGCATCGGGAAAGGTGAGCCGGCATCTCTTCCGTGATCTCCATCTTGCTGCCAATAAAAACATGGCAGATGTGCCTGGTTTCAAGAAAGCCGTGGCAGAGATAGAGGGTGGAGCTGCGATATTGCTCGACATGCCACTGGATGCAAGGAAGAAATTGAAGCGTTTCACTTTAAGGGCGCTGTGCAACGAGGTGGTTGTCGGATTAATGGGAATTACCCTGCAGAAATAGACAGGAATAATAGTTTTTGAACGATTTTTATATAAGAAGGATAAAAAGCATAATATCTTTTTGTCCTTTTTATGTATCTTTGCTCTCGAAATTCAATCATAACCAAGATGAATGACAACAACAGAAAAAATGATTTATATGAAAACTAGAAATTTTTTATTCACCAGTCTGCTGGCACTGGCTTCTACTGTAACCGCCAATGCCCAGACTTTTGATATTGATATGTTGAAGGCGCAGCCTGTTTATTCCGTAGAGAACGGACAGGGATACGATATCGTGGCTGCTCCAAAGGCAAAGAGTAATGCGCCTTTCTTCTATTCCGTGAAGGTGGCTGATGGCAACTATAAGGTGACCGTGGTGCTCGGTTCAAAGAAAAAGGCGGGCAAAACGGTGGTGCGTGCCGAAAGCCGCAGATTGATGCTCGATGAGGTGAGCACCAGGAAGGGTGAGTTCAAGACTTACTCCTTCATCGTGAACAAGCGCTCTCCTTATATTACTGATAAGAAGAATGTGAAAATCAAAGCCCGTGAGAAAGGATACTTTACCTGGGATGAAAAGCTGACCTTGGAGTTTACTGGTGCAGCCCCAGCAGTAAAGAGTATCAAGGTAGAACCGGCTCCTGCTGAAACTACCACCGTTTTCCTTTGTGGCAACTCTACGGTAGTAGATCAGTTTACGGAGCCATACGCTTCCTGGGGACAGATGATTACCCGATGGTTTGGTCCTGAGGTAGCTATCTCCAACCATGCCGAGAGCGGATTGACTGCAGGTTCTTTCCTCGCTTCCAACCGTCTGGACAAGGTATTGGCGATGATGAAGAAGGGCGATTATGTGATTTGTGAGTTCGGACACAACGACCAGAAGGAGAAGTATGCAGGCAGTGGTGCCTGGTATAATTTCTCTTTCAACCTGAAGAAATTCATTGACGAGGTACGCAAGAATGGTGGCAACATCATCTTCGTAACTCCTACCCAGCGCCGAATGTTCGACAAGGCTACCCATAGCAAGATTCAGGAAACTCATGGCGATTATCCTGATGCCATGCGAGCAGTGGCGAAACGAGAGGGCGTGCCTGTGATAGAACTTCACGATATGACCCGCACTTTCTTTGAGACTTTGGGTTACGAGAACAGTAAGAAGTCGCTGGTTCACTATCCGGCAAATACTTATCCTAACCAGCCTAAGGCTCTGGAGGATAACACCCACTTCAATCCATACGGAGCCTACGAGGTGGCTAAGATGGTGGTAATGGGCATGAAGCAGCTCAATCTGCCTATCGTGAAGTATCTACGCAGTGACTGGAAGGACTACAATCCTGCCCAGCCAGATGATTTCAATCAATTCGTGTGGTATCCATCCGTGAATCTGGATGTAACCAAGCCAGACGGAAATTAATAAAATGAATTTGGAATGAATAAAAAGACAATACTTTTCGCCTCGTTGTTGCTGGGTGGTTTGCCTTTGATGGGAACCCTTTCGGCTGAGGCTGCGGTGCGCGATACAATCAGCATCAACCAGGGATGGCAGTTTCATCGTGGTGATGTGAAGAATATTGCTGAGTTGAAGTCAACTCAAAGTGGGGATGATGTGGTGAATCTGCCACATGATTTCCTGATAGGACAGGATTGGGTGGCTCCGGATGCCAGTGAGCGACCAGATAACAGTGATGCGGGCAGCAATGTGCGCAGCCGATTGAGTTCCCGTGGATTCAAGGAGATGGGCATCGGTTGGTATCGCTACGAACTCACTCCCAAGGATGAATGGAAGGGAAAGCGCATCGTGCTCGACTTCCAGGGCATCATGCTGGTAGGAGATGTCTATCTGAACGGAAAGCGTATCGGTGGCACAGACTATGGCTATCTGGGCTTCGATATCGACCTGAGCAAACTCTTGAAGTGGGGACAGTCTAACGAAATCGCAGTAAAGGCGGATACGCAAAATCCAAGCAACTCCCGCTGGTTTACGGGTGCCGGTCTCTATCGTGATGTCAACCTTATTGTTACCAATAAGAATCTGTTCTTCCCTCGCCATCCGCTCTTTATCCGTACACAGGACAACAAGGAGGTGAAGATCAAGGCGGAAATCATCAACCAGCAGAAGGTAGCTAAGGGGCAGAGCGCTGCCAAGATGCCGGTGGGTGTTCGTATTCTCGATGCCGATGGCAAGGTGGTGGCTGAGCAGAAGAACGACATCCACTTCAATGCCAAATGGAGAGACAGAGAGTATGAATTGCCAAGCATCTCTTTGGAAAATGCCAAGTTGTGGTCGCCGGATTCACCTTATTTATATACTGCCGAGGTGACGCTTTATGACAGTAAGGGCAACATCGCCGACCAGATTAAGGAGCCGTTTGGTGTGCGCACCATCGAAATCGTTCCGCAGAAGGGCTTGCTGGTAAACGGCAAGAAGGTGCTTTTGAAAGGTTATGCCAACCATCATACCCTCGGTGCCCTGGGTGCTGCCGCCTATCCGCGTGCCATCGAGAAGCGACTGAAACTGATGAAGGAATTCGGAATGAACCATATCCGCACCTCTCATAATCCATATAGCGAGGACTTCCTGAAACTCTGCGATAAGTATGGCATTCTGGTGGTGGATGAGCTTTACGACAAGTGGCTCACCCAGTATGCCGGTGGCAGAGTGGATTGGGAGAGTCTCTGGCAGAAGGATGTTCCCGAGTGGGTGAAGCGAGACAGAAACCATCCTTCGGTGGTGATGTGGAGCTTGGGAAATGAGTTGCAGCAGTATAGCAACCTGCCTTTCAACGATTGGGGCGTTACAGCTTATAAGCTTCAGAAGGAGTTGCTGCACCGTTATGACGATACCCGACTCACCACCGTGGCGATGCATCCGCGCTATCGCAACCTGGAGACGGATTCCATCCCAGCCGATTTGGCAATAGAGACAGAGGTAAACTCATATAACTATCGTTACATGTATTTCCCTGGCGACAGCAAGCGCTATCCTGAGAAAACCTTCTATCAGAGCGAGGCGAGTGTGGCTGCCATGGGACCAAACTTCTACGAGATGGATCTCGACAAGGTGATTGGTCTTGCCTATTGGGGTGCCATCGATTATCTGGGCGAGAGCATGGGATGGCCTATCAAGGGTTGGAATCAGGGTGTGTTCGACCTTTCTCTTCAGCCAAAGCCAGATGCTTATTTCGTGAAGAGCATGTTTACTGACGAGCCAACCGTTCACATCGGTGTTATCGAGAAATCGGGTGGCAACATCCAGTGGAATGGCATCAATGTTTCTGCCGGAAAGCTTTCAGAAAACTGGAACCGTGAGGCAGGCGAGCAGGTATCGCTCTATACCTATACCAATAGCGACGAGGTGGAACTCTTCCTCAACGGCAAGAGCCTGGGTGTGAAGAAGAACAGTAACGACCCTAAGCTCCGTTCCCGAATCAAGTGGGACAACATCGCCTATGCTCCAGGCACACTTGTGGCTGTGGCTAAGAAAAACGGCAAGGTGGTGGCTCGCCATCAGATAGAGACCACGGGCGAGGCTGTTGCCTTGAAGTTGGTGCCTGATGCTGAAAACTGGCATGCGGATGGTAAGGATCTGATGCACGTTCGCATCTATGCCGTGGACAAGAAGGGCAGAAGAGTACTGAACGTGAAAGACGCCAAGGCATTCGATAAGTTGACATTCACCGTGAAGGGCGATGCGAATATCGTGGCGGTGGATAATGGAAACATCTCATCGAATGAACTTCATATCGGAAAGACCCAGTTGGAGAAGACCATTCAGCGCAATCTCTTCCAGGGTTCTGCTCTCGTGATATTGAGAGCCGGCGATAAGCCAGGAAAGATAGAACTTTCGGTAGCTGGTGAAAAGATGAAAGCCAAGAAGCTGGTTTTGAATACGAAGTAAATATGATACTAAAAAAGGTCGCCAAAATGCTGGCGACCTTTTTTTAGTATATTTAGATTCGCTATATCCGTCGAAATTCGACGGTTTTTCCGCTATAAGAATGCCGAATTCGCTATAATTCCGCTATAATCCGCTATAATATGTCCTCTATGATTGAGGCATGACATACCAAGTTCGTCCTTCCGCTTTTATTAAATATTCTTTGCTCATATTTTTGAGCAAATCTCCGAGCATACGAATTTTTTGTTCTTCCGTCTTGTTTTGCGGAAGAACATCCTTCAGATATTCGTATATACTATCTCGCTTGGCGCCTTCGTCTCCTGCATTGCTGAGATACTGTAGAACCATTTGACGCAATCTCTCCTTATCCAATCCTTTGGTCTTTGTGTAAGAAGGCAGTTGGTGAGTGT
The DNA here is from genome assembly GCF_019249655.2 of Segatella copri. Taxonomy (NCBI): domain Bacteria; kingdom Pseudomonadati; phylum Bacteroidota; class Bacteroidia; order Bacteroidales; family Prevotellaceae; genus Segatella; species Segatella copri. The sequence goes on from NZ_CP137557.1 coordinate 1,268,465, forward strand.
TCTTGGCAATGCTAAGAGAAATACTGTAATGCGGGACCTCACCTTCTATCAGTCCACGTTTGAGTAAGTCTTGCGCTATATCCTCATGAATAGTTCTGCCTTTTTGTACTGCGTCAAGAGAGATGCAATCCCAGAGAGATAGAGTGTCGTTTGTCTTCAACAAATCAGTGTATCGTTTATTGATTTCATTGCCATAGATGCGGACAACTACTTTCTTCTTGATCTGGTCAATCTCATAGTCAGGCATAGGGAAGTGTCTGCGCCATTGCTCATTGAACATTTTCTTGATACCACGGCTTACGGTATCAATCATGTTGAAATCTACCATCGCCCTACATAAACATTCATTGCGGAAATGCGTCTGAGGCTCTTCGTTCCTCAAAACATTCTCCAAAGTGCCAGGAATGAATGTGCCAGCATTGGAATAATACAGATATCCTGGATTCTCTACGAAATTGATGCGTTGCTGAAGAGTGTAGTCTTGATGGCCAATACAATTATGAAGGGCCTCACGGATGGTATAGTCGTCATACTGCTTCATCGTGTCGGGGAAAAGCGTACCTCCAGGCATTTCACGCAATGTCAGATTCTCTATCTTTGAGAGGATTTCGTCCACCGTTAATATAAATGGAACTGTGAAGTGTTCGTAGTCAACCACTTCCTGGTTCTTGTCTCGCCGTGTCCAAGTAACCTGTACAACAGCAGGACGCAGTTTGAAAGCGGATTCGTATTTGCCCAACAAAATGATAGCTGCCCGAGTAATACCTCCGTTTCTCGTTAATCCACACTTGCTCAAGAAAGTTTGAACATTCCAGGCATTCACTTCTTCAGCAGGAATACGGCTATGTACTTTCTTGAACATCATTCGAGCTTTGGCAATAGCAACCTCATCCAAATCATCTATTGTCGCATCTGGTACAATTTCTGCAGACCAGTCCTTTGCTGCGTAGATTGGCTCTTCAAGAATGACAGCCATTCTTTCTTGGGTCAGTTCCACCAACGAATCTTCTATGCGTTGCCATGCCTTCTTGTGGGCAAGGACAGGGCGACGAGGCAAGTGCTTTGGAATATGTATTATCCATACTCGCCTATTTGTATCATCGGTTATAAACTCCTCAATGCTTAGACCTTCAGATGAAAGATAAGTGCATTGTTCTGTGAGTTTGAACGTTGTCGACTGAGTGTTTGCAGGTTGCCCATTAAAAGTAAGCCTTGAAATATCAGTCCCAACAATTTCAAGCGTCTTATCCTTTACACCAATCACAAGATGTCCACCCTCCATGTTGGCAATAGCTGACACGTAGGAAATAACATCATCCTTCTCGTCCCCACAGAACGAGTTCTTCAGATTTTTAAATTCCTTCCATTCACAGCGAGCATTCTCTTGTGGGTATTCGCGGAAGAGGTATTGTTGTAGTTCGAGTTCGAGCATATCACATATTTACTTTTATGATTATTCGTGCATTTTCTTCTCTATTCTAATAGGAAAAATCATATTTATTCTTTTTTTTCATATAATCTTTCAGGAACACTTTTTAGGGGTTCTTGTAATTTGCCATCATACAGAATATACAAGTTTCTATATGTTCTGGTCATTGCCACGTAAAGTGCCTTCTTTTCGTCTGTATTTCGTGCACCATTGTAAAATGGTATAATTACAGTCTCAAACTGTAGGCCTTTAGCACTATGATAAGTCATGAGTTTTGGATGTTCGGTTTTAAAGTTCAGTGTGTCCTTATTTCTTGAGTCATTATAACCAGCATTGTATTTAAATTCGCATGCAAATTTAGAAGAAGTAAATGAATTCATTATTTCAATAACCATTTCATTATCAGCTACTAAGATTCCAACATTTCGATATTTGTTCTTTTTTGTTATAGAAATAATCGGTTCTTCTCAAATTTTAGTACAAAGCCCCAATTTTTATATGAAGGAGCAATATTTTTGAGAAAGTTTAATATAAAAAATTAGCGATTGTCTCCAAAAATATGTAAGTTTAAAGTGATCATAAAATATGACTTACAATGGATACAATCGCTAACAGATGCAAAATTATAAAAAAGATAAGGAACAACCAAATAAAATCCGATATAAATGCTTCTATGGCCGGAGAAAAACTTCTTATGGACATTTTTCCTGCCATAGATGGCTTTTTTATCACAAGTTGTGACTTCTCTTCCACGGAACTCAAAATGGTTCTCGTGAGTACGGCTACCCATGCCTTCTGCGACCGTTGTGGCCAGAAAACCACTCATACCCGTGGCTGGCAAAAGAGAACGGTCACGATGTGTCCTTTAGGGTGTAAACGGTTTGTTCTCACCCTTTACATGCGCCGTTTTTACTGCCAGTCTGATAAACATATATTTGTAGAGCAACAGACGAAGTGGCTAAACAAATATGCAAGATTCAGTGTAAGATGCATAGAGTTGATGAACCAGCTTCATATACATATGTCATCTGTGTCGACCTCCAAGGTCATGAGAAAGATGGGAATCACCTGCTGTCCAAATACTTGCATAAATCATTTGAAAAAGATCCAAAGACTTCCAGACAGGACTGCCAGGAATATAGGCATAGATGACTTTGCCAAGAGAAAGGGACATACCTATGGCAGTGTTATCGTAGACCATGACACAGGCGAGATTTTGGAACTGATAGACTCTAGAGATTCTTCGATTGTGGCAAATGTCTTGAAACAATACAAGAAAGTCGATACTATCACTCGTGATAGGGGACGATGCTTCATTAAGGCTATCAAGCAAGGAGCCCCATCAGCACATGCTATCACAGACAAATTCCATGTCATTGAAGACTTGACGAGCGCAGTCTTTCCAAAGATTCTGCAGGAGTTTTTGCATAAGAGAATGGAGTTGCTGACTCAAGGTCTAGTTGGTCCCATTAAGCCACAAATAAGTAGAGGTTGGCTTTATACCAGCATATATGCAGTCTTGGAATCGATGTGCAAGGATACAAGAAGAATCAAGAAAATGGCTGAATGGAACACTTTCATGGATCTTTATGCAAGGCAAGGACTGACTTTGAGTGAAATCCATGACAAAACAGGGTTTGATGGATTTAAGATGGGAAAGCTAAGGAACACCAAATATGAGGACTTGCTCAACCCAACGCAACTAAGGGCTTACAAAGCCATAGAATCTATTACAAACAGGATTCTCTGTAAAAAGTCATTGGATTACTCTGTGGTTACCAAGGGGTTACATTCTACAGAGAAGAAAGAAATACTGAAAAGACTTCTTTTTCTACTGAGAGAAAAATGGAAGGAAGACTGGAAGGCATACGATGATGCCTACAAGGCATTTCTTGCAAAGGCAACTATCAGGAGCGAAGAGTATGACCTTTGGAATTCAATAGTTCACTTCAACTGGAAAACCAAGACTGATACAGTCAGATTGTTTCTGCAGGACTTGCATATTACCGATTTAGCCTATTATATAACAACATTTCAAGGCATTTTGAGCGGAGAGGTCAAAATGAACTTGTACAAATGGATTAACATGGTCATAGGATGTGGTAATGAGAAAATGGAAAAGTTTGCCAAAGGACTGATTAAGGACTATTCCGCCATCAATAATTCTATTGCTAGCAAATTGAACAATGGAATCCTTGAAGGTTCGGTCAACAAGATAAAGACCGCAAAGCGAATTATGGGTGGAAGAGCATCGATTTCTCTTTTGCAGATAAAGGTCTCCTCAAACTTAGATACATAAATGTACCAAAATTTGAGAAGAACCAAATAATCTTGTTAATTTGTTCTTGTTTTGATTCACAACTCATGATTACAGGTAATGCATTTTCTTTGCTTAAATAAAGGCTTTCAGAGAAATCTCTAACTTTATCGTTTTTTTCATCCAAACCAAGATAATCCTGTGTAATTTTAGCAACAGATTTAGGAAGACGATAATTATTGTAGAGCCGTGACACAGCTACTCCTGTCATCTGAGATATTTGATCTATTGTCATTGTCATCTTTCCAAATGCTTTATATATAGATTGAGCTGTATCTCCGAAAAAATAAAAGCATTTTTTTGCAGCATGTATAAACTGCAATATTTCTTTTTTATCAAAATCCTGTATCTCATCAACAATTATATAATCTGCAGATGGCATACCTTGGTCAATCCATTGCCAATGATAAAAGAACTTCTTATCAAGTGTATTTGCTTTTCCTTGACTCATATATCTATTTAATGATTTGGTGAAGGCGATTAATATTACATCACCTCCAGCTTCTAGAATTTGCTGAGCTTTGTACATAGCAATAACAGATTTTCCACTTCCTGCACATCCTGCTACAATCATGGATTTTCCAATATTATCTCCAATTAGGTCTAATTGATCATCGTCCATAGATTCTGTATCGACATTGAATGCTTTTAATATTTTTTGCTTCAAGCCAAATCGTTTCTTAGGCTTTGAAGTTTGTTCTATTATAATATTATTAGGTTGATTAACAATATTATCAACTTCATTTTCAACAGTTTTAATGTCCTCAATTAATTGAGTTGCATCTTCTTTAATCACAGATAATTGCTCTGCAGAAGTGTCTACATGATTATTAGCTTCTTCCAATCGTTCTACTTTAATCTGAAGCAACTCTGCCTGCTGTTGTTGGATAATTATATCCTTTTCTTCTGCCATTTTCTGCATTTTAGCCATCATAGTCTGAAGTAAATCTACAGCCTCATGTATTGTTTCTTTGTTCTTGGCATTATCCTCTTTTTCTTTTGCGAGAAGGACGTTAGGGGAGAAATCATCTCCGTTATGAGCAAACTCTTCGTGGAATAAATCTCCCGGCATCACGTTTGTATCGCTATATTTTGTGATTATATAACGCTCATCTAGTCCCTTGCTTCTGATAAAATCAAATATATCACCATCGGTCAAAATAATTGATTTATTCGAACGTGTCCTTGCTTTAATTGTATCTAACTCTTCGCAAATATGTTCTACATCAGATACATTCACCCACGCATTTGCTCCCCATTTAAAATCTTCATCCAATTTTAAGGATGAAATTGAAGAAAACACAACAAGTGCTTGTATATTATTACATGCATCTTCATTCTTGATATATCTCGATAACCCATCTCGTAAAGCTCGACGGTTGATTTTAAGTTGCTCAAATACAGTTTTACTGGAACCATCTTTCTTCTTGGCTCCTCCATTTATTCTTTCGCTGCCATGAAACCAATCACCGTTCGCCTGAGCTTTAATCTCACCAGCATAGTTCTTAAATTCAACTAATACAATGGCATCTTCTTTGATTATTAGCCCATCAATATCAACTCCGTTAATATTCAGTTTGCCACTTAAATATAGTACAACTTCGTTCTTTCCCTGATAATGTTTTTGCATGATTGGCAATGTGGAACGAAATTGACTAATTTCTCCAGCATTATCAGCTTTATTAAATTCATATGTTATTAAACTCATATTTCTTATAATTTATTTGCCATATCCGGCAATGTTAACAATAAATATATAACCTTGCTTTTGGGCATCTTGTGACCATCCTAACGCATAATTAGGATTCCTTCCTGTTTCCTCTTCTGCATGCCTGTCTGCAACAAGTGTATCATCATACGTCCAATAGAAAACGTCGCTGACAAAAAAACCAGTCAATAGTTCTATATCATCTGCTTCCATATGGTGGGCTATACTGCTTCTTCTGGATAATTGACCAACAATGCTTCCATTATGAATAATATTATATGTAGTGAATTGCTGGCCATTTCTGTTCATACCTCTGTAACGTCTAATTTCTACTGGATCATTCTTACGCACATTATATGCGATAGCTTTGTTACCATTAAAATTATATCCAGCATTAAACCCTATATTATAATTATCGAGTCCAACTTTTCTTTCTCTTATTCCCCATTGGTCTTCAAGGCTGGTAAAGCGACGCATGTTTTCAACCGCCTTCTCCCTATTTCCTTTGTATACGAATAGGTATTTTCTTGCACGAGTATATGCAACATATAGTAGTCTTTTCTCTTCTTCTATTTGTTCAATGTCATTAGAGGAGAGTGGGGTAGACTCATCAATATCTTCAGTTGGGTTAAAAGGAAGAGACGTTACCGATGGTGTTATAATGACAGCATCAAACTCCAATCCCTTCACTTTATGCATAGTGGTAAGCACTACATTAAGTTGTTGGTCTAATAATATTCGTCTGTTTTGGAACCGCTTGTCATCATATAACTTATATAGCTGTGGATTATCTTCCTTTAAAGTCTCTCTGATACTATCGGCCATATCCCCATAAGTATGTAATTCCTCATCTGTCGATGCAAAATCAAGATAATCAAGTATTAATACAAATGCAAAATCCATATAGAATGAGTCCCAATTAGGACGTTGACTCATCCAATATGCAATTTTTTCCTTCAATTCATATTCTGTTTGGTTATTCTCCAGTTTGATCTTCTTATTACATTCTTTATCCAGTAGTGTAAGTACAGCATAAATTTCTCGCATTCTATATAACTCACATACAGAAGCACCTTGTATCCTGATTCTAATACCTGGTAGATTAAGGGCTTTTATAAGTGAGTAACCGTGATAGACTTCATTATTCGTTCTGAAGAACACGGCCAAATCAGTGATACCTTGCTCTTTTAACCATTGAACATATCCACCAAAATCGTTTGACCATTCTCTGCTGTCTTGGTAAATATACACATACTCTGATTGTGGTTCGTTTTCTATATTCTTCTTGCATGGAACTGGTACATGAGAAGTTGCTGGTAGATAGCGACTGGCTTCTTTGAGAATCTTTGGATATGAACGATAATTAGTGCTCATTGTCATTTTCTTAGGACTTAAAGTCTTATAAAGCTGTTCATAATAATAATTTGGATCCATAGACTCTTCTTTCTCAAATCCATATATACTTTGATCTTTATCTCCAATTGTAAAGAACGTGAGGTCATTATAGATTTCTTTCAACCCAAACATTGCATTAAGTCTTGTTTGAGTAATATCTTGGAACTCGTCAATAAATACATATTGAAGATCTGGCATTGCTGCTCGAACGTCATTTGGCTTGTTTTTTATCGTTCTAAGTAGTATTCTTTCCCACTCATTCATTTCATGTCCGGAGAGCGCAGTATCTCCGCACACTCTTTTTGCAAGACTGTGGAAAGTGTATACATGTAATTGACTTGCAGAACGACTCAATCCAAGTGACGCGAATAGTTTAGCCAAACGACTTTTTAGCTCAACAACTACAGCCCTGTTATAAGCCAACACTAAGATGCTCTTAGGGTTTACATGTTGATGGTATATTAGTTTTGCACATTTTAATGTCAGGACATGTGTTTTTCCTGATCCAGGGCCTGCTTCTACGTTAACATTTTCATTTGAGTTCTCATTGTAGATGGCCCATTGTTCCGGATTGTCTTGTAATTGTTTTTCCGCTTTTTTTATTGCCGTGGCACGAAGAGCATCCCAGATAGGATCAGATTCTTCATAGTAGTTACTTAATAATGTTTTAAAGTCTTCGGAGTTTTTTAATGAAAAATATGATCCGATCAATTCCTGGAATTCCTGTTTTGAGTGAATCTTCGTTGTAAGAACGTCCATAACGCATAAACGAAGATTTCTGATTTCTATAGCTTCATCAAATGCGACTTTGTCTTGATAATCTTTAGAATCTGGCTCAACGTTCTCTAAAATCACTTCTTCAGAATTGTCAGTTGTATATATCTCAATGCCAGTAGGAAGCAATGCATCCGTGGAGATGTATGCCATTCCATTTAGATATCGTAAAAGGCTCTCGAAATATACGAATCCTTTATTTTCAAATCCCAACTCAACAATAGCATCAGACCAGCGGATTATAGTGCTTTGGCATTTATTGATATATTCCAAGGTTTTCAAACAGTCTGCCTGAAAATCATTTAAAAATTCTTTCCATGTGTCTTTCTCTACTATTACAGATTGAAGAACACATTTTTTCTTTGTATCTATGTATGATTGTACTTTAACATCAGGAATAATCTCCAATAATGATATGACTTGTCTCAGGCGTTTCTTGTATAAATCGTCATGGTATGAATGGGCAATAGATAAGCCTTTATTATTTTGTTTATCATTCTCATTATACCAAGTCATGTATTTTTCTGTAGACTGATTGCCGTCTTCATCGGTCTTAGTGACCTTCTTTACAATTTCTTCTAGGGTATCTGAATCCTTAATGAATTGACGAATATCGGAAAGAGTATAATTCTTTTCGAGTTTTAATCCATTATTCAGCAACAGTGATCTTGTGGCATTCAAAATTATATGAAATGCAACTTCATGTGAATTCCAGTCCATCATGTAGGAAACTTCACTCAGTCTAGTGAACGCAATGTGGCATCGAGTTTCTTGTTCTATTCGAATAATTTTATGTTTCTCGCACCAAATCAAACTGTCTAGCAGTTTGGCTGAAGGCATTGACAGTTTTGCAGCAAGTTTCTGAATGGAGACCTGAATATTTGAATTTTGTTGTTCTGTTTGAATGAATCTCAACTCAGCTAAAATAGCTGTAGCATAAGTGGCGCTACGGGATGTAGAAAGCCTTTTGATTCTTTCTTCTAACGTCTCTTCATTTGAATCTGCTGAATTATTATCAAGAATTGTAATATTAATATGTGCAGGACTCAAATATCCCATCTTGATTCTTCCCATTCGCTCAAGCCAATACTGGCCAATTTTGAAGTCTGTAAAGTCATAATCGAACTGGCCATTTGCCCATAACGTATTTGGAACTACTACAGGATATTCTTTAGTTTTATCAATTGACTGTATTTTTGTAATGTACGAATTAATAGCTACTCTAATCTCCTCAAGATTCTTCCAACTTAAGGTGCTTTGGAGAAGCTGCTCTTTAGCTTTCTTAATATCATCCTTTGAGAACAGACACAAGGTCGGTATAGGATTTGATTCACTAAATCCTGCATCTATATACATTTTTTTATTTCGTCCAGCTCTACCAACTTCCTGAAGATAATCTTCCATTACACTTGGCGGCATCAAATGGACAATATAGTGAATGTTAGGTATATCCATCCCCATACCAAATGCCTTTGTTGCACAAAGTATATATAATGGATCATTGTTATCTTTAAATCTTTTATATGTTTCTTCTCTATCATCGCCATCCATGCCAGCATGGAAATAGCCTATTGCTTGTGTTGACAATTCTTTACTTAAGATTTCTGCCTTGTACAATTCATCCGCTAGAAGCAAAGACATTTCTTCACATTGATTTCTAGTTTTACAGAAAACAAGCATTCGGCTATCTTGAGCTTTGATGTTATTTTTTATGATATAGTCAACGATTTCTTTCAAACGATGAGGTATATCATGAAACACCAATTTAAAGTCCATTTTGATGTGGCTCCTGATAGGATTGTAAATCTTCTTATCATTTTCTTGTCCCAATCGCTTTACAGGAATTACATCATTTATTTGATCGTATATCATGTCGGTTACTGTCGCTGAAAACATTGATATACACATGTCATCGCCATAAGTATCCTTGAACTTCTTACATATTTTTATAACATTTAAATATTCTGGACGGAACTCCATTCCCCATTGTGAAATACAATGCGCTTCATCAAATATCATATACTCAAGTCCATGATCATTTGCCATTCTTGAGGATAAAGCATTTAAGAATGCTCTTGAACGGAAACGCTCAGGAGTTACATAAAGAATCGCTATTTCACCACCATTAATTTTTCTATATATGTTCTTTACTTCTTGGTATGATCTGTCTCCATTTAAGTAATCTACATTGGATATAAAGCCTTTTTCTCCTAGTTCTTTTACCTGATCTTGCATCAATGCCTTCAATGGAGTTACTACAATAGACAGTTTATTTGTATATGCTGAATTATAAAGCGCAGGTCCTTGGAATAAAACGGATTTTCCACCACCTGTAGGTAGTGAGACAAGATAGTTTCCTTGTCTTTTAAGGATATGAGGGATAATCTCCGCTTGAATAGGGCTCCATTTCTTTTCAGGATCATGTTCTGGATTTACTAATATCGAAAAAATAAGGTCTTTAGCCTTTTCAATATCTGAATCATTTTCATAAATGGATGAGCTATCCGTAAAGAAAGTCTTGCAAATATTTAGTGAATCATTAAAATCTTCCTCTTTATTCCATAATTGTTTTACCCTATAAGAAGATACACCCCATACTGCTGAAAGAAAGTGATATTCCTCTAGGAAAGAGTCAAGTACATACATTGTTGATTCAATGCTGTTAGCTTTTATAAAATGATAATAATATTCATATACAGGCCATATAGACAGCAAAATAGACTGGTAAGTATCTTTTGCCGAACCTATTGCAACAGATGTTCCTTTTTCTTTTATACCATCATACAAGAATGATTTGTTAAACTCATTTGTAAGACCATTCCACATCATCATATGTTTCTCAACGGCCAGGTTATCCCACACATAACAATATGGTGTGTCTCTTCGCCAATCAACGATATCAAAGAAATGATTTTTGCTTGTTACAAGCATACCATTTTCATGATGGTCTATCAACTCAAGTTTTCTGACCAAAGAACCATTGTCAGGAATATAGAAACCTAATGTTCTTGCATAAGACACGACATCTTCTATTTCCAGAGAATCTTCTAATAATAGAATTATAGGGCGATGATCTTTATAGAAATGAATGTCTTTAAGTAAAGCCATTTGATAGGCCCAGTAGGTGGCTCTATACCTTGATGTTGCACTGACGCGCTTTTGTAAAGCATCAAATCCTTTGCCATGTCCACTATATACTAAATGTATTGAGTTGTTATTTCCGCTGTCTGTTATCCATGGAATTATTTCTATTGTCACCCCCTCAGAGCCATTGTTCAGTGACTCTAAAATAGAGAAGAAATCATAATTGTAGCTAACGACATACTTGCCTTCTCTAGTTCTCTCAATCCATACGTTAGCAGCTTCCGAAGGTACATCATTAAAAATATTTAGTTTTCGTTCTTCCTTATTTACAGCAATGTAACTGGATGCCCCTAATCGCATAGGGATACTGCTATCATTTAGCCAAAAAACAGAAGGAGAATAATGAGTTGGCAATGAATATTGGTTTACTCGATTTTCAATTTCACAACCAACAAACCAAATATGTTCGTAATTTTTTAGGTTACTATTTTCCCTTAGAAACTCCATGTCTGCACAATCTACATTTCCGGAGCTTTCAATAACGTACTCTTCAAGTAGATTATCAGATAAATAATTGAGCCTAAGATATTGAGCAAGATTTGCTACAACTGGAGTTTTTGACATGGTAACAAATCTATTTAAAAGTGCATTAAGGAAAGTATCGTCAAGAGGTTTCTCATGAAGCATTTTTTTACTAATAGACATGTAATCAATGTCTTCCTGCTTCTGGACAAATTTCATATCCACATATTCAGCAATTCTTGACCATAGACGTTTAGGAGCAATAATTAACCTCTTTGAATCAATATCGTTAATTGCCTTTATACGAGATACAACTTGTTCATCTGTATCAGTAAGAACCTGATAAAAGTTGTCTTCTTTAGAATCCTTGCTAAAGAAATCAGAAAATTCTGGTTGTCTCAAAACATCTAAGATCTCATTAATTTTGGCAGGAAGTAAGTCTTTAAGTTCGCCACACAAAGACACATTCTTTGAGAGTCTATAAAGCTGATTCCAGAATAATCGATCTACCAGTTCTGTATCTTCTTGAGCTGTATGTCCTGTGTGAAGTGCATATGAGTATCTGCAAGGATTTAATAGAATCTCTATTTCTAAAGTGTCCCAAACAAATGCATTTGACTCAAAGCCTTTCTTGCTTAATATACAGCCCAAATCCCACGCTTTGATTCTGTGACCAACAATAATCTCAGTTCCTTTTAATGCACGTAGAAGTGTATTTAGCTGCTCTTCTCCTTGGTACATCTTTGTGCTTTCATCTTTTCTAAAAGCAAATTCCTTAATAGTATCCCCATCTGATTCTAAATCGAAAGCCACATATGGAATTTGTGATTTTAATTTCTTCCATTGTTCACCAATAAACAGATCAAAGAGTTTTGTTGAAGCAAAATACCGAACAACTATGTCTTTTGCATAAGTCTCAGGACATAACTGCAGAATCTTATACTGGTCATCTTCAGATAACTCAATTATAGAATCTCTAAATTTTTCACTATTTATAGATGTAAGGGTTTCAGCAATAGCTTCTTTATCTTCATCATCAATAAAAGATTTCTGACAACTTAGGAGAAATTGACTTACAAATGAAGGCTCTTGCTCATTTATCCAAAGAGGTATAGAATCAAAATCTTCTATTTCATTTAGATTATCTGGATTAGCAGTTAATGCAAATAGTTCAACATACAATTCATCCTTCACTGAGGCAGTGATGGAAATAATATCTGCAGGTTGGTTGTTATTATTAATGCACAAATTGAAAAACGAACGTACCTCTGGCTCTTTGTCTGCTATCAGAGTATTCAGATGTTCTCCTATTTGTGGGTATATATGTCGTACATCTATTCCGTTTAGTATATAATTGTTAATGATGTCGAAATCATTTTGTATAAATCTTCCAGCCAACAGTTTTAGGACTTCTAAATGATGTTGTGGATTATCTAATAACTTAGTAACCAGTTTTTTTGACGTCTCATAGTCAAGCTCATCTATTAAATTTGCTTGTTCTATGAACGCTTTGTCTTTATCTGAAAAATAATAAATCAAGAAAGAAAATGCTTCAGATTCAGATTTTTCCTTGAGAAATTTGTATGCTTCGTTCCAGGGCTTACCTGCGTCATTGTAGATAGAATTATTTTGCGTAATAAGAGAAATTACATAAAGCAGATTCATCGAAAGGCTTGTCGGATTTGCCAATAAAGCATTTAATATGGAAGTATGTGCCGAAATCCAAAGTCTAACTTCTGTTAAGTGCTCTTCTGATGATTTTTCAAGGGATTCAATGGTCTCTGTAAGACATGAAGAAAAATCGAAATCATCAGGTAGTGCCTGTAAGATACTTATATCTTTTTGGGTGAAAATACTATTTTCTACGGTAGCTGTTATTGATTTTATAGCATTACAATAAGTACCATTATCTGATGTGTATGACTTTAACTCTGGCAACAATGCAATTAGTTGTTTAAGCAAATTGCTATCCTGCAGAAATTCTTCAATTATTTGAGAACATTCCACATTGCTATAATTCGATAGATACTCTGCGAAAGTTTCTATTACTATTTCTTTTCCTTCAGGCTTTCTTAGAATCTTGCCTACGACATGGCAGATTACGTCATGATCATGATACGATCCTTTTGAATCTTGCCCTTCTATTTTAGCGAAAATTCCTCTATAAGGAAGAGCTAATAAAAGTCCATTTTTGTCATATGTCAACCAATCACCATTTATAGCTTCACGTCTTCCCCTAAATGTTGATGGATTCATTATAATCCATACATCTTCCTCAGGATAAACCTCTGATTTCCAATTTCTCTCATTGAGATTGAAAGTGTATAATTTGCCGGAAGTATCTTCGTTATTTATGCCAAGAGCGTTAGTGAGAACTTTTCCGAAATTATTAACACGACTATCATAGAATTGAACTATGGCAATATTCTTGTCAAGTTTAAGCTGTTCTTTTTCCTTTGGTTGTTTTGAGCCATGGTCAGCTTTTGGCATAAGTTGACTTGTGATGTCAATTTCAACTAAATGCTTACTGATATCTATACTTATAATGTTACCAGAAATCGTTTTTCCAATTGGATAAGTATATCCGTTCGGAATAGAAGCTTCAACAATGGCACCATTCTGAATTTCGATATATGCACGGCTTTTAGATATCTTTTTAACAATACCTTGAATTTCATTTCCTGTTGCGAACTGATCAATTTGTGATAGTAAAGGGTCATCCAGTAATTGTTTTCTTCCAACTCTCAGTTTTTTCTTTTCTTCTTCATAACCAATAATGGTGACCTCTATTTCCATCCCCTCATACAAAAAGTTATTTATGTCGTCGATATACCCCCATGTGACATCCTTAGTGTATAAGAAAGCAGAAAGTTTTTCAACGGTTACATATGCGCCATGTGGCATAACTCGTTGAACCTTTCCTGTAAATCGCTCGTTTTGATGTGTATTGCCAAATTCTCTTAACTGTGCAATCGTTTCTTCGGAAAGAAGATTTTTGGGGTTCTGTTCTTTCTTTGTCCTATGCTTAGGTCTAGTACTTTGGTTTAATGAACTTAAATCTATTTTACCAAGAACCCTAGGCTCCTTATTAATTTGATTTTCTTTCTTTAACGTGAATATCTTCGGTGCAGATTCGTTTGAATCAATATTACTTTTAGGTATTATCTGTTTATATTTATATTGATGGGTGAATATTGGATCAATTTGTCTAAGTTGCGAATCATCTAATACATACTCTGGGTCTTCAGGTAGTATTACTCCTTTTTCCTTAGCATTTTGAACTATGTCATAGACCATTAGGCCTTTGATATCTGCATATTCTTGTATTGTAATTCTCTGTGCCATATCGGACTTGTTATTTTACTTGTTTATAAACTGTTAATGTATTGTCAATTCTATTTTAAGGTCGCAGGCTAAAAAAAGCTATAACCTTCGAAATCTTTTGTAAAAGAAATCACAATTGTTGAGACTCGGAAGTTTTTGTCTTATCTGTCATACACATACTGATGATCTTATGTTCATTATACATTTCCATTGCCCCATTCGGTATATACGCCGTAGCCACCAAGCATCCATCAAAAAGTTCTACCACCACTCTCTGCTGACCTGCAATCCTTGTCACTCTACCATGTATATCCTTAAACTCACCCTCTGTAATCACGACTTCATCCCCTAACTTATATTTGATATTCTCAGAAGTAACAGGGATAATGTGAGGATTATGTATGGAGGTTAAACGGATGAAATTATCCATAGCAGTATCGGCAATGATTAGAGGAGGATTCTTGGTTGGCGCATTTTCACAATGTGAAGTATGGTCGTAATAGTAACTCAACAAAGCTCTATTTTCAAAAGCCTTGATGTTCTTATCTTGCAAAAGAGAGTCAACTTGCTCTGCTGTTGCATGAACAATCATAAAAGATGAAATAAGAGGCTCCGTGATGATTCGCTTTTTTCCTTGCTTTCTTACCTCTTTATATCGCAAAGGAACATAACATTCCAATCCTTTAGCCTCAACGAATGTTTTTGCTTTGATAATACGCCCATAAGAAACTCTTAATACAAACCATTGCTTGTTTCGTGAAGGCACATTCTCTACCGACACCCCACCTCTGTTCTTTGAAGTGGAGGGCGTACAAGAGGTAAGTCTTGCACTTGGACACGATGAACCTGTGTCAGTAGGTTGCCCATTATACAATGAAGCGTTAGCCGTTAAAGGCTGTTTGATTTTATCTTCCAATGTTATATTCAGAGGTTAGATTAAAAACCGACTGACTTTTCTCTATAAGAATTGCCAAATATTGAACACAAAGGTAAGAAAAAAGATTGAGATTTAAGACTTTTGTAGTGGAAAACTTTGTGCTGAGGGCGCTTTTTAACATTTGACAATGCTTGGCGAGTTTTCCCAGAGAGACGATTGTAAGAAGAAATAAATCATAAGAATCGTTTTGACAATAGTTCGTTAATAATTCAATAATGTGCTAAGCAGCTATACGCTGTAAGCACGAGAGATCTTTGAAAATCTTGCTAATTAAAGTTCGGTTCGGGGTGTACCCGCTTGCTTTAAAAATTCGTTTCACCAGATAAATATTGGTCATCAGTGACTTGAATGAAGACATAGAATATTCCATTCCCATCTCCTTCATAGTTACCTTGGCAACATTTAGTGATGTGAACGAAGCATTGAAAGCAAAATCGAGTTTCCACTTATCGCGAGCCTGGCAGTCCATAAGACCAGTATAGCCTTTGGCGTCACGAAAGCAAAATTCGATCTGGAACCTGGTTCTATAATAAAGAAGTACTTCTTCACCCGAAAGTGAGGTGTCTGTAGAGAAGAATAGTTTCTTCTTGCCATTCGGCATCTGCCAGATGACAAGTCTAACTTTACACCTGAGTGCCTTGGAATAGGCTATCAAAGTATAAGCTGTTCCTTCTATATCTTTCATCTCCATCTTCTCCATTCGAGTGAGGTCAAGATTCTTCATATCAATCTTGCCATCCTTGGTCTTGGGGCGACCACGTTTTCCAGTACGTGGACCAGCATAGACATAAAAGAGACAAGCATTGTCACGAAAGCGGCTTATCAAAGAGAACCCTTCTTTCTTTATCCCATTAACAAATGTACTTGTAGAGAAGTAAGCATCTGCAACTATGAGGGTTGAGAGTTTAAGAAGTTCCTTGCGGTAACGCTTAATGACGCTGATATAGAAATCTACCATAGTCTTGTTTCTAAGACTCAGTTCTTTATTACTTAGCGACTGGTGTGCTTTTAACATCATGCAGTCTTTGGCATCAATATCAATGAGGCCAATACCCATGATTTCGAGACCATGTTTAACAGACTGTGCACATCCCGACCAAAAACGACCGATATGTGGAGTCTTCTTGCCAGCTTTGCTGATGTAGCTGGGATCAATGGCAATAGCCCATCTTCCCTGTTTACCAAAGAAGCGCTTGGCAAGTGAGACATTAAGTTTGAGCCAGTCAATGCTTTTCGACTTTTTTAAGCCGAATGCGTTGCGATAGGTTTGCTCAACATGCGAGCCATACCTCCCCATTTGGGTGAAATTTATCTTTCTTGGTATTACCATGAACAAAATTATCACCTCGATGAGTATTTTCTCGAAACTTTTTGTTAACTTTGCAGCCGAATCTTCAACTGCATCTTTAAAGATATCCATATATTGGTCAAGTCCTGTATTCATATAATTTTGCGTTTGTCGTGATTTGCAAAGTTACTGAAAATCAGCGACTTGACCAACTTTCTATAGTTAAGTTTTCATAAGCATTTCTTAATATAAGTTATTGATTTACAGACGATTAAATATTAATTTAACGCAGTATTGTTTTGATTGTTATACTAAAAAAGGTCGCCAAAATGCTGGCGACCTTTTTTTTAGTATCCTTTGTTTTCTCTTTATTTTCTGAATTTCTTTTTGAACCATTGGTTGAATGCCACGTAGGCACTGATTTCCTCCTGGTGCTGAGGCTCGGCAAATGTCAGTACATTGCCCGATGAATCTCCGTGCTGGTCAGGGAAGATTATCATCAGGTTGGTGCCCGAGAAGAAACGTGTAAGCTCTTCCGGCAATCGCTCCAATGCCGACTTGTGGGAAACGGTTCCCTTTCGGGCTGTTACCACCACAAAGAGATGGTCCTTGCTTATGTGTGAGGCAAGCTGCGGCATCTCGTTCCAATGGTGCATCAGGGTGTAGTCGGCTCTCACTTCATGATGGCGGTTGGTGATGTACTCGTTGATGAGTGCCATCGTCTCCTCCCTGCCATGGAATTGGATGCGGCAATCCAGGTTACCGGCAAGTCGGGCGAGTCGCTCTACCCATCGGTAGAAGCCCGGTTCAAACTCGGCTCTCGATGGTATCGCCACCTGTATTCGGCGGATGGTATTGAGCGGCTGCTTGATGCGCGCCATGATAATCTGACGGCTCAGTCCGTTGAAGAGACTCTGGTGGAACTCTCCCCAGAACTTAGGCGAAACCTCCGGGTGCATGTGCATGCCGATGATGATTTCTGAACACTGGAACTCGTTGAAGGCATGCTTGATGCCGTTGGCAATGTTGGCAGCAATGCGAACTTGTGTCTGTGTCATCACATCCGTGGCTGCGGCAAGCTGACTGCAATGGTCCAGCAGCTGGCGACCCTGTTCCTGCTTGTATCGCATGTCCTTATCATCATATACCACGTTCAGGCAGACCAGTCCTCTGTTCAGTTTCTGGTTTCTCACCAGGAAGGCGAGGCTCATCAGATTATCGGCATATTCTGGATACTTCACAGGTATGAGAATCTTCTCATCGCTAACCTTCTTGGTATCCTCGGCATCTGGAAGCTCCTTGTCGCGGAGGATAATCTTTCTGGAACTCCAGTCGGTGAGCATCGAAGAGATGACGCAGGTGCAGAGAATCATCATTACCACTCCATTCAGCATGTCATCGTTCACCAGATAGGTGTTAGGTCCCACCAGGATGTTCATACCCACCATCACCATGGCGATACTGCCGGCAGCATGGGCAGAAGTCAAACCGAACATCATGTGACCCGATGACAGCGGCAACCGGAATCCGAAGCAGGCGGCATAGGCTGCAATGGCTTTTCCCAAGGTTCCGAAGAACACGATGCAGAAGATGACCCACAGAATATGACCGCCCTGGAAGAGCAGTCCCACGTTGATGAGCATGCCCACACCTATCAGAAAGTAAGGGATGAAGAGTGCATTGCCCGTAAACTCCAGTCGGTTCATCAGCGGAGAAACGTGCGGGATATACCTGTTTAATATAAGACCTGCGAAGAAGGCACCGAACACGCCCTCGATGCCCACCATCTGCGAGAGAGCCGCACTCATGAAGAGCATCGCCATCACGAAGATAAACTGCATCACGGAATCGCTGTACCGGCGCAGGAACCATCTCGTTAATCTAGGAATCAGGAAAATCATGACTCCGCAGTAAGCTGCAAACTTGGCGGCGAAGAAAAGCCAGAAGAGAACGCCGTCGTGCTTGGAGAACGAGGCGACGAGACCCGCCAGCATGATGAGCGCTATCAGCAGCGAAAGCATACTGGAACCCACACTCAGCGTGACGCTCGGCTTCTGCTGCAATCCGAATCGGGAAACGATAGGGTAGGCTATCAGGGTGTTGGAAGCCATGATGCAACTCAGCAGGAAGGAAGCCTTGAGGGAATAATGCAGCAGCCAGATGCTCATGCCGAAGGTGAGGAAGAAGGGGATGAAGCAGGTGAGCAGACCATAGATGATGAGCCGCAACTTGTTTTTCTTCATGCCTTCCATGTCCATCTCTAGGGCTGCGAGAAACATGATGTAATAAAGTCCCACCTTTCCGAAGAGTTCGAACGAGGCATCTCGTTCCAGGATGTTCAGTCCGTATTTGCCCACGAGGATACCCGCCAGCACCATTCCGATGATGTGGGGAATTCTGAGTTTACCCATGATGATGGGGGCAAAGAGGATGATGAGGAGCACTACGAAGAAGATCAACGTAGGGTCGGTAATCGGGAAGTATTGGGCAATATTTATCATTGGCTTTCTTCTTTTTATTAGTTATGTTGAAAGAGGGATTCCGGCATCCGCCATCACCCCTCTTCTTTCGTTTTTGAGTGCAAAATTACGAATAATTCTTGAAAGAGCAAAGTTTTTGCCCTCTTATCCTTTCATTGTGGAGATATTTTTGTAATTTTGCACCCCGAAAACAAATATATAAGATAAAAAGAATTAGGATAGCACATATGAAAAAAGGATTGTTTGCTCTCGCCCTGGGTACCTTTACTCTGGGTATGGCAGAGTTTATTATCGAGGGAATCCTCACCGATGTGGCGCACGATATGAACGTGTCCATCCCTCAGGCTGGTCATCTCATCTCCATCTATGCGCTGGGCGTTTGCGCCGGTGCCTTTTCTCTTATCTTGATGCATAAGTACCGCCCCAAGAAGATTCTCCTGTTTCTCACTTCGCTGGTTACACTGGGTGCCGTCATTGCAACGATTGCCCCAAGCTACTGGCTTTTGCTCTGTGCCCGATTTGTTCAGGGACTTCCTCATGGTGCCTACTTCGGCACGGGTACCATCGTGGCTGTGAAGATGGCAAAGGAGGGCAAGGGAACCAAGGCGGTGGCGATGATGTGTGCCGGTATGCCTTTTGCCAACCTGATGGGTGTTCCGCTGGGCACCTTTCTGAGTCATGCCTTCTCCTGGCGAGTACCTTTCCTGATGTCGGTGGCGTTGGGAGTCATTACGCTTTATATGATTTACAAGTGGGTTCCTGATGTAGAGGCTTTGCCTAACAAGGGCATGAAGGCGCAGTTCAGATTCATGCGCAATCTGGCTCCGTGGCTTATCATCGCCGCCACCTTCCTGGGCAATGGCGGTATTCTCTGCTGGTTCAGTTATATCTCACCGCTTTTGCAGATAGATGGCGGATTCCATGCGGCATCAATCTCTGTACTGATGATACTTGCCGGTTTGGGAATGGTGGTAGGAAACCAGCTGAGTGCCTTGCTGGCAGATAGGTTCAAGCCGGGTCGCTTTACCTGTTGCCTTCAGTTTCTGGCTGCTGCAGCCTTGCTTGCCACCTTCTTCTTCTCGTACAATGGCTGGGTATCGGCAGCGATGATGTTCATCAGTTGTGCCTGCCTTTTCGGTATCGGTTCGCCAGAGCAGTTTCTCATCGTGAAGCACAGCGAGGGAGGCGAGATGCTGGGCGGTTGCTGCATCCAGGCAGCGTTCAATCTGGGCAATGCCCTGGGTGCCTTCTTGGGCGGAATCCCTGTGGCGATGGGATTGGGATATAATTATCCTGCGCTCATCGGTGTGCCGATGGCATTGGCTGGAGCCGTTTGTCTTCTGGTGTTTCATCGTAAATACGAGTAAACTTCCCCTTGAGATATACTCATTCCTCCTTCCTTTATTGGTAGAGACTCCTCGTCGAAGACGGGAATTCCTGCATCACTTATTTTTTTTTCGGGATATTCCTTTGCTTGTATCATTATTTTTTGTAACTTTGCCGAAAGATTTTAAAAAGGCAGCAATATGAAATATCCTATAGGAATACAAGACTTCGAAAAAATCATAGAGGGTGGATATGTTTATCTTGATAAAACTGGCCTCGTTTATGATTTGGTGCAAAATGGCAATATATACTTTCTGTGTCGTCCTAGACGATTCGGAAAGTCGTTGCTCGTATCTACCTTGAAATACTATTTCGAGGGAAAAAAGGAGTTGTTCAAGGGCCTTGCCATCGATAAACTGGAGAAAGATTGGAAGCAATATCCTGTGTTCCATCTCTCTTTTGGTGGTCAAAACTTTGTAGAGCCTTATGCGTTAGACAAAGTGTTGGAGGAGTTTGTTGCCATGGCAGAACGTATCTATGGACGTGAGGAGTTGGCCGAGACTTTAGGCAGCCGCTTTAAGGCAGTGTTGGGGAAAGCTCATCAGAAGACAGGAATGAGGGCTGTCGTGCTAATTGATGAATACGATAAGCCGTTGTTGGACGTAATGGATATGGATATTCCTGTAAGAGAAACTCCGAATAAAATGACTTTGGAAGAGTATAATCGCAATCTTCTCAAAGGTTTTTATTCCGTTTTTAAGGAAGCCGATGCCGATTTGCAGTTTGTTTTGTTGACTGGCGTTACCAAGTTCTCTCAGGTGAGTGTGTTCAGCGGTTTTAACCAACCTGATGACATTAGCTTGGATGAGCACTATGAGGCTCTTTGTGGAATCACCAAGGAAGAATTATATACGACCTTTAGGGAGCAAATCAAGGCAATGGCAGAGAGATATAGGGTTTCAGAGGATGAGATGAAGTATAAGTTGAAACGTAAGTTCGACGGTTATCATTTTAGCTCTAACATGCTCGATATCTATAATCCGTTTAGTATCTTGAATTCCTTGAGCAAGAGGAGACTAAGCGACTTTTGGTTTCGTACTGGTACACCAACTTATTTGGTTCGCTTGCTTTCCCATTTTAAGGAGAATTTGAATGAGTTGACTGGCAAGTATTATCCAACAAGTAGTTTCGTGGATTATCGGGCAGATGTAGAAGCGCCATTGCCTATGATTTATCAGAGTGGCTATCTTACGATAAAGGATTGGAACATGAATATGGATTCCTATCTATTGGATTTTCCGAATGATGAGGTAAAAAATGGTTTCCTTACTTTGGTGGCTACTAGCTATTTACAGCCAAAAGAGTCGACTGATGCTTTTGTTTTACAAGTGGTGAGTGCTATGGACGTGGGCGATTGTAAACAGTTGGAGAAACTGCTCACTTCTTTCTTTGCCAGCATCCCTTATGGTCAACGCCGTAAGGATGACGAGCGAGAGAAAGAGCGCTATTTCCAATATACCTTCTATCTCGTATTGAGAATGATCAGCTGTTTCACGGTCTTCATCGAAAAGCAGCAAAGCGAAGGTAGGGTAGATTGCGTGGTTGAGACCCAGAACTATATCTACATCTTCGAGTTCAAGCGTGATGGTTTGGCAGAGGAAGCCCTGAAGCAGATAGAGGAAATGGGCTATGCTAGGGAATATGCAGCAGATGGCAGAAAGATTTATCAGATAGGCTGCAACTTCTCATCGAAGACGGGAACCATTGATGGGTGGAAAATGAAGTAGATAATTTGCAAGAATTACCCGAAGATGTAGTGATGTGGCGTTATTGAGAATGAATCTTCTTTACATTAGCTTGCCTGAGATTCTCGTATTTCCAGACGCTTATTATTTCTTTGAGAATATCGTAAATATGAAGAGAGATAGAAACTTATTGATAATCAAGTGTTTATAATTTCTTGACAAGATGGTGACGTTGAGGAAAATCTATAGTTGTACGACTATAACCCCTATAGTTGTACAACCATAACTCTACAGTTGTACAACCATAGCATGTATAGTCGTACAACTGTAACTTTATAGTCGTACAACTATAGGTCTTATTCTTAATAGAGAGCAGAAAACGGGGATTTCCAGCCTTTCAAATCCCTCGTTTTTGTCGCTAGATTCCAAACTTGTAAGTATATGAATTTTGAGTATAAATATTGACGGGAGGTTGGGTATTCTCCTTTCACACTTAATAAGTTGATTAGCTGAGATGAAGATTAGGTTGTGAAAGGAGAATAGAAACAAGGAAACCAAGCGTAAGGTCTAGCATCCGTTTTGTCATTTGGTACATTCAGAATGGCATTTCATACAAGACAAGTTTGGATATTTGGCTGATTGAAATGATCTTTTTACTTTTGCACTCGTAATCGGGAAGCGATGGAAAAGAAAGAATCGTAGAACGAGGAAAATGAAGTATAACCCTTTAATATATAATAAGGTATGAAGAAGATTATGATTTCGTTGATGCTGGTAGTAGCTGCCACCACAACCAGTTTTGCAAAGAGTAACAACACCGATGTGGCAAATGCCGTAAAGAGCGTAGCCGAGCAGGTGAAGCAGGCACCATCCGGCATAGTGTATGGTGTAGTTGAAAACACCAAGCACCACATCACCGTAGCTACTCCTTTCGGAAAGTACACCATAGAGAAGAAGGACGGCGGCGTCAGCTTTATGGGAATGTCGGCGAAGCTGGTATCATCGAAGAATGGCATTTATAAAGTCAAGACATCCCTTGGTAATTTTACGTTGAATGCCGGAAAGGGAACGGTGGTGAAGAACTAAACGGAAAAGGAAGATAGAAAATTGGCTATATTTGATAGATTTCTGTCGTAACTTCTAAAGAGAGCAGGACTAGTTTTGAAAAGATGGGGAAAGAATGTTGGCAGAAGCCATATACGTGAACTCATTTCGGTAAGAGACACGATTATGGAGAGGAAAGACAATGTGCTCAATTATTTCAAAATAGATCTACCAATGCTTCTACAGAATCTTTCAACTCTAAGCTGAAAGGCTTTAGGGCACAAGTGCGTGGGCTGGCAGTCATGCCATTCTTCATATATCGTACGGTCAAGATCTTTGGTTAGGAACCCTTCAACATCCTTCTTCTTGCGTGTACACGTCCTCTCATTACTGAATTATCAGATAAATTGAGGCTGAAACATCCCTTCTGCCTACGACATCCCCTTACCCCACAATGCGACTTGAGACAATATGCAGTATCATACCCATAAGTTATCATCGAAGATACGTTCCTTTCCTTCACCCCAGGGCGATAACTAGAGAACTTCTTGTATGTAGGCTTTGCATCATACAGTTCAGTCTCTATAAACTGATGGTTGAAATCAACGTCATACTTCTCACCTTCTTTCAGTTGACCAGATGCAAACATACAAGTGAGTAGTTATGTGTTGAGAAATTTAGGTTAAATAGCCTTAAATTTTCATTGGGGCGTTGATATTTTCTACCATTTCTTGCCTTTTCTCAATAAAATTCCGTACTTTTGCAATTGGATTGTATAGCCAGATTGCAGTTGTCACTGTAAGGCGAGTTCTTTTATGACAACCGAGTCGGCAGCCTACGCCGTGCTTAGTGTAGTGAAGTCAGCCATGACATATCTATACGAAAGCGGGCTTTGGGTGGGAAGACAATCCAGACATAGAAGGCGTTTATTGACGCTGTGTTTAAGGCGAACTGAAATCTTCCAAAACTATCAGTATCAAAGTCTTGAACGTAGCCAACGGTAGATGTCCCGGGTGTGATTATATCAATCCCGTGGAGACCTGTAAGCATAGATTGTACCATTTTGGCGCAGTCTAATGTATTATATAGGTCTCTTTACGGTAATGATTTTCATATCGGCGTGGGCTCTGACGTTGTCTGTTCAACTTTGATAGGCAGTTGGAAGAGCCTCAGTTCGTGGAATAGACAACAGGACGATTCCACGCTTTTTTTCTGTCGCAATTTAACGGATTTCTGTCTAGAAAAAAGTTAGCACCGATATGAAAGTCGATGAATGGGCATCAGAAGATGTACACACCTCAGGAGGTGGTGAACTTCCTCCTTGCGCTGGACTTACCTCCAACGCCCTCCCCGAAGCTCAATGCACTGTTTCCGCTGAGAGTTCACAAACAGGGGTGTCCACCAGAAATGCCCATATAGCAAGTAAGCCTAAAGCACAAAAAGAGGAAGATATCCCTCATTGGTATGCCTTACGTACCACATATGGTAGAGAGAAAAAGGCATACGACTACATGACAGTCAAAGGCATCACTGCTTTCTATCCTACTACAGATACTGTAAAACTTATAAAAGGTAAGCGCAAAGTGGTTACCGAGTCACGTTTACCAAATATCTTCTTCGCCTATGGTACAGAAGAGCAACTCAAATCTTTCGTTTACGACAACGTAAACCTCCCATTTCTCCGCTTTTATTATCGTCACGTCCACGTTGGGCGCAGAATAGAGAAAATTCCATTGATTGTTCCCAACTATCAGATGGAAAGTCTCAAAATCATCTGTGCTGCCGATGCGGACAATACCATCGTGTCATTTGTCGAAGTGTCAAAGTTCGAGAAAGGACAATTGGTTAAGGTTACTGAAGGAGCGTTCAAAGGAGTGATAGGAAGAGTTGCACGCTGGCAAGGACAGCAGAGAGTTGGGGTTGTAGTAGATGACTTGGTGACAGTTGTGACAGCGTATATTCCAAGCGCGTTTATAGAGTTAATAAAATAAATACCTTTTATAACAATGTGGAGTTAAATTTCTCCATGGTTCGAAAATATCCCTCCAAAAGGAGTGGGTTTCCCAGATTTAATTTGTATTTTTGCCATGTCTATCGTAGGATTCTCTTGTTTGTTTTTGCAACACTAAGATAAGTGAATTCTTCGATATGACAAACCCCTGGGCAACTTTTTTGTTGCTCAGGTACTTAAAAAGTTTAATTTATAATAGTGTTGCGGAATTAAAGATTACTTAAAAAATATGGCCAGAATAGCAGATATTCCAAAACTAGCAGCTGAGATTAAGGCTTTGTTAATTAAGTACGATGGTGTACCATCAGCTAATGTTGACAGAAAAGCCTATGCTAAAATTTATGCTAGCTTTAAAAGGTATGCAAACGAACCAGAATTTATCAATTTAATTGATGAATTTAAGCTTAATGTGATAGATAGTCATCTATCCATTGGCAAAGGAACTCGGAGAGGTCCTGGTAATGATGATTTTGAACAGAAGGCAAAGGAGTTGCTTGAAATTGTTCGTCAATATAATGGCATGCCAAGCCAATCTCAAGATAGTGCAGCGTATGCTAAAATCAACTATTACTTAAAACGGTATGGTGACCGAGATGAATTGCAAGAATTAAAGAAATTATGTAATATAGAAAATGGGGGAAGTGCATATTTCAAAGACAAATTAGAAAAAATTGAGCAAGTTTTAAAAGAAGAGAAACGCATTCCTGCTGTTAAGGAGAATCCGTCACAATATTATGCTTGTCGTAACTTATTTAAAAAACATTCAGATCAACCTGATGTTAAAAGGCTGATGTACATCTATGTATCATCATCCTTATTTCCACTGCCTAATACTAAATTTGGGCCAATGCCAGCTCATGAAATGGAGGAAGTGCTTCTCGTACACTCAGAAAGGATAGTTCGTATGAGTGACAATCCTGAATACTATAGATGGAGGCGCGACGTTAACTACGAATACATATGTTTTGTGTACGAAAATTACGGAGTGTTGCCAGCAGAAAAAACTAAACCGATGCAATTTCTTTTACGGGAAATAGAGCATTGGGAAAGATATAATATTGATGCAAATAGTACAAGCCGAAACAATGCATTATTAATGGTTCTTGAAAAACTAGTCGAACTAGGTTGTAAAGAACCATATATTATTCATGCCCTGAATTCGTTGTTAATTAAACTAGATGAACTTAATTGTGCTGTACGTCAACTTGTGATTAATAATGGTTCTTGTTCAATACATTATATTGCACAAGGAGCAATTCCTTCAATGCCTTTGTCAGACAGGTTTGTATATTATTATTTCTATAATTTGCACAATGATAGACCTTTATACAGAGAACAATTACCCTGTTTAGGTGAATTGTATGCAAGTTTTGATAATGCGGCTATATTAAGAGTCCATTACCGCGATCTTTATAAGTGTAAGATTGATCAGCTTAGGACGATGGCTCTAAAGTATAATCGTAATTGGGAAGATTTTCCTCCATTGACACAGGAAGATTGGCAAAACTATGGGATATGTATGTTTTTTATGGCAGAAAAAAGCTCAAAATGGAGTCATCTGACCTTTAATACAGAAACCAACTTTATTGAAAGTTGTTTCCAAGAAGGACATGAATACTTTAATTTTTATAAATCAGACAGTTATTTTAAGTATGCGGATTATGTTCTGTTTTTATTAGAAAATGGTTATAAATTAGGCTCTAAATCCCAAACTGATCTGGTTGATGCTTTCATGCCTGATAAAATATGTCGATATGACTATTATCATCAAGGAATAACAGAAGATGACACAACGACTCTCTATTCTATATTATGTAAAAGAGATGATTGCTTTGTTGATAAGTCAGGTGTCGTATATTCTATGATTAACAACGAAAAATGTTTGCTGATGTTCCCTCCTAAAGCTACATCTGTTCGAATTGCATCAGGTACAAAGCGTGTATATTTCAGAGCTATACTCACATGTAAGGACAGTTTAACTAGTGTTGTTATAAATTCTGGGCTAGAATCAGTAGAGTGTAGTTTTAGTTCTACATGTGATAAGTTAGAAGAAATTATTATACCCAATTCTGTTATTGAAAAATATCAGAAAATATTTTCAAAACACGATGTGGCTAATTTTAAGGATAAGCAAGGAAATGTTATACCTCCAAAAGCTATATTTGAAGGTACTAAGTTAGTTTCTGTGCCATATGGACCATTCTATGAAGTCCCAGAGGGTACAACTGAAATAGCCAAAAGTGCTTTTTCTGGGAGTGGTGTTAAAAAAGTCGTTATTGCAGGTTCGATTAGAGAAATTCATGAGGCTTTATTCTGGTACAACGAAACTGTTGAGGAAATTATCTTGAAGGAAGGTGTAGAAATTCTTCAGGGTGGTAGTATTTTTGGAGGATGTCATAATCTTTACAAGATTCAGCTGCCCTCATCATTGCATAAAATTTCTGGTAGCATTCTAAATAATTCTATCAATGTTAAATCTTTGATATTTCCAGGTGATATCGATTATTTGTATGATGCTTTTAGTGATTCATCGCTTGAGTATCTATGCTTTAAGGGACATGTAGATAAAATTGATAGTAATGCTTTCGGGTTTTGCGGCCACAAGTTTTTTCTTAAGATAATAGAATTTAAGGGTAGTGTTAACTGTATTTCAAATTTCTTCCACTCATGTCCAATGCTAGAAGAAGTAGTAGTTACAGGAAAGTGTAATTCTCTCCATGGATTCGAAGATTTCAATTTAAAAAGGACCCCCGTTCTAAAGAAAATAACGTTATCTAAAGATAATGAGGCTCTATTCTACTCAAAGATACCATCTGAATTTCATTATTTGCTCCACGTACAATAAAATAGGAAGTTGCTAACCCCTATGGGCATGGGTAGTTGCTAATAGTGTTGCGGATTTTAAGAATATATAAAATTTGGAGGACGTTGGATATATATATATGACAAAGATGCGTTCTGGAGAGATTTTTTCTATGGAATATTCTATAGATATGTTTGAACAAAGAGTATAACATTGGTAAATAATATATTATGGCAGATTTAAAAAATGTTCAGCCACTTAATGATTTTGATTGGGATGCCTTTGAAAAAGGCACGTTCAATGAAGATAAAATCGAAGTTATTTCCGAATACAAGCAGGGAGTGGCTATTGTAAAGAAAAATAATCTATTTGGTGCTATAATGGTAGGTGGAAAAGAAATCATTAAACCAATATATAAAAAGTTAAGTGATTTCGATTGTGGATATGCAAAAGCATCATATACCATACATATAAATGGAGTAGAAAAACAAGAAGAACGAAGCATTAACATGTCTGGGCAGATATGTGTAATGCATAATGAAAATGAAGTTTATCTCCCTGAAGAATATGATTGGGGTATGGATTTCGATGGTAATCTTTGCGTTGTTATTAAAAATGGCCTATATGGGGTTATTGATTCCAATTTTAACACTATACTAGACTGTAGTTATACCCATTTTGATAGTTATATCAATGGGTATGCAACTTTTGAGGGTACTGAAAAAACTGTAATGATAGATACCGAAGGCCGAATTTGTTATTGTCTAGAAAATATCTACACTGATGGCTATAAAATTATTAGTAGTTTAACCGATGGCAAATTTTATGGGCTGTTAAATGAAAAAAACAATCTTGTACTACCAGTAAAGTACGATAATCTTAATAGGCTAAAATGTGGCTTGTTGGTATAAAAGACTGATAATCAACAGTATAGCTTCTTTAATCCTTTAGATGGTCAGATAAAAAAGACTATAGAGTGTGACGATGTATATGATATTTCTTCTGTGTTTTTTGCCATTAAGGCAAACATTGGTGCAACAAAGAATAGTACTTTATTCTACGATAAAGAATTTTGTGAACTAGAAACTATACCTTATTGCATTGACAATATCAGACAGAATAAAGAATCGGTTTTATTTAAAGTAAATGGATTGTCCATTGAATGCACTTGTGAGGGAAATTTATTTGTTCTCCCACAGTTTACAAACGGATGGTCTCAAGTACCAATTTGTGTTTCTAGAAAGTCAATTCGTTTAGACTATCTTAAATATAGACATGAATACCTGGCAAAAGGTTATGAGAAAATAATAGATGAAAATAACAAAGTGGGAATAGCAGATATTGAAGGAAATATAATCATATCTCCTAAGTATGATTATATTAATTTCGCTTGTAAAGATTTGTTTGTTGCAGCTATTCCTAACCAAGAAGATAACAATCATTTAGTATTTGGTGTAATAGACAATTTCGATAATATTAAAATACCATTTAAATATGGCTTTCTGCTATACGTCGTTGGCGAAGTGTTTGCATTTACAGTGGATGAAAAATACCCTGTAAACAACTATAATATAGATAAATATTATCATGCTATGCTTCTTAGTAAGGACGAATCCTATATAAAAGATATTTCATATGGTATTGTCACTATAAAAAATGGAGAATTAACTAAATCCAATATAAAAAAAATACGTTTCACAGAAAATAACGATAAGTGGCTTATTGTCGGCATATTAAGTATGGGTAAACATGAGACATACCCTGATCTCAAGTATGGCGTATTGGGAATTGACGGAAACTATTTAATCTATCCATGGTATTCTTTAATTACATTTGACAAAGACATTAATCGTTTCTCTGTTTCTTTGAACAGAAATAATCCGTATGCATCAAAACAAATTATTGACGAAAAAGGTAATCTTATAACACATGATGTCAACGGCTCCATATTATTAGTACCTTCTCATATTGCACAAACGTGTGGAAGTTTTTCAGATGATGGTATTGCCGAAATCGTAAAGGATGGAATAATAGGACATATCAATCGTAAATTTGAGATTGTGTCTTTTTTTAATGATCATTATATTGAGATTCCGAAACAATACGATTTTGCACTAAACTTTGTTTATGGCTATGCTTCCGTCATAAAAAATGATAAGTATGGTATTATTGATTCAAACTGTAAAGAGGTTATACCTTGTAAATATGACGGAATAGAAGCAATAAGTCCCAATTATTTAAAGTTTCAAGAGAATAATCAGTGGGGCATTATGGACTTCCTGTTAAATATTATCATAGAACCATTATATGCTAATGTCGCGTCCTGTATTGAAGAAAAGTTTGTTGTTTCATTGGCATCAACAAAGCAGAATGGGTCAAGTACACAGCATTCTCATAATTATGGAGTAATTGATTCTCATGGTACCATTTTAATTCCACATAAATATCACGAAATAGAACCCATATCTCATGAAGGTAATATATTATGGATAGTAACTAGCTCCGTTGGTTATAGTCAATACAAAAAAGGAGCATTTGATAATCGCCAGGAATTGGTTATTCCTATCATTTTTGATGATATTGTAGTCAACGACGATAAACTTGAATGTAACGTATTTGAAAAATCATATAATGCCTGCAAAACTGTACAATATTCTGCAAAATATAATTTTGTAGGTCAACAGATTCTGCTTATAGATAAAGGAAGGAAAGTTAGAGTTCCTAAAGAATATATGCTTGCATATTCTAGTGGACTATCAATGCTTCGAGTCATGAAAAATGAAAAATGGGGATTAATTCACATCGATAATTCCATTTTAGTAGAACCACAATATACGTACATAGACAAATTTCAATATTCTTATGCGATCATTGGTAATTCTGACGAAGGTTGCATATATTCGTTCGATGATTTTTGGCACATACCTAATATGAAATATGGTCTTATAGATAACATGGGAGAAATAGTTTTGCCAATCGAATATAAAGATATAAGTTTTTGGGATAATGGATACATTTGTGTCTATAAAGATGGCGAAGGATATTCCCTTTTATCTCCCACATTACACCAGTTGATATCAGGGTATTCATTATGCGAAAAGTTAGATAACCGTTTTATTATAGTAGATGGAGAATCAAATAATTATTGTTCGATGAAGCGCTTGATAGATTATCTAGGACATGAAGTTTTTGATAATTCCAAAATAAATACCGATTTCAAAGAAATTGAAATAATAGAAGACACATATTTTAAAATAACATTTAGTCGTGGCGATTACGGATCTCATATTGGAATTGCAAATTTTGCGGGTAAAATAATTTATGATAACTGGGAATGCAATGACATCGTATACCTTAGGAACGGGTATTTTAAGGTTGAGAAATTGGAATTTATTGATTATGACAATGTACTTAAAACATATAATTTGGTAAATTCTGTTGGTAATGAAGTTTTTGAAAAGTACTATTACAATATTGATATTAAAGATGATACAACAATCTTTATAACGGGACGTTATGGAAACGGTATGGCAGACATATATGGAAATATTATTATTCCTCCTAGATATGCAAATAAATTGAAGTTCAATAACGGTTTTTCTAACATCTACATAAAGGGAGACGACAAGCCACATATAATTGACCGGCAGAATAATGTCATAGTAATCAATAAGAACAATAGTAAAATAATTTTGCCGAAGAAGTATCATTGGGGAACAAATTTCTTAAATGGGTTAAGCATTGTTAGAGAATTTAAAGGGTATAGAGATTTTCTCGGAGTAATTAAAGAAGATGGTACCACAGTGTTGGAAGCAAAATATGATTATATATCTTTCTTATCAAACAATACTATTTTTGTTAAAGAAAAAGATTGCTATGGACTATTCGCATCAGATGGTAAATGCATCTTACCGACAATATTTACTAGTATAGATTTTGTGGGAAAGGATAGGCTTCGGGTTTTATGGAATTTAATTTTTTCAAATGATTGGCAAGGTACAGACAAGCCATATACGGTGACTGAGGATAAATTTGCTAAACAATATGATCTGAATTATACGGTTAAAAATAGGTCAGCAATATGTAATTATGAAGGTAAGATTCTTAATGACGTATCATTGCCTTGCGTAGGAAAATTTATTGGAAAATACGCTATAACATGTAGAACCATAGAGTTCGAAAATAATAAAATAAAACTAAAGGGTATAGGAGTTATAGATATAAATGGTAATAGTATATTGTCCAATGACTATGATTATATTAAATTATTCAACACCCAATATGCGCGTGTAACTAAAGGTCATATACGTGGAATTGCCAATTTAGAAGATAAAAGCGTTAAGTTTTTCGATAATCTCACTATCAAACATGCTTGGGAAATAGATGTATACGGTAGAATGGTTTATACGGAAAATGGGAAATATATTTCATCCGATGATGATTGGAATTCCAACTCTAAGGGGGAATATGATGGTAACCGAGGAGTTGTTTCTAATGAAGGTATACTAGTTCCTCATGGGATTTATGATTCCATTATATTACTAGAAAATGGATTGATAAAAGTTGCAAATAAGGACAACACGCTTTATGGGTTATTAGATAAAAATGGCAAAGAAATACTTCCTGTCAAATATACTTCCATATCCTCCTTTATTAGGGACCAAGCCATTGTTAGCTTAGGTGGAGAATTAGAAGGTTGGCAGCGAAAAATTCGTAATGCCAAATGGGGTATTATAAATTCAAATGGTGAGTTCATCCAAGAATGTACACTTGATGAGAAACCTGAAATTAAATATACTTATGAAGATTCGAATGATGACGAACATGTAGTAGATGCAGGGCAGCTCAAAGATATACTAAGCGACTATATACCCCAAAAAGAACCTAGTTATTATGAATATTACAGTTGTGGGTATTATGACGATGATGGCCGATATAGCAAGTACGGAGAATACAATGGCTATGATGACCAAACGATTGGCGAAGCATTTGAAGGTGACCCCAGCCTAACGTGGAACATAGATTAAAGGTACAATGACGATAGCACTGTATCGGTACCACGCATAGCGTTGTAATCGGTACCATGCTATCACTGCAATCGGTACCGCTTGTATCGCTGCAAACGGTACCAAGATTTCAGTTCTGCTTTTCAATTTCATGAATGGTACAACCATCAAGGATTTGATGTTGTAGGCAATGAAGAAGCTTATTGCTACCTATTTCATTTATAAACGAAACTGTTGTAGAATTTAATAAAACGTTTGAACAAGAATGAATTATTTTAAATTGTTTGCCAATTTAGTAAAAGCTATGGTGAAGTCATAGAGAACTCGTCAGGATATTCTTATCGGATGCCCTAAGGTTCAGCAGCCACACTATGATCTCTTACGTTTCCTGGATGCTCAGAAGTTTGCTTATGCCCAGGCTTTGAGAGAACTGAAGACAGACCGAAAGCAAAGCCATTGGATATGGTATATCTTCCCGCAACAGAAGGGACTCGGACATAGTTACAATTCAAAATACTATGGCTTGGATGGCGAGGGTGAAGCCAGAGCCTTTGTTGAACATGAAATTCTGGGTGATAGACTCCGTGAATGCTGCAAGGCGCTCTTGCTTCACAAGGATAAGGACATCAAATATATCATGGGAAGCGGAATTGACGTGCTGAAGCTCAAAACTTCTATGTGTCTCTTCAATAAAGTGAGTCCTAATGATGTATTTGAGGAAGTATTGGATGCTTTCTTTTAAAAACGTTCAGAAAAGTCTTTATCAGGGAACAATAATGTAAAGTAATATACGAAACTATATTTTGCCCATCGACGATAAGGATTATGGTGGTGGTGAAATGGTAGAAGATAAAAATATAGCGAGCAAAAGGGAGTAATCCTTCTGCTCGCTAAGTTTTTATAGTTTCCTTTTGAATTGTCTCAATAATGCTTGTTGAGAACGTTTGGTGTACCAAATGTCAACAATGACGATTTCATCACGTTCTTTGTCGTAGCGATAAATGAGCTTGAAGTTGTCCATTAGCAGTGCGCTACGATAATTTCGATGAAAGTCTTTCAGAATAGGCATTGGTGGTAATACTCGTATCTTTACCATTCGAATTCGTTTTTGAAATTGGCCATCATTTCTAGAAAGTCAACAGCGTTGCCTGTTCTTGCATATTCTTCTTCACGAGCTAAGACATGATTCACCAACTCGTCATTATTGCATGGTGTCATAAAAGGATATTCTTCGGATTCGTTATGAGCCTCTGATGCATAATCGTGACGATAGGCAACTGTTGGTTCTTGAACGGTACAGCTATCCTCGAAAAAGCGTTGGGCTTTATCGTTTAATCGTTCTTTTGAGTTTGACATTATTTTAGTCATATTGTAATCCTCCTTAATTTTGGTTACTCTAATATGTTGCAAAATTACGATTAATATTTGAAAGTACCAAAGTTTTTTTCTCTTTTCTTATGAATAATCCTAAAGAATTTGAGTTTCGTACTTCCAGACCCCCATTTCATACATTTATCCCCCAACTTTCTATGCCGTTTCGAATAAAATCATTATCTTTGTCCCCTGAAAACAACTAAAAGATAAAACGTAATGAAGAAAGGATTGAAATATACTTTGATTTCCTTAGGCAGCCTGGTCGTTTTGGCTGGTGTTGGCCTGGGGATTATGTATGTGGTGTCACCATATAAGGTGAAGCGGTGGTTGGGCATCGCTTCATCTTATTCTGATGTGTTCGTTGATAGATTGAAAGGGCAACCTTATACTCGTGGCGGGTATGACGGCATTGATGTATCGAAACACAATGGAGTTATCAAGTGGGAGGAAATAGCGAAGAATAAGCGAATCAAGTTCGTTTATATCAGAGCTACACATGGTAAAGGATATATGGATCGACATTATCGCCGAAATATCAGACTGGCTCGTAAATATGGGTTGAAGGTGGGATCTTATCATCTGATGTCTGCCGGCTCTTCAGTAACTGCTCAGTTCCTGGATTTCCAAAAGATGGTGAAGAAGGGCGAGCAGGACTTGATTCCTGTATTGGATGTGGAGGAGAAAGGCATCCAGGGAAGATGGAAGGGACGACAGCTGCAGGATAGCATACAGGTGTTTGCTGACTTGGTGAAGAAACACTATGGCAAGTATCCTATCATCTATAGCAACGAGAGCTTCTATAATAAGGAGATGGGGGCGAAGTTCAATCGTTATTATCTCTTCATCGCCAATTATAACTCCCGACAACCCTCTATCGACGGCAGAGGAAAGTGTAATATCTGGCAATATTCCGAAACCGGACATTTGCATGGTATTGGAGAAAGGGTGGATTTAAGCAGATTCATGAATGGTACAACCATCAAGGATTTGATGTTGTAACAAATAAAAAATGTACCAAGTTATTTTTTTCATTACGTAAGGAAAACGCCCTTTGTTAGAATGTTACTGCTAACAAAGGGCGGTAATCTAATTATGCCAAATGATTTATTGTTCTAAAGTCTTTGGATAGCAATCGCAATACTTTTCTAGAGAGATGACCTCCATTTCGATAATGGAAGTTTTCTTTCATTCGGGTATCAAATCTTTTTTTGTCAAAGGACATGGCTTTCTTTTTGTTGTCCCAAAAGTAAACTTTGGATTCTTTAGCCATATCTTTGACATTCCCAGTTGCAACCGCTTTTAACCCACATTGCAGTCACCCGTCATGTAACTCCTTGATTTCCAATATCCGGATTTTTTGAAGTCTGATTTGGGTGTAGCATGGATTTTCTTTTCCCGAGCGCTTTGGGGTTAATATAGAGCAAATCATAGATGGCGGAGAGTTTACTCTCTGCCTCTGTGCTCTGTCTTATACTAATGACCTGTCCATCTACGGTCTTATGACTCACCCTCTATTTCCAACAAAAATCTCTTTTCTGGTATTAATCATCATCAACTACTTGTAGTTTTCATCATCGTAAGTGATGATGTCCAGATCTTCTGCTATTCTTTCCCCATTTGTGAATCGTTCTACTTTTCACATGGATGTTTTCCCCTGTCGGTATAATATACATTCTCACTACTGTCCAATAAAAAAGGGCAATTCGATCTTTGAAACAGTTGAATTATAGTCTTTTATGCAGTATTTTGCAATGAAACGGACTTGATTTTGTAACTTTGCAGCCAAAAAGAATTGGCTACTATGTTTCAAGACAAATATGTTTTCGCTCAACTTACTGCATTTCTGAATAGAACTCAGTTCAACAACTACGTACGCAAGTATGATGGCAACCGATACGTGAAACACTTCACTTGCTGGAACCAGCTTCTTGCAATGATGTTTGGGCAACTGAGCAATCGTGAGAGTTTACGTGACTTGATAGTTGCGTTGGAAGCTCATCGAGCTAAGCAATATCATCTGCGGCTTGGACGTAATACTATCGTAAAAGCAACTCTTGCTTATGCCAATCAGACTCGTGATTACAGGATTTTCGAAGACTTTGCATTCTATATGATGAAGGAAGCTTGCAAAAAGCGAGAAACCAACATTTTGAATATACCAGGAAAGAAGTATGCTTTTGATTCGACAACTATTCCGTTGTGTCTTGCAACTTTTCCATGGGCAAAGTTCAGAAGTAAGAAAGGAGGAGTCAAAGCACATGTCTTATATGACGTAGAAGCACAAGTTCCAGCTTTCTATACTGTGACCACAGCATCAAAGCATGATTCTACAGCAATGTCTTCAATTACGTATGAACCAAATAGTTACTACATTTTCGATAGGGCTTATGATACTTTCAAGGAACTTTATAAGATTCATCTTACAGGTTCCTACTATGTAGTCAGAGCCAAAACGAACTTGAAGTACAAAATGGTAAAATGGAAGCGAAGAATGCCAAAGAATGTACTAACTGATGCAGAAGTAAAACTAACAGGATATCTTTCCGAAAAGAAGTATCCTGAATCATTCAGATTCATTCGATACTACGATGAAGAAGATGATCGTGAGTTTACTTTTCTGACGAATGCAAAGCATCTTTCTGCGTTGGATGTCGCGAATCTATATAAAAAAAGATGGTTGGTTGAACTATTTTTCAAATGGCTAAAGCAGCATCTTAAGATAAAGAGATTCTGGGGCACAACGAAGAATGCTGTACGCATACAGATTAGTGTTTCCATTATCACTTATTGTCTCGTGGCTATTGTGCACCATGATATGCAATTGAAACGCTCGACATATGAAGTTTTGCAGATTCTAAGCATTTCATTGACGGACAAAACCCGTCTAAGAGATCTATTTGATAAGACTATTTTCAACGATGTCAAAGAACTCGATTATCCCCTTTTTAAGGGACTATTTGATTAATTAATTAACGTGTCCAATTTTTATTGGACACTAATGATACATTCTTATAAATAAGGAATGGCAAACTTCACCAGACAATATCAACCTCCGATGAGCCAGCAATAGAGAATGGCAAACCATGGAATGCTACCAACATCATCACCCTTATCATCTTGTTACGTAAACTTTCAGTCTTGTATCTATCATTGTATGTTCCTTTGTTATTTTAAAAATCCTTGTCAATATGATTTATTATATATTATTTATATATAGGGGGCTTCTGTTGCTAAGACAAAAGAGGCAGAAATGCTCCTATCATAGTTAATCAATAATATAAACATCATTAATAAGCAAACACAATGGCAAGAAACAAGAAAACATCAATGACACTATTCCAGTTCATGAACCTCCTCATCGCCCTGTTGATGAAGAACGGTCAATACCGCACCATGCAGCATTACAAGGCAACGCTCAACAGTATTAAGAGATACCTTGACAACAAGGACATCGCCCTGAATGAGATAGATGCAGAAGTGATGCGCTCGTATGAAGCGTACCTGCACCATACGGCAAAGGTATGCCGCAACACCAGTTCCTTCTATCTCCGAATACTCCGTGCCACCTATAACAAGGCAGTGGTAAAAGGGCTTACTCCACAGCAGCATCCCTTCAAGGAAGTCTATACCGGTATCGCTCCAACCCGTAAACGGGCTATTCCTACAGAATCCGTCAGCCAAATCAAGAGTCTGCAATCGGTCAAGGATCTCTCTTCTAAGGAAGAGATGGCAAGAGATACATTCATGATGAGCTTCTATCTGCGTGGTATCTCTTTCATCGACCTGGCTCACCTCCGTAAATCCGACCTCAGAGATGGTTTTCTCCATTACACAAGAAGCAAGACAGGCCAGCGTCTCACCATCCGATGGGAGAAGGATATGAAGAACCTGTTGGAAAAGTACCAGGCGCAGACAGCCTCTTCACCTTATCTCTTTCCTTTCCTGGTTGATGATGGAAACAAAAATCAGGATAAAACTATTGACAAAAAGAAGGAAGAGGTGCGCCTGTATCACAATGCGGAAGCCCGTATCTCCTATCACCTCAGAAAGGTAGGAGCCAAGATAGGTATCAATGGCAAGCTCACCCTCTATGTTGCCCGCCATTCCTGGGCAACGACGGCAAGAGGCAAGAATATACCAATCTCCGTCATCAGTGAGGCATTGGGACATCATTCCGAAACCACTACACAGATCTATCTCAATTCCGTCAAAAGCTCAGAAGTGGATGATGCCAACGCTAAAATACTGGCTGCCCTATAAACCTCAAAAGTGATAAAAAAGAAGGATTTTGTAGAATGAATCAAAATGAACCAAAATGAACCAATTTTTCTGTATCTTTACATAAGAGATACAGAAATCTAGAAAACTTTCTATCTATCAATGACTTATCATATTTAGTCTGATAAAAATACTGAAAAAACGTTGAATATTGTAGAATGATATCAAATTTTTAACACGCATAATTTGCTAGTTTCCAACAATTTTCGTATTTTTGCAGTGTGAATCTGTATCTCTTATGTAGAGATTCAGAAGAACGTAGAGAATTAAGAACGATTAATATGGCTTTCATATAAGCAAAGCGTATGATATATAACTTGCTGAACAAGGGCCTGCCTGCATCATGTATGCAGAAGGCTGAAAGACATAATAGTATTGAAGATTAGTGGAAGTTAGTCTATTGATTTTTCAATGCTGTGATACATATCACAACCCCAATAACTCGGAAAGAGGCATCTTTTCAGGGGAAGCTGAGGTATATCCTGCCACCAAATGCTTTTAACATTTGGCAACTTCTATCTGTAAATTCTCAACTATCAACTCTCAACTCAAAACAATGTGGTTTATAGTCAAGACAGATGTTTTCACAGAGCAGAAATCAATGGATTTGCTGCGTGAAAAATTTAACGATACAATTGTTGACTACTACTTTCCCATGGGAAGAAGGACTTACACGAACGAAAAGGGTGAGGAAAAAGTACGCTTCACACCCGTCTTGCAAGGACTATTCTTTATCAGAGTGGAGAGTGAAAGGCGTTTGGAAAGACTCCTTTCCCAGTACGGCTACTTCATGTATAAGGGCGTTGATTATGGAGCGAGAAGTAATGATGTCGTAGAGCGAACCTTTTTTACTAAGGCGCACATTCTTTGTTCCGACAGTCAATCCCGAACATTGGATGAAATCGTGAAAGAGGCGAGGATTCCCGATGATGATATGGAACGTTTCATGTATTTCAGTGACAAGATAGCCGAAGGCATTGAGGGATTGAGCATCGTAGACAAACGGTACGGCGACCTCATCAAGGAGAACGACACCATCCGTATTCTCAGCGGTCCCTTGAAAGGTTCGGTAGGTGTAGTCAAGCAGGTGAAGCATAAGGGCAAGAAAGACCGTCATCTTTTCGTGCGCTTTGGTAACAATCTCTGTCTGAATATCTCCAATGTTCGCCAATACGACATGCAGATAGAACATGAGGCACCATCCGAGGATGTTGGAGCATGGCGTGCCATCGACCAGATGATAGGCTATTTGCAGGCCAAAGAGCCTGAGAAAAATGCTTCTGCTACACTGCGCAATCATTTCAAGAACTATCTGAATAAGCTGACGGTATATCGCAATCGCCATTCCTCTGATATAGCATATAGTAATAAGGTGGCAGAGAAGATAACGGCTCATCAGCAGGAAATCCTGAGCAACATCGATGATTCTATGCGCAGCAACTTCCTTATCCTCGCCAATTACTTCAAGGCAGACGGCGGAACTTTAGAGCATGGATTGAAGGAACTGATACCAGACATCATCCTCCGCCCATTTCTAACCCCAACTTCTGGAGTGACCATCCCGCAGGAACAGGACTATGCAGTGTTACGTCATGATGGCATCCTGGAGTTTATCCTCAGATGTAACCTTCGGGAGTTTTTCAGAGGCAAGGAGTATGAGGCCGACAAGTATGCTCCTGTTTTCGACGAGGACTATGAGTATTATGCCCATTTTGCCCTCCTGAAGACCACTGAAGGCAAGATGAAGGCAATCTGCTCATGGGGAGGCTTCTATGATTATTATGCTTCGCAAAGTAAGGACGAACGGGAAAAATTCTATGCCGATCTGGAGAAGAAGAAATATTCACGCTTGCTCTACTTGCTCACACAAAGCGAGTATAAGTTTGAAAATGCCAATGGTGTTGGTGGATTTTCGATAGAAACAGACATCGACTATACAGATGACATGGAAGAATTGGGAAGAAGAACCCATGAATTCTTCACCCTTCATTCTTCACTTTTCACTCAGCTCACGGCTGCAGCCGTAGAAATGTGGCAGGGAGCACGTATGTTGGTGTGGCGACAGCTGCTCCAGCGTTATGTCCTGCTCCATAAGGTGCCGGTAGTTGACCTCCCATCCGTCATCTCTCCTGATACGAAGATGGAGGATGCGTTTGTAAAGGCAGACGGTAAACTCGATATAGCCAAGATTTCCGAAGCCCTGGCAGAGGCAAGGAAAATCGTAGAGGAACATTTGGAAAAAGGAGAACTTGCAAAAGCCGTCTTCAAGCTCCTTTCTGCCTCTTTGGTGTTTTCATCTCATTTTGCTCAAGATGAGATGTATAATTATGTCACAGACACATTTAATCCCGACAACACCTTCACCGAGCTGTTCAATGTTATCATAGAACAATTCGGCAAGAAAAAAAGTTGTTCCTCGTTAATAACCCATCTACATAAAGGTATGGTTGAATTGAAGGAACAGGATTCTTGGACCTACTTCAAGTTCCCCTCATTCCTCAAGCAAGCGAGAAAGATTGATAAGATGGCGAGGTAAATAAGATATGGCGAGGACTTGAAGCAAAAACTCCTCCAAAAGTTTGGTGGTTTCAAAGAAAACCCTTATATTTGCACTGAATATTAAAAAATAGGAGGTTTTATGGAAACATTGAATAAAGAATTTTGGGAGAAGCGTGATGCTGCGATGAAAAGATTCATGGCATCAAAGGAAAGAAAAAGAAAGCGTATGGCTGAGTTAGAGCAGATGCTCCGTCAGGATTATTTGGCTCGCACAGGAGAAGAGCCAAAGTTTGTAAATGTTTGGT
The DNA here is from genome assembly GCF_019249655.2 of Segatella copri. Taxonomy (NCBI): domain Bacteria; kingdom Pseudomonadati; phylum Bacteroidota; class Bacteroidia; order Bacteroidales; family Prevotellaceae; genus Segatella; species Segatella copri. The sequence continues at coordinate 1,310,114 of NZ_CP137557.1, forward strand.
GACATGAATCCGCATTTTGTAGATTACGTATCAGAATTCAACAATACTGTTAATATGTTTATGTTGAAACCCGAACATTAGCCTAGCGTTCCCAATCAGCATGCCGTCCCCATGCGGTCCCATCCCGCACAATTTGGCGAGACCTTTGATTGGTCCGCCAACCCTATAGCGTAGCGGTTCCGAGCACCGGAGGGCGGTTACATCCCTAATCCCTATGGTAGGGATTTAGGGCTTGGGTATAGGGTAAGGACCACCTCTTCGCAAGAGGGGGACAGGGGAGTCGAAAAATGTTATAGGGCGTTAGCTGCTTATTCCGAAGCATGCAATGCTGAAAGATTTCGCTTCACCATTCGATATTAACATAGACCTCTACAAGTAATTGGGCAGAGTTGAAAAAACTCCTCCAAAAATTTGGTGGTTTCACAGAAAACCCTTATATTTGCAGACAAAAAAGGAGATGCAATTATGAACACAATAGCAATTGACAGCAATATATATAAAGGTGCAGAAAGTTATGCTAAATTACATAATATTAGTGTGACAGCTGCAATAGAAAAGGCGATTTCTTTGTTTTTGCAAAAGGTACAACCTAAGCAAAAGCTATTAGAAACTGCTGAGTTTAATGATGCTTTGTCTTATGTTAAAACATTAAAGGCAAAAGGTGGCAAGCCGATACCGGCAGATGAAAATAGCTTAGATGCGTTGGTTGATAAAAAATATGCATTATGAGAGTTTTTATAGATACGAATATCTTAATAGATTTCGTTGTAAATCGGGAGGGCTTTTCTGAAGATGCAGATAAACTCTTTGCCCTTGGAATAACAGGAGACATAAAGTTGATGACATCAGCTTTGTCTTATGTTACAACCATGTATATAGCACACAAGTATGAGTATCAAGATGTAAAAGAAACTCTTCTGGCGGTGTCGAATTTTGTAGATGTTTTGGACTTGCAAGGCAATACGGTAATTGAAATGCTCTCTTCTGATTGGAAGGATTATGAAGATGCAACTCAAAATGCCACAGCTTTGCGAGCTGAGGGAGATTGTATTGTAACTCGTAACAAGAAGGATTTTACGAATTCTTCTTTACCTGTTTATACTCCTGCTGAGTTATTGAATATTTTAAACCAATAAAGGTGGCGTAGCTACTAATATGTTGAAGCTTGAACATTGGTCATGCGGTCATCCCATGGACCGATGCTGTCACAATCCTAAATATTCCTCATTCGAGCGACGACAAGTGCAGAGCGATACTGCAATGGGGAACAAAAATAACTTTTTTCAAAAACTGATAGGTGTAACTACTTGTAATATAGTGGTGACGCTGTGTTGGTGATATGCCAGATATGGAACGTAAGCAATATCTAGATCAGATAAAGGAATTAGTTCAGACAGTCCAGATGCTACGGGATGCCAATATTGCCTTGGGTAATAAGCAGAAGGAGCAAAAGACAGAGTCAGATCGTAAGATTGCCAATTTGCAGGCTCAGGTTGACAAACTTACAGGAGAACTGCAAGCCAGTAGGCGTAAGATGCATGGCAAGAATAATGGCAGAATTTCTTCAGGGGATTCTTTGACATGATTGTAGCTGGAAGAAGGGATTATGCCTTGATGACAGAGGCACTTTTAGTTAAACCTGTTTAAAAATCAGAAAAGTTCAATTTCTTAAAATACTCTGTATCCCCAGTAAACACTGGGGATGGAGTCGTATTGCCATAGGGGTTGGATGCTTACTTTAAGCATTACGAAAATAGTCAGCAACGCCCTAAATATATGGTGAGTGATTTGTTGATTCAGAGCAGAGGATACGAACCTAATTATTTGGCAGTAGAAATGAAAAAGAAAGGAAAGTAAATCACCGTTAACCCGTATGGCGGTACCTATATAATATATTACCTTTGCATCCGTAATCAAAACAGTTTGATAATGGAAACAAGGGAATATTTCGAAAAAGTGATGCAGGACTACAACCAAAACCGTAAAGGTCGTAGCTTGCGCAAGTATTGTAAGGATGAGGCAGTGGATTATGACTGGCTCATTGAGTTTAAGAAATCATATCGTTCAAATAAGCTTCAACCAGATGAAAACAAGAAGCTAGGCGAAGGTGAGTTTATCGCTTTGACAGTTGAGGAGAATTTTGTTCCCGAGCAACAAACTCCTGCAGGTTGGCAAGTTGAGAGACTGATTTTGAAGTCTCCGACTGGTGATGAGATGGAAATCAAGTGTACTAACCTGTTTGCAGTTGCAGAACTGCTGCATAAAATGTCATAGCCATGCTGAACTTCACTTCTCGAACAACTTATTATTTGAGTTCCACACCCACTGATATGCGCAATGGTCGTGAGGGGTTGGCAGGAATCATCCGTGAAAAAATGCAGCATGATCCTTATAGTTATGATGAAGCCTTCATCTTCTATTCCAAGGATTACCGCAAGGTTAAAATATTACATTATGATATCAATGGTTTTGTCTTATACCAGAAGTGGTTTGATGATGGTAAGTTTCTCAAGCCTCGCTTCTTGGAGGCAGCTCGCTGTCATAAGATAAACCGTGAGACATTGATACTGTTGCTATCAACATCTGTACAAACGGAAATCATATTATGAATACTGATATTAAGAGTTTGATACCATCCATGCATGCAGAACTGAAGCGTATGCAATCTCGTGTTGCAGAGCTTCAAGTCTCATTACAGCAAGGTTCATCTGATGAAAAGGCGATTCGAGAGGAAATTTCTCGAATGAATCTGCGTCAGGTTGAAATCATGGATGCGATGGTAGAGATACAAGAGTATATTTTGGGCAAGCAGGAAGCACTGCTTGCTCTATTGAGAGAGCGCAAATCTCTTCTGACAGCAAAAGAAGCTTTGGAAAAGAAAAACAAGGAATACGAGGAAAAGTTGTTTTTGAAATCTTATAAGCTTCTGAAAAACAAGTAGTTATATAACTTTTCTTAACAAGAAATAGTTGTATATGTCGCAGAAATTTAGTATCTTTGTACACATGATAAATAACAAGAGTAATATAGAGATGCAGCTTGCTACGTATAAGTCAATGTTGACTAAAGCTAGCAATGACCTTGCCAAGTCCAAACAGCTTGTTGGCTTGCTCAAACAGCAGATTGAGCAAGGTGATACAGAGTTGTCGGAGGAACTTGACAAGGCAAACGAGCGTATCTCTATGTTAAGCGAAGATTTATCAGATGCAAATGCTCGTATCTATGTGTTGGAGGTGGCTTTGACCCAAGCGGAATCTGATAACTCGGAATTACGAGCAGAGGTATCTCGACTTCATTCCAAGGCAGATGATTATGAAAAGGCAAATGCCTTGTTGGATATAGCAGACAAGGCTCAGGTTGATTATAAAACTATCATCGAGGTTCTCCTTCATAGGAAGTTTGCTCATAACTCAGATATGACCAATCTCTTGAATGGTGTGTTGGATACATCCGACGCAGAGGTCAATGAGATGGGGCTTGATGGATTGAAAAAGAAAATCAGTGATGCTGCTGACGAGGCGTTGGATGAAAAGCATAAGGATGAAGAGTCTAAGGCATCTTCAGCTCCAGAGCAACCAGCTGTAAAACTGCCCAAGAAAACAGAAAAAGAAAAGCAGGAATCAGATAGTCAACTCCCTCGCAAGCGTTATACAACAACTGCTAGAGTCTTGAAGTCCTTCGGCATAGATAAATCTGATCTTCCTGAGAATGCAAAGGTTATCATACGTAAGGGTAAGAAGGACATGTGGGTAGTCCGTCTGTTCTTCTATCAGAAACAAGAGGTTTATTGTAAGGAATACAAGATAGCACGCTTTAATGTACCTGGCTCTGATCCTCAGAGCAGCAAGTATCCTCAGAGTATCATCAAGGGTAATCCTTTGATGCCATCCTTCTGTAGGTTCTATCTGGAGTCGAAGTTCGCTTATCATCTCTCCGAAAACCGCTTGTTGGATATGTTGTCACAGATGGGTATGAAGGTAGCTCAGTCAACCCTGAACGGTTGGATGCAGCAAATCATGACTTATCTTCGTGAACGCCTGGGACCTGTGATGCTTGAGCGTATCCGTCAGTGTGTCTATACCCAGAATGACGAGTCAAGAATCGTGGTTCGCAGTCGTGAGAGTAAGGAAGACAAGTTTAAGTACAATGTGGAGTACATCCATGCTGCCCTCTCCATGGAAGCCAAGCTTTGTGTGATGGAATATAAGGAGGGTAGCCGTAGTCACAGTGTGCAGGAAGATGCCATCTTCAAGGACTCTTGTATAAGGGTGTTTACTGCAGACAGAGCAGTCTTGTATGAGACAATTGAGAAGGATTTGGAGGAAATGGGACTGGTGCGTACAGCTTGCTGGTTCCATGCCCGCCATCGCTTCGTGGATGCTTATATCTCTGACCATCGAGTGCGTGTAATCATCTTGATGATGAACTACCTCTTCCAGATAGAGCGAGAGTCGAAGATACGCAAACATACTGCAAAGCAGCGACGCCGATTTAGACTTAAGTACAGTGCATCGATCGTTGGCAAGTTGATGAAGTTGTTGAAGAAGATCAAGCTTGATTCTTCTTATGGTGCAATGGTTCAGCGAGCAGTCAACTATGTACTTGATGACGAGAAGGCCTTCAAGGTGTTCTTGCAGGATGGTCGTGTCGAGATGCATAACAATGCGGTCGAACGAATGTTCCGCCACTTGGCTATGGGTAGGCGAAACTGGATGCATACCGGTAGCCATTTAGGTGCGGAAAACATAGCTTTTATGTTCTCACTTTTTGAGAGCTGCAAGTTGAATGACATTAATTTTGGCGATTATATAGAAGATATACTCACCCGACTTATGGAGGGGGAGCAAGACTTCATGTCCCTAATCCCATGTAATTATAACTCGAACAAAAAGGTGAATGTCAAGGCTGCCTAATTGGCAGCTCTGGCAATACCAATTAATAATATGCTTTTTTTGAAAAATTGTTGGATGTGCTAACTGCTGAAAATCAGTAGTTACGTTCTAACGGTGATTTACGAAAGGAAAGATGAAAAATGCCAAAAATGATAGAGAGTGTTTAATATCTTTGGTTCAGCCAAGTTCGCTCAGCAATCGCACAGATTGCGTTCATGATACGCTGCTCGGTGCTTTTATAGTTGTTGGTGAGAATGGCATTGATATGGAGATATATCGCTATTTATGGAAAGATGGCAAGGTTGAAATGGCAGGATATCTTGGTGTTTGTATGCAAGGTCAATTGTATATAACTTTAGTTAATAAAACTGTTATACTATGAAAACTAATGAGGTAATTTTAACGTCCAAGAGTATTCAGCATATTCTGAAAGGATATAATCCAGAAAAGGCAATTTCAGAATATATTTGGAACGGATTTGATGCTAATGCAACAGAGGTGGACATCAATATAAAGTATGCCAACGAAAAGTTTGGATTGGCAGATTCTATAGAGATAGTTGATAATGGTGATGGCATCTGCTATGAGGAGTTGGCTGATAAATTTAAGGTGTTTTATGATTCGGCAAAGCGAAAAGGTAAAAAGGAAAAAACGGATTTGGTTCATGGTAAAAATGGATATGGACGTTTGACATTCTTTAAATTTGCAAGATTTGCGTCTTGGAATACAAGATACAAGTTAGCTGATTCTATCTATGAATACAGAATAGATGTGAATAGTGAAGACTTAAAACACTATCAAGCTTCTGATAAACAGTTAGCTGTTGGTGATGTATCAGGTACAGTAGTTTCTTTCAAAGATATTAATGCTGATATTACATCTGGGTATGTGAAAGAAAAGCTCGTTCCTTATCTGAAAACTCGATTTGCTTGGTTTCTAGAAGTCAAGAAGGAAGCAAAAATTCAGATTAATGGAGAACTATTAGATTATAAATCTGTTATAGCGGAGAGAGAGGATGTCAAATTCGATGTATATGATATCGAGCACACTAGGCATACTTTCCATGGTGTTTACATTAATTGGAACAAAAAGTCGGCTGATGAATATTCAAAATTCTACTTTCTAAATAAAGAGTATAAGGTAAAATATCGGAAAACGACTAAACTGAATAATAAAGGAGATAACTTTTATCATAGTTTGATTTTGGTTGATGACTTCTTTGATGAGATTACAAAAACAGAAATGAGTGAAGAAGAAACGGAAACTAGAAGTTTGTTTGATTCTGACAAAAATCGTACTATTTTTAAAAGCTTGGAAAAACAGTTGAATGATTTTTTGGCAGAAAAGCGTCGTCCGTTCTTAAAAAAACAGGCAAATTCTGTTATTGATAGTTTTGAAAAAGAAAAGGTCATGCCTGATTTTGGTTCAAATCCATGGGATTTGAAGAAGAAAGAAACATTTGTAGATTTTGTCAAGGGCTTATATGAAGTACGACCAGCTGTTTTTATGAAATTGAATACAGATCAAAAGCGTATATTCTTAGAGTTACTCAATTTGGTTATGGACACTAATGAACAAGACAGTTTGTTTAAAATTCTTGATTCAGTGGTAGAACTAAGCTCCGATGATAGAAAAGAATTTGCAAAAATCTTAGAAACAACTCGTTTAAAGCGAGTTATATCTACAATTAATTTGATAAAAGATAGAATTTTGGTTGTAGAGGATTTGAAGAAAGTCCTTTTTGACCATTCTTTGAAAGCTGGTGAAGTTAAGCATTTGCAGAAAATTCTTGTAGATCATTATTGGATTTTCGGTGAAGAATATAATTTAGTGTGTTCCGAAGAAGTAAAATTTACGCAGGCTTTAGAGAAGTATAGATACGAGCTTTTGGGAGTAACAGAAAAAGAATATATCAATCATCCAGATAAGTATAAAGAAATGGACTTATTTTTGACTGGACAGGATTCGCAGTATGGTACTCCTCATAATTTGGTAGTAGAGATAAAAAGTCCTACTTACATAAAGCAATTGACATATAAAGAGTTTGGACAGATACAAACGTATGGTGATGTAATCCTTAAGACAGATGCGTTTAATGATCATCGAGAAAGATGGACATTTATATTGATAGGGCAGGATGTAGATTCAAATCTTCGAGATTCTGTAATAAAGGATCCTTTGTCGGGCTGGGCTTATACAAAAGCAAATGCGTCGTTCTATATCAAAACATGGAGTCAGGTTATTAATGACGTGGAGTTCCGACACAAGTATCTTTTAGACAAACTCTTGATAGAAAGGCAAAAACTTTCTTCGTCTGAAACGTTAGAGGAGATGATGGAAGAAATGCATAAAAGTAATGCTGCAATCAAGTAAAGTAGCATATACTTAAGGAACTTATGGAAGTAGAACTCTTGAAGTAATATAAATTATTATGGATAAGAATGAAGTAAAGAAAATATTCGATTTATATGAATATCATTTATTAAAGGAAGAAGAGGATTATATGGTTTATGCCGTAGGTCGCAATCTTTATCCTGGTGTCGAAATTGTTTGCTTTAATAATGTTGATACAGCCCGAATTGATAAACTTACGGAAGAATTCAGAAGTTTGAATTATTCAGTTCGTGTGTGTAAGGAGGCGGAAGTCGAAAACATAGAAGATTATCTTTTTGATTGGTTCTTTCAAGTAAAGCAAGCTAATGCTCAGATTAAAAATCGATACAAAGAATATACATCTGCTGTTATGCATGCTTATGGATTAGACCAAGAACAATTAGCAGCTGCTAAGTATGAATATGTAAGATGCCCATATACAGTAGAGCGTAATTATACGAGCAAAGCATATACAAGCGGTGTGCCTATAATAAACTCTTTGCGAAGTGAATTGGATTCGAAAGGTGCAAGATTAGTAATTGTAGAAGCTCCAGCAGGTTATGGAAAAACATCAACAGCAATGGAATTGCTTAATAGTTATTCTGATGTAACATCAAAAGTGCGTCCGTTCTATATGGAACTTTATAAGGATCGTCAAGCTCCAACTTTTTATTATTTGTTGATATCACAAATTAATAAGACCTTTAATGTGCTGCTTGGTGATACTATCGTGATGCACAATATCAAAGAAGGAAGAATTCCTTTGATTATAGATGGATTTGACGAGCTTCTGAATGAGGATTTGGACCACGGAAATTCTAAGTCCGAAAAGAATAAGGGAAAAACCATGTTGGAAACAATAGCTGAACTTTTGGAAGGGAATGCCAAGATTATTTTGACTACCAGAAAAACAGCCATTCTTTCTGGTCCCGAGTTTTATGACTGGTATGAGCAAAAGACATCAAGTAAGCAAGATGTGGACATAGTTCGATATAAATTGGAGCAACCAAGAATAGAGGATTGGCTGAGTGAAGCTAAAATGCGTCTTTTGCCTTCTAATATTCATGATTTGTCTAATCCTGTAATATTAGGATATCTACATTTTCTTAGTGACGTTGAATATAAAGCAGAGGCACATTCTGATTCGCTAGTGCAAAATTATGTAACAAAACTTCTTACTCGAGAAATTGAACGCCAGCAACTCCCTTTCTCGGATATTAATGAGCAGCAGCTTATTTATGAGCGTTTGGCATCAGCTTTTGCATATAACAATATAAATTCCGATTCAAGAAAGAACGTTAAGAATGCTATACTGTTGTTATCTTCTGATATTTTGGAAAAATATGCTACGCCAAGCAAAGATACAGATAATATAGCAAACAGCTTAACAAATCATGCTTTGCTTGATAGAAAGGGTGATAATAATATTGGTTTCATTAATGATTTTATTTTGGGGCTATTTTTGGGTTATTCTCTTATAGATGTTAAGCATGATGAACTTCCTGGTTATTATAAAGATATGTCCTTGCAGTTTCTTGAAAAAGTAATTGAAGCTATGGCTGCTTGTGATGAGGAAAAAAGAGAATACACGTGTATGCAATTGGAGGATATGTGTAGTAAAATGACACCTGATTTGAGATTGTTTTCGGAAATTAAATTACTGCATAAACCAAAGTCTAATTTTAAAGAGACATATTTGGAAAGCAAAATTTTGATGAATACATGTTTTGATGCGCCCTCAAGTTTTGTTAGATGTAATTTCGTAAATATTAATTTTGAGGAAGGAAAAGTCAATTTTGATGTTTTTGACGACTGTATGTTTATTGGTTGCAAGTTCAATCAAGTTGATATTGTTGGTAAAACTGAAGGGGTGGATTTCTTTGAATGTGTAAAAGACGGTTCTGGATTCGATCCAAATTTTCATGAAGTTATTGAAACTATCGACAAGGGAAACCAACAAATTCCTATGGAATTGGAAATCTTAAGGCAGTATATTCCGAAGGGGGCAAAAGGGAGAAAGATGCAAATCATATCACGATTAAAGAATGAGTTTGTTGATGGGAAATCATTTAAGAAGGTTTTCTGTTCATTAGTGACTCGTGGTTATATTTTGACAGATGGTGATAAGTCTCATATATCTGATTCTGGTTTAGATTTCCTTAATAAAAATGTATAGTCATGGAAACAATTAAAGAAAATATAGAAGGAAGAATCATACCATTATTGGAAAAAGCAGGCATGTATTATCGTGTCTTCTCACGAGTAAAATCCAAAGAGTCTATTCAGAAGAAACTGGATATTAAAGCTAATGCTTATAGAAGAAGCGGTAGAAAGATGCAAGATATCATTGGTATTCGTGTGATTTTTTATTTTCAAGAGGATGTGTCTATTTTTTATGAAAAGCTGAAGACAATGGAAGGTTATGATTCTACGAATGAATCAAATTCTTCAAAGGAACTCAAAGAACTGACTGATATTATAGAGTCTTTTGATGGCGGTGACCCTCAACATGAAAAATTGAAGAGACTGTTGCCTTTTCATGATAAAGTTTTTATGCCGGAAAGATTGAATTTGGTAATGAGAATGAACCATCGAGAGCAAGAGAGATTGAAAGATGCTTTGAGTGAGTATGGAGATAATGCGAGTCTTATTGATGCAACTTATGAGGTACAGTTGAGAACTGTTTTATCTGAAGGTTGGCATGAAATTGAACATGATTTGCGATATAAAACCAAAGATGAAACTTGGTGGGACTTTTGCAAGGATGAGTCGAGAATGTTGAATGGTATATATGCATCGCTTGAAACTAATGAAAGAGCATTATCCCAGATGATTCATGAGTTAACATATAAAAACTACAAAAATAAATCATGGGATGCAATGATTAGATTTCATCTTTGTAAGCGTATGAGCGAAGAAAAGCTTCCAAATGAGCTTTGTGAGATTTTAGATAATGATGAAAGGCTTGCTAAAGAAATTTTGCATGTTACTAGGAAGGAATTTACTAATTGGTTGTGGTCAATGACAGTAAAACCCCCATTGTCAACAAAGTTTGCTCTATTTTTGATAAATAGGAAGATGTTGAATGACGAGCGAATAACTTCTTTGGAAGATAATGCTGTAAAAGTGATATTGGGGGGCATGCCGTAAAAAATGGTAAATGCTTTAATCATTGCATCTTTTTTTTAAAATATTATACAAATGGAAGTGATAAAAATAAATATTGATGGCGTGCTCTTTATAGAGCTACGCCTCTTCAAAGACTCTCGTGGTTATGCCTTTAATTATGAGTAAATTATAATTAAAAATTAGTTTATAACTTCTGTAAATTACCATTAGCCCGTATGGCGGTACCTATATATATATTACCTTTGCATCCGTAATCAAAACAGTTTGATAATGGAAACAAGGGAATATTTCTAAAAAGTGATGTAGGACTACAAACAAAATTGTAAAGGTTGTAGCTTGCGCAAGTATTGTAAGGATTGGGAAGTGGATTATGATTGGCTCATTGAGTTTAAACATAAGTTGACGCAACTGCAGACATATAATCAAATCGAATTTTTAGATTGCTCAATGCAGGTATGATCAAGGCGGTCCCATCCCGCATAATCTGGCGAGACCTTTGATGGTCCGCCAACCTTAGAGCGTAGTGGTTCCGAGCACCGGAGGGCGGTTACATCCCCGCTTCCTGAGGAAGAGGGGCTTGGGGAGAAGGTGGAGCTCTCCTTGCAGGAGAGACGGAGAGGTAGAAAAAATCCTTCCTTAATGGTAAAGAAGGACGGGATGATTTTCGAAACATGTTATTGATCAATAAATAATAATGATATGAAAGGAATCGTATTAGCAGGTGGTAGCGGAACCCGCTTGTACCCCATCACAAAGGGTATCAGCAAGCAGCTGATACCAATCTTCGACAAGCCGATGATATATTACCCAATATCAGTATTGATGTTGGCAGGTATCCGTGAGATACTCATTATTTCAACACCATTTGATTTACCAGCTTTCAAGCGCCTCTTAGGCGATGGAAGTCAGTTAGGTGTGAAGTTTGAGTATGCAGAACAGCCATCACCAGATGGCTTAGCCCAAGCCTTCATTATCGGAGAGAAATTCATTGGTAATGATTCCGCTTGCCTCGTATTAGGCGATAATATCTTCTATGGTGCAGGATTAAATCAGATGCTGCATCAGGCAGTAGTAGATGCAGAGCAGAACAACAAGGCTACAGTCTTTGGCTATCGTGTAAGTGATCCGGAACGATATGGTGTAGCCGAGTTTGATGAGCAAGGCAATTGCCTGAGCATTGAAGAGAAGCCTGAAGATCCTAAGAGCAACTATGCAGTGGTTGGCTTATACTTCTATCCTAACAAGGTGGTGGAAGTAGCCAAGCATATCAAGCCATCCGCTCGTGGAGAGTTGGAAATCACCACCGTAAACCAGGAGTTCCTGAAGGATAAGCAGCTGAAGGTTCAGACCATGGCAAGAGGATTTGCTTGGCTTGATACCGGAACCCATGATTCTCTTTCTGAAGCATCCACATTTATTGAGGTCCTGGAGAAGCGCCAGGGCTTGAAGGTAGCTTGCTTGGAAGGAATCGCATACCGCCAGGGTTGGATTACCGCAGAACAGTTGAGAGAGAATGCTCAGCCTATGCTGAAGAATGACTATGGCAAGTATCTCCTTTCAATACTTGAAGAGAAAGATCAAACATTAAAAAAGAATTTGGAATTTTAAGCAGAAAATAATTATGGCAGGTGAAATGCCAGGGGCTTATTTTATAAGCTACTTTTCGGCTCTTGGTATGGAGCCTGCCTTTCTTAAAATATAAAACGATGAATATAATCAAAACAGAAATAGAAGGCGTTCTCATTATAGAGCCACGCCTCTTCCGCGACTCTCGTGGCTACTTCTTCGAGAGCTTCAGCGAGCGAGAGTTTGAAGAGAAGGTTGCCCCAATCCTGGGACACAGTGTTCACTTCTGCCAAGACAACGAATCTATGAGCAGCTATGGTGTGATGCGAGGCCTGCACTTCCAGCGCCCACCTTATACCCAGAGCAAGTTGGTACGTTGCGTAAAAGGAAGAGTGCTTGATGTAGCTGTAGATATCCGAAAAGGATCACCAACCTATGGTAAGCATGTTGCCGTAGAGTTAACAGAAGACAATCATGTCCAGTTCTTCATTCCAAAGGGCTTTGCCCATGGATTCGCTGTTCTTTCAGAAACAGCCGTCTTCCAGTACAAGTGTGATAACTTCTATCATCCTGAGGCAGATGGAGGCATCAGCATCCTCGATGACACCCTCGGTATCGATTGGAAAATCCCAACAGAACATGCCAATCTCTCAGAGAAAGATACGAAGCATGCGATGCTGAAGGACTTCGATTCACCTTTCGATATCAATGTAGATTTATACAAATAAGTTTCTTATGGCTGATAAAGAATTTTTAGAGCGAATGCTCTCGATGCTCCCAGAAGAGTTTCAAGACATTTACGATGATACGATTCCTGAGGCAAAGGAGATACGCAAGAAGATGGAAAAGAAGGTTTCTTCCGTAAAGTCCTATTCCTGTGCTATGCCGATGTTTGAAGACATTCGTAAGCTCAATTACAAAGGGCAAGCCAAGGTCTGCAAGACCTTTCATCAGTACATAAAGAAGAATCCTAATGTGGTATCCTTCTTTCTCGACCGTTTCGAGAAAACCTATTCTCGAATCAATATGAAAGACTTGGAAGACTCCATTGAATGGATAAGGCTATGCCGTTAATGATATGGACAACACCATTTCTGAGATTGACTATAACGACCCTATGACTTTCTTCGATATAGAGAAGCTGATGGGAAAGGTAATCAGTAAGGAACTGAAGAGTAATTCTCTAGAGTAAATTCTGTAAGCAGCTACTGATGACATATCCTCAGAAAATATGCCATTTGCGCAGTTTCAAAGATAATTCATTTATAAATATTTTCTTATGCATCTTCAAAAATGGATTGAACACTCTTATGCGGACTACTATACCATGTTCATCAATTCTTGGATACCATTTAATGCATGGTATCAAGAAACTTATTATGACGAGCAGACTTGTAAAACTGATAAACTAATGGTTGAACAAGTCAAAAACAATGATAATAAGTATAAGAACAAGCTGAAGAACCTGCTGGAAGGTAGAGGTATAGGAGAGGAAATTGCTGAATTTCGCTTTCATTTGTCCCAGCTTTACAGCCAACTTGAAAGTCATACGATTCCGAATGGAACAAACCGTTTGTCTTTTCATACAATTTGGGCTGTTGATTCAAATTTAGATAGTTATACATTATGTAATGGTACTTATTCTTACAAGATTCAAAAGATTGCAGGTGCTGCAAGAGGTGCAAAGCAATACAAAATAGAAGTAATCAACAGAAATAGCAGTGTAACAACAGATGTTATCGAATTATTTAAAAAAGATTTCAATGAGTTGGAGGCGAATGCCGGTTTTGTAGCACTGTCGACAGATACGAAGAAAGCCAAGGTTCGAGAATGTCTTTCACATATTCTACGACATAAGCCTGCAAATTTTGTAAAGCCTGCAACCGCCACAGGTCGAAAACCTGCGCACAGCATAGTTATAGATGAGCGCACTCCACTTTATCTTTCAGATGATATAAATTTGGATGCCCAAGCTATAATACAGTTGATATACCAATTGCGCTGCATCATATTTCATGGAGAATTGGAGCCAACTTTGGCTAATATGCCAATTTATGAACATCTGTACCACGTTCAGAAAATATTAATAAAAGAACTTGTTTGATTATGACACATATAGCTAATCATATTGAGGCTAAAGATAAACAACTTATTGACATCTTGACCAATAATCGTTTCAAGATAGATGTTTTTCAACGAGAGTATCGGTGGAAACGTAACCATATAGAAGCTCTTATAAGTGATTTGTATTCCAACTTTATGGTTAATTACCATGATGGAGCTTCTTTGGAAGATGTAGAGGGATTCGATTATTATTATATGGGACCTATCGTTTTGTGCCAAGAAGGTACTAATGGAATGTCTATTATTGATGGTCAGCAACGATTGACTTCTTTAAGTTTGTTGCTTATCTATATGAGCCATTTTCAAAGTCAATTAATGCTCCTAGAAGAAGAACAGCATGACTTCGCAGATTATCTTTACGTGAAAAAGGGAGGTAGAAAGTCGCTTGTTCTTGATGTCCCAACAAGAAATGAGGTTGTTGAACTTTTGATAGAAAAGGAAAAGACAGCCGATATATATGAGCAACTTCAACCTACGGATGAGTCTGTAGTCAACATTATTGATAGGTATGATGATATTGTCTCCCTTTTTCCTGAGGAATTAAAAGAGGTAAAAGTCTTTCCTTTATTTGCAGAATGGTTGTTGCATAATGTCACATTAGTAGAGATAAAGGCCTTTTCTTTAGATAATGCTTATATCATATTTGAGACCATGAATGACAGGGGAATGAGTTTGAACCCAACAGAAATAGTCAAGGCTTTTTTGTTGTCTAAGATGGAAAATGAGGAGCAGGCTGAGGAGATGAATAATGCTTGGAAGGATAGAATGATGGAAATCAAGGCAGTAGCTGGTGACGAGGGCGATATGATCTTTTTCCGAGCTTGGCTAAGAGCCAAGTATGCTACCACCAAGCGTTCAAAGACTGCAAATTCTGAAAATGAAGATTTTGAAAACATAGGAACGCAGTTCCACTCTTGGTTGAAAGGACATCTAAAGCAGTTGTATTTAAATAAACCGAAAGACTTTTATCTATTTGTCAAGTCAGACTTCGATTTCTTCTCAAAGCTATTCTTGACGATAGCAACTATGCGTCAGGATAAAGATTCTAATATAAACTTAGTCTCAAATTATTGTATTGCTGATTCTTTATATATCCCTTTACTAATGGCTTCTATATGTAAGGTGGATGAACCAGAAACGATAAAAGATAAGATTGAGCAAGTTAATTTGTTTGTAGATAGTTTTATTAATATACGAACGTTATCTGCTCGTTCTGTAACCCAGAGTACGATTCGTGACACCATATACGACTTGGTAAAAGAGATACGGAATCTATCAACAGAAGAACTGGTGGAAGTATTGAAAACAAAATATAAGCCTTTGGATGAGTTTTATGACAATATGGTTTTAGGCAATTATTCACCAGCCTATATGCATTATTTTTTGGCAAGGATCAAGTTCAATAATCAACCCGAACTCTCTTTTGAAAGTTTACTGCGTAGCAGAAAGCATGACTCGTATGTATTATATCAGATCATTCAAAATTCTGACTATGACAATAATGAGACAAGAGATTACATAAGTAATCAGAGTAATTTAGTTTCTGTGGCCAATTATTGCTTGGTTAGAAGATATGATTTGGAGTCATTGAATTCTTTGCCAAAAGTGAAGAGGATAAAGCTTCTAGAGGAGAAAGGTTATATAGAAAAGATCGATAAGTATATTGGAAATGATGACCTGTACTTTTGGAAACTACGCAACGATGACTTTATGAGTAAGATAAAAAGTATTTGGTTGGAATAAGTTAAAGTCTCTCTGTTATGAGAAAAATGAATGAATATGAACGCCATGCGTATTTGTATTCAGCATGGACAGCGTTGCTTGTACCATGGTTGGTTACAATATGGGTTACGTGGAGTAGTATATTACCGAGCAAGATAGATACAATCCATATGATACAGAAAACATTGGGAATTGTTGCATCTAGCGCAGTGGTGTATGCTGCTCTAGGATTTTATATCCGAGAGTTATTTCGCAGTACCTCGAAAATGATATTTCAATTTCCGATGTTTAAGGAGGATGAGACAAGAATGCCAACTACAGAGCTTTTGTTGTGGAAGAATAAGTTGCTTTCACGTTCTCAGATAGAACAAGTCCACCATAAGCTGCAAGCACAATATGGTTATTTGATGCTAGATGAACAGCAAGAGTATGCTGATGAACTGGAAGCGAGAAGAAACATAGTTGGGGCTGTTGGTATAATGAAAGAGGCAACGCGAGGAAACAAAATGTTACTTCAATGTAACTATAGATATGGCTATCAAAGAAATCTGCTAGGTGGACTTGTGTGGTCTTTTATGATAGTATTGCTTTTGCTAATTGCCAGTTATGTTTATAATTTGAAGTATATGGCTGGTTGTTGGCTAGCTTTGATATTAGTTCTCATTCAAGGAGTTGTTGCTTTCTTTTTTATGAAGTATGCTGCAAGAAATTATGCAAGGACTTTAATAATAACTTTTATTTCTAAATAAGAGGTGCTTATGGAATATTATGTACATATTTTGAGTGTAGGCGATGCTGATGCAATTGTGATAAACTACCTGGATGATAATACTCGATGGTGGACAATTGTTATAGATGCGGGTAACGTAGGAGATGGAGAAGAAGTCAAGCGCTACATAAAACATATAGAGAATGGCTGTTTCATTATTGATTATGCTGTATGTACTCATCCTGACAAAGATCATAAGGGCGGATTTTTTGACTTATATAATGATGCGACTGTTGTAATATCAAATTTTGTTTTTGCAAATCCAGAGAGTATCCTTTCTTGTGATTGGCGCAGATTGAATTACCAAACAGGACTACTTGCTCAAAAAGGCAAAGAGACTTATAATCATCCAACAGACAGTAGTAAAAATCTGATAGATATCATTCGAAGAAGTAACTCTCAGATTTATCAGTGGTCTTATAATATGGATTTTGTTGGCGTTCCTTTGAAAATTGTTGGTCCTGAGGATCATTTTTTGCAAGATTCCATTTATGAGATGGCTTTGGACTTTGCTGAAATAACAGACGAGGCAGATGCTGAATTATATAATGAAGATGAGATTCTGACAGATAAAGAGGTAAAAAGTGTCATGGATACAGAGAAAGAAACTTCTGCAACCAATAAGGCTAGTTTAATATTGCTGTTTCATCCAGGAAACCAAAAGTTCCTTTTGGCTGGTGATGCTTGTGCTAAAAGTTTGCATGATGTTGTTGATAATCTAGGTGATGAAGTTAAATACGGCATATTAAAAGTCCCTCATCATGGCAGTAAGCACAATCTTACTACAGATGTGATAGATTTATTGGCTCCGACTAGCGCTACAATCAGTTGTAAGGGAAGTAAGAAACATCCTAATAGTGGAGTTGTTTATTGGCTCAGTAAATATTGTAATGTATATTCTACTGCGAAATCCGGAACTTTAACATATCAAAGTATGCCTGTTAAACATCCGGCAGAACCCCTTAAAAAGAAGCAGAGCATACAGTAAATAAGATTACTTACGAGCTTTATAATTGAAGAGGAAGCGTTATGATAGCAAAAGAATATTGTATAGCCTTTTGTGATGGCTACTTCTACGCCCAATTAGGCGAGAAACTTACCAATGGTAAAGTGACAGAACGTACACTGGACTTAGCTAAGGAAACGGCTCAGACATGTATGGAGCAACAGATTGCCTATTCTAGTTTTGATGAAAAGCAAAAGCAGTTGATGAAAGAAAACTTTCATGAATGGGCAGATACAGTGATGCAAGGTTTTAAAAAACGTTTGCGTGAGAGCGGCAGATTGATAGAATCTTGAAGATGCGCTAGCCGACAAACAATCGCAACTCTGTTGCGTAGGCACTCATCGGCAGCCCTTTAGGGCACAGGCTCCGCTGACGATACCAAAACTCTGGCGGCGCTATAGCAGAGCCAGCTACATCCTTTCCCTTAATAAGGGAAAGGCTTGGTTTAGGATTAAGGACCCTCCCGCAGGGGAGGGACAGGTGGGGCATTTATAGCACTGTAGGGCGGTTACATCCTCTCGACCCTGAGGGAAGAGAGGCTTGGCGAGAAAGGTGGAGCTCTCCTTGCAGGAGAGACGGAGAGGTAGAAAAAACTCCTTCTTTAATGGTAAAGAAGGACGGGATGATTTTGAACAAAGTAATGAAGGTTTCATAAAAATATAGATTCTTATGTTAGAAATCAAAGATTTAGCTTTATCTTACCTCGAGGGTTATATCCATGCGAAGGTAACAGAGCATTTGCTTCAAGGTAAAGTTCTCAGTTCTGATCTTGATAAAATCAAGGAGATAGCTGTAGAATGTATGAAAGACTATATTATTCAGTTGAATCTCACTGATGCTGATAAGGAGGAGTTGAAGCAAAATCATGAGCGGTGGGCAGATATGGCTTTGAAAGGTATAAAACTGCGATTATATGAATCCGGTAAGCTCAAATAAGTGCCGTCAAGTCATTCAACAGCATTAGTATGTTGAATCAGCTAAAGGATCATTTGATAGAGTTCTTTCATTTACCAGAGGTTGAGGATGATACAATTTAGGAGGATGATAGAAATGTGTTTATAGAATCAATAGAAAAAGTATTAGCAACATATTTAATAATCGTCCCTTTTAAAGGGACCCTAGTGAAAATATAGTATTATTATGAATATAGCATTATTAACAGCAGCGGGTTCTGGTTCTCGTATGGGACAGGATATTCCGAAACAATTTATGAATATTGATGATTGTCCTGTCATCATATACACTATGCAGGCTTTTCAGCATCATCCGCAAATAGATGCCATCGCCGTTATATGTTTGCAGGGTTGGGAAGTTGTATTGAAGGCTTATGCCAGCCAATATGGTATAACTAAACTTGAATACATTTTCCCAGGAGGTGATAGTAATTTCCATTCTATACGTAATGGATTGCTTGGCTTGCAAAAATGTGGTATTTCTGATGATGATATAATCGTTATCCAAGATGGCGTTAGACCTTTGGTATCAGAGGACATTATTTCAAGAAATATTGAGACTTGTAAGAAATATGGTTATGCTGTGACAGGCCTTTTATGTAAAGAGGTTATCATGGAATATCATGCAGATGAAAATAATCTCAGCTATTTGCCGATACCTCGTGAACGATTAGTAAGAACACAGACTCCACACACTTATAAATTGGGAACGATTCTGAAAGCTCAACAGACAGCAATTGACAATAAATTGGAAGATACAGCTGCATCATGTCAGTTGGTGGCCCAAATAGGTATCAATAACCAACATTTAGTTTTAGGTTCTGAGAAAAATGGACTGAAACTTACCAATGTAGAGGATATAGAGCTATTTAAAGCTCTAAAACATGTATCAAAAGCGCCATGGTTGAAATGATGAAGAACTACGATTATATACCATTCGAGAAACTCAATGGTAAGAACATTCTGATAACAGGTGCTTGTGGCTTGATAGGTAGTGCCATTATTGATTTCCTCATTGAAAACAATGTGGAATGCAATATTTATGCAATGGCCCGCAATCGAAACAATGCCCAAAAATGCTTTGCTAAGTATTTGGATAATCCTCTTTTACATATTGTTGAAGGAGATGTAAATGCTCCGATAAAAGAAAACATAGTTTTCCATTATATAATTAATGCAGCCAGTAATGCAAATCCTAATGCTTACGCTTTGGATCCAGTAGGAACCATGTGGACAAATATTAATGGTACCAAGAATCTTCTTGATTATGGTAGGGAGCATAGTTTGGAACGTTTTCTGTATGTTTCTTCTGGTGAAGTATATGGAAATGGTGATGTGGATAATTGGAAAGAATCGGATAGTGGATATGTGGATTGCATGACTTTGCGCTCTTGCTATCCAACTTCCAAACGTGCAGCTGAAACGTTATGTGTAGCTTATAGCCACCAATATAACATTGAGGCTGTTGTGGCTCGCCCATGTCATACGTTTGGGCCACATTTTACGGATAAAGATACTCGTGCTTATGCTCAGTTTGTTCGCAATGCCAGGAATCATGAGGATATTGTATTAAAAAGCAGAGGAGAACAATACCGTTCTTGGCTTTATGTGAAGGATTGCGCATCAGCGATATTGACAATTTTGTTGAAAGGTTTAAATGAAGAGGCTTATAATGTAGCTGATGTTAATTCGTGTGTCACGATTCGTGAATTGGCAGAGATGATAGCACATATAGGCGGAAGTAAGGTTGTCTTTGATTTGCCATCTGAAGTTGAAAGACAAGGATTCTCTGTAATTCGTAAGGCCGTGTTTGATACAAGCAAGCTTGAAGCCTTGGAATGGATTCCGCAATATAAACTGCAAGAAGCACTAGTTGAAACCATAAAAGGATAAGTATGTTAGGAAAAATCAAAAGAATCATAGACTTCTTTTCTACAGTCAATATGATCAAGACTGTTTATTTGAATTTTAAGGTCTTTCCTATAAGCATAGCTAAGGAACTTCCTGTCTATGTTGGAAAGAAAGTAGATATAAACGAAATTCATAAAGGGAGTATTGAATTTCAAAAGGGTGTGGAGATAAGGAAAGGAATGGTAAGTCTTGGCATTTGCCTACATCCTATGATTTCCAATAAAGGTCTTACAACCCTATTGCGTATTACCCAATATGGTAAGCTAATCTTGGGTGCTGACATTAAGAT
Source organism: Segatella copri (assembly GCF_019249655.2). Taxonomy (NCBI): domain Bacteria; kingdom Pseudomonadati; phylum Bacteroidota; class Bacteroidia; order Bacteroidales; family Prevotellaceae; genus Segatella; species Segatella copri. The sequence goes on from NZ_CP137557.1 coordinate 1,330,848, forward strand.
ATATTCTGGGTGCTCAATCATTGTAACTTATGAGGGAGTGCTCAATATTGGCAACGACTTCTTGATGAACCAAAAGAGTAGACTGTATTGCGCAAATTCTGTCAATATTGAGAATCACGTTCGTATAGGATGGGAGACCCAAATATATGACTCTAATTTTCATTTTACCTACGATGGTGTTAATAATTTAATAGGCAATGCACTTGGCTCTGTACGTTTGGGAAACAATGTCTGGATAGGCAATCGTTGCACTATAGCCAAAGGGGCCTTGTTGCCAGACTATACCATAATCGGAAGCAATTCCCTCGTTTCAAAGAAACTTGAAAATGATTTCGAGGGAGGAATTTGGGTCGGTATGCCTGTCCGTTTGAAGAGAGAAGGATTTTATCGAATATTAGACAACAAAATACAAGCCGAACTATTTTCATATTTTCAGAAAGAAGGAGCGCATAAGAAATTTCGGAGTATTTCGCTTTCTGATGAGGATTTGAAAAAGTGCTTGAATCACATATAATTTATGTCACAAAATAACACAAAAAAGAAATCAGTCAAAGGAACCATTTGGAGTTTTGTAGACAACTTTATGACAATAGGTTGCTCTTTTGTCATAGGTGTTGTATTAGCAAGACTTCTTTCACCATCCGATTATGGTACAGTCGGAGTATTAAGTATATTTCTGTCACTTGCTAACGTCTTTGTAGATTGTGGATTTGGAACAGCAATCATCAGAAAAAAAGAAAGGACGCAAGAGGATATGTCAACCGCATTCTACTTTAATGTAGGATTAGGAGTATTTGTATATCTTGTATTGTTCCTTGTATCACCATTAGTGGCAGACTTTTTTAGGATGCCAATCTTGAAAATCTTGCTTAGGGTACTGGCTTTGTGCGTGTTCTTTAATTCTTTGTCAATAGTTCAAACAGCTCAGTTCACTGCGAACTTAAAGATAAAGACGATAGCTACAGTAAATGTTTGTACACAGATACCAATGGGACTTGTTGGTATTTATTTTGCCTACAAAGGATTTGGAGTATGGACTTTAGTTATTCAGCAAGTGGGAAGTTCGTTTTTTAAGACATTATTACTATGGGTACTTTCCAAATGGAGACCATCGTTAGTGTTTAACAAGGAGTCTTTTCATTACCTTTTCAATTTCGGTTGGAAATTGTTAAGTGCCAATTTGATAGGAGCGTTTTTCAATGAAATTTACTCTTTTTTCATAGGCCGTTTCTTGGGCGCAAGCAAGTTGGGCTTTTATTCGAAAGCGAATAATTTAGCCACGCAGCCAAGAAGTATCTTGACAAATGTCATTAACAGAGTGGTTCTTCCTATCATGGTGGAAACGCAAGGAGATACAGACAAGGTGCGTTCCGTTTATTCACGGCTCATTCAAATGGTTTGTTTTGTGGTTTTCCCAGTGTATTTTCTTTTGATAGCAGTCGCTCGGCCTTTAATTCTCATCCTTTGGACATCCAAGTGGGAGGCTACAATAACGTTATTCATGATTTGCTGCGCAGGTTTTTGTTGGGGACCAATAAGCCAATTGAACTTTAGTCTCCTTCAATTGTTGAATCGTACAGACTTGACCCTAAAGTTGGAGTTTTTCAAAAAGCCAATCTGTCTGATGTTGCTTTTATGCGGTGCTCCGTTTGGCTTAACAGGTGTAGTTGTCAGTTGTAGTGTTTATAACGTTGTAGCGGCTATTGTAAATATGTATCCTACCAAAAGTCTTCTTGACTATGGTTATTGGCTTCAATTTAAGGATATTTTGAAATATTTAGGTATTGCAGTATGCGCTTTTGGTGTTGCTTACATCAGCTGTTGCTTAATAGATAATAATATTTTATCATTATTGATAGGAACAATTGTGTATGCAGCTATTTATCTGCCTATTTGTTATGTGTGCAAGCTGGCTGCTTTTAATGATTTCAAAAACATTATTTTAAAGAAATGAGAAAAAGATGAAAGAGAAAGTTAACATCAAAAAGATACAGCATTTTATCATGTGGTGGGCGACCTATTGGAGATGGAACTTATTATATAAGTTGCTATATAATAAGTTACCTATCAATGAAAAGAAGATGTGTGTTATAAGTTGGAGAGGAAAGTATTTCAATTGTAATCCTAAAGCGATTGCTACATATATAGGTAATCACAATCAAATGAGCTTACAGATTATAGCAGTAGTGGATAATCCAAAGCTTTATAAAAACAAATACCCAAACATTAAGTTCGTCAAGACAAAATCAGTTGCTCACTTAATTGCCCAATTATCATGTAAAATTTTTATAGCTAATGTACGTATGTCTGAGTTTGAGAAAAAATCAGGTCAGATTTATATACAGACTTGGCATGGAATGGGACCTAAGAAATCAGAGAAAGACAGCATAGAAGCATTAAGTTATGAATATATTCAGAATGCTATCAAAGATTGCAATCAAACAGATATCATGCTTAGTGGTTCCAAATGGCAAACGGATTGGATAAGAAATTCCACATGGTATAAAGGACGAATATTAGAAGTTGGTACTCCACGAGACGATTGTTTTTTCATTGCTAATGAATATGAAACAAAGAAGAATAGGGTATATGAAACTTATCATATCAACATAGATACCAAACTCATTTTGTATGCTCCTACTTTTAGATCTTTTGGAGAAATAGCTCAAAATAGTATAGATGTAAATACTTTGTTACAAACTTTTTCAAAAAAATTCGGGGGCAATTATGTGTTACTTCTTAGATTACATCCAAATGTAGCAAGACAACCATTACCAGAAATATATGCAAAGTACCTTTCTAAAAAAGTGTTCAATGCTACATCATATCCTGATATACAAGATTTATTATGCGCTTCAGATGTATTGATAACCGATTTTTCTTCTGTCTCTACGGAGTTCGTCATGCAAGATAAACCATGTTTTTTATATATCCCTGATTATAATACTTATGACAGAGGCTTGTACTTCAAGCCTGAAGAAATGCCATTTCCTTATAGTTTTGATGAAAAGCAATTAATACAAACTGTACAGTTGTTTGATTTTAGCAATTATGCAAAACGACTTGCGTCCTACAAGGAGAAAATTGGAATGAGTGAAAATGGTACTTCTTGTGTGAGAATAGAAGAATATTTAGAGAAAACAATTATTAAAAAGTCATGTTAATATATTTATTATTTCTTATATTAATAACTGTCTTTATCAAGAATTTCAAAAGAGGAATAATAGTTTATGCGCCATTCAAGTTTATGTTTAGTCATGGAATACCATCCCATATCGGTAAATTTGAATTGGATGCATTTTTTACATTATGCTTGTTCCTATTATGGCTTTTGAGAAATAATGATAGTTTGGGGAAGAATCCTTTAAGGCGGTCGTTAGTTATAATGTTTGTAGCAAGCTTCATTTACGCTTGCAATCCTCAGTTTGCCATTATTACTTTGGTAGACTCCCTTAGTCCGTTTCTGTATTTCATCATGTTTTTTGATGCTATAAAAAACGAAGCAGATTTAAAGCTTTTTATAAAAGTTATTTGTGGATATGTTCTCTTGTTAAATGGCAATGCCATTTGTGAATTAGCTGGAAATAATATTATAGGAAGTCAACTTCTAACAATAATGTACCCAGAAACTTATTGGGCTGTTGATGCTGGAACTCGAGGTTTGTTTATCAGACTACATTCTTTTGTTCCGCATTCTATAGGATATGGTGTTGAAAACATGGTGCTTTTTTCCTTCTTCTTGATGCTTTATGTTTATGGGCAAAATCTCTTAAAAAAGAAAAAGTCAATGTTCTATATGGGAGTTTGTTTGTTAGGCATATTCCTTTCGGGGTCTCGAAGTCCACTTTTGGGAGGTGTCGTTATATTGTTACCACTTATAGCAAACCGAAAAATGTTTAATGCTCAAAACTTTGCTTTTGTAGTCATGGCATCGGTCGTTATTGTTTATTTTGGTGGTGCTTATCTCTCAACAATGTTTGATTCTTTAACAACAGATAGTAATACAGATATGGGTGGTGCAAGTTCTTGGGATATGCGTTTAGGACAATTGGAATATTCTGTTTATTTTTGGATGCAAAACTTTTGGTTTGGCAATGGTCATAACTTTGACATTTTCCAAGGGGGAAAAATGTACTCTCAAATTTTTGGAGCAGAATCCGTTTGGTTTCCGATTATGATGAAACAAGGACTTGTTGGAATGGTTGCATATTTGTACATAACAATTGATGCTTGTTTTTGTGCAATAAAAGTAGATAAGAAAGCCATTTGCTTATGCCTTATGTTAGGATGGCTTATCATTGATTCTGCAACGAATTTGCCTGGATTGAGTATTTTGTTGCCTCTATATTTTTATACAGTTTATTATAAGTGGGACAATCTATTAAAAAGCAAGAACTATGATTTCAATAATAATACCAATTTACAAGGTTGAGCAATACCTTGACGAGTGTATTACGTCTGTTATCAATCAAACGTATAAAGACTTGGAAATAATTCTAGTTGATGATGGCTCTCCTGATATGTGCCCGCAAAAATGTGATGAGTGGGCAAAGAAGGATGCTCGCATCAAAGTAGTACATAAAAAAAATGGTGGACTTTCTTCGGCTCGTAATGCTGGCTTAAAGGTTGCCAAAGGAGAATACATCGGTTTCGTGGACAGCGATGACTATGTTGATGAGACTATGTATGAGGATCTGATGCGAGTGATGAATCAGAATGAGAATACAATGGTTGTCTCTTCGCCTATTATTCGCAATAAGAATGGTGCCTTTTCTCCGTATATGGTTGGATCGTATGAGTATAAGGATGGCGAGACTATGCCTTTTGCTCTGTATATGAAAATGTTCTTGGGGCTTGGTATGGATGCCACGGTATGGAATAAACTCTATAAGCGTGAGTTCATCCAAACTCTCTTCCGAGAGGGGCGCAACAATGAGGACTATCTCTTTATGTATTATAATGTGAAGCCGTTGTTTGGTTCTGGTAAGCTGTTGGCTGTTTCTGCCAATCCTCATTATTATTATCGTGATAATCCTCTGAGTATTTGTCATCAGGTAAATGTTTCGGTGAATAGATTGTTTTTTGATACATTATTTAATTTGAAAGAGATAATGGAAGATTTGAAACGATGGAATAAGCCTATGCTTTCTTCTGTTATTCCTTTTATGGAGGGTATTTTGATACATGCTTGTGACCAAATATTGAAATTCCCGATTCTTAAAGAAAAACGTCCAGATGACTGTAAGTTTATTGAGGAAATGTTGAGGAAGGATATTTGTATTTACCGCAAGGGACGTTCTTTCTCTGGTACGTTTAAGTTTGTCTGTTTCAAATATTTCCCGAATTTGTATCTCTTGAAGTCTAAACTTTTAAAATAAGATAACCCAATGAATACAATATTAATCATTCTAATCATAGCGGTAGCCATCCTTTATCTCAAGTGGTTCTTCGCTATCCTCTTTTATCCGCTCATGGCATTATCTGCCTTGGGCAGCCGCCAGAGCAATCCGAAAATAAAGAAAATCATGCGGTTTCCTCTTCGTGTGGCAGAACATTTTCTGAGATTCGGGGGGACAGATTCGTGCTCTTTCAAATTTCTACCATCCCATCCGTACATCTGCGTATATGGCTGTATAAGGGACTGGGTGTGAAAATGGGAAAGAACGTAACCATATACACTTCCGTACGGAGATGAGATGCCCCGAAAGGCTTACTCTTGGCGATGGCACAATTATCGGTGACAATGCCATATTGGATGCTCGCAGAGGTTTGACCATGGGACGCAATGTCAACCTCTCCAGCAACGTTTCCATCTATACGCTCCAGCATGACCATCGTGACCTTAACTTCGATTGTCCTCCAGAGGATAAGGTGAAGTTTTCGGTAGAGATTGATGACAGGGTATGGTTAGGCTCTAACGTTATTGTTTTGCCAGGAGTGCATATCGGCGAAGGGGCTGTTTGTTGCGCTGGTTGTGTGGTTACCAAGGATGTGGAGCCATATTCAGTAGTGGCTGGCATCCCAGCCAAGAGGGTAAGCGAGCGTCCTCGTAACCTAACGTATAATTTTAAAGGAAAATCTTGTAGATTCTATTGATTCATGAGAGATGAGAAAATAACGATAGCGAAGGCTATTGCCATCATGCTTATGGTGATTTGTCATGCTGGATTGCCACATGTGGGGGGGGGCAATTTGTGACGATGTTCCACATGTCGCTGTTCTTCTTTGTCAGTGGCTACTGTTTCAAGGATAAGTACCTCAATAATGTGAGGCAGTTCTCCATTAACAAGGTCAAGGGATTGTATGTGCCATTCGTAAAATGGTCGCTGCTCTTCCTCGTGTTGCACAATGTGTTCTTCCATCTAAACATTTATAATGATGTATGTGGATGGAAAGGTGTGGTGTCGCTGCTGTATGGTTGGAAAGATGTGGTGAAGAATGTGGCAAAGATAGTTCTGGCTATGAACGAGACGGAGCAACTCTTGGGAGGCTACTGGTTTTTGAAGGAACTTTTCTTGGGGTCGTTCTTGGCCTTGGGCTGTTTTAAGTATCTGAAGAATGACTTCTTAGGGGCTTCGATTCTGCTCTTGATAGCTATCGTGATGTCGTGGTTTGATGTCGAAGTTCCTGCTGTCCATATTGCCTCTCGCACTTTCTTTGCTGGTTTCTTTATCGTTATGGGAAGGGCATATAAGCGGATGAATGTGGATGCTGATAAGTGGCCGATTACGATTATGGCTTTCATCATCGTATCGATGGGTTCTGTTTGGTGTGGCACATCCATGCTGTCTTATTCTGCCATCCAGATATTGCCTTATTCGGTGTGTGCCATTTTGGGAACAATTATGATACTGAATTTGAGTCATCGTCTGAGTCTTTATCAGAACTGGGCTAAGCGATTCTTGATGTTTGTGGGCGACCATACCTTGGAGGTCTTGACGTGGCATTTCTTGTCGTTCAAGCTCATCTCTCTCCTCATCATCTGGGTGTATGCCTTGCCGATAGAGCAGTTGGCTGGTTTCCCTATCATCAAGGGATATTCCCTTATGTATTGGCCGCTATATTCATTCGTGGGTATCTGTGTGCCGATAGGTGCATTGTATATTAGAAAACGATTATCATATGAAAGAAAAACAAAATAATTTAGCTATTATCATCCCTGCTTATAAGGCAACGTTCTTGGCAGCAGCGTTGGATTCCATCGCGGCTCAGACGTGCCAAGACTTCACGCTTTATATTGGCGATGACTGTAGCCCCAACAATCTTGGGGAGATAGTGGACAGGTACAGGGATAAGATCAACTTGGTGTATCGCCGCTTTGATACCAATTTTGGTGGTAAGGATTTGGTAGCACAATGGGAGCGTTGCATTGATATGAGCCAGGGAGAGGAATGGATATGGCTTTTCTCGGATGATGACGTAATGGAAGCATCTTGTGTTGAAAATTTTTGTAAAAGTTTACAAGAAACAAATGCTTCCTATGATTTGTATCATTTTGATGTGAAGGTTATCAACGATGATGGAAAGATAACAAGTATTCCTAAAAAATATCCTCAAGATTTAGATAATTTCTCTTATTATAAAGGTAAATTAAAAGGTAAATATGCCAGTCTTGTAGTAGAAAATATATTTAGTAGGGAAGTTTACCGAAAATATAATGGGTTTAAAAAATTTGATTTGGCTTGGGGAAGTGATACTGCTACATGGGTTTTGTTTTCTGAAAAGAAAGGTTTCCATACGATAAATAATTCACATGTTTTATGGAGATGTGGAAATCAAAATATTTCACCGAATGTTAGTCTGCCTATTTCTGTTAGAAAAGTTAGAGCATTGGTCGCTTTTTTCAAATGGGCACATTCGTATTTTAAAGCAAGAAATCAGGCTCATCTTTTCACGAATATGAGAGCGTTTGTAAGTAGAGTTGCAATGTTTAGTAGGTATACACCAAAAGAAGTAATAGAAGAATCGATTGTGGAGTTTTGTGAAGGACACAATATATCCTTCTTATGCTTTCTTGTGAGAATATTGGTTAATATAAAAAGATAATATATATGTTAAAGTATATTTCAACCATGGATGCAGCTACTTGTTGTGGATGTAGAGCTTGTGAGCAAGTGTGTGCACACCGGGCTTTACAAATGGAATCAAATGAAGAGGGGTTCCTTTATCCTAAATTGGATGCAACGAAATGCGTGAATTGTGGATTATGTGAAAGTGTTTGTCCAATGATGAAGGCTAAAACTGTTCGACAGGATGAAGGTCAAGCTTATGTTGCACAGAATAAGAATGTCGGTGATCTTAAGACGAGTTCTTCTGGAGGTGGCTTTATTGCAATTGCCAAAAAAATTCTGTCTCAAAATGGTGTTGTCTATGGAGCTGCTTACAAGAATGGACCAAAAGTATGTCATATTAGGGTTGAGAAATCTTCTGATTTAGAAAAATTGAAAGGTAGCAAATATGTTCAATCTGATATAGGTGATTCCTATAAACAAGTAAAAAAGGATTTACGAGAGGAACGTATTGTTTACTTTGTTGGTACACCTTGTCAAGTGGCAGGCTTAAAGCTTTTCCTGAGAAAGGAATATGATAATTTGCTAACTTCTGATTTAATATGTCATGGAACTCCATCGCCTGAGATTTTCAAGAATATGATTAGCCATGTTGAAGAAAAGATGGATGCTGATTTCGTTGACTATTCTTTTAGAGATAAGAGAGTCCGTGGTTGGAGCTGTTCTTCTTCTTCTTCTTACAAAATGCGCTCTTCAGGCAAGATGAAGTATGTAAATTATTCCAAAGATATGGAGGCGTACTTTAAGGCATTTATTTCAGGTCATCTTATGCGAATGAATTGCTATCAATGTCCATTTGCAAACACTCATCGGTGTGGCGATATAACTTTGGCTGATTTTTGGGGTGTGCGAGAAAGTATTCCTGATTTTCCATTTATTCATCGAGGTGTAAGTTTGTTACTTGTCAATACTGCTAAAGGAGCGCAGGCTTTAGATAGCTTGAAAAATCAGTTTGTTCTGAAGGTAATTCCTATGGATATGGCTGTGGAAACAAATGCGAATTTAAGTCATCCTACACCATTGTCAAAAGACAGAGAAATGAGTTATGATTTGGCATTGAATCATTATCCTGCTTTTCTTGATAAGTATTATGAAGGTAATTATTTTATTAATAACTTGAAGGTACAAGTTGAATATAATATAAGACGTTACCCTTGGTTGTTTTTATTAATCTCTAGAATTAAGAAGTTAATCAAATGAAAGTTTCGATAATAACTATTTTAGATAATACCAACTATGGTACATATTTGCAGGCTCTTGCTACTGGTATGGCTGTTAAGTCACTAGGGCATGAAGTGGAAATTATACATTACACTAGACCATGTATGACACCTAAAGGAAATTCTAAAGCTATTTATGAAGATCGAGGTTTCATCAGATGGTTTTATCGTTGTGTATTGAAATATTCTAGGAAATCTTATCAACTCAAAAAGCTTGATATGGATTTCTTGAAATGCTATTTGCCTGTAACATCAGAATATATAGGCTTTAAATCACTTATTGCTAATCCACCTCAGGCAGATGTGTATATTACCGGTAGTGATCAAGTATGGAATAGTTTCTATAACCGAGGAATAGATAAAAGCTATTATTTAGATTTTGTTCCAGAAGGTAAAAAGAAAATAAGTTATGCAGCAAGTATTGGTATGCCTAACTTTCCAGAGAATGAGGTTGATGATACCAAAAGACTATTAGAAAAATACCAATATATTACGGTAAGAGAATTGTCTGCTAAAAAAATATTGGAAAGTCTTGGGGTAGCATCAGAAGTTGTTCTTGATCCTACGTTGTTGCTGGATAAAGTAGCATGGTCTGAAATAGCAGAAAGGTATGCTTTTAAAGAGTCTGAACCTTATTTGCTGACATATAGTGTAGAATATGGAAAGGAAGACTCTTATATCAAGCATTATGCCAAGCAAATTGCAGAAAAGAAAGGATTGAAATTATATCATATTACATATGGTGGAAAGCCATTTGATAATTATTATGATAAGGTGTTTACTTATGCGACGCCAGATCAATTCCTTAATTTGATGCTTCATGCTTCATTTATAGTGGTCAGCTCGTTTCATGGAACAGCTTTCTCTATAAATTTCAACAAACCTTTTATTACTGTATCACCAAAGAAGTTTAACAGTAGAGTTATGAGTTTGTTGCAGATTACTGGCTTAGAATCAAGGGTTGTAACTGATGATAGCCGTTCAATTGATAGTTTTGGCGATATTGATTATTTTTCTGTCAATAAAATCCTTGATGGGGAAAGAAAGAAATCGCTTGCAATTTTAAATAAAATGTTAAAAGCTTAAAAATGGGTGTGTTTGAAAAATTCGGGGGAGGCCGTCCGAAAACTTAATTAGGGAAGCAAACAACTGAATTGGGCATTTTTCTTTTGCTCTTTATAGTTAATTAACTTCGTATCTTCTTGATTCTCAATTATTTTATGTATCTTTGTAGTAAAAAACAAGAAAGATATGGCATATAAAAAAGGACAAGATAGACGACAGAGGGTTCTTTTCCCTGATTGCATTGACGAGTATGTAGAGGCTGACGCCCCTGTTCGCTTGTTTGATGCTTTTGTCGATAATCTCAAAATGGATGAACTGGGATTCGTCCGCAGTACTCCTGCAGAGACAGGTACTCCTGGATATGATCCTCGCGATCTCCTCAAACTCTATATTTATGGTTACTTCTATCAGGTACGTTCCTCTCGCAAACTTGCTCGTGAGTGCAAGTGTAACGTAGAGGTAATGTGGCTGCTCAACAAGCTGACTCCTGACTTTCGTACAATCTCCGATTTCCGCAAGGACAACAAGAAGGCTATTACTAAAGTTTTTAAAGAGTTCAACAAGTTTTGTATGGGACTGAAGCTCTTTTCCAAGTCGTACATCTCTATTGATGGAAGCAAGTTTAAGGCTGTAAATGCTAAAGACAACAACCTTACTCTAAGCAAACTCGATGACCGAATCAAGCGTCTTGATGAACATATTTCAATCTATATGGAAGAACTTGAAGCATACGATCATGAGGAAGGACGCAGGCTCTCTAAAGATGAGTTGCAACGTAAGCTTGATGTTTGCAAGGAGCGCAAGGAACGCTATGAGGGATACCGTGATACACTTGAGAAAAGTGGTGAAAGCCAGATTTCCTTAACCGATCCTGATTCCCGACTAATGAAAGCCAACGAAGGCTTTTGTGTCGGTTATAATGTGCAAACTGCAGTTGATGCGGAGAGCCATATGATAGCAGGCTTCCTGGTAACCAACAGTCCAACAGACCATGGTCAGCTTACAAGCGTAGCATCTGAGGTGAAAGCCGATTATGGTGTTGACGTTCTTGAATCAACTGCAGACAAGGGGTACGAGTGTCCCGAGGATCATGCAGATGCATTGGCTAATGGTATCGTACCAAATGTCATCCAACGTGATGGCAGCTGCACGGAGCAGGTTCAGTTTGACTATAACGAAGCTACCATAACTGACGAACAAAAGTCAAGTACTAATCCAGAAGATTTGAAGGCATGTCTTGAAGCAGCAGTCATACCGGAAGCCTACAAGGATTTTTTAACCGATGCACAGATTGTAGAGGTCAAGGAGTACACTTCTGATGTAGCAGAGTCTGCTGTACTGAAGATGACTCCCGGGCAGATGCGTGCCAAGGCTCTTGAAGGATACTTCGTGAGGGATGCCGAACGCAATCTTGTCTATTGTCCGCAAGGAGAAATCCTGAGGCAAAAGTCTATCAAAAGAAACGGTATGATCCGCTATTGCAACAAGCTTGCATGTAAAAAATGCAAGTGCAAGTGTACCATCCAGAAGTTCAAGGAGGCAGACTTCAACAAAGACACCTTGATAAAGGCAACCGAAGCAAAACGCAAGCAACTCAAAGAAGAGAATAAGGACAAGCCAAAACCTCCAAGAATGAAGATCGTGAAGAAGGTTGTCCGTTACGTTTTACATCTAGATCAGAACAAGATGGACAATCGCAAATGCCTCTCCGAGCATCCTTTTGGAACCATGAAGCGAGCACTTGGGCAATACTACTTTTTACTGAAAGGCAAACTGAAAGTAACTGCTGAGATGGGTCTCTTTTGCCTATCTTATAACCTTCGTCGTGCCATATCTCTCAAAGGTGTACCTGCTTTGATTGCTTCTCTTGGATAATGACCTGTAGGGATCAATACCATCGAAAAACACGCTCTATTAGTGTTCATATCGGCCATTTTAAGCCCTTATGACGAATTGTTTAACATAAACTAAAATTTTAAGATGAAAAAAGATATGCCCTTAGAGGGACTTAGGTGGAGTCGTGATAGCGGTTCTGCCCTCTATGATACACCCCAAAACGGCCGTTCTCGGACGGGCTGGGGGGCAATAAATCTCCTTCATAATAAGTGGTTTAGATTGAAACTGAAAAAGGCAAATCCAAAGGAAAGAGCAGAGTTGATGAGAGATAAATTTTATTATCTTGGTAAAAATGTAGAACTTTATACCATCAATTTTGGAACAGAACCTTATCTTGTTAGCATACATGATAATGTAATAGTTGCTGCTGGAGTTAATTTTGTCAATCATGATGTTAGTGTATTCAATGTGGCAAGATTGCTAGGACTAAGGCGTGGTGATATTGATAAAGTGGGCAGTATTGAACTATTTGAGAATTGCTTCATAGGTACAAGTACTATTTTAATGCCAAATTGCTCCGTAGGTAAGAATTCTGTAATTGCTGCAGGTAGTATTGTAACCAAGCATGTTCCAGACAATGAAGTTTGGGGTGGTATTCCTGCCAAGTTTATAATGACGACAGAGGAGTATGCCCATAAGCTGAAAGAAAAGTCGCATGAGTTTCCATGGATGCCTTTAGAGAAGAAGAATAAAATGAGTGAGAGTGAGCTAATTCGGGCTCGCCAACAATATTTTTTTGAGAAATGATATACGATGACTTGTAAGTTTATTGGACTGTATGATTCTGATTAATCACGTGAATAGGCATTAATAGTTTTAGACAAGTATTTTGAAATTAAATATGAAACGAACATTAATAGTAGCTACGACCTCATACGCAGGTATGGGACCATATGTAAGTGAGATAGTAAATACATTTTCTCCACAAGATGATGTGTATTTTTTCTTTCATGATTATGAAGACGATTTTTTTAGGAAGAATATTAAAAAGGAACTGCATAAGAAAAGCGTGTTTTATAAAAAAGCAAATTCGGCATTAAATAAGCTTAAAGAATTATTATTTAATTCGGAAGGTTATGATTGGTTAATTTCCGAATTATGTAAAGAATATGAAATTCAGCTTGTGCATTATATTAATGGTATTCCTACAGTTAAAATGCAACGTAAGCTTCAATCTATGGGGATTCATGTTCTTTCTACAGTTCATGACTTAGAACCACATGAAGCAAAGAAAGCATGGTACAAGATGCTAAGACAACGTATAAGCTATAAAAGATTGAAGGAAAATCTTATTGAAGCGAAGTGTTTAGTAACAAATAGTGTCGAGCAATATCATAATTTGAAAAAAAAATTTCCAGATAAACAGGTGTCTTATCATTCTTTCCCTTCTTTAGTATCTAAAGGTATTCTAGATGGGCATGTGGTGCCGAAAGAATTAAAAGAATTAGATAAACCTTATATTCTTTTTTTTGGTCGTATAGAAGCTTATAAAGGTATTTCTCTTTTATATCATTCTTTTATGGAATGTGAAGAACTACAAAAAAAGTATTATCTGGTTGTTGCCGGAAATGGGGAGCTTGGTTTCGAACGAATGAAAAATGATTCTAATGTGAAGTTTATTAATCGTTATATTTTGGATTCCGAGATTGCTTATATGTATCAAAATGCCAAGTGTGTAATTTATCCATATATTTCGGCAACGCAAAGTGGTGTGCTTTCTTTAGCCTTTTACTATCGAACTCCTGTTCTTGCAAGTGATGTGCCATTTTTTAAGAGTATCATTGATGTATCGCAAGGTGGTTTGCTATTTAAAAATGGAGATAAAGATGATTTAATTAGAAAGCTTCTTTGTTTGTTGGGACAGGATAATATCGAGATGAAAAGGAAACAAGAATTATATTATAGTACCCATTTTAATGAAAAAGCGATACGTACTTCGCTTTTGAAAATATATTCGTTGGAATGGAACGAGAAATATATGTAGTTTTTTGAGTTTATGCATAATATATTTTTTAAATATAAAACAGAATTTCGAATATGAAAACAGTTATTACATACGGAACATACGACCTTCTCCACCAAGGCCATATTAACCTTCTTCGTCGAGCAAAAGAACTTGGCGACTATCTGATTGTGGGTGTTACCAATGATAGCTTTGATCGAGATAGAGGTAAATTAAATGTCCGCAATAATGTTTTGGAACGTGTGGAAGCTGTTAAAGCTACTGGGTATGCAGACAAGATTATTATAGAGGATTATGTCGGTCAGAAAATCGATGATATACAAAAATATAACGTTGACATATTCGCTATAGGTTCGGATTGGGAAGGAAAATTTGATTACCTTAATGAATTCTGTGAGGTTGTTTATCTACCACGAACTCAAGGTATATCATCTACAATGCTTCGTAACGAATCGCAGGATGTTGTAAAGGTTGGGGTTATCGGTTGTGGTCGAGTAGCAGATAGATTTCCTTCTGAAGCATCTGTAGTTAGTGGAGTTGATGTTGTTGCTGCTTATGATATTGATGAGACTAATTGCAAAAAATATGTTTTGAAGCATGAAAATGTAATTGCTTGTAAAAATACAGAGAAATTATATAATTCAGTAGATGCAGTATACGTTGCAACTCCTCATCTTTCTCATTACCAAGATATTAAAGACGCAATTTTGGCTCATAAGCATGTGCTTTGTGAAACTCCATTAGTCTTAGAAAAGGCTCAGGCACAAGAGCTGTATCAGTTGGCTGAAGATAGTGGGGTTATTTTGATGGAAGCAAACAAAACGGCTCATTGCCCTGCTTTTAATCACTTGATGGTTATCATTAAGTCTGGTTTGATAGGTGATGTGGTTGACATAGAAGCTTCTTTGTCACAACTTTTAGATAAGAATGGTCGTGAATTTGATCCTAAGCAAGCGGGTGGTTCCATGTATGAGGAAGGAAGTTATCCATTATTACCTATAATCAAGTTGATGGGTATCAATTATGAAAATTTGAATCTTTATTCTCGTATGGAGAATGGAATTGATATTTATACTCGTGGCGTCTTCCATTATCCTAAAGCTACTTGTTCTTTTAAAGTAGGATTGGGTGTAAAAACTGAAGGATGCTTGGTGATTTCAGGAACCAAGGGATATGCTTATGTGCCAGCACCATGGTGGAAGACGGATTATTTTGAGTTGCGTTATGAAAACCAAAACGATAATAAAAAGTATTTCTATAAATGGGATGGTTTTGGTTTGCGTTATGAGATACAGGAATTCATCAGTTGTATAGTAAACAAACGTTTCTCTTCTGCCCGTTTGCGTAGAAAAGAGAGTATTTGCATGGCACAAGTGATGGAACAATTTATGAATCGAAAAAACTTTTTTGAAATTTAAATATTATTGATATGATTAATTTCACAGTAGGTCCTGTACAGTCTAGTGAAGCTGTACGAGCAATAGGTGCAGAACAAGTACCTTATTTTAGAACATCGGAATTTTCTGATGTTATGTTTGAGAACGAGAGACTCATTAAGAAGTTTGCAAAAGCTTCTGATGATTCTAAAGTCGTATTCTTGACTTCTTCAGGTTCTGGAGCGATGGAGACAGCTATCATGAATACCCTTACACCAAATGATAAGGCTTTGGTAGTGAATGGTGGTAGTTTTGGTCATCGTTTTGTTGAATTGCTAGAACTTCATCATGTTCCTTATACGGAAATCAAGCTAGAACATGGTAAGGCGTTAAAAGCTGAGCATCTTGCTCCATATGAGGGACAAGGATATACGGCTTTCTTGGTTAATAAGCATGAAACCTCAACGGGTGTTCACTATGATATGAACTTGATTAGTGATTTTTGTAAGCGTAATCAGCTTTTCTTGATTGTTGATTGTATTAGTACATTCTTGGCTGATCCTTTTGATATGAAGGAGTTGGGGGCTGATATTATGATTACTGGTAGTCAGAAAGCGTTGGCTTGTCCTCCTGGTATTTCTGTAATGGTACTTTCTCCAAAGGCAATTAATCGAGTTAACAATACTAAGTGTGTATGTCAATACTTTGATTTGAAGATAGCATTGAAGAATATGGAACGTGGGCAGACTCCTTGGACCCCAGCTGTTGGTATTCTTCGCCAGATTAATGCTCGTTTGAAAGAGATAGACGCTAATGGTGGTGTTGAAGGAGAAATAGCTAGAATCGGTGCTTTGGCTTCATATTTCCGAGAGAAAATAAAGGATTTGCCTTTTGAAATTGTATCAGAATCTTTATCGAATGCAGTAACACCGCTTCATCCTACAACCGCTTCAGCTTACGATATCTTCTTGAAAATTAAGGATGAGTATGGTATGTGGATTTGTCCTAATGGAGGTGACATGAAAGATACAATTTTCCGTGTCGGACATATTGGTGCATTGACGAATGAAGATTATGATAAGTTAATTGCAGCATTCTATGATTTGAAAAAAAATGGTATTATTTAAATAAGGTAAGATGATTAACAATGTCAGATTAAAGAAGATGCTGAAGAGTCTTGTTTTTCCCATCTTCACTCAAATAAATAAGATTATACCAAAGGATGAGAATTTGGTGTTGTTATATTCAGCCAATAAGGGGGTTGTCTTTTGTAATCTTGTTTTAAGAGATTATTTACTCCGAAATCGCTTTGATAAAAAGTATAAAATAGTTTGTGGCATAGAAAATATGTGCTATGCTGATGATACTGAAAATGTAACGTTTGTTAGTGGAGTTAAATCTGTGTGGACTTTTTTGCATGCAAAACATGTTTTTTATACTGCGGGTCAGCTTCCTATCAAGCCTTCAAGAAAGCAGTGTGTAATTCATATGCAGCATGGTAATGAGGATTTTAAATCCATGGGAGCAAACACTAAAATTAATAATGGGGACGAATTCTTTTTTACTTATATGATTATTTCATCAGACTTGAATATAAAGGTTAATGCAAGGGCATATAAGTGCAAAGAAGAAAATATTGTTGGTCTAGGAGACCCAATGTGTGATAAGTTGCTGACCGTTCCACAAAATGTTTATGATTTTAGTAAATATAAGAAAGTCCTTTTATGGGTACCAACATTCAGACAATCGGATTATTTAAATTATAATGATTCTCATTTAGATACATTAATACCTCTTTTTGCAGATGACGATTATGAGAATTTGAATAAGTTGCTTGCTAAATATAATATTCTTCTTATAGTCAAGTTGCATCCTGCTCAGAGTGCACCTAATGGGTGTCAACGTCATTTTAGTCATCTAAGAGTATATTCTCATGATGAGTTTATAAAGACAGAATATGATATGTATACATTGATGGCACATGCAGACGGATTGATAGGTGATTATTCCTCAGCGTCTTTACAGTATTTACTATTGGATAGACCAGAGGCCTATGTTGTACCAGATCTAGAAGACTATAAAAATACTCGTGGTTTTGTGTATGATGATCCCGAAGCATATATGGGAGGACATATTGTTAAAACAAAAAAGCAATTTGAACAATTTATAGATGATTTTGCTAATGAGCGAGATATTTATAAAGATAAGCGTCATTGGGTTTGTAATCAGATTTTTAAATATAAAGATGCAAAAAGTTGTGAGCGTATCGTTAAACTTAGTGGAATGAGTTTATGAAAAAAGTATTAGTAATTATTACAACTGCATTTTCTCCTGTTGGTGGGTTAGCTACGGTGATGATGAATTATTATCGTGTATTAGATAAGTCAAAGATTCAAATTGATTTTGCTTCGACCAATGAAATCGATTCTTCATTGCTTTCTGAAATATCAGCTTATGGTAGTAACTATATTCAACTACCAAGAAGAGGAAATGTTTTGAAGTATTGGAATGCTGTTCGGGTTCTTTCAAAGAATTATAATATTCTTCATGTTCATGCTAATAGTTCTACAGCTTTAATCGAACTTTCTGCTGCTATTGCAGCAGGAGTTCCTAAGCGTATTCACCATAATCACACAAGTAAAACTCAGCATCCGTTTATTAATGCTGTTTTACATCCTTTCTTTATGCACTCGTTTACAGATGCAATCGCTTGTTCTCAATTGGCTGGAGATTGGTTATTTGGAAAGAATAACTATAAGATTTTGAGAAATGCAATAAATATAGCTAAGTTTGAATATAATAATGATGCACGTGTACTTATAAGAAATGAGTTTGGCATAAAAGAAGAGGATTTTGTTGTTGGGCATATTGGCAAATTCATGGATGCAAAGAATCATGAGTTTTTGATAAAGGTATTTGCTGAATATCATTTGAAGCATTCTAATTCTAAATTGCTTCTTGTTGGTGATGGCGAATGGCGTTCGAAAGTTGAAACCTGGGTCGCTGATAGTGGCTGTGCTGATTCTATAATTCTAGCAGGTTTACGTTCTGATATTCCAGCTATTGTTCAAGCCATGGATATTTTTGTTTTTCCATCGATATATGAAGGCATGCCATTAACAGTGCTTGAGGCTCAGGCTTCTGGCCTTCCATGTTTGATTTCATCTAATGTGACGAATGATGTTAATATTGGTCAAGATGTAAAGATGAAGGATTTGGCGGATGGGGTTAAGGATTGGGCAGACTCAATAGATTCTTTTGATTATGCAATAAGTCGTGAGGTAAGATGCCATAATAATTATGAGTTAATTACCAAGGCTGGGTATAACATAGAGAATGAAGCAAATGAATTGCTGAAGATTTATAATGGATAAAACTTAAAGATAAGATGGGTAATACTTTAGCGCAAAATAAAATTAATCAATTTATTTTAAGAATAGATCTCTTAGATGATAGAGGTCTAAAGTTTGATATGATTGTTCCTGAAATTGAAAAAATGTTTGATAGTTACAAATCAGAGATGGAGCATAATTTAAATATTCTTGTAGAAGAAGAAAATCTGGAAAAAAGAGATTTTGTAAATTATGTATTTAATTCCTCTGATGGAACAACATTAAAACTGCAAACTCGAGAAAAAGCGATTGTTTTTGAAACAAATCACTATTTAGATAATTCTATATATAAAGAACGATTAAATGTTTTAATTGGAATGATAATGACTGCTGTGGGAGATCAAGTCACAGCAAGACGAATAGGATTAAGGTATGTGAATTCTTTTCCATGTGCAAAAGTTGCTGATGTGCGAAAAGTCTTAAATTTGACTTATGGAGCAACTGTTTCAAGTATATTGAAGTCAGAACAGTTGACAAGAGCAATTGTTTTGGAAGAATACCAACATGAGGATTGTTATGCTAGAGTGCAATATGGAATTCCAAATAAGTTTTATCCGTCACTAATCAAATCTTTAGATTTATTGTTGGATATTGATGTCTTTCAAGCAGGAGCTCAATTTATTACAGACTGGGCAGAGTCTGTTAAAGTTTGCAATCATAAAGCCTTTGAAGTTTTTCGCCTATTTATAAAAGAGGATTATTTGGGAAAATTAAAATAGTATGGCAGATAATTATATAGATGTTCCACAAGATATTAATACTGAAAATCCTGTTTTTATAGATAAAGACACAATGAAGCCGAAACGTCTTGTGAAAATATACGAAATAAGTCAGGAATATGTCGATTACAGCAAAAATTCAAAAACCGATTGAAAGAATCTCTCAATGTGATATTTTTAAGGATGTTGACGTTGTAGAGTATGTGAAAGAAACTGAGGGAAAAGTTATTGTTTCAACATTGCATTTCCCTATGGTAATTTGCCTAAATCAAGATTGTGATTTGAATAGTGATTTTCGAGATAAACAAGAAGAACATTCAAATAAAAATTGTAGATTACTTCATTTGATTGTTGCTCCAATTTTCAATTTTGACGAATTCCTAAAAGGAGAACATTGGGGAGACTTATTTATGGTTGCTCCTCATATGAAAAGAAAAGATACAGCAGTAAAAAAAATCATGAATAATGATGAGCCACGATTTCATTTTTTACATTTTGATGAAAATCAAAATCTTCCAGATTACATCATTGATTTTAAGCATTTTTTTACCATAAGTACGGATTATTTATATTTAAACATTGATAAACGCTTATTTTCACTTGCAGATTTGTATAGAGAAAAAATTACTCAACGTTTTGCATTCTTTCAGTCCCGAATAGGACTTCCTGATTAAAATAAATAGAAAAATATGTCCGTATTAGTAGACAAAATACTTTTGACGGAGAAGTATTCCGTCAATCAGATATTTGAAACAAAGGGTAAGGTTTATACTTACCTCAATCCTGTTTCATATCTCACAGCTCTGGATAATAAGGAGCTGTTTGGTAAGATGGATGGTATATTTGCCGATGGTGGCTTGTTGGTGAAAGCCATCAAGTTGGTTTATGGCAAATTGGTGACTCGAAGAAGTTTTGACATGACTTCGATGGCACCGGAGTTGTTCTCTTATGCAGAGGAGCATGGAAAGACCATCTATATTGTGGCTTCTAAGCAGGAGCAGGTGGAGAAGGCTGTGGAGATATTCCGTGAGCGGTATCCAAAGGTGAAGTTTGCTGGTTATCGTAATGGTTACTTTGCTTCAGAACAAGAAATGGATGAAGAGGCAAAGCATATCGTTAAACTGAATTCAGATTTCTTGATAGTTGGAATGGGAGCCTTGATGCAAGAGAAGTTCCTGCTAAAGGTGAAGAATGCCGGTTATCAGGGTGTCGGATTTACCTGTGGTGGATTTATCCATCAGACTTCCAAGAATGAGATAGATTACTATCCAGCATGGGTGGATAAAACGAATCTTCGCTTTGTTTATCGAATGTGGAAAGAACCGCATACCCGTAAGCGTTATGTGATGGCAGGCTTGCTGTTTCCTGCAAGATTTATCGCAGAAAAAATCTTCGGATAGTCTTGTACAGCCAGTGAATGGGAGTGAAGACTACCGATATAGGAAGTAATATAATGAATAGGAGCGTCGGTATAATATGACCGATGGCTCTTTGTAATTTATCTTTCATGCGTGCAAAAGTACAACTTTATGTTGAAACAACAAAAGATTTTCTTTGATTTCTTGCGATTCTGCATTGGTTCTGCCAAGGAAATACCTGGTTCTTTGAAGGAAGCGGATTGGAAGGAGCTGTATGCTATCGCCCAAAAGCAGGCTTTGCTTGGTGTTCTGTTTCATGGTATCCGGCAATTGCCAAAGCAGTTGGCACCAGAGCAGAAGCTACTGATGCAATGGATGGTGATGGCGGAACAGATACGAAAACAGAATATCAGACTGTTTCAGAATTCCGTGAAGATTTGTCAGAACTTCGAGAACGAGGGCTTTGCTAACTGTATCTTGAAGGGACAGGGGAATGCGTTGCTTTATCCTGACCCTTATATGCGTACTCCCGGGGACATAGATATCTATCTTTTGGGTGGTCGCAGGAAAATCATGAAGTATGTGGATCAAGTGTGTCCGAATCAGGTGATGCGGTATCATCATGTTGATTTTCCGGTGATGAAGACGGCGATAGAGGTGCATTTCACTCCTTCGTATATGTTCTGTCCGATTCATAATCGGAGAATGCAGAAGTGGTTTAAGGAGGTGATGGGCGAACAGTGTAATCATCGGGTTTCATTGCCTGATGGTTATGGGGAGATTCATGTGCCTCAGGTTTCATTCAACGTTATCTATATCCTTTCTCATCTGTATCGGCATATCTTTACGGAGGGTATCGGATTGAGGCAGCTTCTGGATTACTACTATGTGGTTTGCGACTTTTGTAAAGTCTATCAAATCTCTTCGAATCATCTAAGTAATTTTTCGAATCACCCCGTCCCTCTTTCCAAAGAGGGCTCCACTTTCTCCCCAAGCCCCTCTTCCTCAGGAAGCGGGGATGTAACCGCCCTCCGGTGCTCGGAACCGCTACGCTCTAAGGATGGCGGACCATCAAAGGTCTCGCCAGATTGTGCGGGCTGGGACCGCCTGGATGGTAGTGGGAATACGACTTCGGCTTGTTCTTTGGATGCCGGCTCTTCTTCTTTCTCTGCCTGTTCTTCTGTTGCTTTAGATGTGGTGCAGAGGGAATTGAAGCATCTGGGGTTATGGAAGTTTGCCCAGGCTGTGATGTTCGTGATGAAGGAGGTGTTCGGGCTATCAGAAGATAGGATGATAGCTCCTATGGATGAAAAGGAAGGTAGGTTTTTGCTTGATGAAATCATGAGAGGAGGAAACTTCGGACAGTATGATGATAGGATGGGAAGTAAGGTCGGTGAAAGTAAGATTCATCGTTACTTCAGGATGAATCTCAGGAATCTCAGATTCGTGAAGCATTATCCTGCTGAGGCTTTGAGTGAACCATTGTTCAGAACGTGGTTTGCAGTGTGGAAGAAGATTCATGGAATAGAATAATAGTTATCAAGAGACCTTCTGTCCATTATAAGTGAAATAACTTCTATCACCCTGAGGCTGATGGGGGTATCTTTTTCGAAAACCTACCCTCAATGGTCTTTACACCCCCTTCGGTTCCCCCATTTGTGGGGGACAGAAACCTTCTTTACCATTAAACAATAGTTCGTTAATAATTCAATAATGTGCTAAGCAGCTATACGCTGTAAGCACGAGAGATCTTTGAAAATCTTGCTAATTAAAGTTCGGTTCGGGGTGTACCCGCTTGCTTTAAAAATTCGTTTCACCAGATAAATATTGGTCATCAGTGACTTGAATGAAGACATAGAATATTCCATTCCCATCTCCTTCATAGTTACCTTGGCAACATTTAGTGATGTGAACGAAGCATTGAAAGCAAAATCGAGTTTCCACTTATCGCGAGCCTGGCAGTCCATAAGACCAGTATAGCCTTTGGCGTCACGAAAGCAAAATTCGATCTGGAACCTGGTTCTATAATAAAGAAGTACTTCTTCACCCGAAAGTGAGGTGTCTGTAGAGAAGAATAGTTTCTTCTTGCCATTCGGCATCTGCCAGATGACAAGTCTAACTTTACACCTGAGTGCCTTGGAATAGGCTATCAAAGTATAAGCTGTTCCTTCTATATCTTTCATCTCCATCTTCTCCATTCGAGTGAGGTCAAGATTCTTCATATCAATCTTGCCATCCTTGGTCTTGGGGCGACCACGTTTTCCAGTACGTGGACCAGCATAGACATAAAAGAGACAAGCATTGTCACGAAAGCGGCTTATCAAAGAGAACCCTTCTTTCTTTATCCCATTAACAAATGTACTTGTAGAGAAGTAAGCATCTGCAACTATGAGGGTTGAGAGTTTAAGAAGTTCCTTGCGGTAACGCTTAATGACGCTGATATAGAAATCTACCATAGTCTTGTTTCTAAGACTCAGTTCTTTATTACTTAGCGACTGGTGTGCTTTTAACATCATGCAGTCTTTGGCATCAATATCAATGAGGCCAATACCCATGATTTCGAGACCATGTTTAACAGACTGTGCACATCCCGACCAAAAACGACCGATATGTGGAGTCTTCTTGCCAGCTTTGCTGATGTAGCTGGGATCAATGGCAATAGCCCATCTTCCCTGTTTACCAAAGAAGCGCTTGGCAAGTGAGACATTAAGTTTGAGCCAGTCAATGCTTTTCGACTTTTTTAAGCCGAATGCGTTGCGATAGGTTTGCTCAACATGCGAGCCATACCTCCCCATTTGGGTGAAATTTATCTTTCTTGGTATTACCATGAACAAAATTATCACCTCGATGAGTATTTTCTCGAAACTTTTTGTTAACTTTGCAGCCGAATCTTCAACTGCATCTTTAAAGATATCCATATATTGGTCAAGTCCTGTATTCATATAATTTTGCGTTTGTCGTGATTTGCAAAGTTACTGAAAATCAGCGACTTGACCAACTTTCTATAGTTAAGTTTTCATAAGCATTTCTTAATATAAGTTATTGATTTACAGACGATTAAATATTAATTTAACGCAGTATTGATTAAAGAAGAGTGTTCT
This sequence comes from Segatella copri, assembly GCF_019249655.2. Classification (NCBI taxonomy): domain Bacteria; kingdom Pseudomonadati; phylum Bacteroidota; class Bacteroidia; order Bacteroidales; family Prevotellaceae; genus Segatella; species Segatella copri. The sequence goes on from NZ_CP137557.1 coordinate 1,355,007, forward strand.
AAAATCATCCCGTCCTTCTTTACCATTAAAGAAGGCTCCACCTTTCTCACCAAGCCTCTCTTCCCTCAGGGACGAGAGGATGTAACCGCCCTCCGGTGCTCGGAACCGCTTCGCTATAAGGTTGGCGGGGCATCAAAGCCCTCGCCATGTTGTGCGGGATGGGACCGCCTGGGATGGTCTTACTATGTCTTGCTATAATGGACTTATAAAATAAAGATTTTGAGGGTAAAGGTCTTTTAACAGAAGGTTTGAAGGCTCAATCTCATTCAGAATGTGTGTACTTTGTAAGACGTTTGAGTTATGAGGACATACGCCTTTATCTTTATGCCGCCTCTGCCTTTTTTCCATCCGTTACCAAGAACGAGGCGTTTTGTGTGCCCAAGACAGAAATGATGTTTTGTTGTACTCCTGCTGTCACTCTACCGGAGATGCTGGAGAAAATGGAAGAATGCTATAGGGAGATAAAAGTAAATAAATGAGGTCGTTCAAATCGAACGACCTCAAAATGCTGTATGTGTTCTTTTGTATGACAGAACACAATTTCGCTAGCGAAAAACGTGGGATGCCGAAGCTGCGATGAATTAAAGGGATTCTAAGCAAACCGTTGAAGTTCTTCTTCCCCGTCTATTAGAGGTCCTTCCTCTACGCTTAGACTCCATTCAAGATATTAATCAGATTGACCTCCCGCAGGAGTGCACTCTGAACATCACTTATTTTAAGTCGCTACCCCCATAGTCCGACTATGGGTGCAAAGATACATAAATATTATGGAATATCCAATAAAAATTAAAGGAAAAACGATAAAGCAAGTTACAAAACTTAATTTATCCCATAAAAATCTAAAGACAATACCTGATAATGTATATCAGTATACAAATCTAGAAAAGCTCGATTTAAGTTACAATAGGATAGAGGTAATTCCTCAAGAAATATTGAAACTCAAAAAACTTCGAACCTTAGATTTGGCTTTTAATAATTTAAAGGTATTACAAGGCGCCTTATTTAAACTGCCAAAGTTGAAGATTTTGAATCTGCATGGTAACCAAATTAAGCATTTACCCAAGCAAATACTTGACTCGAAGATTACTACACTCATTCTTAGTAAGAATAAAATAGAACATCTTGATGAAAGTTTGATAAGTCGTATCACAAAATTGGATATTGTAGATAATCCTGTGTCGTATGTTGATGAACTGGTAATTGAGGATGATAAGAAGGTTGTAATACCCTCTATGCAACTTCCGAAGAATGAAACTGAAAATAAAAAGATTATTATGCATAAAGATAAGAAAAAAATATTTATCAGCTATGCTCATGCTGATGAAAATTTCCACAATAGATTGATGACCCATTTGAGTGTGCTGAAAAAGTATATAGGAGGTTTTGAAGAATGGTCTGACAAGAAAATTCATGCTGGACAACACTGGAAAGAAGAGATAAAAAAGGCATTGGATGATGCTAACATAGCAATACTTTTGGTATCTACAGACTTTCTTGCTTCTGATTTTATTAAAAACAATGAACTTCCACCGATTTTAAGGAAGGCTGAGGCTGAGAATACTAAGGTGTTGTGTTTATTGGTAGAACCGAGTTTCTTTTTAAAATCAGAATTGTCAGAATTCCAAGCAGTAAATAAGCCTGAGGAAACTTTGGCGGAAATGGAAAAACCTGCACAAGAAAGAGTATTTCTTAAATTGATGGATGAAATTCAGAGAATAATAGAGGTCGAATAGTTTGGTCTTGACATTAAAACAATATGATGATGGGAGCGTATAAAAAATATGATTTAGAAAGCATTAAGCAAGAAAGATGGTTCTATATTATCCATAGAAGTCAATGCACTTTATGTGGAAAAGAATTTAGCAATGGGGAGGAAACTTTTATTGGACATTTGGATAGTGGGGAATTGGCTCATACTTGTAAAGAATGTAGTTCTAATATGAGTGATGCAAGGTTGTATTCAATCAGTGGGAATAATCACCGCACGATTCCAAGATCTTCTGCAAAGTTATGGAGATATATGGATTTAGCAAAGTTCCTTTCTTTGTTGGATGAAAGTTCTTTATATTTCACTCGTATAGATCATTTTAATGACCCTTATGAAGGAGCGTTGGGAGTTTTAGAAAATGAAGATGCTTGGATTAAAATGGAATTACAACGGAGAGCACCATTCGTTAATTTGGATGAATTTGACGATGGGAGAAATGACGAAGAAAAAGCCAAATATGAATTTGATAGATATAGAAGAACAATTAGGAAGTGGCGCTTAAATAACTACATAAGTTGTTGGCATCAGTCTGATGTCGAGTCTGAAGCTATGTGGCAATTGTATTCTAGGGATACTAAACAAGGAATTGCTATTCAGACTACGTTCGAGCGTCTTTATCAAGCACTACCTCTTACGGCAAATTGTAAATTCGGAATGGTGAATTATATAGATTACAAAGAATATAATGTTGGAACACCAGGAAAATACTTTCATATGTTTGATGCTCCATGGTATAAAAGATTATCCTTTGCTCACGAGAAAGAGTTTAGAATAATCTCTGATACCCCCCAAATAGAGCAGTTGACAGACTCTGGCGACTTACTCGTTCCTGTGGATTTGAACAAGCTTATTGAAAGTATTTATTTTTCTCCGAAAGTGGATAAATGGTTTATAAAATTAGTTTTTAACATTGTCAAGAAAAAATATTCTCTTTCTTTTCCGATGCTTCAGTCTGATTTAAATAAAGTTCCGTTTCATTAGTGTGTATGTGCTTTATTAAATTTTCAAAATTTACTGAACAGATTGTCCTGCGAGAGTAAAGAAACTCCAGATTTCTACGAATATCTGTGGTGAGAAGTTGAAGAACTGTGGTTATCAGTTTATGTGGAGTTTTGAGGAAGCGCTTGCTGACTGGTTTGAGGATAATGACAGGAAATATCTGAAATAAGGATATTGAAAACTATATCTTACCTTTTCCTTCTGCTCGGCAGAAAGGAAGGCGAGGATATGGATCTCATCACTTATGTAACCGATAGAAATGGTCACGATATGCGTTATGCTATCGATTCTCGCAAGTTGCAGAATGAATTGGGTTGGAGCCATCTCTCCAGTTTGAGGAGGGTATCGAGGAAACGGTGAAGTGGTATCTCGATAACCAGGAATGGATGGATCATGTTACTTCTGGGGAGTATCAGAAGTATTATGAGATGTATTGTAAATAGACCCTCCTGTCTTCAATAGTCTTTACGACCCCTTCGGTTCCCCTTGTAGGGGACAGAAACCCTTGAAGGAGGGCCCTTAACCCACTCCCAAGCCCTCGCTCTTTCCAAAAGGGCAAGGGATGTAACCGCCCTCCGGTGCTCGGAACCGCTACGCTATAATGTTGGCGGACCAATCAAAGGTCTCGCCAGGTTGTGCGGATGGGACAGCCTTGCTAATGGTGGAGATACATTGGAGATTGAATAATATAATTATTCTTTGTCTATTCGTTTAAGTTCTGTTTTCATCTTTTTACCATAGGCTTCGCCTCGTGGAGCAAGATATTGAAAGAATATAGTATCGCCAGAAAACTCAATTTCTAGAGTAAATAGTGCTCTATAGTCTCCTAAACGAATTCTATATATATTACGATACCCAACAAGTTTCTTGCAGTCAGAGATATCTTGAATACCTTTGGCTGCTTTAACTTCTACTATCGTACGTCTTAAAGAATCGAGCATCTTGCCTGAAAGACGTTTGGAAGCTTTGATAAAGGCTTTGGAAAATTCGACATTCATACGCCTAACCACTTTTCAAAATCTTCTTGTTCTTCTTTGTTGGCACGGATGAGACCCTCTGGCTGCTCTTTTCTTAATTTGGCATAGAGCTTTGCGTCTTCGTAATCCTCGGCTATACCATTAAGTATATCCTCAATATAGTTTTTGAGGTTGGTTCCCTTCTGAATAGCCATAATGGATAGGGTCTTAAAAGTATCATCTTTTAAGTCAATGATCTTTCTTTTAGAAGGTGTTACTGAAACTGTACTCATAAGTGTATTTATTTAAATGTTTCTACTTTGGTGCAAAGATACATAATATATTTCATATATATGGTATATCTCTATGTATAATTAATAAAGATTAATAGTTGAATGAATGATATAACTGCTTTTTTCGCTTTCCTAAGATATTGCCTTGGATATAAGGGGGATATGAGTAGTGTGGTGACAGGGATGGACTGGCAGGAGCTGTATTCCTTTACTTCTAAGCAGGCTCTGCTGGGGCTTTGCTTTGATGGTATTGAGAGACTGGGGAAGGAGTATCCTGAGAAGCTGAGGCTGAACCCGATTGGGAGGGAACTGCTGATGACCTGGATGGGTAAGGCGCAACAGATTCGCAGACAGAACATGAAGGTGAATGCGGTGGCTGGTAAGCTCTTCTCGATGCTGAGGGAGGATGGGCTGAGATGCTGTGTCCTGAAAGGTCAGGGGAATACCTTGATGTATCCGAATCCTTATTCTCGTACTCCTGGAGATATTGATGTCTGGATTGATGCTAGTAGGGAGAGAATTATGGAGTATGCTCAAAAGAAGTTTGAACTGGAAGATGATATCAGACTGCAGCATCTGGAGACTTCCTTGGATGGTGTGCCTATAGAGTTGCATTTCTTTCCTTGCTCCATGAATAATCCTATCTATCATGCTAGATTGCAGAAATGGTTTCGAAGAAATGCGGATCTGCAATGCTCGCATATTGTGGGGCTGCCCGATGGGGCAGGGGATATTGCTATACCAACGACAGCATTTAATGTGATTTATCAGCTGACGCATCTATATCACCATTTCTTTGATGAAGGGATTGGAATGAGGCAAATCATTGACTATTTTCTTGTAGTCAATGATTTCTCTAAAAATGTATTTTTGGATAATGATCTTTCGAATCACCCCGTCAATTTTTCGAATCACCCCGTCCCTCTTTCCAAAGAGGGCTCCACTTTCTCCCCAAGCCCCTCTTCCTCAGGAAGCGGGGATGTAACCGCCCTTAGTGCTGACTTTTCTACCTCTCCGTCTCTCCTGCAAGGAGAGCTCCACATCTTAACCAAGCCACAATAGGCTTTACGACCCTTTCGGTTCCCCTCACAGGGGACAGAAACCCTTCTCGAAAAGGGAAGGATGTAACCGCCCTCCGGTGCTCGGAACCGCTTCGCTCTAAGGTTGGCGGACCAATCAAAGGTCTCGCCATGTTGTGCGGGATGGGACCGCATGGGGAAAGGTGGGGACAGTATGGGGTGGGGTTGCTATAATGGGGGGATAGATTACTGATCTTGAGGCTAATTTGCTGATAACTTGCAGATTTCTTGTGATTTTCTTGGTGGTTTCAAGAAAAAAGCGTAACTTTGGCGGCAAGTTATATAAACTAAATAATAGGAGATAAGATTATGGCATTAGAAATAAGAAGTATTCCGGTTTTGACAGGTGAGACTGCCGAACGATTTGTTCGTGAGGCAGAGGAAAATGAACGCAATCCACAAAGAAAAGCTTTGCGGATGTCATTTGCTGATGTGGAGAAAATCTTGGTTCGTTCAACTGCTAATTTGAAAGCACATGGAGGAAAGAGTCCTTTTGCAAAGTAATTGTTCGCTTTATCGTGTTACGACAAAAGAAGAGCTTGACTCTTTTAGTTGTGGAGATGAAGATCTTGATGATTTCTTTCATCAGGAGGCTTGTCTCTATGATGGGCAATTATTGGGAAAAACATATTTCTTTGCTACGGAAAGAAGTGGCAAAGATGAAATCGTTTGTGCCTTTACATTGGCAAATGATAGTATCAAGGCAGCTTTGATTCCGAATGCTTCAAGAAACAAAATACAGAGAAAAATTCCTAATTCCAAAAGAACAAGAAGTTATCCGGCAGTATTGATAGGAAGACTTGGTGTTGCAAAGAATTTTCAAGGTACTAATGATGGTATTGGCTCACAAGCAATAGACTATATCATATCTTGGTTTTTGTTACCTGATAATAAGACAGGTTGCCGTTTCATAGTTGTTGATGCTTACAATAAGGAGAATGTGCTTCACTTTTATGAAAAAAATGGTTTTAAATTCTTGTACTCATCAGAAAAATTGGAGAAAGAGGCAAATCATATTCCAGAAGATGAACAATTGGAGTCAAGGATGATGTATCTTGATTTATTGGGATACATAAGATAAATAAATTCTAATCTCCGGTGCTTTTTTAAAAAAAGCCCAACCGGGTGATGTCACATCAGCGGGTTGGGCAAATAAAAGGAGAAATATTAAAGAAAAGAGATGAGATGAAGAATGGTTGCTAGAGATGAAAGTTGATTTCTTTCAACCATTTCTTGACATCGAAGCAGGGACACTCTGAACTTCTCAAGGCAGTGAACTATGCCCTTACTGAATATCCTTAATAGTTTTTTCGACCCCTTCGGTTCCCATTCTAGGGGACAGAAACCTCAGGGACGAGAGGATGTAACCGCCCTCCGGTGCTATATTTGCCCCACCTGTCCCTCCCCTGCGGGAGGGTCCTTACCCTATACCCAAGCCCTAAATCCCTATCATAGGGATTAGGGATGTAACCGCCCTCCGGTGCTCGGAACCGCTTCGCTATAAGGTTGGCGGGGCATCAAAGCCCTCGCCATGATGTGCGGGATGGGACCGCATGGGGGATAGCAGTTTACAGTTAATAGTTTATAGTTTACAGATTTTTGTAGTAATTTGCTGATAACTTGCAGATTTCTTTCGATTTTCTTGGTGGTTTCGGGAAAAAAGCGTATTTTTGTGGCAGAATTAAACGTTTAAAAAGAGAAGATTATGAAACAGATATTAGTAACGGTAGATACGAACCAGCCTCTGCAAAACATTCGTAAGGCTATTAATATGCTTCGTGGTGTTGTGTCAACTACAGTTGTAAAAGAACCAATCTTGACAAAGACACAGAAGCAGCAAGCTTTTGTGAAGGAAAGTTTGACAAGAGCTTTGCAGGAAGTTAAACTTGCTAAGTTGGAAGGAAGAAAATTACCAGATGCAAGGGATTTATTAAAAGATTTAGAAATGGAGGATTGACATGAATGTTCATATTGAGTATGGCCCTGAGTTTAAAAGACAGTTTAAACGTTTGGCTAAAAAATATCATTCATTGAAGTCTGACTATGATGCTTGGTTAGATGAAATTTATAAGAATCCTCTTGTTGGAGATGACCTTGGTGGTGGCATTCGTAAGATAAGAATGGCCATTGCTGACAAGGGTAAAGGCAAAAGTGGTGGTGCAAGAATCCTAACTCTTAATGTAAAAGTTAGTGAGGATGGTATGAATGTAACTCTTCTTACAATATATGACAAGGGAGAAATCTCTAATGTCAAGGATGAATTTATAGAATTCTTGATTAAAAACTTATAATCAACAATTCCCAATCCGTAAGCTGAAGGACTTACAGATTGGGATAAAAGCATGGGAGGAATTTGTACAGATGGTCTTCTAAATGTGGAAGTTTACTTGTGATAACCACTTCTTTACATCAAAGCATGGACAGGATTTTCTGACCCAGGGGAGGTCACGATGACCGATGACTTCGGCATCGGGATAGTCGAGGCAGAGGCTCTTCAGAAGCTCTAACATGCTGCGCTTCTGGGCTTCGGTTCGCGTATCGGCGGGAGTGCCGTTGGCATCCAGACCGCCCTCGTAACAGATGCCGATTGAGTGGGCGTTGTAATGCTTGGCATGGGCACCGATCATCTCCTCGGGACGGCATGGGTAGATTTCGCCATCTTTGGTGATGTAGTAGTGGTAACCGGTGGTGGTGAAGCCTCGTGCCTTGTGGCAGGCTTCGAGGTCTTCTACCGTGAAATTGCGGTTGGCTCTGGTCGCTGAGCAATGGATTATAATTAAGTTGATTTTTCTCATAGAAAAATTTTTTAAAGATTTTCTTTTTCTTCTTCTTTGATTAATAGTATTATTTTTCGAATCACCTTTTTCCTCTTTGCTATTAAAGAGGTTTTTTCGAATCACCCCGTCCCTCTTTCCAAAGAGGGCTCCACTTTCTCCCCAAGCCCCTCTTCCTCAGGAAGCGGGGATGTAGCTGGCGACGCTATAGCTCTGCCAGAGTTTTGGTATCGGCAGCGGAGCCTGTGCCCTAAAGGGCTGCCGATGATTGTCTACGCAACAGAGTAGCGATTGTTTGTGCGGTGTTATACCGCCTTGGTTGTAGGTGGGGATACCGCCTTGCTTGGAGGTGGGGGCTGCTTTTTCGAATCACCTTGTTCCTCTTTGCTATTAAAAAGGGATTTTTCGAATCACCCCGTCCCTCTTTCCAAAGAGGGCTCCACCTCTTTTCCCAAGCCCTTTTCCCCTCAGGGGACAAGGGATGTAACCGCCCTCCGGTGCTCAGAACCGCTACGCTATAAGGTTGGCGGACCAATCAAAGGTCTCGCCAGATTGTGCGGGCTGGGACCGCCTGGGGGGGAGTGGGGACATACTTGCTGGGACCGCCTTGCTAAAGGTGGGGCTGCTATACCGCTTAAAGTTGGGTGCAGCTCTGTACACAGAAGGCACTGAGGGCGGCGGTGAGGATGGTGATGAGGAAATTGATGATGGCTTTCCAATTCTCTTTTTTCATGTTCATTCTTTTTGTTTAATGTTTGACAATATACTGATAACTCTGAAGATGGGCAGGATGAGCAAGTATCCGTTCATGACGGGGATTCTTTACTGTTTGCTGATGGCAGCCTTGAGCGTCATCGGAATACTCCGGACTGCACCCTGCCTTGTCTTCAGATGCTATCAAATGGTTACATCTTCACTATCTCCGGTTCCAGAATCGGTTCCGGTATTACCGCCGCTTGGAGTTGTGCCACCGCCGCTTGGTGTGGTATCTCCGCCGCTCGGAGGGGTTCCTCCAGGCGTGCTGTCATCGCCTGGGCTCTGGGTGCTGCTGCTCTTTACGGCATCCACTCGCTTGATAGATGTGTCAAGGTTGGCGGATGACAACTCGCCGGTGGCTCTGGCACGGAGCTTCAAGCCAATGATGTACTTCGCTACACTGAAGTCTGCCTTGGTGTCGGCTCCGCCTTTCACCTTCAGACCGATGGAGAAAATGGCGAGGTCGGGGAACTTGACGTTCTTGCCGAGAAGGAGTAACTCCTTGGTGCAGACTACGGCATCGGTCAGAATGCCCTTGATGGCTCCCTTGCTGAATGGCGTGTTGTGGCTCGCCATGTGCTCAGCCAACTCGTCAAGCCCGATGGTCTCCTCTGCCACTACTCGTGGATACCACTTCTGGTAAGCCTGACTTTTCTCGTTGTTGTTTTGATACAATGAAATTCTTAACATACGCTTTGTTTTTTAAGACAATGCAAAGATACAACATCGGGGATGGGGCATCTGGCACTTTCTGGCACTTTCATGCTCTTATGTGTACTTTTTGGTGCTTTTGTGACTTTTCTATCATGGATCGCCGAGGTAATCGAGGATCATGCATACCTGGCGAGTGGTGAAATACTTGCTGCTGCGGTAATAGCCGGTTGATTTCAGCTCCTGTAGGAGCGTGGGATTGCGGTTGATCCAACGCATTAAATGGCAGGTTGCCGTACGAGGGTCACTGTCGGGAAAGTAGAGCATGGCAAGCTCTTGTTTGCTGTAACTTCTTATTTTCATAATGATAATGTTTTTTTTCGAATCACCCCGTCCCTCTTTCCAAAGAGGGAGTTTTTTTCGAATCCCTCCGTCTCCCTTTCCAAAGGGAGCTCCACCTCTTTTCCCAAGCCCTTTTCCCCTCAGGGGACAAGGGATGTAGCTGGCGACGCTATAGCTCTGCCAGAGTTTTGGTATCGCAAGCGGAGCCTGTGCCCTAAAGGGCTTGCGATGAGTTTTTACGCAACAGAGTAGCGATTGTTTGTGCGGTGTTATACCGCCTTGGTTGGAGGTGGGGCAAACAGAGTGAATTTTTTATCTATGCTAGTTGGGATATCTTTCTATGCTAGTTAGGATATCTTTCTATGCTGGTTAGGATGCCTATCTATGGCACTTACGGGGGTTATCTATGGCACTTATGAGTGACAGATGACGGATGTGACTCTTCTTTTTTTTATTTTCTTCTAATTATATATTAGTTTATATTTTTAAGATGCTGTTTTCCTGCCTGCGCGCGAGGGTTTTTATGAAAACAGGTGTCACAAGTGTCATGTGTCACGCTGGTGGACGGCTTAGAAGGGCGCATCGGGGGACGAATCCGGCTCGGCATTCATCAGGAGGCGGTGCTGGTATGCCTTTATCTCCTCCGGCGTGCGGCAGACTACGATGAATCCCCGGCAGCTGTTGGTGCGTACACGCTTGAAGCCTAAGTCGCTGAAGGCTCTGCCTACATTCACGGCACTCAGCTTCTGGCTGATTCCGTTGCTGATCATCTGAAGGGCTCGGGCCACGGATATGAACTCGCCTAACTCGCTATCGATTGGTCTGCGGAAATACAGGTCCACTAGCTCATGTTCGAGATGGGGTGTCTCAAACTGCTTGTTGTGTCGGTTCAACTCCTGGATTTCTTCTTTCGTAAACCAGTACTGGAAGCCGCTGGTGTAGAGGGAGAGAGCCTGGGCGTAGATGCCTTCGTAGTGGAAAGGATGGTCCCTGGGCGAGAGGATGCTCTCCACCTCGAAGGGTAGCCAGCGGCGGTTGCCTGTGGGGTCTGACAAGAACTGGGTGTTGTTGCCCGTTCCGCAGAACGACGCTATGTGCTTGCGGTGCTCATGATAATGGGCGTAGGCTGCTCGCTCGTCGATGCTCGGCATGGTGACGGCTGCCTTCAACTGGTTCAGTTCGGCTGGGCGCATGGTGTCTAGCTCCTCGCAGCAGACGAGGGCATACTGCGCCAGGGTCAGGATGTCGTCCTTCGACATGCGGTTGGCGTTGGTCTTGGTATAGAAATACTGCTTCAGTGGGGGTGGAAGAAGGTAGTTGAACCACGTGGTCTTGTACGCTCCCTGCTCTCCGATGAGTACGAGGATGACGTTGTTGACCACATCATCTGAGATCCAGCTCGCCACCATGCCGACGAGCCACTTCTTCAGGTAGAGGTGCCACAGCTTCTGCTCCTGCTCGCCGCCCTTTACTCGGACGGTTTGAGCTAGCTCACGGATATAATCTTTTGCTCCCACAGATTGTTTTTTATCTTGAACTCCCACAGATGGATGATTCTTTTCTCCCACAGATTGCACTGATTGACACAGATTTTGTTGTTGTAGGACAACAGGCTTGCAAGACCCTGGCTCGTCAGAGACATGATCTGTGCTTGTCTGTGTTATCTGTGGGAGACTATTCAAGTATTCTTTGAAGGGATTGAATACTGGGACATAGTCTGATTCTATGACACGATACATATCCTGGATGTTGACACGGGTAATGGTGGACATCTGGCTCCATAAGGAGTTGACGATGCGGTCGTTGACAGGCATGAATCTGTGTGTATCTGTGTTATCTGCGGGAATTTCATATTCTACACGGGATGTTATCTCGTTGAATCTGAGGGATATATGACCATCCAGGAAAGACTTGATTTCCTCGACTGTTGCCGTTTTGCTGTCGCCTCTGTTGTCGCCACTTCCTCCCTGCTTGCCGTGAGGAGAAGCGTTGGCGAAGCAGGAGTTGATGACTTGCTCCGTGTCGGAATAGTCCTTCCCGAACTTCTGCATCGCCCATCTGAGGGCGACCTTCTTTGAAAAACGGCGTTCGGCAAGCTTGTAGCCGACCCGCATCACATAATCGTTATGGCTGCCGCTGCGGAATTCGATTTTTGCCTTCGCCAGCTGGGGCGCAATGAGGGTGTCGAAGTAGGTCTGGATGCGCTGCATCTGCTTGTCTTCCTTGCTCTGCTTCACATAGGCTGTTGCTGCGGTGGAGATTTCTTCTGCCGTGAAGGGAATGACTTCGGATTGGGGGCGTAAAAAGACTTCTAGGTCGTGGGCAAGACCGCTCAGTCGGGTGATGTTCTTGCACTGCATATCTGCCTTGGCTCCCAGAAGTTTCTCGTAATAGGCATTGCCGGCATAGAAGGCCTGCTGATAGTATGCCTCGAACTTCTTCACTTCTTCCTCGTCCTTGGGAACTCCCGAAAACTCCGGGGCTATCTCATAGGTGAAGATGACACGGAGTCCGTTGCCGCTCATCGTGATGTAACAAAGGAGGGTGTGAGGATCGGCTATCGCCTTTCGCTTCAGGATGTTAAGTTCTTTGGCAACAAAGGCTTTCCATTCTCCGTCGCTGATGGATTCTTCACTCTTCACTCCTCGTTCTTCACTCCCTATGGCGTGGTCGAAGTCCACGAGCGACATCCCCGTGAGTTGTCTGATGTTGCTTCTGCCTTTTCCTCCCTCGAAGAGGCAAGGCACGGCAAATAACTGGCTTTCGTTCTTGAAAGTCTTGCTACCGGTCTGGCGATAAGACCGGGTGAAAACTGCCAACTTCTCATCGGTTCGAATGAGGTTGGCGACGCCTTCAAGAAGCCCCGGTAAGGGCAGCTTGCAGGTCATGTCATGGAAAATACTTACGTTCATAATCGTTAAGTGTTAGTTGGTTCATTTTTACGTGGCAAAGATATAATAATGACAGAAACAGCCGCCTTAACATGATAAGGCGGATTTTATATTTAATTACATTTTTTAATATTTTTAATCAAAAAGTTATGCCAAAATCAAATTTCAAGGCGGTTAACCGCCAGTTTGGAGCATTCCTTCGTGCAGAGTTGAAGCATCACTGCATCACGGTGGAGACTTTCAGAAAGCATTGTCATTTCGACCGCAGTGCTTTCTCAGATTTGAAAAGGGTGTAGGAACCAGTGCCTATCCCCTGGGTTACTATCAGCAAGTGTTACTTGCCTTCCGAGAGTTTGTTGACGAAGATGAATTCAAGGAAGTAAAGCGCAGATGGGGAGAGGCGTTGAGCGAGTTTGACGTGATCTAACTATTTTTTCGAGGAAAACCGCCCTACAGTGCTGTGGATGCCCCACCTGTCCCTCCCCTGGGGGAGGGTCCTTAACCCACTCCCAAGCCCTCGCCCTTTCCAAAAGGGCAAGGGATGTAACCGCCCTCCGGTGCTCGGAACCGCTTCGCTCTAAGGTTGGCGGGGCATCAAAGCCCTCGCCATGTTTTGCGGGATGGGACCGCATGGGGATAGCAGTTTACAGTTAATAGTTAATAGTTTACAGTTAATAGTTTATTGTTTACGGTTGATTTCGTGGTTATTTGCTGATAACTTGCAGATTTCTTGTTAATTTCTTGGTGGTTTCGAGAAAAAAACGTAACTTTGGCGGCTGAATGTTGAACTAGAATAAATAGGAGGAAGAATATATGGATACAACAAAGTTAACAAGAGAAGAGGCTCTACGCCGTTGGAATGCTTCTAAGGAAAACAAACGTAAAATGGTGGAGAAACTGGAGAACTTGGTTCGCAAAAGCTGTCTGGAACGTACTGGTAAAGAACCTATAGGGGTAGAAGTATGGTAGTAGAAAAAATGTCTCTGGCTGTGATTAATGCCAATTCGCCCTATGAGGTAAAAGTGGCTCTAGCTGATGATACATTGTGTTTCATCACAGATTATGATGCTGAAATTTTCGTAACTTTTGAAAGGGATGATATACTTCATAATGGGTTAGTTTATCAATTTGGTATCTCTAATCCGAAGGGAGTGAAGTCTCCTCGTGATCCTAAGGTGCGAGAGACTATTCTTGCCATAGTGGAGGAATTCTTTGCAAAGAACAATGCGGCATTTCTTTATATCTGTGATACAAGTGGTGGCATGCAGAAGATGCGTAATCGCTTATTCAAATACTGGTTTGGCATCTACGGGGAAAGAAAGGAGTATGTTTTCCTGCCGCAAACGATTACAGACGAGGAGGGTAATGATAACTATGCAGCACTAATCATTCGTAAGGATAATCCTCAATTCGCTGATTTGGTAAGCGAGTTCATGGCTACCGTGAATTTACTAAATACTAAGCCGGAAGATTTTGATGAATAGATTTATATAATAGTGCCAATTCTTCCCCAAAGTCTGTAGATTTTGCGAGTAATTTGCTGATAACTTGCAGATGTCTTGTGGTTTTCTTGGTGGCTTCGAGGAAAAAGTGTACTTTTGCGGTTAGATGTTAATAAAATGAATTATTATGGCACAGGTAGCAACAATGAATCAAGCTCAATTGCAAATCCTCGATATGCTGTCATTTATCAAGACTCCTGAGGCTTTGCGAGATTTGAATAAGGTAATCTCCGATTATTTTGTTCAGATGGCTGATGCTGAATTAGATAGGATGTGGAATGAAGGAACCCTGAATGAAGAACGTATCGAGAGTTTCCGGCATCTCCATGAACGTACTCCATACAAGTTAAAAAAGAAATGATTATGGAAGGAATGTATATTGTTTTAGGTGGTGTAGGAATCGTTGCATGCTGCCTTTATCTTTGGTCAGCTTTTACGAAAAGCGGTAAGAAGTGGATAGAGAGTTTATAACTGTATATTATAATTATAGCGTAAGCTTTTTCGAACCACCTAGTTCCTCCTTCCAAGGAGGATTCCACATCTCTCACCAAGCCTCTCTCTTGCCCGAAGAGAGAGGATGTAACCGCCCTCCGGTGCTCGGAACCGCTTCGCTCTAAGGTTGGCGGGGCATCAAAGCCCTCGCCATGTTTTGCGGGATGGGACCGCATGGGAATAGCAGTTTATAGTTTACAGTTAATAGTTTATAGTTTACGGTTGATTTCGTGGTAATTTGCTGATAACTTTCAGATTTCTTGTTAATTTCTTGGTGGTTTCGAGAAAAAAGCGTAACTTTGGCGGCAGAATTAAATGTTTAATAAGGAGAAGATTATGGCAATAGATATTAAAGTGATACCAACCCTTCGAGGAGATGAAGCTGTTCGCTTTGTGAAGAGAGCGGAAGAAGTTATGAATAATAATAATCGTGTGGACTTCTCTGCAAAAGTAGCTGAAGCTCGTGCCATTTTGAGAAAGGCAGGCTTTTGATTATGGGGTTCTTATTGGAAAAATGCAAACTTGTAAAGTTGGATGACAAGATATTGGAGATTTGTCATCCGTTAAGAATGAGTTCCTGTTTTTGTTTTCTACGGAACAGCAAGAAGCAGAGAATCTTGGCTATGACATAACAAAGACTTTGCACACTCGTTTGATGTACTATGATTTGAAGAAGTTGACTTCAAATGAGAATTAATGTATATCACCTTTACAGAGTAAGGTTTTAATACATTATGTATTAACCTATGCATCCGAATTCTTAAATGTCAGAATAATGGAAACAAAGGAATACTTTGGAAAGGTAATGCAGGACTACAACTAGAACCGAAAGGGGCGTAGTCTGCGTAAGTATTGCAAAGATGAAGCAGTAGATTATGACTGGCTCATCCAGTACAAGAAGTACTATCGTCTTTTATTCCAAGTACTATCGCAAGGTTAAAATCTTGCACTATAATATAAATGGTTGGGTTCTTTGCTCGAAGTGGTTTACTGACGGTAAGTTTCTCAAGCCATTAAATTTTAGAAAATCAAAACTTTATTCAAAAATACTGGTACGGCTAACCCGCTGTTAAATAGTGGGGACGCTGTATTGGTGGTTTACACTAAAAGAATTTTGATTTCTAAAATCATCTAATCTTTTTCGAAAACCTACCCGTCCTTCCTTACCCTTAAGGAAGGCTCCACCTTTCTCACCAAGCCTCTCTTTCCTCAGAAACGAGAGGATGTAACCGCCCTCCGGTGCTCGGAACCGCTACGCTATAAGGTTGGCGGGGCATCAAAACCCTTGCCATGTTGTGCGGGTTGGGACCGCCAGGGAGTAAAAGCTTTGTGTAAGCAGATTCATTAATTAACATAATAGCATAATTATGTATACATTTTTAGATAATATGTTCAAGGTACTCAAAGTTGCAGGTAAGCGTCCAAAAACGGATTTGGTGATTTGAGAAAGATGATGTAACTTTGTCGCCAGTAATTTTAAACGTAAGTAAAATGTACAGCGACAAAGACTTTCAGACATTCTGGTTCCGCTACAAGACGGAAGGGGAGCCACATGGAATTTCAATTAATTCCTTTTGTATTAACCAAGGTGTTCCATACAAGCGTTTGTTTGTCATTGCTTTTGAAAGTTTTGATTGTGATTTTTCCTTCTTGATGTAATTGGGCAATTGCATCTTTAACACCTTGTGTCTTTAGCTCACCGATCTCGTCATCAATGATGCTCTTCTCGACCTGTGATTTGAAATTGGGGTCGAAATTTTTCTTCTTCCAATAGGTTGTATAGCGATTTTCTGATTTGGGAAGCATCCTATAGTCATGTTTAGTATTGAATGTTAAGTGTTGATTTTTGAAGACTAATTATTGAAGAAATAATTTCTTTAGAATGAAGAAAATAGAACTTTTTGATTACCAAGAGGATATGAAAGCACGGATAGAGAAGGCTTTGTGCCTTCACCGTTCCGTGATGGCACAGATGCCTACGGGAACAGGTAAGACCTATCTGCTTACAGCAGTCATAGACTCTTTCGTGAGAGCCAATCCTAAGGCGAAAGTATGGATTGTTGCCCATAGAAGGGAGCTGGTATCCCAGATTGATGAAACCGTAAGAAAGTTTCATTCTTATTCCTCAGCCACCTCTTCTCTGTTGTCATCCGTCAAGGCGATGTCCATCCAGTGGCTGATGAGACACTATGACGAGATAGAGGAAGAGCCTGGACTGATTGTGATTGACGAGGCGCACCATGCGCTTGCCAAGACCTATAAGGAGATGTGGGAGAGATTCCCGAAGGCTAAGTTCCTGGGACTGACGGCTACACCTTGCCGATTGAACGGTAAGGGTTTCACAGACCTGTTTGATGTGTTGGTGCAGTCGTGGGGTGTTCCTGAGTTTATCAGCAAGGGAAGATTGGCGACATACGATTTCGTGAGCATCAAGTCGGATGGTGTGACGCAACGGCTCATTGACTCCTTGCAGAAGCGAGGTGCAGATGGTGACTACCAGAACAAGGAAATGGATATGTTGCTGAATAAGAAGCCGAGCATCGAAAGACTTTACCGGAGCTTGGAGGAATATGGCAAAGACAGGAAGGGCATCGTGTATGCTATCAATATCAGTCATGCTCAGAAAATCACAAAACTGTATCAGGAACATGGCGTGAAAGCCATTGCCATAGACTCGAAGACTCCTGCTGCGGAAAGACAGCAAGACATTGAAGCCTTCAAGAAAGGTGACATCCAAGTGCTGGTGAATGTGGACATTTTCTCGGAGGGATTTGACTGTCCGGATGTGGAGTTTGTACAGTTGGCTCGACCTACGCTGTCGCTTGCCAAGTACCTGCAGATGGTGGGACGAGGACTGCGAGTAGCCAAAGGAAAGAAGAACTGCGTGATTATAGATAATGTGGGACTGTATCGGGTGTTCGGGTTGCCTTCGCAGGTATGGAACTGGAATGCGATGTTTGAAGGAAAGCTGAAAGTTGGCAAGAAAAAGGAGACTCCGAAGGAAAGAGAGTTTTTCCTGATGAGCAAGGTGCAAGACGATATTCCGATTCATCCAGACTCGGAAATGATGATGGTGATGAGCCATGAGGAATTGCTCCAAACGATACAGTATCGTGAGTTTGTGGATAGCAAAGGGGAGTTTGCCATCATCAAGCTGCCTGATGGAAAGATGACGGTAGTGAACCGACAAGGAGAACAAGTACTGGAGCCAGGCGATTACTATGACATGAAGCTGTTGGATGGCAACATCCTATTCTACCGACCTCGCAGAAAGGCGATATGCTATTATGACCTGTTGGCAAAAGCTGTCATCGACGATGGCACTAACGTAGCAGAAGCTCCCCAGGTTGTCAACATCAAAGGATGGGAGTTTATAGAATATAACGACATTTTCATGTCTCGAACCCAAGAAGAATTTTCTTTGCCCTATCGTCCTTTACAATATGATTTTCTGAATTATGGGTACTATATGATATTCAGATTCAGACCTTCTGCTCCCGGTTGTCAGGTATGGTACTATTGTGAGGGTAGTGAAGGGAAGATGCGCATGGGCCATGAAGAGAGCAGGAATGTATGTTTCCTGCGTAATGATTACGAACATGTGTATTGGTTATGTGCAGTCCTGTATGGTGAACGTATCGTTGTCATGGACAGCAAAGAGGACTACTACCTGGTGGATTCAAGTTTGAAGAAGACCTATATAGGGTGCAATCAGCCAAAGAATAAAAATGAAGATTTGAATTTTGTCATGCCTCGGATTGGCAAGAAATACTATCAAGAGGCGATGTTACAGAAGAAGGAAATGGAAGCAAGTGAGTTGCTTCTTTTGCATGAGAAGTCAGAGGCAGGTCATGTGGAATTGTATCAGGCCGGAAAGAAATGGGGCTTAAAGGTAGATGGTAAAGTTATCGTGCCACCCCTCTACCACCATATAGCGCTACCTGTCGGTGCCTATTGCGCCTTTGAACAGATACCCAGACATTGGGGTGTTATGACATTAAATGGAAAAGTGATAGTTGATGCCAAATATGAAAAGGTGGAGATTCGTGATAATGGAATCGCCGTGCTAACAGGCATCCTGGGCAAAACACAGACCATCCATCTGAAATAACGGGGGATATTTGGGTGTAGCATGGATTTTCTTTTCCCGAGCGGCTTGGGGTTAATATAGAGCAAATCATAGATGGTTGCCCAAAGTGCTGGGGCAAGATGCAACCCACTGGCGAAGAAGAGTTTTGGACATGAAAATTCTAGCCTTTATAGGAAAAAGAAATACCTTTTCAAACTTGTTTTTCTATCCAAGTCATAAGTACCGCCACTGCATATTGCTGTTCTTCTTCTGTCAACTGTCTTCCGGCAGGTATATGATGCCATTTGAAGAAACAACCACGGCAGCAGCAGCCAGTAGCATGCTGGGCAATGAATACGGGATGACCTCTCATCGGTGTCTGCTTGCCGTCATTGGGAATCACTGCAGGAGCAAGGCGTTTGGCAACGAAATCCTCCGCATGCTTACGGATGGTAGCCAACCCCTTTTCTGCAATATATTCCTTATCCTTCTTCGAGAGATGGAAACGGCTGCGGAAAGCTGATTGGGAAAGTCTTTCAAACAAATCTGTCAAATCATACTCTTTGTCTGAAGGAGTATGGTCTTCTTTACTATCTGAGGAGATAGAGTCTTTCTGATGAACCTCTATCTCCTCAGGAAACAAATTGAGTTCTACATATTTTGCTTGGTTTCCTTTTGAATCTTTTTTCATTTTTATGAGTCTCCTATATATATGAATCTCCTATATATTTAATGGATATCAGACTCTTCTGCTACAGATGCTTTGTTTTCCTTGGGTTGTGGGTTGGGTACGAAGCCCAGAATGGCAACCAGACAACTCATCAAAGGACTGATGATGTTGAAGAAGCAGAAGGGGAGATAGACCAGAGTCGGGATGCCAAGAACTGTACTCTGCGTCATACCGCAGGCAGTCCATGGAACCAGCACGCTCGTCACGGTAGCACTATCCTCTGTACTTCGGCTCAAGAGTTCAGGTCGGTAACCTCGTTCGGCATATTCATCCTTGTAGATAGATGCATTCATGATGATACTCAGGAACTGGTCACCCATTACGAGATTGAGCAAGACGCCTGATGTCACGGTACTGCAGACAAGCGAGATGGTACTGTGGATGCTTTTCAGGAGCATGTGGGTGATGGCGTGGAGCATGCCGCTGGCTACCATGCATGATCCGAAGCACATGGCACAGAGGATGAGCCAGATGGTATTGAGCATGCCAGCCATGCCTCGGGTGGCAACAAGATCATTGATGTCCGCCATACCGCAATCTACCTGGGTATGGGTATAGCAGGTGGTCATGATTCCTTGAAAGAGGCTTTTGGCAGAAATACAGTCTTCGCCTGCTATCCCCACAAGTACTTCCGGCTGGAGAATGAGGGCACAGATGCATGCAGAGAGGGCAGAAAGCAGAAGGGTGATGAGGGATGGCGTCTTTCGGTAGATGAGCCATCCGGTAAAAGCCGGAACGAGCATGGTAAACAGAGAGATATTGAATCCATGGCTCAGACCGGTAAGATACTGGCTGATATCCACTGGCTTGGAATCATAGCAGAGACCGATGATAAGATAGAGTACCAGTGAGAGCAGGATGCTTGGTATGGTGGTGTAGAGCATATAGCGGATATGTGAGAAGAGATCCGCTCCTGCTATACTCGAAGCCAGGACAGTGGTATCGCTCATTGGCGAGAGTTTATCACCAAAATAGGCACCGGAGATAATAGCTCCAGCCGTGTAAGGGGCTGGTATTCCCAGGGCATCTCCGATTCCCATCAGGGCAATGCCAATGGTGGCAATGGTGGTCCATGAGGTTCCCGTCATCACAGAAATGATACTGGAGATGATGCATGCGCAGGGAAGGAAAAAGGTTGGTGACATAATCTGTACGCCATAATATATTAATGTAGGTACTACGCCACTGATCATCCAGGTAGCTGACATCATTCCGATGAGCAGCAGGATCAGGATAGATACTCCGGCATCGCCCACCGTCTTTTTGATCATCTCTTCAAAGATATTCCATTTCATCATATAGATGCCCATGCCGAGTGCCACACATACGGCTGTGGCTATCATAAGGGCCACCTGGGAGGCACCAGCCAGGGCATCGTCTGGGAAGAGTTTGACAACCAGGACGATGAGGGCGATAAGTACTGCCAGTGGTATGACAGAAATGAAAGGATGTGGACTAGCTGGCTGCTGCGGTGGGCAGGATACCTGATTCTCTGCAGCTTGAGATTTCTGTTTCTTTTCTTTTTGTTCCATTTTTAATGCTCTCTTATACAATTATTTAAAATCAAAGTCTTTCATTTACTTTGCGTTTGTCATCTGGAAGACCAGTGTGATGATACCTATACTGTGCTTCATACTTATATTGTACTTTTCCTGCAAAGGTAGCAAAAAATCCTAGATTACGCAAGAAAAGGTGTAATATGTTGTTCTTTTTATAAAAAATTATAAGTTCCTTGGATTTTTCTTGGTTATTTTTCTTTTGAACGACTAAACGTAATTGCAACTATTTTTCTCCGTTTTTATGCAGATTCTTACAGAAAAGTAAGCGAAAATGATAAAAATGCAGCAAAAAGCAATAATTTTTGGAATTTTATGCTTGATATTGTAGAAAAAGTCTTAACTTTGCAGCGGATTTGAGAAGATAAGCAGTTTCCGGCCGTCAGAAAGGTGAGGAATCATCGGGCAGGGAATGTGCATCTGGCTCATCCGTAGATTCACTTATAACAACTTTATAAATTAAAAGATTCGATTATGAAAGTAGCAATTGTTGGTGCAAGTGGCGCAGTAGGACAGGAATTTTTGCGTATCCTTGCCGAGAGAAATTTCCCTATGGATGATTTGGTGTTGTTTGGTTCTGAGCGTTCTGCCGGACGAAAATACAACTTCAAGGGAAAGGACTATGAGGTCAAACTTTTGCAGCATAACGATGACTTTAAAGATGTCGATATTGCTTTCACATCTGCTGGTGGCGGCACTTCAGAGGAGTTTGCCGAGACTATCACCAAGTATGGTGCCGTGATGATTGATAACTCTAGCGCATTCCGTATGTGCGACGACGTGCCTCTGGTTGTGCCTGAGGTAAATGCTGAGGATGCCTTGAACCGCCCTCGCAACATCATCGCCAACCCTAACTGTACCACCATCATGATGGTAGTAGTGTTGAAGCCTATCGATGACTTAAGCCATATCAAGAAGATCCATATCTCTTCTTATCAGAGTGCTTCGGGTGCTGGTGCTGCTGCCATGGCTGAACTTGAGCAGCAGTATAAGGATATCATCGAGACTGGTAAGACTGAGCATATCAATAAGTTCCCTCATCAGTTGGCATATAATGTCATCCCACAGATTGACAAGATGACTCCTAACGATTACACCAAGGAGGAGATGAAGATGTTTAACGAGACCCGCAAGATTATGCACTCTGATGTTCGCACCAGTGCTACCTGCGTTCGCGTTTCTTCACTCCGTTCTCACTCAGAGAGTGTATGGTTCGAGACAGAGAAGCCATTGGCAGTAGAGGACATCCGCAAGGCTTTGGAGGCTGCTCCTGGCGTAACTGTAAAGGATGATGCCCAGAACTACGTTTATCCAATGCCATTGGAGAGCGCCGGTAAGGACGATGTATATGTAGGTCGTATCCGCAAGGATTTGGCTGATGACAATGGTAACACATTGTGGTTGACCGGCGACCAGATTCGTAAGGGTGCTGCCCTGAACGCAGTTCAGATTGCTGAGTATTTGATTAAGGTGGGCAACGTAAAGTAATTACATGCTGGAAAGATTCAAACTTTTGCTCCAGGAGATGAACCGGGGCATTTATGAAAAAAATACTGAAATTTCGCTCTCGCTTCTTGCCGCTCTGGCAGGCGAGAGCGTTATTCTTTTAGGCCCTCCGGGTGTGGCGAAGAGTATGGTGGCCAGACAGTTGAAGACGGCGTTCAGGGATGCTCAGAGCTTTGAGTATCTGATGTCGCGATTCTCTACGCCCGATGAAATCTTCGGTCCGGTGAGCATTCAGAAACTGAAGACTTCGGATACTTACGAGCGTGCGGTGGAGGGTTATCTGCCTACTGCCGATGTGGTTTTCCTGGATGAAATCTGGAAGGCGGGTCCTGCTATCCAGAACACGCTCCTCACGGTGATTAATGAGAAAATCTTCAGAAATGGCAATCGCGAAATGCATCTCCCGCTGAAACTTCTCGTGGCGGCTAGTAATGAGTTGCCGGCTAAGGGAGAGGGACTGGAGGCGCTTTGGGACCGATTCGTGATTAGAATAGAGAGCCGACCGATTAAGCTGGAGAAGAATTTCCGGGCAATGCTGCTGGAATCTCACGCAGATTTCTCTCGTTCTACAAGGGCTTTGGGTCACGCAGATTTCTCTGGTTCCACAGGGGTTTTAGGTCACGCAGATTTCGCAGATAACGCAGATTCTTCTGATTTGAAGATTACTGGAGAGGAGTATGCTGAATGGGCGGAGAAAATCTGTAAGATTGGCGTGAAGGAGGAGGTGCTTGATGCAATTTCCGCCATCCGTAAATCTCTGAGAGCCGTGAATGTGGATGAGGCTGCCGAGCGCAGAAATATCTATGTGAGCGACCGCCGATGGAAAAATATCGTTCGCCTGCTTCGCACTTCTGCCTTCATGCAGGATAGGGAAAAGGTGGATATCTGCGACCTGCTTCCTATCTACCATTGTCTGTGGCAGGAACCGGAAGAGCGGGATGCTATCCGAAGCATCGTAATCCGGGCACTCTTTTCTCCTTTCGCAGAAAAACTCGTGGAGATGAAGAATGCGCTTGCCGAGGATATCAAGTATCATCGGGTTCGCAGAAATCCTGATGATGGCAGAGATTACGAGGGGGAAATCGAAACCCTTTCGGATGGCTTGACTTCGCTGGAAAGGCAGTTGGGCGAGAATCTCTTTGTGTTTTCGGATGATAAGGCTGAAATTTCGGCCTATCTCCGTGATTTCTATAAGGAGTTGGCGTTTACCCGACAGGATACGATGAAACTTTATGAGGTTTAATCGCCTCCTATTACTTATACATTATTATATAGAAGACTCAAAACATTATGAACGAACAGAAAATATTGACTTCTGAATTGGAGACACGTGTTCACCAAGCGGTGGAGAATTTTATGCAGGGCTATGGCTGCTGCCAGTCGGTGGTGGCTGCCTTTGCCGATTTGTATGGTCTTGATGATGAGATGGCAAAGCGCATTGGTGCCGGCTTCGGTGGTGGAGTTGGCAGAATGAGAATGATGTGTGGAGCCGTTTCGGGCATTGTGGTGCTCGTGGGCTTGGATTGCGGACAGACCGAGGGGGATGACCGCGAGGGAAAGTCGGCCTGCTACAAGGTGGTGCAGGATTTGTTAGCCAAATCGAAGGAGCAGAATGGCAGTATCATCTGTGCCGAGATTCTGGGCTTGAAGGGCCATGAGAAGGCGCAATCCAGCTATGTGGCTTCGGCAAGAACGGCAGAATACTACAAGTCTCGTCCTTGCGCTGCCAAAGTGGAGAGTGCCGCAAGAATCTTCGCAGAATATCTGATGGAGAAAGAGAAGGCTTAGTCTTCCTATAATATATAAGAAGCTTTTTACCAATTTGGTAAAAAATATCGAATAAGATGAAATACCAGAATAACAAGGACTTGGCGGAAGCACAGTATTACTTGAAGATGCTGGACGACTTCTGCAAGTCGGGGCAGGTGAAGATTCCTGATCCGACAGGCGCAGCCATGCCTTGGGATTTGAAGGAAGACCCGCTGAAGGATTATCTCATTCATCTCTTTACCCTGAAAGTGACGATTCCGGAAACTGGTGAAGAGGTGCAGAAATTCATGCGTCAGGTGGTGAATAGTAAGATCAAGAGCAAGGTATTCTATGATTGTGTGGGAAAGTTCATCGTGGAATGTGTTCATCACATGCGATTCCAGCGCCAGCGTGCCTGGACCGAAAGTCATCGGGCTGATGATGTGCTCGACTGGACTCCCTTTAAGAGAATGGATGAGCAGGTGTGGCTTCCGCTCATCGACCAGTTGGAGCAGGAACACCGGGAGGATGGATTCGATAAGTCTTTCTTCCTGAAACTGATGGCTGGCGATGGAGCTTCGAAACCCGAAAACTGGGAGCGTCTGGTAAGAGACTGGAAGGTGTGCATCGACCATCAGGTGCTCAGCAAGCTGAAGGATTTTATTTCTCTCCGTCAGAATAACTTCGAAACGGGATTGGTTCGCATGATGGACCAGATAACCCGCAACATGAAGACGAAGGGCGTTTCGGAGCAGCGAGCCGTACAGGCCTGGGAACTGATGACGAACGGATGGACGGAAACGGAGTTTGAACGCCGCTTGAACCAGGTGAAGATTCAGGATAAATATCCGGAAATCAAGGAGATTGTGGCGAAGATGGGTCGTGTGGCAGATGCCAACGGCAAAGATAGGCTCACCATCGCTTCGGGGGTGGAGATGAAGATGGAGCATTCCGCAGGAAGCGACATCGAGGGCATTACCGTGGGCGATGATCTCAACTCACTTCTTCCGCTGGAGTTGGCGCAATACAGCGATGAGGATATGGAGGGGCTTTTTATCTATAAGTATCGAACACGCAGGCTCCAGACTTTCCGTTATAAGAGCGAAATGTCGAAGCCATCCCGCAAACTCGGCTTTACCCATGCTTCCCGAAAGGGTCCGATGATAGTCTGTCTGGACACTTCGGCGAGTATGTATGGAACGCCTGAAAGAATTTCTTCTACGCTGATTTCCCTGTTGGAAGAAACGGCAGAGGATTTGGAGCGGGATTGTTTTCTGATAGATTTCTCCGTAAGCACCCGTGCCATCGATTTGATGGCGAAGCGGAAGGCGGAGCGGTTGAAGAGGATTGGAATCACGGTTGTGGAAGCTCATGAATCTTCTGAAATTCCCGGAACTCGGCGCCAGCCTACTACAACCCATCTGCCTTTTATAGGCGGTGGAACTTCGGCAAAGAAGATGATGAACCAGATGTTTGATTTGCTGGATAACGATGGTCTGCATTATGTGAATGCCGATGTGCTTTGGATTACGGATTTCCTGATTCCGAATCCGCCGCAGCAGATGTTGGCGAGGTTCAAGGAGTATAAGGAAACCGGCACCAGGTTTTATGGCATCCGGATTGTTCGGGATGATGACAAGGAGCCGAATGAATGGAAGGATTATTTCAACTGGATTTATACCATAAAGTATAGACTGTTGAGGAGGTATTAGGAATATAAACAGTTCGCCCTGTAAAGGCAAAAACTTTGTACTTTCCAGGTACTTAAAAGCTTTTGCCCTTACAGGGCGTATTGTTTATGGTTGCTTATACCCAGGGTGTTACCCTGGGCTAGGAGCTTCTGCCCTTTCAGGGCGTATTGTTTGCGTTTCGTGTTTCCTTAAGTTTCCTTTTACTTATTTCACATTTTCCAAAGCTTCCTTTTTCTGCGGAATCACCACCGAAGCTCCGATGCTGACGAGCAGTACGAGGATGATGAATACCAGCGAACTTACTGCATCAATCTCGAAGAAATCGTGGATGAGCATCTTCACACCGATGAACACCAGCAGCACGCTCACACCCACCTTCAAGTAGCGGAACTTGTCGGCTATCGCTGCCAGCAGGAAGAAGAGGGCACGCAAGCCCAGGATGGCGAAGATGTTGGAGAAGAACACCACGAATGGGTCGAGCGAAACCGAGAATACGGCAGGGATACTGTCGAAAGCGAAAATCAGATCGCAGAACTCGATGAACACCACCGTCATTACCAGAGGTCCCAGGTGCAGGCGTCGCTGCATGAACTTCACCACCGGATGGTCGAGGGCGTTGATCTCTTCCTTCTTGTTCCTGTTCAAGAACATCTTGGCGCCGCTGTAAACCAGGAATCCTCCGAATATGAGCAATATCCAGGCGAATCGGCTGATGAGGGCGGCACCTGCAAAGATGAAGACGAAGCGAAGCACGATGGCTCCCAGAATACCCCAGTTCAATACGTGCTGGTAATCTTTCTTATCCACTCCGAACGAACTGAAGATCATCATCATCACGAAGAGATTATCCACCGAGAGCGTTTTCTCTATCAGGTAACCCGAGATGTAAGAGATGGTCATGTAGTGGCGATATTGCTGCAGACTCCCTTCATAATCGTTCGGATCCAGTTTGAGATGAGAAGCATAGCGCGAGGCTATCAGCTTCAGGTCGTCGAAGTTCTCTATGCCGTGCACCATGTCGCCATGGAAGTAGATGAATACGGCGAAGGCGAGAGCGAGAATAATCCATACTGCCGTCCAGGAGCCAGCTTCCTTGATGGAAACCACATGCGCCTTTCGGTCGATGACCAGCATGTCTAATACGAGTATGGCGGCGATGAATATCACGAAGCCCACCAAAAACATCGATTCAGTAAAAACATGTTCCATTTTTCTTTTTCCTTGTCTATTTTATATAATACCTAATTTTATAATCTAATCTTAATATTCATTTCATCCGTTGGAAACGTGGACGCAAAATTAGGAAAAATATCTGAAATAGCGAAAGTTATGAGGTAAAACTTAATTGAATTTAACGTGAAAGACTGAAATGTAATAGCTTTGTAATACCTATCATATCGAATGTAGCCCTTGAATTCTCGAAAAGTACACCTGATTTCCCGAAAAATACCCTTCGCTCTCGTCGTTTTTCTGAAATTTTGCATTATCGTTTTTAAATAATCATAGTCATATTTGATTCTGTGATTATGAGTAAAACTGACAATCTCGCCAACTGCCACAACGAAATTCCGCCAACTGCCACAATGAAAATGCGCCAACTGCCACAACAAAAATGCGCCAACTGCCACAATAAAAATGCGCCAACTGTCACAACGAAAATGCGCCAACTGCCACAATAGAATAGGAAAATAACAAGGTTTAACTATTTTATTTGCTTGATATTCAATAAAATATATTATTTTTGCATCAGAAATTAAAAATAAGATTTTATGAAAGAATATAAAGCAAGAATTGCAGATAAATTATTGGCAGAAAAACTGGATGCGATGGGGGCTGTTTTGATAGAAGGTCCTAAGTATTGCGGTAAGACTACTCTAGCCAGCCAACAGGCTAAAAGTATTCTGTCTATGTCTGATCCGGATACCATGGAGCAGAACATAGCTATGGCCAATACCAATATCAAACTGTTGCTTCGGGGTGAAACACCACGATTGATAGATGAATGGCAAATAGCACCAAAGTTCTGGGATGCCGTGAGAAATGAAGTGGATAAGCGTGATGATGATGGGCAGTTCATACTAACCGGGTCTGCTGTGCCACCTAGTTATGATGAAATCTTTCATACGGGAACGGGGCGTTTTGCCTGGCTCAAACTCCGAACAATGAGTTTGTGGGAATCAGGAGATTCTACAGGAGAGGTGAGCCTTGCCAAATTGTTTGCAGCCGACAGGACGGATTACTTCGTAGAAGGAATCAACCCAATCGACTTGGAGCATCTGGCATATTTGACTTGTCGGGGTGGCTGGCCGAAAGCCTTGGATAAGAAAAGCAAACAAGCAGCTTTACAGCAGGCCATTGAGTATTTTGAGGCAGTAACCAGATTCGATGTATCCCGTGTAGATGGAGTCAACCGTGATAGTGAATTGGCACGGAGGATTATGCGTTCGTATGCGAGAAATCAGGGAAGTCAGGCTACGGCAGGTACCATTTTGGCAGATATTGCCAACAATGAAAGTACTGAGGTTAGTGAGAATACCATCTATTCCTACATCAAGGCTTTGAAGAAGATATTTGTGATAGAGGATTCTACAGCCTGGAACCCGAATATGAGAAGCAAGTCGGCGATACGTACTTCTGATACCAGATATTTTACCGACCCTTCGATAGCAACGGCAGCTTTGGGAATGGGACCGGATGATTTGATCAATGATTTGAGTACGTTTGGCTTATTCTTTGAAACCTTGTGTGTGCGTGATTTGAGAGTCTATGCCGATGCATTAGGCGGCTCCGTTTATCATTTTCGTGATAGAAAAGGTCTGGAGTGTGATGCTGTGGTTCATCTTCGTAATGGTAAGTATGGATTGATTGAGGTGAAGCTGGGTGGCGACAAACTCATAGAGGAGGGCGCAGGAAACCTGGTGACATTGGAAAGCAAAATCGATACCGATAAGATGAAGGCTCCATCTTTCAAAATGGTGCTGACTGGTGTCGGTAAATATGCCTACCAGCGTCCGCAGGACGGCGTATATGTTGTGCCGGTAGGGTGCTTGAGAGATTAGGAATCTATTTCTTGTTTTTTTTTCTCATTAATGCCACGTTATGATGATAACTATAGATGATAGTCATTAGATACGGATATACGGATAAAAGAAAAAGGGTTGTAATCTTCGGAAAGAAGGATTGCAACCCTTTATTTCCTTATCGCCTTGTGGCGCAGTTAAAGCCTTGGTGCAAAAGGCATCAGGGCTTTTTGAAGTCAAGTCCTACAACTTGATGCCGTATTTCCTGATACCTTCTCCCATCATCTCTTCCGGAATAAACATTTTGAGGGTATCGGCAAGGGTATTCAGCATACGCTCACGGATATAATCCTCTCTGATGTAGATTGATATGCGCCTCTGCGACAGGTAATCTCCCTCTATCTTTCTCACATTTCTGCGCTGCTCCTCACTCAGAAAAGGCAGGTGCATCTCTGGGATGATTGTGAAGCCGCCATTCTCATCCACTATCCTTATCAGGGTCTCGATGCTGCCCGCTTCATAGATATGATGACCCTTGCTGCGGGCCTTGCAGAATGAAAAGGCACTGTTGCGCAGACATTGTGCCTCCTTCATAATCCACATATTCTCATACTCCAGATTCTCAGGCTTGAAAACTGGGAGCTTGCGCCAGCAGCTCTCGGCAAGATACACATAGAACTTTTCTGTGTAGAGCGGAATCTCCAATATGCCTTTACGGCTATTGTCGGAGATGGCTATGCCGGCATCCGTCTCGCCACGAAGCAGGGAATCGAGCATGAAATCAGCCTTCAGTTCAAGGATGTTGAGATCTACCGATGGATAGTTTTCCCGATAGTATTTGATGAACTTGGGCAGGATATAAGGTGCAATGGTAGGTCCCACGGCGAGCGACAACTTTCCACCTATCTCTCCCTTTTCTTCCATCACGATTTCTGAGATGCGGTCTATTTCCTGCAATGCCGTTTCAGCCTGACGGATAATCTTCTTGCCTGATGCTGTGGGAGATACAGTCTTGTTGCTTCGTTCGAAGATACGGGTGTCCAGTTCTTCCTCCAGTTTCACAAGCATGGCACTGAGTGTAGGCTGCGAAATCTGACAAGCCTCTGCCGCTCTCGCAAAATTGCGAAAGCGGTTGAGTGCCACAATGTATTTCAGTTGCTGTAAATTCATATCGTTATTCTATTTATATCATCAGCCAAGTACAGGGCTTATCTTGCCTTGAGCTTGCAGATGAGTTGAGTCATGTTGCCCATCGGACAGAAAACACACCAGGTTCTAGGACGATAGAAGATGGTGAGTAGCACACCCACTATCAGCGAGGTGAGCATGATGCCATAGAGACCGAAGGCAAACTGTGCCTTCCAGGGTTCAATCTCTACTGGATATGCCCAGTGCCAGGGAACATCAAAGGTCCAGAGCAGGTGAATGGTCTGATGGAGATTCTCCGCACCCTTTGCCACCATCACAGTGAGGATAATCATCTGGATGAAGAAGAACATGAAGAACAGCAGGAATCCATGACGAAACCATTTTGATGAGAGCCATCTTGGTGCCACCTTCTTGCGCGACCATCCCAGGGTGTTGCCTATTTGCAGGAAAAGCTGACCTCGCCCACAATAGTTGTTGCAATATCCCTTGCCGCCTCCGAAAACAGCCATGAGCAGCGGAATCATAAAACAGATGACTCCCAGCCACGCAAACACGATATTGAAGAACCCAAGGGTGAAATAGGTAGCGGATACCAGCCACATATAATCACTCCATTTCTTGCTTTTTTGTCTTGCCATAAAAATGCTTTTAATCTGTTATCTCAATATCTTGTGCATGACTCCTGCCGGACAGTTCTTTTCACAGATGCTGCAGCCTATGCACAAATCCTCATTTACTACAGCATAACATCCCCGGAAGATGCTTACGGCTTCTCTGGGACATACCTTTACGCAAACACCACATGCCACGCAGCGGTCTTGCTCGCTTTGCGCCTTGTATTTTGCCATCTGCTTTTATTGATCGGTTAGTGTTTCCAATTGGCCTTCCAGGAATTCTGCCGCATCGGCTACGCAGAGTGGGCATTCTCTGAGTATCTTACCAGTGCCCACCCCTTTGAGAAGCTTGCATTGGGTAGCCCCATTGCGCTGCTGGAATTGGGTCATGATCTGTCGCATCGCCTTGACAGACTTAGCCTTATCCTTTGTAGCAAGGCCCAATACCATTCCTGCTCCTACTAGGGCACCGCAGGTTCCTTCCATATTACCCATTCCTGCCGCAAAGGCATTGCCCACATTTCTAAGGGTCTCTTCGTCCATACCAGTATAATCATAATAGGTACAAACCACTGCCTGGGTACAATTATGAGACCCACAACGCTTCTTTTCTGCTGCTATTTCTTTTCTTGTTTCCATCATTATTTTTGTTTTATTTAAAAATCTGGTGCAAAGTTACGGTTTTTATGATAGATAAACAAAAGTTATTGGCTATTTTATTATAGATATTTTCTATTAATGACTGAAGTTTCGCAAGTAGCATTCTACCGTCCCCGAAGGGGGCGAATGTGAATAACCGCGGGTGGAATGACCGAAGGGAATGGAACCTGCGGATAGTTACAGATACTCTCTTATCGTCCCCGAAGGGGGCGAACAGGAGCAAGGCTGGATGTGGTTCGCCCCCTTTGGGGACGCTTTCTCCCTACTATTGGTTGTCCGCAGGTTCCATGACCTTTGGTCATTCCACCAGCGGTTATTGAAAGTTGGCCCCCTTCGGGGACCGGAGGTTACTTGCGAAACTTGAATTAATGATTATATTTCCCATCTATCACCCATAAGTTTTACTCCATGATTATAAGTGAATAATGCGTGGCAATAAGCGGTATTTCTGTTGCCACTTAATGCCACGCATTGCCGCGCTCTTTATATGAGGGAATGAGATGAAAAGGGCGAGGGGGTGTAATAAGGAATTTACTTCTTCTTAGTCAACACATAGTGCTTGGCTATCTCGCCTTCTGGCTCATTGCCGAGTGAATCGGTCATGATGAGGCTATGCTCATCCTTTACCTTATAGAAAGAGTTCTCGCCAGAAGATGGACGGGTAATCATTACCACGCCGTTGGCAAGCATTTTGTAAATGCCGCTGAACTCATCGTGACCATCCTTGCGGTCGATGTAATCAGAAGTAAACTGATAGGTGCTGTCTGCCTTGAGCGTCAACACCGTCTTGATGCCTGGGCAGTCGGCTGCAGGGAGAGTTCCCTCGTAAGTGCCTTCCACGGCTGGCAATTTTACGCTTCCGTCTTTTTCTACCAAGGCAGAATCTTCTGTATAGCTGGCATTTTCATCGTTTCCATTCTGTCCCGCTTTCTTGCTGTTGCAAGAAGCTACTGACAATGCAGCGATAACGGCTGCTGTTAAAAGTAATTTCTTTTTCATATCTCTACTGCTTTTTAAGTGAATACTTTTTTTAGTGAATTCTTTTTAAAGCGAATTCTTTCGGCAAAAGTACACATTTATTCTCTTTCTTGCAAACTTATTACTTATAATTTATGGAAAATTATACAATTTTCTTAATTGATGATGATTGGAAAAACTTCCTCTTTTCTTAATTGATGATGATGGGTACTACTTCTTCTTCGTTAGGCCAATGGGGCAGATAGAGCAGCGGGCGGGGAGTTCCCCCCAAGCCCGTCCAGTCTATCTGTTTCACAAAGTCGAAATCGGGAGGACCGAAGTCGAAACTTCTTCCATAGAGAACGATGGCGCCCCTGCCTTCATCAATTTTCCATAAACCTCCGCCGTAGGTGCATTGCTCGCCCGGGGCCAGCATGTCACGGTGAAGATAGACGTGGCCGAACTTCAGCACTCCGTCTCTATTGATGATGAATTTCTGAAACATCTCTATTTCTGATTGAATTTATAATGAGACTTATTTCTTCTCCCAGAACATTTTGTCGATGAAATTATAGCGCTTCTCCATCTGGGCATCAGCCTTCACTTCTGTCTTCACATCTATCTGAAGCACAGGAGCTACGGCCTTGCCATTGGTGGTTGGCCACTCCGGCAGACCCAGACCGTTTGGATTTCCGGTCTTCACGAAGTTGACGTAATACTGGCTGAAGATGTCGCTAATCATGTAATCCTCCGGCTGCCAGTTGAACACGTGGTTGGTTGGCAAAGTGCCCATCGCATATTCTATGTCGGCAGAGTGAACGGCTCCCTTATCCTGTGGAGCTGGAGCTGCATCTTCCTTAGCATCTACCACGCCGCCAGCCAAAGCTGCCACCTTGCCCTTGATGGCCATTGCTGGGCGAGGATGACAATAGCGATAGCGGTAAACTGGCTGTCCGCCGGTCAGCTTGTGCATGTTGCCCCACTTCCAGGTAGAATAATCCAGGAAGATATCCGAAGCCAGATTCACACCCGGCTGCTCCAACACATCCTTGTCGCTGTTGATTCCGTAAAGACGGAAGAGTTCGTCGATGTTCTCTGACCCGAAGGTAGCCTTGGCGCCAGCCTTCAGATCTTCAACGGTAGGCTGTTTGCCCATCAATACCGCCCATGGAGTCATCTCCTGGTTGTTGCCGCCAATGAGCAGAGGCACCTTGGTCTGCTCGCCCTTGGCGAAGACATCTACAGGCTGTTCTTTCATAAAATATCCGTCGATGTTATAGACAGGAACCGTTCTTACGCCCGCCAGCTTCATCAGTTCCTCGGCAGGCAGGGCACGAAGTTCGTTGAGGTTCTTCAATCCTACGTTCTTTTTCACCTTCTTGCCCATATTCTTGCCCATCTTCTCGGCTATTTTCTGGGCAAGCTTCACGCCCAGTTCTTCGGCTTCCTTCTGGGTAGCAATCTTCTTGAATCCCATTACCGAACCGCTGGAACCCATTGCCTGGGCAAAGAGTCCCTGGCAGAGAGGGGAAGCCATCAGGGCGCTAACCGACATGGAACCAGCCGATTCGCCTACGATGGTGATGCGGTTAGGGTCGCCGCCGAAAGCCTCGATGTTATCCTTCACCCATTGTATGGCAGCCACCTGGTCCATGAATCCATAGTTGCCGGAACCCTTATAGGATGTTTCCTTGGAGAGTTGAGGATGAGCAAAGAAGCCGAAGATTCCCTCACGATAGTTGGCTGTGATGGAGATGATTCCCTTGCGCGCCATTGCATCGCCCGCATATCTAGGTTCGCTTCCGCTGCCAGCCATCAAGCCTCCGCCGTTGAAATAAATCAACACAGGCAGATGCTCCTTCATGGTCTTTGCGGGAGTCCATATATTAAGGTATAGGCAATCTTCGCTGTTTGCCTTCGTACCGAAGTTCATGTCGCCGAAGATAGGTTCCTGCATCGGGTTCGGTCCGAACTCCTTAGCTTCGCGAACGCCCTGCCATTTCTGTGCAGGTTGCGGAGCCTTCCAGCGGAGGTTTCCCACAGGAGGGGCAGCGAACGGAACGCCTTTGAAGACCGTGATGCCTGAGAGGTCTTTTCCTTCGAGAATACCTCCGGCAGTCTTCACCTGAGTTTGCGCCATCATTCCCATACCAGGGAGCAGAAAGGCGATGGATAAGAGTAGTTTCTTCATAATTGTTCTGTTATTTGATAAGATAATGCAAAAGTAACTAAAATATTTCTATCTTAGCTTGTTTTGCTCAATCTTTTTTTATATTTTTGCACTAAATAAACAAAACAACATATTATTTAATCTTTAAACCCCTAATGATTATGATGAAAGGTTATGAACAGAAGAAGTATCCGGTAGCCACCAAGCGCTACGTGCAGTGGTTGGAACTGGAATCTGATGAGGAGGCTATCCGTGAATATCGCCGCCTGCATTCAGAAGGTGTGCAATGGAAGGAGATTCGTGACGGAATCCGACAGGTGGGAATCCTAGAGATGGAGATTTACATCTTCGGCAACCGACTGGTGATGGTTGTGGATGCTCCCGTAGATTTCGATTGGGACAAGAAAATGGCAGAACTCGCCACCCTCCCTAGACAGGCTGAGTGGGAGGAAGTGGTAGGCAAGTTCCAGAAGTGCGGCAAGGGTGCTACGAGCGATGAGAAGTGGCACATGATGGAGCGTATTTTCTATCTTTATGATTAAAAGATGTATCTTTACGATAAAAACGGAAAAGTATGAAGAAAAACCTAAATGACTGCAAGCGTCTCTTGCTGACGGCTTGCTGCACTTTGGTGCTTTCGTGTGGCTGGGCAACGGTCAACGAAAAACCTTTTGTGATTCCTGAACTCAAGCAATGGAGCGGGGCAGAGGGAATGTTTACCCCATCGGGCAAATACGTGGTGAAGGGCGGAAAAAACGCCCAGGATGTGGCGAAACTCTTTGCTGCCGATTACCATGACCTGGTGGGAAAATCGCTCACGCCTAAGACGGGAAAACCTTCTGCCGGCGACATCGTGCTGGTGCTTCAGTCTGATAGAAAATCAGCCAGACTGCTCGGCAAGGAGGGCTATCGCCTCACCATCGGCGACGTAACCACCATCACGGCTTCTTCGGTAGAAGGACTGGTATGGGGTACCCGCACCGTGCTGCAGCTTTCAGAGCAGCAGCGCTCGGCTGGTTTCGTGCTGCCTAAGGGTTCAACCCAGGATAAGCCTGCCTACGGGCTGCGAGGCTTCATGATGGATTGCGGAAGAAAGTTCATCCCGATGTCTTATCTGCGCTCGCTGGTCAAGATGATGTCTTATTACAAGATGAACACTCTGCAGATTCATCTCAACGATAATGGATTCCGACAGTATTTCGGTAACGACTGGGCGAAGACCCCGGCAGCCTTCCGACTGGAATGCGATACTTATCCGGGACTCACGGCTAAGGATGGCAGCTACTCCAAGGCTGAGTTCATCGAACTCCAGAAGCTGGCAGAGCAGTATGGCGTCAACATCATCCCCGAGATAGATGTGCCTGCCCATTCACTCGCCTTCACCCATTACAAGCCGGAAATCGGTTCCAGGGAATATGGCATGGATCATCTCGACCTCTTCAATCCCGAGACCTACAAGTTTGTGGATGGGCTCTTCAAGGAGTATCTGGAGGGCAAGAACCCCGTGTTCCGTGGTAAGGTAGTGCACATCGGAACCGATGAGTATTCCAACGCCAAGAAGGAGGTGGTGGAGAAATTCCGCTACTTCACCGACCATTATATTAAATATGTAGAGTCGTTTGGCAAGCAGGCTGCCGTTTGGGGCGCACTTACGCACGCCAAGGGCAACACCAAGGTGAAGTCAGAGAACGTGATGATGCATTGC
The DNA here is from genome assembly GCF_019249655.2 of Segatella copri. Taxonomy (NCBI): domain Bacteria; kingdom Pseudomonadati; phylum Bacteroidota; class Bacteroidia; order Bacteroidales; family Prevotellaceae; genus Segatella; species Segatella copri. Next base: position 1,391,086 of record NZ_CP137557.1, read on the forward strand.
TGGTACAATGGTTATGCTGACCCGAAGGAGATGAAGCGCCAGGGCTACAAACTGGTGAGCATTCCTGATGGACTGGTTTACATCGTTCCGGCAGCGGGCTATTATTACGATTATCTGAATTGCCAGTATCTCTACGATTCGTGGACTCCGGCGCAGATTGGCAACGAGAAATTTGATGAGAACGACTCAGCCATTCTCGGCGGAATGTTTGCCGTATGGAACGACCATGCGGGCAACGGCATTACGGTGAAGGATATTCACGACCGACTGTTCCCTGCCCTGCAGACGCTGTCGGCAAAGTGCTGGACGGGTGCAGCCACATCATTCTCCTTTGAAGATTTCAATCGTCTTCGTCTTGCGCTCAGCGAGGCTCCTGCGGTAAACGAGGCGGCACGCTGGCAGAAGGGCAAGCAGCTCAGAATAGAGACTTTGAACCCTGGTCAGACCACGGGCGAGAAGGAAGTGGGCTATGGCTATCGGGTGGAGTTCACCATCGAGGGAGCCGATGAGCCGAAGGGCACGGTGTTGTTCTCATCTGATAACGCTACCTTCTATCTTTCCGACCCTGAAAGCGGTCAGCTTGGTTTTGCCCACGAGGGTTATCTCAACAAGTTCAACTACAGGGTAGAGAAGGGCAAGAAGGTAACTCTGGCGATTACGGGCGACAACAGGAAGACCTGTCTTTATGTAGATGGCAAGTTGCGCGAGGAGCTTGGTCCGATTACTCTTTATGCCATGCAGCAGAAAGACCTGGCTACTTTCCAGAAGAGCGATGCTACAGCCTGGCAGCCTGTGGTGTATAATCCTTCTGCCAAGATGCACTATCAGCGCACGCTGGTGTTCCCACTCCAGAAGGCAGGCGATTTCAAGAGCCGCATTACGGGAGTGAAGGTGTCTCAGAAGTAATTTCTTTAGTTTTATGGCTCAGGGGAGATTGTCCATGGATAGACAATTCCTCCTGAGCCATTTTTATTTCTTTTTCTGCATCATTATGCGCGATTTCTCCTTGGCCAAGGCCTGCATATCCACAGCCACATCGTCTTCGTCTACGATTTCCACGCCTGTCATCGTTTCTATCACGTCCTCCATAGAAACCACACCGCGAAGGCAACCGTATTCATCCACAATGATGGAGATGTGCTCTCGCTTTTCGAGCATCTTTTCCCATATCTGGTATAGTGATTCATCTTCGCTGAAGGAAAGAATTGGGCGCATCAACTCGGATAATCTGGTCTGGAAGTCATCATCGGATACTGATTTGAGAACCATATCCTTCAGTACGTATCCCACGATGTAATCCTTATTATTATCATACACCGGAATGCGCGAGAATTTCCACTCTTTCTGTTCATAAAACTCCTTGGTGGTAAGATGCATGCAGGCTGATTCTACCACGATGGATGGGGTCATCACCTCCTTGGCTTTTACACCAGCCAGGCGGATACAGCTCTTGATGATCTTGCTTTCCGATTCACGGAAGATGCCCTCTGTGGTTCCTACATCTACCATCGCCGAAACCTCCTCGCGGCTCATGGAAGCCTGATGACTCTTAGGGGTAAATACCTTAGTGATGAGTTCCGAGAGCAGCACCAGGGGGTAGGTGATGAAGATGAGCACACGGATAATCTTGGTAGATGGCATTGCCAGCGAACGCCAATAGGAAGCACCGATGGTCTTCGGGATGATTTCTGAAAGCACCAGAATCAGCAAGGTGAGAATGGCAGAAATAACACCGAAGTATTCTTCGCCGAAGAGCTTGATAGACTCGGCACCCACGCCGGCAGAACCGATGGTGTGGGCGATGGTGTTGAGTGAAAGAATGGCTCCCACAGGACGATCTACGTTGTTCTTATACTGTTTCATCAACGAGGCTGTCTTGTTGCCTTGATTCTCCTTCATCGAGATAAACGACATCGGAGTAGAAAGTAGCACCGCTTCAAGGACGGAGCATAAAAAGGAAAGTGACAGAGCACCTAAAAAATATAATATGATTAAGCCCATGTAATTTTTAATTCGTTAATAATATGTTATCTATACAGCGATAACCATTATTTCCGAAGATTACAGTTGAGGATGTAATGGGGGACATTACATCCAGTTTGATTCGATATAAGTGTATTGGTAAATATCATCATAATTATGTTTTAATTTTCTGCAAAGATATTACAAAAAATGAGAATTTGATATTGTTTTGCAGAATATTAGAATGTTTTAATACGTTTTTAGTAAAACTTTGTTATGAAAAAGTAAATTGCTCATAAAGGATAACTTACTTTTGCAGTCCTTGAACTGCTAAGAATTTCTTTAACCCACATTGCAGCAGCCTTTGGTGAAAAACTTAAAAATTTACACGGATTACACGGATTTATGGCGCTAATATAAGTAAAGCGATTATCATCTCTCATAAAAAACCCGTGTAATCCGTACCTAAAAACCGCAAAGGATAGACTTTATGCCATACCTTTCCTTCTTTTCTATTTTCTCTTCCTTTAGAAACTGACATAGAGTCGGGCACTGAGTGCCGTGAAATCTCCATTGTCGTTTTTGATGTACTGGAACGATGGCTGAAGGGAAATGGATTCCGTCAGCTGTCTTTTCCACATTACTTCCAGTGAATATTCGGAACCCTGCTGGAAGCGGGCGTACTGGCCTGACAGACCGCACTCGTTCTTCTCGTCCTGATAGGCACCGCCCAGTTCTGCGTATCGGTAGCAGGCATTCTGATGACTGGTGTTCTCGGAATACTGCATCATGCACGAAATGTTCTTGTCGCCAGCCTTCCAAACGCTCTGCTCTCCGTAAATCCACCAGGCACAGGTTATTTTGCCCTTGGATTCATCGGCAGAAACCATTTCGCCATCCTCGTTGATCGGATATTGACGGGTATGGACGGCAGCACCCGCAAAATATTTTCCACCTTTATGTTCATACTCCAACTGCGACATGTTGAAGATTCCATCCTTCTTCGGGCGAACCAGGAAGGGATTGTCGTGGGCTTTCCAGCCATTATATCCTACGCCGTTATACAGACTGTTTCTGAAAGTCCATCCTCCCTTGGTTACATCAAAGTAAAGGGTCAGCCCCGAATACGGATAGTTGGCTATCGGATAGCTGGATGCAACCGTAGGGAAGATTCCCTCAGAACTGTTCAGGAAGAGTGCCGTAACATCAGAGGTAAAGAAATCCTCGTTCACGTTTCTCACACCCACAAACAGATGGCCCGAATTCCACTCGTGCATGTAGCCCAGCACGGCAAGCATGGCGAAGTTATTGTCCGCATCTATGTTCGAAAATCCCTGCCAGTCATCAATAATGCCATCATTGGTCTTTGCCACATGCAGCGTAGCCGCCTCGAACGAATCCTTTCCTTTTCCTATCGGTACACTCAGTTCCAATCTCAGCTGATTAATCAGATTCGTATTCTTGTTCATGTCCCATTGCCATTCAGAAATATATTGTCCGTTAAAGCTCTGTGCATAAGCAAGGCAAATATTGATGCAGCCTAAAATAATAAAAATAATTCTCTTCATTTCTTTTATGTTTTTGTATAATCTTCATGTTTTGTATCATTTCTTGTTCACTTACTCGCTACTCGCGAGCATCTTGCTAATTCATGCTGCAAAGGTACGGGATATTTCAAAATCCTGCAATACTTAATAGTTGGTATTTTTAATTCTTCTAAATAAAAGGGCTTCCTTTCTTATCCCCATTTCTAGGTATTTTTGTTTCTTCTAAATAGTTAGGGTTCCGTCTGACTCCTTATTTTTAGGTAGTCAGACGGAAAAACAATAATATTTTTTAAAAACTTTGCCTTATCAGATATTATTTGTACCTTTGCATTGTTTTAAAAAGTTTAATCAGTTAGAAATCAGTTTAATCAATTTAATCGGTTAGAAAAATGAAGAAGATATTAAATCCATATTTGAATAAGGAGGGTTACAACTGCGTTTGCTGTGCCCCCAACAATCCTGTAGGTTTGCATCTTGAGTTTTGGGAAGAGGGTGAGGATGTGCTTACCATCTGGAATCCCGGCGAGAATTACCAGGGCTGGATCAATACCCTGCATGGCGGAATCATCAGTATGCTGATGGATGAAGTGGCAGGCTGGGTCATCAACCGCAAACTGCAGACCACGGGTGTGACGATGCAGCTCAACGTGAAGTACAAGAAGCCTGTGATGACCACCGATTCGCAGATTACGGTGCGTGGTCACATCGCCAGTCAGCGCCGCAACATCGTCACTATCCACCTGACTCTGGAGAACTCCAAAGGCGAGGTTTGTGATGAGGGCGAAGCCATCTATTTCACCTTCGGTCCTGATAAAGCCAAGGAGATGGGATTCGACAGCTGCAAGGTAGAGGGGGAGGAATAACTCTCCCCTTATGGTGAGGAATTTGATAAGGAAGCCTTTCTTATGAAGACTTCCTTTTATGAAGTCTTCTTACGATGCAGCAACTGCTTTCTTATTGAAGAGCCAAATCGACAGGATGATGATTGCGATACTTACCAGGCTGAGGCCTCCTTCTATCATCGGAGTGCTGGCGATGTAAGTATTGTAGCATTCTTCAGGAATCAGGCAGAGCGTATTGTTGGTGATGTGGATGATGATGCCCGGAATCAAACTCCTGGTTCGGTAACACATCCACGCCATGACGATTCCCAGAATGATGGGGCCAGGAATCTGTGCCGGGTTGAGATGGATGAGCCCGAACATGATGCTTGAGCCGATGATAGCATACCAGGGACTGATGTTCCATTTCAGCATCTTTCGCATCATCAATCCGCGGAAGAGGTATTCTTCGGCTATAGGAGCAATGATGCAGAGCATCAGGATTCCAATCGGATTATGTGCCAAGTCAGCAAAATCCTGCTCCATGTAATCAGGCAGATTCATGAAGTTCTCTAATGTAGTCATAGGAATGAACTGGAACAATCCCACCCAAAAAACCAGCAAGAAGATGATGGTCTTAGGCATCTGCTGAATCTTTTCCAGGCGAACACGAAGATGGAACTTCTTCCGGCATTTATGAATCATATATAGCTCTGCTGCCAGCATGTAAATTGCCGGGATCCATGCAGAACTATTGATGGTTGTCTTCGTCAGGAATTCGATAAATTCGCAGCTCAAAGCTGCTGCAATGCCAACCGGAAAGGCTGCAAGCATGGACATCAGATAGACGTAGATGGCACTTCTGGTGCCAGGCCATGCACGATACAGAAACCATCCCTTGGTTCCGTTTCTTCCCTTTGACAGGATTGCTGAAAGTTTTTCTTTTTCCATAAAGCTGTAGTTGTTTTGTTTGTTACTGAAATCTTGTCGTTTGTAGAGATGCTGCCAACGAGCACAATGAAAACTTACTTTCAGATTGCCGAGTGCTGCAAATCTGGGGGCAAAGGTATAATAAAATCCTGGCTTGTTGGGTTAAGTGCATGTTATTTTTATGTTAAAATATCGCCACCCTCGAAGAAGTTTAGTTTTGTTTATCATGCTCTGTCTGCGTTTAAGAGTTCCTTGAATCACAATTCCCCAGAAAGCCGTTTCCTGCCCATTTTGTGGTCTTCATTGATGACCGGCGCCTGCCATCTATTAAGACCAGCCTCGGTCTTCATTGATGACCGACTTTTGGCACAAGAAGACTGTTCTTTCGATTGCCGGTGCAAAGATACAAAAAATCGAAGCAGAAAGCAAGCTTTTTCCCGTAGAATGTTGAAAAATAGTGCGTAAGTAGCTGATGTGTAGAGATATAAGTGTTTTCGATTTTCGCATCTGATTGCAAAAGCCGCCTTTGGAATCGTTTTTTGATGTTTGGAAAGCGGTCATTATCGGTCACGGTCATTTTCGGTCATTTTCAAAAATGATTCGGTCATTTGGGTCTATAGTATATATAAATATATATTTATATAATACTTATAGGGGAGATTTGCGCCCCCGAAAATGAAAATGACCGAAAATGACCGTGACCGATAATGACCGGATCTGGCTTCTGAAAGTTATTCGGAAAAGGATGATGTTTGTTTGTAAGATAATGATAATCAATGGGATAGTTTTGTGCAGTACTTCTGTAGAGTACCATGCTTTGTACAGCTAAAACAGTACATATTCCTCTTCGCTCTATCCCAGTTTTTGCTCTTTTTACGAGAATCTTGACAAAATAAATCAAGAAATTCCTCGTTTTCTCCCTTTTATTCTGCCTTTTACCCCCTCTTATTTTTGCCTTCTGAGGGGATGAAAAGTGTGGTTTCTAACCCCTATTTTCGTAGGAAAAGTGTGTTTTTTATCCCTCGTTTTTATAGGAAAAGTGTAGTTTTTAACTATTGATTTATAGGAAAAGTGTGTTGTCTATATTTATAAAAGAGACTTCTTGGTTTGAATGCCAAGAAGTCTCATAAATCAATTTTTCAAAGCCAGTTCTTATTTTCTTATTTTCTGAATTTCCTCCAGTGGAAGCTCTGTGGCCGTTGATACTTGTGCTTCAGAAAGTCCCATTGACAAAAGGCGGTAAGCTGTGGCTATCTTTTCTTTCGCTATTCCTTTTTCCATTCCTCTCTTCTCATCAAACTTTCTGGTGGCATATATATCACGCATATTCTTGATGTCCTCGTCATAAAGCTCTAGTTCCTCGCGAGAGAGCTTGCGGAGGTCGCCTATCTCTGCCAACTTGCGGAAGACTGGATACTTCTCGCTGAATGGCATCTGCTCAAACATGTTCATATTCTTCATTATATAAATCCAACAATCAAATATATCCATACACTCTGCCTCCGTGTGCTTGTCGAACAAGGGCAGTTGGAGGTACACAATACGCATCCTGTCGGACACTAGCTGGCGTGTCTGCAAATCGGTAAGCACCAAGTCGGTGCGAAACTTCTTTAATATCGGACTCGATGACACGAAATCCATGAAACACACCGTATAGACTGGAGCCAAGTGATAGTCCCAGATTCCACGAACGCCTTGCTGCACAATGGCACGTGCCGTGTAATACAATGCCCTGTCGGCAAAGTATTCCTGTTCTTTCTTCTGCATCTCGACGATGATATGCTTGCCCTCGTCTGTGACGCAATAGACATCGAAGACCACACCGCGGTCATCGGGGCGCAAGCCAAGTTTTTCGGTCTTGGCAAACGTCACGTCCTTGATTACCAACTCGTCTTCAAACAGTCCGTTGAGGAATGTTATCAGGCATTCTTTAGTGTCTTCGCTTCCAAAGATTCGCTTGAAAGCCCAATCGACACGTGGGTCTATAAATCTAGCCATCTTCTTACGTTTTATATGGTCGTGGACGCAATATTGCATTTCTGCTGCGAAGATACACTTTTTTATTGAAACTGCCAAGAATTTCTAGAATTTTCTTTCTAAAAGAGGGTAAGGAAAAGGTATGGGGAGAGAAAAGAGGAAGAACTAAACTCTCTCAAGTAAGCTCCACACGTTCTGAAAGGGTAGAACCACCTAGCCCAGGGCAGCACCTTGGGTAAACCAGTTATCCACAAATCGCCCTGTAAGGGCAAAAGCATCTAATTATAACGCTTTTTCTTACAGGGTGACTTGTTTAATAGTAATTATTCCTTAACAGGTTCAAGCAACATAACTAATTCTGATTCTGCAATGTCGCATTTATCAAACAAATATCGCAAACAGCGGAGCTTACTTCTATTATCCATTGATGTCCACAAATATTTATGTGGAGCAATTTGTGTGCAATATCTATCATCGGCATTCTTCTCAGACCAGAAAAATCCCTCTTTATCATAAAGACTATCAACAACATCTGCATGTTGTTCCATGACCACCTTTACCACTGTCAAGAGCATGTCCTTCCATGTAGTTTCCGTATAGTCACGACCAAACAAACGGAAACCTGTCAAAACTCTATTTGTTGGTGTGAAAGTTTCTTCATCCAGTGAGACCTCATCTATCGGTTTTGCCAAAGGTTTGAAAGTTGGCTTTGGCAACGGATAGAGACGCAGAAATGTTTTCACAATTTCTTCACTTCTCTTTTGCAATTCCTCTTCACTCCACTTTTCACATTTCGTCACCCACTTGGTCAAGCGATATTTAGAATCTTTATATCCAGGGCAAACTACATCACCATTGTTCTTGCCGTCACGTTTTATTTCAAAGGCCTTATTGCTTAATTCACTATTAATACCTGTAAGCGTTAAGTTGGCAAAAGTATGTAGATATTGCTCTTGAATTTCTTCATAGTTGTCGCCCAGCATATTCTTCCATTCACCATTGAGGGTTTGCGGCATTATATGTTCTATCGTTGCATCTTTCTTTTTCATATCTGTCGCAACATCATTGTATTCTCCAGGTACAGAATTTTCCAATCGTTCAAAAAGGAATATCTGATAAGGCTTCAACATATGATAAGCATCACGGGTTTGAATTGCTGTTACAAACTGCACATCTCTTGGCAACTGGTAATTACCATCTCGACGCATGATATGATAAGCAAGAATATCTGAGTAAGAATATGTTAACGGAATACCTGCAGACTGGTATTCATCTATACTTTTCAGAACATCCTTATGAAGTGCACAGAAAACCTGAGTTAAAGCATTACCAGGCATATTGCAAATGATTCGTCTTGCCAAATAATTTTCTACAACGTCAATCACCTTATCTATTTCATCATAGGATAAATTATTCGTTGCCGCATACTTCAGGAACTGAATAAAGAAAACATTGGTTACATCCGATTCTATATTGCAAATATGGCGCATTTTTGCCGACAATTTGCTTGTTTCCATCTGAGCTTCCGTAACTTGCTGGTAATAGCGGGCATAATCCAACATCTCCACCATTTCCTGTTTTCTATCACGACCATCCATATACTTTTTCCACTCAAAATATATGTTAGAAAGACGAACAGGGCGCTGCAACTGTTGCTTTATGGTTAAATAGTCTCGAAGGAATTTTGTCGGATTATATTCGGTTGCAGACTCAATCTTCTGCCAATAATTTTTAAAGCACAACTGTTGCTCTTCTGCTGTTAATGACATCAGAAGGTAATTTCTTATTTTATCAGCTTCTGTAAGAGCTAGACCTGTTGAATTTAAACTTTCAAAGATTAGCTGCGCATCATCATCAGCATCCAACTCTATAGAAATAATCTGAAGATGCTCAACAGCATCAAGCAAATTATCAAATGTCAGTTGTTGCGGCTTTCTTGTCAGCTTATCATAGAAATGGCGGAAATTACGGGTAATCTTTGAATCCTCATCCAATTCATCTTCACCATTGAAGATTTTATCATAAGCAAATCTGTCGTTTTCAATAGGAACAAGTTTTATCTTGCGCTCTGAATTGCAATATTTTGCATTCAAGAACAAATCATAAGCTTCATCCTTGCGGCTCTCATTAGAGATTTCAAGCAATCCGTCATTGACGGCTTTTATTCCAGCAAGAAGCAGAAGAGAGATTGTTGTCAAACGCTGCTGCCCATCAATGACGAGACGACTGAAGCCGGTTCCTGCTACTGATGTTACGATAGAACCGAAAAAATGGGATGTTCTACCTGAGTGTATCAACTTAACTAAATCACTCAACAACTGGTCGCAATTATCTTGTAACCAGTCGTAATTACGCTGGTAAACCGGAATCACAAATTGGATTTGTTGTCCACAGATGAACTCATTTAATGGCTTTGCATATCCTTTCATATATTCAATGTTTAAATGCTGTACAAAAAGTAATATATTTCACATTTCTAGACCTCAACACAGATCGGAAGATGGTCACTCATCCTATTGGACTTCTCCCAGGAATATAGTTTATAGTCTTTAACTTCTGTATTTGTAAAAGCATAGTCCAGGAAGAAAGTAAAATTACCTTTGCCGGTATGGTCGTAGGTAAATCGGCTTTCCTTACCTGTTACCACAGTCTTATATTTGTTGATATATGGCTTGTAGTATTCCAGGATGTCCAAAAGGATAGAGATATAAGAACCACTAGTACGATTCACAAAGAAGGGTACCCATCTGTTCTGCATCTCAACGATGAAATGCAGAATAGACGGATAACTTCACAACAAAAAGTGTAAAGAGGATAACGTACACTAAGACTTAAGCGGCTTCAATTGTTCTTCTGTCAATCCGGTAGCCTGCATGATTTGAGGCCAAGACATCCCCATTGTCAACAAGTTACGGGCTACTTCCAAACCTTTAGACAGTTCACCTTCAGCACGCCCTTTCGCTATTCCTTTTTCCATACCTCTCTTCTCATCAAACTTTCTGGTGGCATATATATCACGCATATTCTTGATGTCCTCATCATAAAGCTCAAGTTCCTCGCGGGAAAGCTTGCGGAGGTCGCCTATCTCTGCCAACTTGCGGAAGACTGGATACTTCTCGCTGAATGGCATCTGCTCAAACATATTCATATTCTTCATTATATAAATCCAACAATCAAATATATCCATACACTCTGCCTCCGTATGCTTGTCGAACTAGGGCAGTTGGAGGTACACAATACGCATCCTGTCGGACACTAGCTGGCGTGTCTGCAAATCGGTAAGCACCAAGTCGGTGCGAAACTTCTTTAATATCGGACTCGACGACACGAAATCCATGAAACATACCGTATAGACTGGAGCCAAGTGATAGTCCCAGATTCCACGAACGCCTTGTTGCACAATGGCACGTGCCGTGTAATACAATGCCCTGTCGGCAAAGTATTCCTGTTCTTTCTTCTGCATCTCGACGATGACATGCTTGTCCTCGTTTGTGACGCAATAGACATCGAAGACCACACCACGGTCATCGGGGCGCAAGCCAAGTTTTTCGGTCTTGGCAAACGTCACGTCCTTGATTACCAACTCGTCTTCAAACAATCCGTTGAGGAATGTTATCAGGCATTCTTTAGTGTCTTCGCTTCCAAAGATTCGCTTGAAAGCCCAATCGACACGTGGGTCTATAAATCTTGCCATTTTCTTACGTTTTATATGGTCGTGGACGCAATATTGCATTTCTGCTGCGAAGATACACTTTTTTGTTGAAACTACCAAGAATTTCTGCCATTTTTTATTCAACTTTTACGCCAATCTCAGTCTCAGCGAATTAAGTACTACGCTCACACTTGAGAAGGCCATCAGGGCACTTGCCCACATCGGAGTTATCTGGAAATCAATGTCGAAGATATGAAGGACGCCGGCTGCCAGCGGGATGCAGATGATGTTGTAGATGAACGCCCAGAAGAGATTCTGCCAAATCATGTGAACCGTCTTCTGGCTCAGTTTTACGGCTTCTGGAAGTGCCAGAAGGTCGTCGCTCATCAGCGTAATCTGCGCCACATCCATCGCCACATCCGTTCCCTTTCCTATCGCCATGCTCACGTTGGCAAGGGCCAGGGCCTGGGTGTCGTTGATTCCGTCGCCCACCATTGCTACCTGTTTGCCTTCATCCTGAAGTTTCTTTACCAATGCCTGCTTGTCGCCAGGCAGCACCTTGCTCTGGTAATGCTTGATGCCGGCTTTCTCTGCCCAGTAGTGAGCTGCTTGCTCCTTGTCGCCACTCATCATATAGACCTCTATTCCCCTTTCCTGCAACTGCTTCATTGCTTCCTGGGCATGAGGCTTGAGGGTCTCTCTCGTCTCCAGATCCAAATCCTCCTGCTTGGTGAAATCGATGTTCTGGTTAGGAATGGTGAGGGTGCCGGTCTTGTCGATGACGAGGGCGTTGATCTTGTGGAGATTCTCCAGCGCCGACGCATCCTTGATAAGGATTTGCTTCTGCGCCGCCTTGCCGATGCCCACCATCAGGGCGGTAGGAGTAGCTAAGCCCATGGCGCATGGACAGGCGATGACCAATACGGCTACGGCTGAAAGGATGGCCTGCGGAAGAGCAGCGTTGCCGCCTGTCAGCCACCATGTTAAAAAGGTGATGAGGGCGATGGCTGCCACGGCTGGAACGAAAATCAGAGCCGCCTTATCCACAATGCGCTGCACGGGTGCCTTACTGCCCTGCGCCTCCTGAACCATGCGGATGATGTGTGCCAGGGCGGTGTTCTCGCCAATCTGCTTGGCTCTCATGCGGAGCTTTCCCTGACTCGGAATGGTGCCAGCCAGCACGTTGTCGCCTGCCTTTTTCATCGCCGGAGTCGGTTCGCCGCTGATCATCGCTTCATCTACATAGGCAGCATCGGGAGTCATGAAACTCTCTGCCTGGGTAACCACGCCATCCACCGGAATCTTCTCGCCGGCTCTTACCTCTATCATGTCGCCTATCTGAATGGTGGAAATCGGAACTTCCTCCATCTTGTAGTCGTTGGTGCCTTCTATCTTCTCGTAAGTCACCAGTCGGGCGGTTTTCGGCTGCATTCCCATCAGTTGGCGGATGCTGCTCGCCGTACTGTCTTTCGCCTTTTCTTCCAGGCATCTGCCGGTCAGCACGAAGGTGATGATCATCACGGAAGCATCAAAATAAGTGTGCCATTCTATGCCTCTCGCTCCCCATACCATTTCGCCGAAGAAGGTGTTGAAGGTGCTGAAGAGGAAGGCGATGAGGGTGCTGAGTGCCACGAGCGAATCCATGTTTGCCGTATGATGCAGGAGCTGCTTCCAGGCGGAAACATAAAACTGTTTGCCGCAGTAGAGCAGGTTGGCGAGTGCCAGGAGCAGACAAATCTGGTTAGCGAAGGAACTGGTATGATGAGCCGAGGCAACGCCATCTGAAATCATATTCTGTTCCATGCCCAGGGAAATCCAGCCCATGGAGAAACACATGGTCAGGATGGCGAAGAGCCAGGATGCCAGGGTTCGGCGGCGCAGGAGGGTGAACTCACGGCGGTTGATTTCCTCCACGCTTTTGTCGTTTTCGATGACGAGGTCGTAGCCGGCGTTGCTGATTTCCCGTTTCATATCTTCCAGAGAGATGATGTCGGGGTCATAATCTACCAGGGCAGTTCGGCTCGCCAGGGAAACCGAGGCGGAGTTGATGCCTTCTAGCGACTGCAGTTTCTTTTCAACATTGGCAGAGCATACGCTGCAAGCCATGCCTATTACTGGAATTGTTTTCTTCATTTTTGTTCTATTCTAAATTCTATTCTTATTTCTTACAATTGTTGTAGAAAATACTTCACCCATTTTTCGTATGTTCCAGATACTTCAACAGAAGCAATGCCGGTGAAGTATTTGAAAGAACTGCTCATCAGATTTTTTGAAAGCGAGAGCACAGGTTGCTGGATGACATTCCTATCCATCAAAAAGAGCAGGGTTAGCAACCGGCCTATTCTTCCATTTCCATCGATGAATGGATGAATCATTTCAAATTGATAATGAATGAGCGCCGCCATGATGAGGACATCAGTCTGTTCCTCGTAATGGATATAGTTTTCTAAGTCGGCAATAGACTTTGCCATATCCTCATAGACCGGTGGAATGAAGGGAGCAGTTGCCAGCGTGTCATCTTTTGTTCCAAGCCAGATGGGTGAGGTGCGCATCTCACCAGGGTATTTCCTTTCATTGTGCTCTCCTTGCATCATTACCCAGTGAACATCCTTGAGCAATCGGCTGCTAATAGGCAGTTTCTGCATACGCTCTATGGCAAACCTTGTGGCTTGAAGAAGGTTTTGTTCATCAAATTTGCGTTTCTTGTCTTCCTTGTCTTCCTTATCTTCCTTATCATCTGTTTGAAAGAAAGCTAAGGCTAAAGACTTCTTTTCGCCATATACCAGATTCACGGAATTCTCAACTTCTTCCTTCTGCAATGCATCAATATCAGAGAGGTTGCGATTCTTCAATCTTTCATGTGCTTGCTCAAGCAATGTTTGCATTTCTTCATCCATTTCCAGGTGAATATCCTGCAAAGGGGTTGGGACGAAAGAGCGGTATGCTCCCTCGTCCCTTCCTATTGTTCTGTAATGTCCTTGTCTATCCATTTGTATTTAATTCTATGAGCGACTGGGCAATATCGCCAGCAATGCCCACACTCTTTTCTGCTATCTCCTGTGGAATATAGAGCTCTTGTGGCATGTTGAGCGTGATATATTTAGCATTCGGCTCACGATAAGCCAGCTGCATGATAGGTAGCTTGATGAGTCGGTTGCGCGAACCAATACCCAACTCTAAGATAACGAGTTTTTTGCCAGAATATTTTGTAAGAAAGTGATGGAAGAGTGTTTTTTTCTTGGGGTCTGGCGCTGCAAAAAGGTCGGTCATGACACCTTCTATCTCGAAGATGCGTTTTTCATCAAACCCTGATTTCTCCAGATGCAAGTCGCCATTGCTGGTAAGGATGAAGTAATCCTTCTGGCCAATCACTTTCATAAGGTTATGCATTACCTGTGAAGGTTCGTAATCGTCTACCCAAAACTTCACCAATCGTCTGTGGAACTCTAAGCGTGCTTCAGCAGTAGGATATTGAAAGTAAAGACCTTCCACAACATTTCTGAAACCATATTGCTGCTGCATGTCGCCAAACTGCCTTCGAAACATCTCGTTGTTGGCAAAGATATGATAGCCCTCGGCGATAGAGAGTCCGTTGCTGGCTCCTATGAGAATGGCATCTGCTTGGGCAATCCATTCTTGGGCAAGAGTGATATTTGCATTCATATTTAATATATTCTTCCTGGTTCGAAATTTGTATCTGATACGATATGATCTGCCGGTTTGCCCAACAGTTTCTTTAATGTCACAGCGATATCTTCCTTAATGGCAATACTCTTTTTGGCAATCACCTTTGGAACATAAGCATCCTTTGGATTGATTACAGCATAAGTGGCATTGGGCCAGCGATATACCATGTTCATAAATGGCTCCTTGATAAACATTGGAGTCATCATACCCACACCAAGTTCGAGGAAAAGCACTTTCTTGTTCATGTTCTCCTTGAGGAAATCCAGATAGCGTTGCATTTCTTTTCGGTAATAGCTACCCTCCAGAAACTCACGACTGCGCCACCATGGAACCATCTCCGTACCACAATGTGGACAACGGGGAATCAGGTCGTCGGGCAGTCTGTCACCTTCTATCTTGTCCAGCAACTCATACACCTTCTCCTTGTTGGGATAAATCTCGTCTGTACAAGTATGCTTACACTGCCAGTAGCGGAAATCGCCCTGAATGCGAGTAATCTTCTCGGCAGGGAAGGTGCGGAAAAACTGCGCATCCTGATTGGTGGTGGCAATATAATAGTTCTTGCCTTTGAGTAGTTCAGCCAGATCCTCGTATGGCTCACCAGTATAACACTCATACAAGTATTTGTACTCGCGGAGCAATGCTGCCCATAGCTCCCCTTTTTTGATTTGCGGATGATAAAACAGTGGGAAAAAACCATCAGCATGATATTTCTCGCCCAACTGTCCGGCTATCTGTTTGAATGTGGCATCGTTCATATAGTAAAAGCGGAAACCTGCCGCTGCCGACAATCCAGAGGCGCCACCCACGATGATGGCTTCTGCCTCCTGAATATTTTTTTTCAGTATTTCTATCTGTGTCATAATTTCAATACTTGTCCGTCTTCTGGTATCATCAGGCGTTTTTTATCCACCTTTTCGTATTCAGCCTGATTACGGAGAATAGCCCTTGTTGTCTGTCCATGATCTATGGCATCCATATGAACCGCAATAAAACGAATCTGAGGATCGCAGTCCTTCAGCATTTGCATAGCTTCCATTTCATTCATCGTGATATCTCCATCTGTCTTTGATTGTGGAAGGAAAATGTTTCCACCAGTATTGATTACTATATAATCTGGCTTATAGGTTGATACTGCTATCTGGGTCTTCTCATCCCAAATGCAATCGCCCATAATGTAAATGGTTGGCTGTTTCTTGGCTTTGAGAATGTAACCAGAACTTGGTCCCATTTGCTCACCAAGTTGTCCACGTCCATGATTACCTCTGATGCGGATAATGGTGATTCCTTCATACTCAATGCAGTCTGCAATGCCCACTGCACGAGAAAAACCGTCTTTCTCCTTAACCTGCTCTACATCTTCAGTCTGTACGAACCAAGGCATATCCTTGCGAATCAGCTTGACTGCAGTTTCATCATAATGGTCAGGATGGTTGTGAGTCAAGAGTGTGAAATCCAGTCCATCAAGCACTTCTTCCACGGGCATCGTCAAGTTTACTCGGGGATTTGGATTTACGCCAAGAGCCGACACGGAAGAGCCTTTGGCACCAAGCAATGGATCAACAAGAATTTGCTTACCTGCATATTCCATCTTCAACGTAGCGTTGCGAATGAGGCGGATGTAGTTCTTTGCATTCAACTGAGTAAAAGCAGACATTGAAGTCTGCATCAAAATCATTTTCTTCATACTTATGTGATTTTTATTTTCATTAAATATTTACCTTCATTATTTCGACTGCAAAAGTATGAGAAAATGCTGATTTATCAGATACCAGAAAACCGCTAAAAACTACCAAAATGATAAATCATTCTCATTCATACACCCCATTCTTATAGTCCTCCTGGAATTCTCTACATGTCTTGCCCGTCTGCTGCTTGAAAAAACGCATCAGGTGGGGTGGTTCGGGGAAACTGAAAGCATAGGCTATCTCACTTATGGACTTGCTAGTGAACAGAAGCTCGTTTTTGATTTCTGCCAACAGTCGCTGTTTCAGCAGATAGGTAGCCGACACTCCATACTGCGCCATCACGCTATGGTTCAGTGTGATGCGGCTTATCTTGAGCAGCGAGGCGTAGTCCTGCACACGCTGCAACTTCCGGATGTGGGTTTCCATCAATTCCACAAACTGAAAGGCATAAGAATTCTTAGGTGCAGCCTGAGGCAATTGATGCTCACGGACATAATGGCGATTCATAATTGCCAGCAGATAGTAGAGTACGCTGACGATGATGTTGTAGCTGTCGGCTTGAGGCTGCCGAAGCTCTGCCCGTATTTTCTTGAGCAGCTGATGATATTCTTCGCATTCATTTCCCGAACACATCAAATAGGGTGGTGTTTCGGTCTGCTGGCAGTATTGCAGACGATAGACAAAGAATTTGTCGGCAATGAAGGTTCGCATGAAATCTTCACGGAATATCAAAAATTCGTAGTCGAGAGCCGCCTCATCAATGTGCCATTCCTGCTGCTGGTGTGGCTTCACAATGAGCACCATGCCGTCTTTCAGGTTTATCTTCCTATAGTCTATCAGCACGTAGCCATTAGCTTTCTTGATGAAAAATATCTCGAAGAAGTCGGTCTTGAATACTTCATGCTCCGTAAGCACCCAAAGGCACTCGCTGCCATAAGCTGTGTTGATGTAGAAATCTACGCCGCAATCCGTCTTGTTGAACGGCACTTCTACCAGACGCTGTCTTTGCTTTGTCATAATCTTAATCTTTGTCTTTATCTTAATCTTAATCTTTATCTAATCAAACAGAACATGCACGCTTTCCGTTTACCGCTTCCATTCTCACGATTCCCATTCCTCGAATTCCAGTTCCAATTCCCTGTATTCGGGTTTTCGGGAAGAATTCAACTTGTCTTCCTTCTTGGCTTCTTCTGATGATGCGTTGCTCACCGATAAGCCCAGCAGGCGGATGGGGTGGGCGGAGGAGTAATCCACCAGTTGCAGCAATTGCTTGGCTAGCGGAAGAATGTCTGCTTTTTTCTTTAGAATCTTCTCTTGCGAGATGCTACGGGTTATCTGGGTGAAGTCGGAATACTTTACTTTCAGTGTCAGGGTGCGACCCTCGAAACCGCTCTTTTCGATGCGCTCCAGAAGTTCCATTACCGTATGGTAAAGCTCGATGACCACTGCCGATTTTGCTGAGATGTCTTCCAGGAAAGTCTGTTCGCAGCCCACGGATTTCCTTTCTCGGTATGTGATGACGGGCCTGTTGTCTATTCCTCTTGCGAAATTATAGAAGATGTGACCAGCCTTTCCGAAAACCTCTACGAGATGTTTTTCCGAAACCTTTCGCAGGTCAGCACCATTGAAGATGCCCATGAAATGCATCTTTTTCAGGGTCTTTTGGCCTACACCCCAGAAATCCTCCACGGGGAGCTGGGCTATGAAGTCGAGTGCCTTGTCGGGATGTATGGTGCAGATGCCGTCGGGCTTGCGGTAATCCGAAGCTACCTTTGCCAGGAACTTGCAATAGCTGATGCCTGCCGAGGCGGTAAGTCCTGTAGCTTCCTTGATTCTTGCCTTGATTTCCTTGGCCACATCCACCGCCAGCTCTATTCCCTTCTTGTTTTGGGTAACATCGAGGAAGGCTTCGTCGATGGAAATGGGTTCGATAAGGTCGGTGTATTCCTGAAAGATGCGGTGAATCTGTTGGGAAATTTCAGCGTAATGTTCGTGTCGGCAAGGTACGATGATGAGTTCCGGACAGCGCTTCTTGGCTTGGGCGATGGATTGCGCCGAATGAACGCCCCATTTGCGGGCCTCATAACTGGCAGTGGAAACCACACCACGGGGACCGTCGAAGCCCACCGCAATCGGTTTGCCTCGAAGCTCCGGATTGTCTCTCTGCTCTACTGCCGCAAAGAAAGCATCCATATCGATGTGTATGATTTTTCGCTCTTCCATCTATCTTGTAGCCTATTTGCTTACTTGCTATTTTGTTTCAGGATGCAAAATTACACATTATTTATGAAAGGAGCAAGAATCAGGAAAGAAATCATGGGGTATAGGCACAAAAAAAAGCAGATTCCAAATTGCCTTGGAATCTGCCTCGATCATTTATGGGAGATGATTATTTGACTTCGATATTCTTGGTAGCCTTAGTCTCCTCCTTAGGAGTAAGCTTTGGAATCAGAACCTCAAGAACACCATCAGCTACCTTAGCTGAAATCTTCTCACGGTCGGCATCCTCAGGGAGTGTGTAGGTCTGCTGGTAATTGCTGTAAGAGAACTCACGGCGCAGATAGTGCTCGTGCTTGTCTTCGTTCTTGTGCTCCATCTTGTTCTCGATGGCGATGTTCAGATTACCATCATTGTCGATGTTTACGCGAACCCACTCCTTCTTCAAGCCAGGGGCTGCAACCTCCATGGTGTAATCCTTGTCACTTTCCTTGATGTTAGTGGCAGGGGCTGTAGCATTCATACGTGGTGTTGCGTCTGTATCAAAGAATACATCATCAAAGATGTTACTCAACCAATCTGAATTATTATTTCTACGTGCTAACAACATAATTAAAACCTCCAATTTTATTTTACTCGTCCTCCCGGTTCCTTGCGGCCCCGTCGGGATTTCTGCTTGTTATTTATTAATGTTCTTTATCTGTTACTTTTTTGATTGCCTCCGTCTCGAACTCCGTTGTTCTTTCGAACTCCTTCATCTTTTGGCTTCAGCTTTCACTCTCATGCTGAGCAACTTGCGTGCCAGCGGCTGAAGGGTGACAAAGTTGGCATGAAAAGCTAAATATTTTAAACATTTCTGCCAGATAATGCGGTAATCTCAAAAAAAATGTGTAACTTTGTCACCAACTTAAAAATCAATGCATGAATCGAATAAATTATAAAAGATCAATGAAGAAACAACTACTTTTTTCTATGGCGATGCTGATGGCGATGTCGCTTTCAACCAGCGCCCAGCAACTGCTTCCTTATCAGAATCCGAACCTTTCTGCTGAGGCTAGAGCCAACGATTTGCTTTCCCGTCTTACCCTGGAGGAGAAGACGAAGTTGATGATGGATACTTCTCCGGCTATCGCCCGATTGGGTATTCCGCAGTTCCAGTGGTGGAACGAGGCGCTGCACGGAGTGGGACGAAACGGATTTGTTACCGTTTTTCCTATCACGATGCACATGGCGGCTTCGTGGGACGATACCTTATTATATAAGGTGTTTACTGCCGTGAGCGATGAGGCAAGAGCCAAGGCGCAGGAGGCGAAGAAGAGCGGCAACATCAAGCGCTACCAGAGTCTGAGTTTCTGGACTCCGAATATCAATATCTTCCGCGACCCACGATGGGGACGTGGACAGGAAACTTATGGAGAAGATCCTTATCTGACCACAAGAATGGGACTTGCTGTGGTGAATGGTTTGCAGGGACAGACCTTTGATGGCAAACCGATGTCGGCTCCGGGAGTTCTGGCTCCGGCTTCCTCACAGGCTCCCCAATACGTCAAGCTCCTGGCCTGTGTCAAGCATTTTGCCGTACATAGCGGTCCGGAGTGGAATCGGCACAGTTTCAATGTAGAGGATTTGCCTGAGCGGGATTTGTGGGAGACTTATCTGCCCGCCTTCAAATCGCTGGTGCAGGATGGAAATGTGGCTGAGGTGATGTGCGCCTATCAGCGGATTGACGGAGCGCCTTGTTGCAGCAATGCCAGGTATGAACGACAGATTCTTCGTGATGAATGGGGATTCAAGGGATTGATTACTTCTGATTGCGGAGCCATCAACGACTTTTATGTGCCTGGCCGACATGGTACGGCGAAGACTCCGGCTGAGGCTACGGCGCAGGCAATTGGTGCCGGAACCGACGTGGAATGCGGAAGCGTTTACCGTTCGCTTCCTGAGGCGGTGAAGACAGGAATGATCAGCGAGGAAAAGGTGAACGAGAGCTTGAAGCGCCTGCTGATAGCCCGTTTCCGCCTGGGTGATTTCGATCAGGACGAGAACGTGCCTTGGACTCAGATTCCATCTTCCGTCGTCGCCAGCAAGGCGCATAAGGATTTGGCAGAGAAAATGGCAGAAGAGGGAATCGTGCTTCTTCAGAATCGGAACAATCTTCTGCCGCTGAAATCATCAGGAATGAAGTTGGTAGTGATGGGGCCGAACGCCAACGATTCCATCATGCAGTGGGGCAACTATTCGGGTTATCCTACTTCTACCACCACCATCCTGAAGGGCATCAGAAAATATGTGAAGGACGCCAAGTATATTCCTGCCTGCACGTTGACAAGAAATGAAGTTTCAGAAAGCCGGTTCAATCTCCTGACTTCTGCCGATGGAAGCAAAGGCATGAAGGCTACTTATTGGAACAATGCCGAGATGAAGGGCGAGCCTGTGGCTACTGCCGTGATGACGTCGCCTATCAACCAGAGCAATGGCGGAAATACCGTCTTTGCACCGGGCGTGAACCTTACCAACTTCTCAGCCCGATACGAGGGTCTGTTTACTCCGGAAGAGGATGAAACCTTGAACGTCAGAATGGGATGCGATGATGGCTACCGACTCATCATTGATGGCGATACGGTGGCGAATGTATGGAAGGGACGTGCCCGTGTGCAGATGCTCAACAAGCCAATCTCCGTAAAGGCTGGAAAGCCGGTGAAGATACAGGTGGATTATTTCCAGAAGACTGATATGGCGGTGATGCAGTTTGACATCGTAAAGAACTATACGTCAACCGAGTCTCAGCTTCTGGCTGAGGTTGGCGATGCTGACGTAGTGGTATTCGTAGGCGGAATCTCTCCTGGTCTTGAGGGTGAGGAGATGAAGGTTTCTGAGCCGGGTTTCAAGGGTGGCGACAGAACAGATATCGAATTGCCTCAGGCTCAGCGCAAGGTGATGGAGATGTTGCATCGGGCTGGCAAGCGAGTGGTGTTCGTCAACTGTTCGGGCAGTGCCATCGCCATGGTTCCTGAAACCGAAAATGCGGAGTCTATCCTTCAGGCTTGGTATCCGGGCGAACGGGGTGGCGAAGCTGTGGCAAAGGTACTCTTTGGCGAGGTGAATCCATCGGGCAAGCTTCCGGTAACCTTCTATAAGAGCGTGAATGATCTTCCTGATTTCCTCGATTATACGATGAAGAATCGCACCTACCGTTATTTCAAGGGTGAGGCTCTCTTCCCATTCGGTCATGGATTGAGCTATACATCGTATGAATATGGAAAGCCGACATTGAAGAAAGTTAAGAATGAAGAACGAAGAGTGAAGAATGAAGAACGGAAAGTGAAGAATTCTTCGGCTTATTCCTTGAGCTTCTCTTTATCTAATAAAGGTAATAGGGAAGGAACGGAAGTGGCGCAGGTTTACATTCGTAGAATGGATGATGCTGAGGGACCTATCAAGACCCTGAAAGCCTTCAAGCGCATTACTTTGAAGGCGGGCGAGAAGCAGCAGGTAACCATCAGTCTGCCTCGCCAGAGTTTCGAGGGTTGGGATTCCCAGACCAATACCATGCGTGTGGTTCCTGGCAAATATCAGATCTTCGTAGGTGGTTCGAGTGCTGAGGCTGCGAAGAATGTGATAGAAGTGAAAGTGAAATAAAATACTGATATAAAAAGAGAAAGCTCGTTAAGATTTTGAACGTCTTGGCGAGCTTTTCTTCTGTCTTAACTCTTAAGTCTGCGTTTTTTTGAAGTTTTTTCAAGGAAATGGACTTTAAATCACTCTTTTTTATTATATTTGCAATCGAAAATCGATTTGAACCTTGACTAAATGATGAAATAGTTATGGAACAGAACTTAAAAAACATATTTTATGCGATGGGTGCGATGATTCTTGCACCCCAAACCCTCTGTGCTCAGTCTGTGAACATCGAAGGCCTAGACTCCTTGCGCTTATCAGGTTCGGTGGGTGTAGTGGAGCCTGAACTTCTGAAGAAGGGTGTGCTCAATAATGCCCTGGATGCCTTGAGCGGACAGACGGCAGGTGTTAACGTCACTACCAATGGTCTTGACCGTATTGCTATGTTGAACTCCGTCCGGGTTCGCGGTACAACTTCTATCATGGGCGGCAATGATCCTCTGGTGATTATTGATGGTGTTACTTCTGATGTGGCGACGCTTGCTACAATCTATCCCGCCGATATCGAGAGCTTTACAGTACTGAAGAATGCCAGCGAAACGGCACTCTATGGTTCCCGTGGTGCTTCGGGCGTTATCCAGGTAAAGACCAAGAAGGGTACTGGTAAGGGATTTCAGATTTCTTACGAGGGAAACTATGGTATAGAGGCGATGTACAAAAGTATGGAGATGCTCAATGCCGCCGAATACATAGCTGCTGCACAGAAGTATGGGCTGGAGTATAACAATAAGGGATATGATACCAATTTCCGCAAGGCGATTACCCGAACCGGAAACATTCAGAACCATTATCTGGCCTTCAGCGGTGGCACTCCGCAGAGCAACTACCGCGCTTCTTTTGGCTATATCGACCATAACACGATTATTCGGAGCAAGGGCTATCGTAATCTGGTGGCTAAGATTGATGTCACCCAGAAGGCGTTTGGCGATAAACTGACGGGAGATTTCGGCGTGTTCGGTTCGTCTTTCAAGAACAATGATATCTTCGACAGTCAGATGCTTTTCTATTCTGCCGATGCCATGAATCCTACTTATCCTTATGATAAGCTGAACGGCAGTTGGGTGAAGAATGGGGCTGCATCTCAGGTGAATCCTCCTGGTGCCTTGCTCAAGGAGCGTAATGATACGAAGAACATGAACTTCAATGCTCATCTGAAGTTGAACTATGATATGACAAATTCTCTGAGTGTTTCTGCCTTCGGAGCATACAGTTATGCTTCCAACGAGAACAACCAGTTCTGTCCAACCTGGGTTTGGGCGCAGGGCAATCTCTATCGTGGGGAGTTCAAGAGCGAGGACTGGCTTGCCAATGTATCGTTTAACTATCAGCATTCGTGGGGAATCCACAATCTGAAGGCAATGGTGGGTGCAGAATATCAGAAGGATATCCGAACGGGATTCTGGACTTCTGCGAAGGGAATCACCAACAACGACATGTATTACCATAATATAGGTGCTGCTGCATCACGGCCTTTCGGTGGGACAGACAGCAACTACGAAGATCCGACCCTGGCTTCTGTGATGGGCAATGTCGACTACACCTTATATAATAAGTATAGTCTTTCGGTTTCCATGCGTGGCGACGGTTCTTCGATGGTGGGCAATGACCATACCTGGGGTTTCTTCCCATCCGTCTCTCTTTCCTGGGATATGAAGCAGGAGAAATGGCTCCGTTCTCTCCAGAAAATTACTATGCTGAAACTGCGTACGGGCTATGGACGCTCAGGTAATCTTGGCGGAATATCTTCTTATACCACTTTGAATACGGTGCGGCAGAATGGTATTGTTTCGGTGAACAGTTCTCCTACGGTTACGATGGGAATGATTAGCAATAACAATCCTGATCTGAAGTGGGAAACCCGCGCTACCTGGAATATCGGAGCTGATTTGGGAGTGTGGAACAACCGGCTGGTTCTGACGGCAGAATATTACTATTCCAAGACCACCGACATGCTCTATGCCTATGATGTGCCGGTTCCGCCTTTTGCCTATGATAAACTGTTGGCAAACCTGGGTTCTATGAGCAACCAGGGTTTGGAGGTCGGCGTTTCCTTCACTCCTATCCAGAAGAAGGACATGGAACTGAACATCAATATGAATCTCTCCTGGCAGAAGAATAAACTCCTCTCGCTGAGTGGTGAATATGACGGAATGCAGATGTCGGCAGCCGATATTACTGCGATGGGTGCCTTGTCGGGTGCCGGTCAGCATGGTGGTTACAACAATGTGGTCTATCAGATAGTTGGTCAGCCTTTGGGGGTGTTCTATCTTCCTCATTGCAAGGGAATTATAGAAGATGGAAATGGGCATTACCGCTATGATATCGAAGATTTGGACAAGAACGGAACCGTAGATTTGAGTGATGGCGGTGACAGATATATTGCCGGTCAGGCTACTCCTAAGGTAACGTTGGGTTCCAATATCAGTTTCCGTTATCGCGACTGGTATCTTTCATTGCAGATGAACGGAGCCTTCGGACATAAGATATTCAATGGTACGGGCTTAGCCTACACCAATATGTCGAGTTTCCCGGATTATAATGTGCTGAAGGGAGCTCCAGAGAAGAATATCGTTGACCAGAATGTTTCTGATTATTGGCTGGAGAAGGGCGATTATCTCAACTTAGAGAATCTCACGCTGGGCTATGATATTCCTATCCAAAAGGGCGTGGTGCAGTCGCTCAGAGTTTCGGCGAGTGTCAACAATCTTGCCACCATCAGCAGTTACAGCGGCTTGACTCCGATGATTAACAGCTACGTGGTGAATAGTACGATGGGTATTGATGATAAGCGGACTTATCCTGTTTACAGAACCTTCTCATTGGGTTTAAGTGTTCAATTCTAAAATCAGAAAGTTATGAAACGATATAGATTTTTATTTCTGCTGTTGGCGGCATTGTCTATGACATCCTGCCTGGACGAACATCCTAAGGATCAGTTGGACGAGGATGCCATCTATGGCTCTGCATCTGATATTTATATCAATGCCGTGGCTTCTCTCTATAATTATATAGGTGGAGCTAACGAGAGTGAGGGCATCCAGGGCACCTGCCGTGGCATTTACGATTATAATACGCTGACCACCGATGAGGCGATGATTCCGATTCGAGGCGGCGACTGGTATGATGGTGGCCTCTGGAATGCCATGTACCAGCATCGGTGGAGTGCCGATGACCAGTCTCTTTATGATACGTGGAAGTACCTTTATAAGGTTATCGTGCTGGCTAATAAGTCTTTGGATATTATCAGCAACAAGTCGGCCCTGCTTTCTGCCGCACAGCAGGAGGAATATCGGGCTGAGATAAGAGCCATCCGGGCTATGTTCTATTACTATGCTATGGACATGTTCGGTCGGGTTCCATTGGTCCTTTCCAGTGCAGAACAGCTCCATTCCAGCCTGTTCCAAGGTCAGACAGATCGCAGTTCTATCTTCCAGTTTGTCTTTCTGGAGTTGCAGCAGGTATTGCCTTCACTTCCCGACCAGCACAGCAATAAGGAAGGCAATTATTATGGTCGCATCACCCAGCCGGTAGTCAACTTTCTGTTGGCGAAATTGGCTTTGAATGCAGAAATCTATATGTATGATGACTGGACCCAGGGTTATGCGAGCCGTCCGAAGGGAAGTGACATTCATTTCTCTGTGCCGGCTTCTGATGCCTCTTTGCGTAATGGCGATAAGGTGGACTGCAGGAAGTTGAATGCCTGGGAAACCTGCATTTATTATTGTGATAAACTGGCAGAAGAAGGCTATGTCCTGGAGTCGGATGATTCATTCAATTTCTCTACGCATAATGAGACATCGAAGGAGAATATCTTCACGATTCCGATGGATAAGAATATCTATACCAACCAGTTCCATTATCTCTTCCGCTCTTACCATTATACGCATGGCGGTGTCTTGGGATGGGGAAGTGAGAATGGTACCTGTGCTACGATTTCTACGATGAAAGCCAATCATTATGGCGAGGTTGATGAAGATGCCCGTTGCAAGATGAACTTTGTGGCGGGAGTGGTAAAGGTAGATGGTCATGAACTGCTGATGGATAATGGAAAGCCGTTGGAGTATCAGCCTTTTGAAGTGGCTCAAAACTTGACCAACAGTAAGTTTGTCAAGACGGCTGGAGCGAGAATGGCGAAGTATGAGGTGGATAGAACCTCTTATATGGACGGCAAGTTGCAGAGTAACGACATAGTTCTTTTCCGCTATGCAGATGCTTTATTGATGAAGGCAGAGGCAAAGGTTCGAAACGGAGAGAATGGTGATGAGGAGTTGAATAGGATTCGTGCCCGTGTGGGAATGCCTTACCGTAAGGCTACGCTCGATAACATTCTGGAAGAGCGGTTGCTGGAGTTGGTATGGGAAGGATGGCGTCGTCAGGATCTCATCCGTTTCGGCAAATTCACCGGTGCCTACGATCTCCGTATGCCTCTTCAGGGTGAATCCTCCGGCTACACCACTGTCTTCCCGATTCCTCAGAAATGCATCGATTTAAATTCTGAATTGGTACAGAATAAGGGATATGTCAATATTTTGAAGTAAAGAAACTTGAATAGAGTATATGAAAAGAGAAAAGCTCGTCAGGACTTTGAGGGTCTTGGTGAGCTTTTCTCGTTTTATTTCCCGAATCTGGAAGTATCTACTTCTTCATGCTGCTTGACCTTGTAGCCGCCGAAACGATAGATGAGGGAGAGGCCGATGATTCTGCCAAAGTACATGTTGTTGATGACGTGCTGACCTCGGTAGGTGTCGTGCAGATGATTGTCGCCTGTCTCGAAGATGTCGTTGCAGTAGGCTTTCAGCTGGAACTTGTCATCCTTGAGAGGCTTCCAGGTGAGGGCAGCGTTGAGATTGCCTGAGGCAGGGATGTCGATGATTCCTTGGATGGCGTCGGTATGGACGGAAGCATCGAGGTTGAGAAGCACATGCTTTCCAAAGAGAAAAGTGCCGTTCCACTGGGCTTGACAGAACCATTTGCTGCGGTCGAATGGAAGATCATAGAAGTGGGAATTCTTGTCGTTCTGATATACGCCAGTGAAGGTAAGGCGATTCTGCCACCAGTTGCCTATGTTGATTGGGGCTGTGAGCATCAAGCCTACCTGGTTTACATGGTCGAAGTTGACATGCTTGTATTCCATCTCCTTCTTCTTGTCGCTCTGGTAAGGAAGCTGACGGAATTCATCTTTCGAATTGTTGAAGAAGAGACTTGCCACGTATCTGCTGTGCAGAATGTAGGTAAGCGAGAGGCTGAGGTCTCGTGATGGCTTCAACGTCGGGTTTCCAACAATCTTTCCATATCCGCCCACATTATAGGTGGTGAAGTTCTTCACTGACCAATAGGTAGGGTAGTCTCTGTCGCAATCCAAGTCGAATTGGATGATGTGTCCAGCTTTTGGGAGATAGGTGATGGAGAGTGTAGGGAAGAGGTTCCACTCATCTCAGATTGGGGTGTGGTAATATTCTTCCATGAGCGATGCTTCCATCGTGAGTTTTTGGCCGAACGACTTGCTGGCTCCGATGTAGAAACACATTTGATCTTCGGTTTGAATGGTGTTGCCATCAGAAGACTTGTTGTTGTTTTCCTGCGAACTCTTGTCTCTTGATGTGGTGTAATTGATGCCGTAGTTCAAGCCCCAGTCTTTTCCTAAGTCGTGCTCCTGCTTGAGGTATGCGTGCCATTTGTCGATTCGTTGCTGGCTTGTGATGTCGTAAATCTCATCGTAGAGACTGCTTTTCAGCCATTGCTCATCCGGAGAATTATAATAGGTGTATTCAGCTCCTGCCGAGAAGCCGAATGGTGTGGAGTAATCCAGGCGGAAATTGTGAAACTGACTCTTGGCATGGATTCTGAGAAGGGATGTGAAATCGCCATCATCCTCTGAAGTTCCTCTCGTGTTATTGAGTTGTGAGGTGTAGGCAAAGCTGAGCTGATGATCCTTTGCCAGATGATAGTTGATTCCCAGTCGGATATTGTGGTTGAGATGACGTTTGATATTGTCGCTATGTGTAGAGAAGGCATAGGAAGTGCCATCAGTCAAGGTGTGGGCAAACTCATTTTCATAGTAATAATATCTCTTGCCATGACCGAAGGAATAGAGCATGTCTATTTCCCATTTCTTGTTGGTGAAGAGTAAGGAGGCGCGCTCTGTGTAACTGTTGCGGTTCTGGTGGGTGTAGCCGCCGAAGAACTCGCCTTGCAGGGAGTGAAAGCCTGTGTTGTGCTTCAGCAGGAGGTTGATGACTTGTCCCTTTACCTGATAGCGGGCTGGGGCTGAATAGACAACTTCAGCGTTGGCGATGCGGCTGGTAGAAATCGTTTTCAGAAGCGAATAGAGCGTCTCGCTCGTCATGGTGGTAGCCTTGCCGTCTATCATCACGGTTACGGATTGGGCGTTGAGAGTCAAGGCTTCATCTTGTTCGCTCACGCCAGGCAGTTGCTTGATGGCTTCATAGGCATTATCCACCGGATGGTTTTTGATGAGTTGAGGCAGGTCATAGGTCAATGCTGCTCCTTTCACCTTTACGATAGGTCGGTTGCCTTTTACCATCACATCGGGGAGGGAATGGATGATGCTGTCCATTCTCAGGGAATCATTTCTGTTTTCTTGTGCCCAGTCGGCAAGACTGCTGGCCAGACAAGCGCTTAATATAACCAATCTTTTCATATTCTTCTTATCTTTTTATCGTTCTTTTGGAAGGAACCCTCCCGATTTCGGTTGCAAAAGTACTGCAAAAATCTCGTGTCAGCAAGGAATTTTGATTATCAAGTCTTATCAGAAGTGTTATTTAGTCTTATCAAATCAGAAATAATTCCCTGAAAAGTATCTTACTTATCTTCTTTTTTATTACTTTTGCAAGCATGAAAGAGAAACGAAGAATATTCATATTGGCAGTTGTGGCTTGCTTTTGTACATTGGTAATGCAAGCACAGGAAGTGAAGAGTGTTTCTTTGGATTCCATTCCGAAGGCATCTTTACCTAAGGAAGGTATGTCGTTTAAGGAAGGTATGTCGTTGGAATATTCTCGTCCTTCGCTCGGTGGATTTCCTGTACTTCAAGGCAAATCTTATTACTCTGAATCGAATGCACCTTGGATGTCGGAAGAAGGAAAACCTTTAGAGATTGCGCCGAATGCAATACCTCATATTTCTCTTCCTTCCCCGAATTTGGGTACGATGGCGGTATATTCTTCGGGTATTGAAGTCCCTGGACTGATGAATAGGCAGACTGCAGGGGTTGTTTATCAACAAAATTTCGGGCGTTTTGTTTTTTCTCCTTATGTCGGGATAGAAAAGATAAACACGGGAGTATATGGATTGGGCAATCTCACCAAAGCTTCTTTTGGTGGGCGAATGGCTTATCAGGTAAACGACTGGTTCACAGTGGGATTCTATGGACAATATGTTCCAACGAAAACCTCTGACCCTCGAAGCGTCATCATGTCTCCTTTCAATCCCAAGAGCAGCTATGGTGGCTTCATGGAAGTGATGTTCAATCAACATTGGGGGATAGGAGCCAAGATGGGACGAGAGTTTGCGCCACAAAAGAATGGTAAATGGGGATGGAAGAATACCACGGAGGTTTATCCGATTTTCAGAAAATGAGTATTTAATTCATCTGGAAAAATCTTTAATAAAGGAAAGAATGAAGTTACATCTTAAATACATAGTTACGCTCGTCATCACGGCTTTGGTCTGCATCTTCGCATATCAGACCTATTGGCTCGTGGGGCTTTATCTGTCTCAGGAAAAAGGGGTTGAAGCGAAAATCAAGGGTGGAATGGAGTACGCTCACTTCATGGAGATGAAGAAGCGAATCGAACGATTGCGCAATGATGATAAAGGACCTCATAGACAACTGACGGGTGCTGTTGCCTTTTCTATGGATGAAGACGATGATATAGATCAAAAGGTAAAGGTTAAAAAGGTTCGTGGAGGAAAGATCGTTCAGTCTGTTCAAACAACTTTTACCAAGCAAGAGAAGCATAGTGAAGATGACAAGGACCAGGAATTGATGATGATGATGTCGGGCAAGCTGGCAACTATGGTGCAACAAGCGCTGTTTGGCAAATTGAATGAAATTGCCAAACCAGACATCAATGATTATGACAGTGCATGGGTTGCCAAGATGCTTTCAGACAGTTTGTTGGTGGGCGATAATGCTCATCCACTTCCGCATCAGATTCAGCTTTTTGCAGGAAAGAAGGTTTTGGCGAAAGTGACGACGAAGGGGTATGTGCCTTCCGCCAATGCCAAGCAATACCAATATGTGGTTTGTAATGAGGGGGAGGCGAATGAGGAGAAATATGTCCTTACCCTAGAGCCGCTTACGATGACTGTGCTCAGCCAGATGGCAGGCATCCTTGCCACATCGCTCTTCATCATGCTTATCCTGGCTTTCGTCTTCTGGTTCCTGATTCATACGATGCTCAAGCAGAAAACGCTTGATGAGATGAAGAGTGATTTTACCAATAATATCACGCACGAATTGAAGACTCCGATAGCCGTAGCCTATGCTGCCACCGACTCCCTGCTGAACTACGGAATGCTCCAGCATCCTGATAAGGCGCGCAAGTATCTCACCATCGCCCAGGAGCAGTTGCAGACGCTCAGCGGATTGGTGGAACAGATTCTGTCGATGAGTATGGAACGACGGAAATCGATGCTTCTCAATATCGTGGAAGTTCCAATAAAGGAGGTGATTGAACCATTAATCTCCCAGCATCAGCTGAAAGTGAATTCAGGAGTAAGAACGGATAAAAAAGTGAATGTTTCGTTGTCTGTAGAACCGGAAAATCTGATGGTTCATGCCGACCGGATGCATTTCTCAAACATCGTGAGCAATCTCATAGACAATGCTATCAAGTATTCTGAAGATAGCGTGAAGATAGAAATCAAGGCTTTCCAAAAAGCCGAGGATGAAGTGCTGGTTTCCGTATCAGATAATGGAATCGGTATTGACCACGATAAATTGTCTTATATTTTCGACAAGTTCTATCGGGTGACGGATGGCAATAAATATACGGTCAAGGGCTATGGTCTCGGGCTTTTCTATGTCAAGAGCCTGATGGATAAAATGGGCGGTTCTGTTTCCGTAGAAAGCGAGCCGGGAAAAGGAAGCTGCTTTACTTTGCATTTTCTTAAAGGTAAAAGGGTAAAAAGAACATAGTCCCCTTTGCACCCCCGTTCCCAGCGATTCCATCGCTGGTCCCCCAGTCTTAATCTTAAAAGTAAAAAGTAAAAAAGAAGCAATGAATAAGATAAAAGTATTATTGGTAGAAGACGAAACATCCTTGGCGATGATTCTGAGCGACACCTTGGAGGCGCAGGGCTTCGAGATGCGCACGGCGCATGATGGCGAAGAGGGGCTTCGTATGTTCGATGAACAGAAGCCTGATGTGCTGGTTGCGGATGTGATGATGCCCAAAATGGATGGTTTCGAGATGGTGCGCCGTATCCGCAAGACGGATTCCCGTACCCCTGTGCTTTTCCTCACGGCTCGTTCGGCGGTGAATGATGTGGTAGAGGGATTTGAATTGGGTGGCAATGATTATCTGAAGAAGCCGTTTGCCATCCAGGAGCTCATCGTCCGTATCAAGTCGCTTTGTCATCGGGCTTCAGTAGGAAATATTTCTTCTGAAGAACAGGAAGGGGGGAATGTTTCTCCTGATAATCCGAATGCTGCTGATCAATGGCTCTCCATCGGTCGTTATCGCCTGAATGTTACCAGTCAGATTCTGCAGTTGGAAGGTAAGGATACAGAACTGTCACATCGTGAATCCGAAATCCTTCGCATGCTTGTGGAGAGCAAGAACAATGTGGTAGAGAGCAAGGATATTCTCCTGCAACTCTGGGGCGATGACAGCTTCTTCAATTCCCGCAGTCTCCATGTTTTCATCACCAAGCTCCGCCACAAGTTATCTGCCGATGAAAATATCAGAATCATCAATGTGAGGGGGATTTGGGTATAAAATGATTTGCTAGAATCTTGTAAAAGAACTATTCTTCCTCGCCATCAACAAGCGCATCGAATGCTTCTTTGAAGTATTCCATCTATCCATCGATCTATCCAATCAGGATGTTTGTTTCGAAGAGATGTTGCTAGAAGGTCTCCGTCAAAAGCTTTGTTTTTGAAAGTTTTTCCCAAAAAGGTTTGTGGTTTCAGGAATAATGGCTAATTTTGCGGGCGGGAAAGCGTCACTCCTCATTGGTGATGCTTTAGGGAATGATAAAATAAATAGGATATGAATAAGAGATTTGATAGTATCAGACAGATGGATGAGGCTGGACAAGAATTTTGGTCGGCTAGGGAATTGGCATCTGTTATTGGTTATGCAGATTATCGTAATTTTTGCAAAATCATAGATAAGGCTAAGGTCTTATGTGTACAAAACAATAAGAGTGTAGAAGACCATTTCGTTGAAGTCAACGAAATGGTTACTATTGGTAGTGAGGCAAAGAGAAAGCTGAAGTCCTACCATCTTTCCCGTTATGCTTGCCTTCTTATTTCTATGTCGCTCAGTTCCAAGAAAGAGAATGCATTGCCTGCATTAGAGTATTTTTCTGGTAAGCAGAATTTATCTTCTTCTTCATTGCAAAATGCTGATACTTATAGCAATACGGATATTGTGTTCTTCTCTGATTCGGAAGGAAAACTGAGAGTGGAATTAGTCTTTGATGGAGATACGGTTTGGACGACACAGAAGAGAATTGCAGAAATCTTTCAAGTAGATGTGCGAACAGTGAGCTATCACATCAATGAAATCTTGAACAGCGGAGAACTCAATAAATATTCAGTTATCCAAAAATCTTGGATAACTGCGGATGATGGGAAGAAATACGAAATGAATGTATATAATCTGGATATGATTATTGCGGTGGGCTATCGTGTGAACAGTTACAAGGCAACTCGTTTTCGTCAATGGGCAACCAATACCTTGAGCGAATTTATCCGAAACGGTTACGTGTTAGATGATGAGCGTTTTAAGCAAGGTGGAAAGCAGGTTCAGGTGAAGTTTGATCAGTTGCTGGAACGTATTCAGGAGATTCGAGCATCCGAGCGTATGGCTTATCAAAAAATAACAGATATTTATGCCACGGCTTGCGATTATCAGAAGAATGCTACTACAACGCAGGAGTTTTATGCCAAGGTACAGAATAAGTTGCATTGGGCAATTACGGGTAAGACGGCAGCAGAAATCGTTTATTCTTCTGCCGATGCAACCAAGAAACACATGGGATTAACTTCTTGGGCTCAAGCTCCCGATGGTAAGGTGTTGAAATCGGATGTGACAATAGCAAAGAATTATTTGCATATAGAACAGATGAAGGAATTGAATGGTCTTGTTTCTGCTTATATTGACTTAGCTGCCAATCGTGCCAAACGCCATATTCCAACGACTATGGAACAATGGGTCAAGTTCTTGGATGGTTTTCTTGAATTATCATCTTATCCAATTTTGATAGATAAGGGAAAGGTTTCGGCTCTTGAAGCTCGGTTGAAAGCTTATGAGGAATATGATAAGTTCAGGGTGATTCAAGACCGTGAGTTCTTGTCGGATTTTGACAAGGAAGTGATGAGGTTAAAAGGAGAATTGGGGTTGTTTGATAAATGATGATTAAGCATGAAAAAAATAATAATTGCTTGCGACTCTTATAAGGGCTGCCTTTCGAGCAGAGAGGTGAATGAGGCGATTGCTTCGGGAGTGAAGGAATGGAATGCGGATGAGGCTTCTCCCGAAATCATTACCCTGGAAATGAGTGATGGGGGAGAGGGAATGCTCGATGCTTTTCTCTTGGCGATGAAGGGAGAGCGAGTGAGGATTCATGCCCATGATGCGCTGATGCGATGGATTGAGGATGAATACGGAATCGTGGATGATACGGCGATTATTGAGATTGCGCAGACCGCAGGACTGGCTCTGATTGAGCCTGAACAGCGCAACCCGATGAAGGCTACTTCCTGGGGCGTGGGCGAGATGATTATGAATGCTTATCGCCGGGGCGTGTGCCGTTTCATCGTGGGCTTGGGCGGCAGCGCCACATCTGATTGCGGCATCGGAATGCTCAAGGCGATGGGCGACGACTGGAAGAAAATCCGACAGGAATGCAGTTTTGTGCTGGCTTCGGATGTTACCAATCCGCTCTGTGGCGAAAACGGGGCGGCTCACGTCTTTGCGCCTCAGAAGGGAGCTGATGCTAAGATGGTGCAGATGCTGGATGATAGGGCGAGGAAGTTTGCCGAGGTAAGCGCCAAGTATTTCGGATATGATAGAAGTATGGTTTCCGGGGCTGGTGCTGCCGGCGGACTGGGCTATGCTTTCCTGCAATATTTCAATGCTGAGGCTCGTCCTGGGGCTGAACTTCTCTTGGATGAGATTGGTTTTGATGCACTCATTCTGGATGCAGATCTCGTGATTACGGGCGAGGGACATAGCGACCGTCAGACCCTGATGGGGAAGTTGCCGCAAAGGATTTTGGAGCATGTTCTGAAGTGTAAGAAATCGGATAAAAGCCATGTTGTCTGTTCGCAGCTTGCCGGGGATTGCAAATCCCCGGAATCTTCGTTCCACCTTGTGTGGCTCGTGTCGGGTGGCGTAAGCGACAGGCAGGCGATGCTGAATGCAGGTTTTGATAGAGTGATTCAGGTTACTCCTGATAACATGCCTTTAGAAGAAGCGATGAAGCCGGATGTAGCCCGTAACAATATCATCAAGGCGATTCGTAGGCAATTTGCTTTGTAGTTTCAGTTATTATCCGTATCTTTGCGCCCGATTATCAAAACAGGGTAAAAAGAATAAGAACAAGAAAATAATGAAGTATATAATTTTTGATTTTGATGGAACCATCGGCGATTCGCAGAGTCTCATCGTGAAGACCCTGCAGGATACGATGCGTGCAAGAAAACTGGAGGTGAAATCGGATGAGGCTTGTGCCAAGACCATCGGTTTAAGACTGGATGAGGCTTTCGTTTCGCTCTTCGGAATGAGTGCTGAGGAGGGACTGGAATGTGCGGCAACCTATCGCGAAATCTTCCTGGAGAACAAGAAGACGATGATCGTGCAGCCCTTCCCTCATGTGATAGAAACCCTGAGAGCGTTGCACCGTCAGGGCTATGTTCTGGGAATGGCCAGCAGCCGCAACCATTGCTCGCTGGATGGATATGTGAAGCAGATGCAGCTGGAAGATATTTTCTCTTCTATCGTGGCAGGCGATGATGTGGAGCATGTAAAACCGGCTCCCGATATGGTTTTCAAGGCTTTGGGAGAAATGAAGGGAACTATTGATGAAACCCTCGTGGTGGGCGATATGAACTTTGATGTGGATATGGCGCATCATGCCGGCTGCAAGGCCTGTGCCGTGACTTATGGCAACGGAACCCGCCAGCAGCTCGCTTCTGCCGAATGGATTATAGATGATTTCGCAGAACTTCTGAAAATCGTAAAAGAATAAAAAGGAAATGAGTAAAAAGATAAATTTATCGCTGATGTAATAAAAAAGCTGATAAAATTATCTTTTTATTCATTTTTTTATAGTACCTTTGCACTCGCAATTGGTTTGCTGCCACCTTCTGCCGCCCTAGGCAGGACTGGTGCGTAGTGATTTAAAGGGAATCGGGTGAGAAGCCCGGACAGTCCCGCTGCTGTAAGCGTCTTATTGCGGCAAGCACCATGGTCACTGACAATTTTTCGGGAAGACCGCTTGCCATGAGTTTTGCATCTTTTTATGTTTACATAGAGTGAGATGCTGGGAGGACGCAAGTCAGAAGACCTGCCGTTGCCATCGGAAAAGAAATTCCCAAAGAATATCTCTGGGATATAAAAAGAATACGATTCCGATGATTCTATCCAACCCCGTGGGATGGGTTCGTGATGGAGACATACAGATATTTACTTATTATATTAAGGTTTAAGGTATAAGGAGATTAAATGAGAATAGGAAAATTACTGCTGTGCGTCGGGGGATGCATGGCAGCAAATGCTGTATCGTATGGGCAGAGTTTTCGAACCGATTCGGTGCAGGCCTTGGACGAGGTGGTGGTGAAGGCAATGCAGGAGGTTACTCCCCACCAATCCATCAACTATCAGCAGTTGCAGAACCTGCCTTCCAATAATGTGGCAGATGCGCTGAAATATATGGCGGGCGTGCAAATCAAGGACTATGGCGGATTGGGTGGACAGAAGACCGTGAACGTGCGGTCGCTCGGATCTCAGCATGTGGGCGTTTATCTGGATGGAGTACGCATCACCAATGCCCAGAACGGTACGGTGGATTTGGGAAAGTATTCGCTCTCTACCCTGGAATCGGTTTCGCTCTTCAATGCCAACAAGACAGAGATGCTGATGACGGCTTCGGAATATGCTTCCGCCTCCACGGTTTATCTCAAGACCCATCGCCCCGACAGCACTCAGCTCAAGGCTTCCTACCAGTTGGGCTCGTTTGGAACCCACAAGTTGGCAGCCACTTACAGTTATCGGAATTGGGGCTTCATAGATGCTGCCTTTACTCATAGCAAGGGCAACTATCCGTTTGAATATCATACGGAATACGAGGACACCACGGGAACCCGCCGCAACTCCGACATCACGATGTTCCGCATCGAAAGCTGCGCCTTCTACAAGGGATTGCAATGGCACACGTATTACTTCAATTCCCGAAGGGGATTGCCGGGCGGAATCGTGCGCCGACTCTCGGATACCTACACCGATGTGGGCAGGGAATGGGACCGCAACTTCTTCTCGCAACTGTCGTATCGCACGCAGATTCCTTTCGGAAAGCATCAGCCTTCATCGGAAAATCTGCATTCGATAGGCATCAGGGCAATATTGAAATACGCCAACGATTTCCTGCATTACCGTTCGGATTATCCGGAGAACATCTCGGTTCACGCCAACAACAGGTATCATCAGCAGGATGTATATGTGGCGCTCTCGGCTTCCTATCAGATTCGCGATTTCGGCTTCTCAGCTTCCAGCGACCTGCGATGGAGTGACCTCACCACCGATGTGAAGAATTTCCATTACGTCTATCGCCTGGACAGCAAGAGCTCGCTCTCGGCGTTCTATCAGCATGGGGGATTGAAGGCTAGCGTAAGCGGACTTTATACGCATCTCGCCGACCATACCCAGGGCAAGGCAAAACCTCTGCATAAGATGACGTGGAATGCGCTGGCTTCCTATACGTTGGGCGACTGGACCCTCCGCTCGTTCTACAAAACCGTGTTCCGGGCACCAACCCTCAACGACCTCTATTATACGATGGTGGGCAACCGCAACCTGAAGCCGGAATTTACCAAACAGGTGGATGTGGGAATTACCTTCCGCAAGCCTTTCATCGATGTGCAGGCAGACTGGTATTACAACCGGGTGGAAGACCGCATCGTCTGTCTGCCGCTCAAGGGTTCGTATCAGTGGACGATGCTCAACTATGGCTACACCCGCTGCATGGGTGTGGATGTGAGCGTGAATGCG
Source organism: Segatella copri (assembly GCF_019249655.2). Lineage (NCBI taxonomy): Bacteria > Pseudomonadati > Bacteroidota > Bacteroidia > Bacteroidales > Prevotellaceae > Segatella > Segatella copri. The sequence goes on from NZ_CP137557.1 coordinate 1,428,709, forward strand.
CATTATCGTCAGCATTCCCTGCTCCTTACGGGCACGTATCAGGATGACCGGAACCGCACCAACCCGAAGGAGGATGCCTACAATGATTTCATCGCCTATTCGCCTAGGTGGTCGATGACGGCGGTCTATACCTTATTATATAAGGGTTGGACTGCATCCATCTCCCACATGTTTGTGGATAAGCGATATTGGACGGCGGAGAATGCCATCGAAGACCCATTGGCTGCGTATAACTGCACCGACCTGAAGATAGGCTACCGATTCCTGCGCCACTATACGGTGGAGGCAGAGTGCCAGGACATCTTTGACGAGCGTTACGAGATGATTCAGCGCTGGCCGATGCCGGGAAGGAGATTTGGCGTAACCTTTAGGGTTGAGAGTTTATAGTTGATAATTTATAGTTAATAGTTTATAGATGATAGATTTTCTGAAAATGAGAATAAAATTTGGAAATAAGATATTAGGAATGCTGGCGATGATAGGATTATCGCTCAGTTTTGTCGCCTGTTCCAACGAGAATGGAGCGGATGATTCCCAGCCGGTAAATCCTCCTACGCTTATCGGCGAGAATCTCATCGTCTGCAACGAGGGAAACTGGCAGTCGGATAACGGGCAGCTTTCCTATTACGATGGAACGGCGGGTGTGCTCACCAACAAGTGGTTCCGACAGGTGAACGGCAGCAAACTGGGAGATACGCCCAATGACATCGTCCAGGTGAATGATACGCTCATTGCCATCGCCGTGAACTGGTCGAACATCATCCAGTATATTCATCCCGACGGAACGGCTTGCGGGGCTACCGAGAATGTGCCCAACAATCGCAGAATGTGCGCAGACGGCAACTATCTCTACATCACATCCTACGCCCACCAATGCGGCAACCAGACCTTCGAAAAGGGGTATGTGGCTAAGATTGATGTGAAGACCAAGCAGGTGGTTGCCACTTGCGAGGTGGGCTGGGAGCCTGAGGGAGTGCGTCTTTATGAGGGCAAACTCTATGTGGCAAATACCGGAGGCTACGCTTTCTCTGAGAATCATGCGTATGAAACCACCGTGCAGGTGGTGGATGCTGAGACGATGAAATCCATCAAGACCATCGATACGGGCTGCATCAATCTCTATGGCGAAATGTCGCAGGCAGGCCAGTATCTCTGCATCAATTCCTGCGGAGATTATTACAATGTGAAGCCTAAGACGGTGATAGTGGATTGCAAGACAGATAAGGTTTCTACTTTCGATTTCCCTTGTACCTATAATACCACCGATGGCAAACTGTTTTATACCGTTGGTTCCGAATTCTCGTATAATACGGGGGCGTATGTTTATCAGATCAAGACCATCAATCCTGAGACCAAGGAGGTGAAAGATGGTATCTTCTGTGAAACCATCACCCAGAAAATCAAGGAGATAACTTCGCCATACGAGCTTTATATTTCGCCTTATACCCAAAACGTGTATTTCACGGATGCGGGCAGTTATGGCTCAGCGGGTTATCTTTATGGCTACACCAAGGAGGGACAGCCGGTGTTTGCGCCGCAGAAAACGTATGTGAATCCGGCGCATATCCTGGCTTTGCCGATTTATGAAAACAAGTAAGATGAAAGATATGAATAGAATTTTAATGAGCACATTGCTGAGCCTTTCCATGGGAGTGGCTTCGGCACAGACACAGAATGTAGAAGTTGTGGAGTTGCATCCAGCTCCAGGACAGTTTGTCAACACCATGCCTCAGGCTGAGGAGGGAACCACCCACGAGGAGGTTTGCAAGGAGGCTACCGAAGCCTTGAATGATGGTCAGATTGTGCATCTGGGTACTTACGGCGGATACGTAACCGTGAAGTTCGACCACCCAGTACAGAACAAACGAGGTTCCGACCTCCGCATCAAGGGCAACGGCTTCTATAGCAGCGGTGACCCGAAATATGGCAAGGAGACCATCGGCGGTTCTTTTGAGCCTGGTATTGTTTATGTGGGTGTGGGCAATGATGTGAACACCTGCAAGTGGTATGAACTGGCTGGTTCTGAGTATTATACAAATGAGATTCACGATTTCTCCATCACCTATCACAAGCCAGTGGCAGAGGAAGGAGAGCATTCGCAGATGTTCTCTTCGTTTGATAACTACATCAAGTGGGAGGCTTCATGGACTGATAAGAACGGTGAACGCCGGGATTCTACGGGCTATCATATGAAGATTTCATTCCACAAGCAGTCTTTCTGGCCTTTGTGGGAGGAAGGAGAAACCCTAACCTTCAAGGGAGGTAAGTTGCCGAACAATGCCGTGAATTACGGTAGTGAAACTAAGCAATACTGGGTGCTCTATCGCTACGCCAAGGATGCGTATGGCTATGTGGATGCTTCGCTCAATACGGATGATTACTCCACCTTCGATATCGACTGGGCGGTGGATGAGCAGGGCAACCACGTGGATTTGGAGGAAATCAACTTCGTGAAGGTGGTGAACGGAACCTTCCAGTATTGTGGCTGGCTGGGCGAGACTTCTACCGAGGTAACAGGCTTCCAGGATCTTCATCTGGTAGAAGGTTATGATGAGAATCCTATCATCATCACCCCTCGTACCTCTACAGGACTTTCAGTCATCAAGACCGACAGTAAGTTTGCCGCCAAGGATGATAGCTATTACGACCTGATGGGTCGCCGTGTGGCTACTCCGCAGAAGGGTATTTATATCAAGAATGGCAAGAAGATAATCTTCAAGTAAAGTCCTCTTCTGGGGCGAATCATCAATCAAACAGAAAATTCAATTATTAATAATAAATAATGTAAAGTATGAAAAAGATTTACTCGTATTCTTTGTTGGCTGCTTTCGTTGCAGCCTTGTTGAGTGTTTCATCTGTAGCGAATGCACAGGATAACAATGCAGCAGTGACTGCTGAGGCTTCGCAGGATGCTGCTGTGGCTACCTTCGAGGATTTGACCTTGGAGCCTAAAAGCCACTGGGCTGGTCCTGCTGATAATGCAGAGGAAGTATCTGGTGCTTATGGTCCGGAATGGGTTGGTACTTTCAAGAGTGGTTCTTATGAGTTTGTCAACTCTGTAAACCCAGCTTGGGGTTCCTGGATGGGTTGTTCTTACAGCAACATGACCGCAACCTCATTTGAATCTTTGGACAAAGACCAGTGGAATTCTGCTGCAGGCCATGGTGCTGAGGGTTCTACCAATTACGGAGTATTGTATGGAAATTCTCTTCCTAATACACCTATGGAAGTAATCAAGGTGGCTGATGCTCCTGATGGACGAGTAGTAAAGGGTATGAACATCACCAACTCTGCTTGGGTTGTAGAATGCGTGAAGAATGGCAATGGAGCTGCCAATAAGTTTAAGCAGGGTTCTTGGTTCAAGGTAATCTTTACTGGTACTAAGGCTGACAAGTCAACAGCTTCCGTAGAGTATTATCTGGCTGATTACCGTTCTGAGAATGAGGCAGACTGGACTTGTCTGACAGATTGGGATTGGCTTGACCTTTCTTCTTTGGGCAAGGTTGTTTCCCTGAGCATCAGCTTTGATGGTACAGACAAGAGTTATGGCTATCTGAATACATCAACCTATGTTTGCATCGACAATGTGGGCTGTGAGAAGAATCTTTCTACTGGTATTGCTACTGGCAAGTGGAACAGCGTAGAGCTTCGCGAGGTGGCTCGCTTCTCTGCTGACGGCAAGCGAATCTCTGCTCCTCAGAAGGGTCTCAACATCATCCGCATGAGCGATGGTTCTACCCGCAAGGTAGTAGTAAAGTAAATATTTACCCTTAAGGCAAAAAAAAAATAGCCTTAAGGGAAAATATTTTTTCCCTTAAGGCTAAATATTTAATTGCTTCTAGGAATCTATTATTGCTTCCTTTTTCGAAACTTTATTCCTTTCCCAGGAATCTATCATTGCTTCCTTTTTCGAATCTTTATTCCTCCATCAGCTTGCGATAGCGACCCTTCTTGATTTCTGTATCGCCAAGACGGCGCGCCTTGTTGATTTCATACTCAGAATAGCTGCCCTCGAAGAAGAATACCTCACCGTTGCCTTCGAAGGCAAGAATGTGGGTACAGATACGGTCGAGGAACCAGCGGTCGTGGCTGATAACCACCGCACAACCGGCAAATGCTTCCAAACCTTCCTCTAATGCACGTAGCGTGTTCACGTCGATATCGTTGGTAGGCTCATCGAGAAGCAATACGTTGCCCTCTTGCTTCAATGCCAAAGCCAACTGCAGACGGTTGCGCTCACCACCCGAGAGAACACTACAGAGCTTGCTCTGGTCGGTGCCCGAGAAGTTGAAGCGGGAGATGTAAGCACGTGCATTCACATCTCTGCCACCCAGACGCAAGGTCTCGTTGCCCTGGGAAATTACCTCGTAAACAGTCTTCTGAGGGTCGATGTCCTTGTGCTGCTGGTCAACATAAGCCAGCTTCACGGTCTCACCCACCTCGAATGTGCCGCCATCAGCCTGATCCAAGCCCATGATGAGGCGGAAGAGGGTAGTCTTGCCGGCTCCGTTAGGACCAATCACACCTACGATGCCGTTAGGAGGAAGCATGAAGTTGAGGTCGTTGAAGAGAACCTTTTCGCCGAACGCTTTCTTTACATGCTGAGCCTCAATCACCTTGTTGCCCAGACGAGGACCGTTAGGGATGAAGATCTCCAGCTTCTCCTCGCGCTCCTTCTGCTCCTGGTTGAGCATCTGCTCGTAAGAGTTCAGACGAGCCTTACCCTTAGCCTGACGGGCCTTAGGTGCCATGCGAACCCATTCCAACTCGCGCTCCAATGTCTTGCGGCGCTTAGAGGCAGTCTTCTCCTCCTGAATCATTCGCTTGGTCTTCTGGTCGAGCCATGAAGAGTAGTTGCCCTTCCATGGAATACCTTCGCCACGGTCCAACTCCAGAATCCACTCGCTCACGTCATCGAGGAAGTAGCGGTCGTGGGTTACGGCGATTACGGTACCCTCATACTGCTGCAGGTGCTGCTCCAGCCAGTCGATGCTCTCAGCATCCAGGTGGTTGGTAGGCTCATCGAGCAGGAGCACGTCCGGCTTCTGCAGGAGCAGGCGGCAGAGAGCCACGCGGCGGCGCTCACCACCCGAGAGATTGGTAACTGGCCAATCACCAGGAGGACAATGCAGGGCAGCCATCGCACGCTCCAGCTTGGAGTCTATGTTCCAGGCATCGGTAGCATCAATGATATCCTGCACCTCAGCCTGACGCTGCATCAGCTTGTCCATCTTATCAGGGTCTCCGTAATATTCTTCGAGACCGAACTTATTGTTGATGTCCTCGTATTCAGCGAGTGCATCATAGATTTTCTGCACACCCTCCATCACGTTTTCCTTCACGGTCTTGTTCTCGTCGAGCGGAGGATCCTGAGGCAAGTAGCCCACAGAGTAGCCTGGGCTCCAAACCACCTCACCCTGGGTAGGTTGCTCAAGTCCTGCGATGATTTTCATCAACGTAGATTTACCGGCACCGTTTAAACCGATGATACCGATTTTTGCTCCGTAGAAGAACGATAGGTAGATGTTCTTCAGAATCTGTTTCTGGTTTTGTGGGATAATCTTAGATACGCCCACCATTGAGAAGATGATCTTCTTGTCGTCAACTGTTGCCATATATATTATTAAATAATGTGTATTTGTGAATAAATTGAGTAAATTGCCGAGTTTGGCACTAACAGTTGCAAAGATACATTATTTTTTTGTAATTCTCGCCTTTCTTTCAAAAAAAAGTTGTATATTTGCATTTATTGTAGTAAAAAAGAGGCTCACGATGGGCTTCTTTCATCTTTTGATTTTTAAAAGAAAGGAATAATATGGATGCAACCTATGTAGACCTTACCATTCGTCTGTCTCTCGCCCTGGCTTTGGGCGGAGCGATAGGCATCGAGAGAGAGTATCGTGCCAAGGAGGCGGGGTTTCGCACTCACTTCCTGGTGGCTTTGGGCAGTGCGCTTTTCTGTGTGGTTTCTCAATATGGATTCGGATTCGAACTGAAGGATTCTTCCCGAGTGGCGGCACAGGTGGTGTCGGGCATCGGATTCTTGGGTGCCGGTACCATCATCTTTCAGAAAAATGTGGTTCGAGGCCTGACCACGGCAGCTGGCTTGTGGGTAACGGCGGCGATAGGTCTGGCATGCGGTACGGGCATGTATATGGCGGCGATACTTACCACGGCGATGGTGTTGATGGGATTGGAGGTGCTGAATTATCTGATACCGCAGTTGGGAACCTCTACCATCGAGCTGAATTTCTCTGCACCATCAAGGGATAGCGTGAAGGAATTCATCAGTAAAATCAAGCAGAAAGGCATGGAAGTTCATTCTTACGAACTGAAAGAACGGAGATTTTCTAAGGAAGAATTTGTGGAGGCGAGCATTGAAATAAAAGCCAAACGGGGTTTCCATACGCTGGAGATTCTGGATTATATGAATGATTTCTCGGACGTCACGATTTCGACGATTAAATAGAAAGAAAAGATAAAAAGGAGTTAAGACCATCATCTTAACTCCTTTTTATCTTTATATGCTTAGAAAATCCTAGCCAGATAGTCGTAATGTTCTCCTTCAGCCACGAGTTCGCCCTGCAAGCCGCAGCTTTCGGCGATGGATTTGAGCAGTGGGAAATCTACGTAGAGCCAGTCGAACCTGTCGCCCTTTATATCTTTGTAAATCATCTGGTAATCCACTTCACCATAGTAGGCACCATTCAGATTGATGTCGAAACTTCCGTCTTCATTCTCGTAGATATATTTGAGGTCGGAGGAGTCGATAAGAATCTGTCCGCCCTGGTTGAGCAAAGCCTTGAGACGGTTGAAGAGGGCAGGGAGGTTTTCTATTTTCCCGGCGATACCCGTTCCGTTCATCAGGAGGAGGATGGTGTCGAAACCTGTTTCCAGATGATCATCAAAGAGGTTGATGCATTCAGCATCCTTTACGCCTCTCAATCTCATAGCCTCGCAACTCAGAGGAGAAATATCTATGGCTTTTACCGAAGAAATATCTTGTTTTTCGGATGCATTCTCTTGTTTTGCCGAAGCATCTTTTGTGCTGCATTCCTTCTGCAAGGCGAGTGCATGGCAACCGGCACCGGCTCCCACGTCCAGTACTTTTCCCTTGGCAAGCTTCAGAGCCTTCTGCTCCAGCATCGGCATCTCTTCAACTTTTCTGAAGAGATGTTTCACCGGCATTTCATCTTCCTCGAACATAGATGATAGCACACGTAATCTTCCTGCTTTTCCCGATTTCTGATAATCAAGGATAGCGGCGCCCATCGGGTCTTTGTCTTTTGATAGTATATCTGTATTCATTTGTTTTGCACCTGTAGATGCTATAATATTTTTACTTCTTTTCTGTTCTCCAAGAGTATTTCTCTGATTACTTCTTTTTGTATCATAACTCAATATTGTTTAATTGATTTTGCAAAAATACACCTATTTTGTTAAACCGGCTAAACAATATGCATAATTTAACATAAAAGTCTCTTTATATCATAGCTGATATCATTTTTTAAGATACCAGATAATTATCTGCTGCAGCTTAGTATTTCTCCCACCTTTTGCTTTTCGCTGTCGAAGCTGAATAGCTGATAGATGACGATGGCATTCTGTGGGTCCACGATGTGTGGCGCCATCATTTTGAGCGCTTTCAGCTGTTCATCGTCGAAAGGGAATATCTTCATGATGCGGACCACCTGGGCGCAGGAATAGTAACAGCCGAGGCTGGCTATTTCTATCAGATCGAACTTGTTGTCATCAAAGCTTGCCTTCTTCACCTTATTATATAGTTTGGAGAAGGAAGCATCATCGAGACAATAGCCGTAATCCATTCTGCCATCTGGATCACATTTTCCATCGTAGATGGGTGGGGTAGGGTGTTGTGGCTGCTGTACATTCGATGTTTGGCTGTTTGGTTCTATGATTTTTGTATCGTACTGCACAACCTTTCCGTTTCTGTCGAAGAAGACCGTGATGTACTTGGAATCTCCAGACAGATAATTATATTTGTCATATTCCCATTTGTCCCCATACATGTCGAAACTGGTGAGCTTAGGTTTTCCAAGAATGGCTATTACTTCCTGCTTGGTCATTCCCCGCTCCACGTTTCTTTTTCCTTTAGCCGAAGCCGAGAGGCATACGGCAAACATCAATATGGTTGTGGCGATAAGCGCCATTACTTCATTTCTTTTCATAAGCTAAACTGTTTTTTATAAGTTATTATATTGTTTTATGGTTGCAAAAGTACAGCTTTCTTTTGAAATAAAAAGAGGAGGATTCCCTAAAGTAGAAGGGAAAATCCCTATTCCCGATTTGCAGAGCCTAGTGGCAACATTCTTTGGTTGTACGACTATACATCCTTTTGTTGTATTGCTATATATCCATTGGTCGTATGATTGTTCTATACTTCGAAAAAATGGTCTTAGTCCCACCACGTTTGTGCATAGTAGGCAAGTAACTTATGGTATAAGTACCATGCTTTCAACTGGTATAGTTCATGAGGATGCTCTATATACCAATCTTTAGCTTTTTGGTTATGTGATAATTTCAGATAGCGGTCAAGGTTTTTCATATTTACCTTTACCAAGCAATGGTACTTCACATTGTCGTCTTTCATTTTATAGAACTTTCCATCATCTATTGGCACAAACTCCATCTCTCCTTCATATTCGAAAAGATCAACATTATTGTCAAGCATAATATCATGGAGTTTGACCGCCATTTTTATCCAACGTACTATTGGCTCGTAAGTTTCTGCTGTAGCGAAATATCCATGTTTATAATGTGCTATTAACTCTTCCATGTATGTTTTCTGCAAATCATAAAAATATTCATAAGAGAATGGATATGTATGGAAGGCTGCTTGTTTTACGAGCTTCCAACGTCTTTTGTTACAGCACACTCTAAACCAACAGCAAACAGAACGATATTTGCTTGTAATATGGCAATACCACCAAATATCTATGTTTTCCCATAGTTTGGCAAGGCCTTTCTTCTCTTCCCTATCAATTAATTTTAAACTCATATCTCTATCCTCCAATTAAAACGCCACAAAGATACTAATTATATCTGAAAATGAGAAGAATAAAGCGAAAAAATCGATCTTTTGTTTGTAAGTTTGTGATTTTTTGATTAACTTTACCGCCGAATAGGCTAAAGAGGGTGACAAATGAAGTTCCCCTTACCTATAATATAATTAAGAAAATGAGAACAGCGAAGGAATTATTTGCAGAGCTAAATAGCTTTGATGAAAATAGAAGAATAGAGGCCAAGTCGGCATCGGCTGTTGGCAAGAGCATGATGGAAACGGTTTGTGCTTTTGCCAACGAGCCAGGTCTGTGCGGTGGCTATCTGCTTTTAGGTGCCAAGCGTACCGGAATAGCTGAAGACGGCAGGCCTATTTATGAGCCTGAGAATATAGAGAATACTGACAAGATTCAATCTGATTTTGTCGCTATGTGCAATTCTATGTTCAATGTCCGTATTCGCCCGATTATTAATGTGGAAGAATATTTGGGTAAGACAGTTATTGTTGTCAAAATCGAAGAGTTACCTGAGAGTCAGAAGCCTGCGTATTTTGCCAAGCGTGGTTTGCCTGAGGGGGCGTTTCGTCGTATAGGTCCTTCTGATGAAAAATGCTCAGAAGAGGATATGTATCTTTTCTATCAATCTGCTGATACCTATGATAGTTGTATTGTAGATGATGCAGACCTTGATGATATAGATGAGAATGCACTCAATTTCTATCGTAAACTTCGCAAGGAAGTGAATCCTGATGCGGAAGAACTGACGCTGAATGATGTAGATTTGTTGAGGGCATTAGGAGCTATTAAGAAGAATAAGCAAGGTGGATATGATTTGACTTATACGGGGCTCTTGGTTTTTGGAAAACAAATGTCGCTTCGTCGTTTGGTTCCTTCTTTCAGAGTTGATTACATTAGAATTTCTGGCAATCAATGGTTAGCTGATGGCGATAATCGCTTTGAGCAAACTATCGATATGCGCGGACCATTAATCCTCATGGTAAACAAGGCATGTAGTGCTGTGATGGATGACCTGCCAAAAGGCTTTGAACTGAAGAAAGATTCCATGCAGGCATCTACACCAGCGATTCTTCCCAATAAGGTATTACGTGAGGCGATAGTCAATTCGTATATTCATCGTTCTAATCGAGTGAATCAGCCGATTCAGATTATCCGCTATTCCAATCGTATTGAGATTCACAACCCAGGCTATTCTCTGAAACCTCAGGATGATTGGGGAGAGCCAGGCTCTATGCTTCGCAATCCAAGAATCAGTGAGATTTTCCATGATACGAATCTTGCTGAGACTAAGGGTACTGGTATTGGTGCGATGCGCAGATTGATGAAGGAGGCAGGCTTGATGCCGCCGACTTTTGAGTCGAACCATGAAGCGAATAAGTTTACGGCAAGACTTCTGCTCCATCATTTCCTCAGCAAGGAGAATATGGAGTGGTTGGCTCAATATGCCGAGTTTGGCTTGGTGAATGAGCAGAAGCTGGCTCTAGTCTTCGTGAGAGAAGTGGGTGCGATAGATAATGCTACGTATCGCCAGCTGGATTCTTCGATTACTCATGCCCGTGCACGCTTGGAGATTCATAAGCTTTGCGATCTTGGATTCCTAGAGAAGAAGGGGCAGGGTCGTAACACTTACTATATAAGAACCTCCAAGGTGGTATCCTTAGGAGAAAGGTTACGACCTCAGGACGAAAGGTTACTACCTCAGCATGGTACATTAGGCGAAAGGTTACTACCTCAGCATGGTACATTGGGAGAAAAGATACTACCTCAGCATGGTACATTGGGAGAAAAGATACCACCTCAGCATGGTACATTGGGAGAAAAGATACCACCTCAGCATGGTACATTGGGCAAAAAGATACCACCTCAAGGCGAAAAGATACCACCTCAGCATGGTACATTTGAGATCGAAAGCCAACCGAAAAGTCGTAACGAATTACTGAGGGAACTTCCTAAAGGGCTCCAAGAACGAGTTTCAAAACTAGGAAAGTGGGCATCTCGGGAAAAGGTTAGTCAACTCCTTGTAGATTTATGCGCTTTTAAGCCTTATAGCTACGAAGAGCTTGCTTTGATAATTCAAAGAGCGGCCAAGCCTATGAAGGATAAGTACATAAAGCCTTTACGATTAGCAAACAAGCTCTTCTATTGGATTCCGGAAATGATTAATCATCCTCTTCAAAAGTATGTTGCTGACCCTTCGATGGCGAGAAGTAATACACAGAAAAAATAAAGAAAAGTCCGTGTGGTATTTACTTACCCATGGACTTTTTGGTTCTTATTTGTACTGATGTTGGTCATTTTGTTACAGAATCTTAACTGTACGTTAAAAAAAATAATTAGTTTTGTTAGGTAATCTGTAATGTGTATATTTGCCCCCGAATGGTTTAGTGATAGTGCTAACCATAATTTTTAAATAGATAAAGTTATGAATACTGTTAATGCTAGATTGTATGTTTGTGGAGATTGTGCAAACAAAATAAAAGATGCTGGTCTTCCTAAAGGTGCTTATAGGTGTCCTCTTATAGTTGATGTTATTAATACTGATGTTGTTTGGGATACCACTGATGCTACAGATTGTATTAGAGAAGGGCGTTATCAGTGCATATGTACTAGTAATGCTGATGTTGAACTTTATAAATAATAAATTATGAATAGTTGTATTTTTATTGATTTTGTTGATGCAAATCACTATCGAAAACTAAAAGAGGAGTATAGTGATAAAATTATCGGCACGTGGGATAGAATGTCAGATGTGGTTTCTGTTTTATCCTATGCTGCGAAAAATGTAGTGATATTGTTGCCACCTACAATTACTAAGAATGCTGTGGAATTATGGTTGCTTGCTTTTCAAAAAAGGTTGAAGGAAGAAAATGTATGGTTTGTCTTAAATGTAGGAATATCTGGAATTTCTGAATCTTCAACTTCTTCAGATGTTGTTTTTGATAAAGATGGCTATATGGCAAGAATTCGATACGTTGTTTCTTATCAAAAAATAGTTTGTTAATAGTAGACGAGGAAGAATAAGGTTTTCTGTTCTTCCTCGTTAATGAAATGTTAATTATATATTAAACTATTTGGTTGTAATATTCTGTCTTAAATTATTGTAATGTTTTATAGTAAGGGTGTTGTAGAAATATTTGCCACAGCATTTCTCTATGTGATAATAGTCTAAGATGCTTTCAATATCTGCCCAGATTTTATTTTTTTTGTCCTTATTAGAAAAAATGTGCTCGTAGTAATCATTAATGAGAAAGTTGATATGGTTGGTTTTTGAGTACATTTTTATTGCATTTGTTTTATCTACTTTTATTTGTTGCTCATTTTTTCTAGAGAAATCTACTTCTTCTGAACTACGCCCATTGCACGAATAGTAATTTAGATCATTGCACAAAGGGAGTAGTGATCTTATATATGGATCTGTGGATTCTATACTTCTTTTCTCTTCCATAAAATAATGATTGTCTCTTCCTGGTCGGCACTGAAACCAAGCGGATTGTGTAACGCAATAAGTTTGTAATTCTTTTTCTATTTCAAAACTTTGAACATATGTGTGAATTTTTAAAAGCGTATCTTCCCTTTCTTTTTGAGAAGGTATTTCGCCAAATTCAAATTCTTTTAATGTTAAAAAATATTCGAAAAGAGTATTGTCTTCTGCTGTGAGTACTTTTTCTAGATATATTATTGCTTCTTGTTTTTTTGTTGGATAATATAAGCATTTAAATCCCTTTTCCATTTGTATAAATGGTGATAAAGCTTGTATTTCATTATCTAGAGAACCATTGATGAGTTTAAATGATGATAATTCCTTTATTTCTAAAGCATGCTCATAATCGTTGCTATTTACTAGGTATACAACAAAAGTCTTTTCCTTTAGTTGAAATCCACGTTCTTTTTCAAAATAGCTCAATATCGGAAATCCCATTTTTATCATGGTACTTCCCCGAATTTCTGAGCAAGAATAGCCTACTACAATACCAAAAGTATCATGCTCATTGCATTGTAACACAATACCAATATGTAAAACTTTAGAATCTCTAATACTTGCGGAAATTATATTAACATGTTGTTTCATACTTTATGTATATTGAAAAATTGTAGATGTAAAAATAGGAGATAAGTAGTAGAAATATAGTAGCTTATCTCCTATTATCTTATAATTGTCCTTTATGCCTTGAAGCTCTCCAAGTCTTCTGCCTTGAAGTTCTGGATATATGCTGAATGACCGAGAACTTCCTCCTCTGCCATGCGAACATATACGTTAGCACTCTTCTGGAACATCTCTGGTGCCTTGGTAGCATCGTCGAGGATGAGGAGAGACATTACGATGTCGCCAGTCATGTTGTAGAGACGGCGAGCCAGGAAGTCGTGAACTGCCTGATCGTTAGCTTCCTTCACCTTGTTGATGGCAGCCTCGTAAAGATCTACGAGCTTAGCCACGCGCTCCTTCAATGCCTTCAAATCATCTGATACCTCGTTCTCCAACATCTCCTTGATGATGCTGAGATAAGTGCCGTTGGTGATGTAGCGGATGGCTGCAACAACCTGAAGCTGAGTAGTACCCTCGTAGATAGAGAAGATGCGGGCGTCACGGAACAGGCGCTGGCACTTGTATTCCATGATGAAACCAGAACCACCGTGGATGCTGATGGCATCGTATGCATTCTGGTTAGCATACTCTGAGTTCATACCCTTAGCCAATGGAGTAAATGCATCAGCCAAGCGGGTGTATTTCTTCATCTCCTGACGCTCCTCTGGAGTGAGCTTAGTGTCGCGGGCGATATCCTCCAAAGCCTTGTAGATATCTACGTAGCGAGCGCAGCAGTAGAGGAGTGAACGGCCTGCATCCAACTTAGCCTTCATTCTTGAAAGCATGTCATAAACGGCTGGGAAGTTGATGATCTTCTCACCAAACTGAGCACGCTCCTTGGCATAAGCCAAACCCTCATTGTAAGCCTCCTGCTCAACACCTACACTCTGAGCTGCAATACCCAGACGGGCACCGTTCATCAGAGCCATCACATACTTGATCAATCCAAGACGGGTGTTACCGCAAAGCTCAGCCTTGGCATTCTTGTAAACCAACTCGCAGGTAGGAGAACCATGAATACCCAACTTGTGCTCGATGTGACGAACAGTTACGCCACCATCACGCTTGTCGTAGATGAACATAGAAAGACCACGACCATCCTTGGTACCTTCCTCTGAACGAGCCAGAACCAGGTGGATGTCTGAGTCACCATTGGTGATGAAACGCTTCACACCGTTCAGACGCCATGTGCCGTCCTCATCCTGTGTGGCCTTCAGCATCACGCGCTGCAAGTCAGAACCTGCATCAGGCTCAGTCAAGTCCATACTCATGGTCTCGCCAGCGCAGATGCGAGGAATGTACTTCTGGCGCTGCTCCTCAGAACCGAACTCATAGAGCGTATCGATACAGCTCTGCAGAGACCAGATGTTCTGGAAACCTGCATCAGCAGCAGCGATGATTTCTGAAGCCATAGAGAAGATGGCGTTAGGCAGGTTCAAGCCGCCGTAACGACGAGGCATTGACAAGCCCCAGAGGCCAGCCTTGCGGGTAGCATCGAGGTTCTCGAATGTCTTGCTGGCATAAATCATGCGACCGTTTTCCAGGTGTGGACCTTCGAGGTCAACATCCTCAGAGTTTGGTTCGATGATGTTAGCAGCTACATCGCCGGTAATATCCAGCAATCGCTTGTAGTTCTCGATGGCATCCTCGTAGTTGACAGGAGCATCTTCAAACTGATCTTTTTCTGCGTAGTTGCGCTCCTTCAAGTCAACAACACGCTTCATCAATGGGTGATTGAGATGAAATTCAATCTCAGGGTGATCACTATAGTAATTAGCCATTTTACTTTTCTTATTTAAATAATGTGTAATGCAGATTACTTAGAATTCTGCTTGTAGTACTTGATGAGCTTAGGAACCACATCCTCAACATTGCCGTTGATAACGTAGTCGGCAATCTTGTTGATTGGAGCATCAGGATCGTTGTTTACAGAGATGATGATGCCTGAATCCTGCATACCGGCGATGTGCTGAATCTGACCAGAGATTCCGCAGGCGATATAAACCTTAGGATGAACAGTAACACCAGTCTGACCAATCTGACGGTCGTGATCTACCCAGCCTGCATCTACGGCAGCACGCGAAGCACCAACCTCGCCATGGAGGAGATGAGCCAACTCGAAGAGCTGGTCGAAACCTTCCTTGCTTCCTACACCATAACCGCCGGCTACAACGATGGCAGAACCCTTCAGGTTGTGCTTGGCAGCCTCTACGTGGTGGTCGAGTACCTTTACTACGAAATCCTCGGCAGGAACATACTTGCTTACCTCTGGATAAACCACTTCCTTCTTGCACTCACCCTCGTAGATGCTCTTCTGCATCACGCCGGAACGGACTGTAGCCATCTGTGGACGGTGGTCTGGGTTTACGATGGTAGCCACGATGTTACCGCCGAAAGCTGGACGAATCTGATAGAGCAGACCCTCGTAGTGCTTGCCGCTCTTCTTGTCGTCGTAATCACCAATCTCGAGCTCTGTACAGTCGGCAGTCAAACCGCTGGTCAATGAAGAAGAAACACGCGGACCGAGGTCGCGACCGATAACGGTGGCACCCATCAATGCAATCTGAGGCTTCTCCTCCTTGAAGAGGTTGACGAGAATGTCGGTATGTGGAGCTGAAGTATATGGGAACAATCCCTCAGCATCGAAAACAAATAATTTATCTACACCATAAGGGAGAATCTGATCTTCTACCTGGCCCTTGATGCCGGTACCTGCCACGATGGCATGGAGCTCCACGCCCTGCTGGTTGGCGAGCTTACGACCCTTGGTGAGCAATTCCTGAGATACTTCGGCAACGGTTGTGCCTTCTACCTCGCAATATACAAATACGTTGTTCATTGTCTTTTTTAATAAAGCATTTTTAAATGAATCGGAGTCTGAATCATCCTTCGATGATTATCCGATAATACTTTCGTTCAACAATTCCTTCATCAGTCCGTCGATGTCCTCATCGCTGCTGGTCAGGGTCTTGCTTTCCTTAGCCTGGAACACGATGTTCTTCACGGCCTTCACCTTGGTAGGAGAACCGCTCAAACCGCACTGTGCAGGGTCGCCATCCACATCGGCAACGCTCCACTGGTTCAGAGTCAGGTAAGGGCGCTCCTCATAAAGGTTAGCCCAAGGCTCATCGCCCTTTCGCTCCATAGGGCAGGTAGCGTATTTATATTTCATTACGAGCTTCACGTTGCAAGGACGACATGGAGCAGCACTGCCGTTTACGGTGATAACCAATGGCAATGGAGCCTCTACGGTCTCAACACCACCATCGATGAGGCGGCGGATAGTAGCCTTGCCATCCTCTACCTTGAGGATTTCCTCTGCATAGGTAACCTGGTTCAATCCCAACTTCTGAGCCACCTGAGGACCCACCTGAGCAGTATCACCATCGATAGCCTGGCGACCACCGATTACGATGTCAACGTCACCAATCTTCTGGATACCTGTAGCAAGGGCATAAGAAGTAGCCAATGTATCAGCACCAGCAAAGAGACGGTCGGTGAGCAACCAACCTGTATCTGCACCACGATAGAGACCCTGGCGGATGATTTCGCCAGCACGTGGAGGACCCATGGTCAAAATTCCAACTGTAGAACCTGGATTCTGCTCCTTCAAACGGAGAGCCTGCTCCAATGCGTTCAAATCTTCAGGATTGAAGATGGCTGGAAGAGCTGCACGGTTTACGGTGCCTTCGGCTGTCATCGCATCCTTACCCACATTTCTTGTGTCAGGTACTTGCTTGGCAAGTACAACGATTTTTAAACTCATATTAATAAATGGTTATTGTTATAATTTCCTTTAAGTTGTTAGTGCTCGGTACTCAAGTTGGGCGTTTTCGAGTTCGGTTGTAGGGCGCTTGGATGCCCTCTTCTTCACTTTCCAATGTTCAATTTGGGACAAAACACGTCGGCAAAAGTAACACTTTTTTGTGTGTTATACAAATATTTCTTTATAAAAATGCACAAAAAGGGTTGGTTTGTGCCCAAAAAAGAATATTTGTGCAGGTTTTTCTTGGAATAATGAAAGAAAAGTTGTAGTTTTGTAGCCGAAAGACTTTAGTCTTTGTTGAATGTTAATAAAGAAAAGTAGCTAAAAATAATGAAGAAAGTTTTTGTAAGTGGTTGTTATGACTTGTTGCACAGCGGCCACGTTGAGTTTTTCCGCCAGGCGTCTCAGTATGGCGACCTATACGTTGGTATCGGTTCCGACCAGACGATTCTTGGCTATAAGCACCATAAGACGTTCTATCCTGAACAGGAGCGTCTCTTCATGGTGAAGTCTATTAAATATGTGAAGGATGCCTACATCAACCAGGGGGATGGCATTATGGACTTTATCCCTACGGTGGATATGGTGAAGCCCGATATCTTTGTGGTGAATGCCGATGGAAGCAATGAAACCAAGCGCAAGTTCTGCGAGGAGCGTGGCATTGAGTATGTGGTGCTGGAGCGTACGCCTGCCGAAGGCTTGAAGGCGCGTTCGAGCACGGATATCAAGGATTCTACCTGCCAGCTTCCCACCCGTCTCGACCTGGCGGGCACCTGGATAGACCAGCCTTACGTAAGTTGCTATGCGCCGGGCTGGGCGATAACCATGTCGCTTATTCCTACCTTCGAGGTACGTGAACGCTGTGGTCTTTCTACTTCAACCCGCAACATGATTAAGAAGATATGGCCGGTGAAGTTGCCTGATATGAATCCTGAGATTCTTGCCAAACTGGTGTTCTGTTTCGAAAACGACCCGGAGCGCAGCGACGGCATCATCAGCGGTGCCCAGGATTCCATCGGTATCTGCATGCCTGGTTTGGTGCGCCATCATTATGACAACCGTTTCTGGCCTGATAAGTTTGAGACTTGTGATGACGAGGATGTTCTCTCTTGGGTAGAGAGCCACGTCTGCATGATTCCGATGGAGCCACGTCGTCCGGGCTGTTCTGTGATTGAAGGCAAGGATATCAACGAGGTTAAGGTGAAGAATCTTGCCAAGGCTGCCGATGATTGCTGGAATGCGATTCTCAACAGGGATTTTGCTGCGTTTGCCTCTGCCTTCAAGGCTTCGTTTGATGCGCAGGTTGCCATGTTCCCAGCCATGATTCAGGGTTGTGTGCAGGGATTTATAGATAGGTATTCTGCCCTGCCTGAGGTTCATGCCTGGAAGATGCCGGGTGCAGGTGGCGGCGGCTATCTGGTACTGGTTGTTGATGATGTGAAGGATTTCAAGGAGAAGCATCCTGAAACCATCGATTTGACGATTAGAAGAAAGTAGCGAGGGCGGTTGAATCATCTCCCCTGTATATAGATTAGGCACGGATTACACGGATTTTCCTTTAAATTATAAATGCGTTTTTTGCATTATCGTCTTAAATCTCCGTGTAATCCGTGTAATCCGTGCCTAAAATCTGCTTACACCCTCTTATTCGAAGCTCTTGAGTCTTGCGATGTACTTACCGAGAATATCGAATTCGATATTCACCACGGTTCCTACCTCAATGTTGCAGAAGTTGGTATTCTCGCGGGTATAAGGGATGATGGCTACGGTGAAGGTGTTGTCGGTAGGCTCACATACGGTGAGAGAAACGCCGTTTACTGTTACGCTGCCCTTATCTACGGTGAAATATCCCTTACGCGCCATCTCTTTGTTAAGCTCATACTCAAAAGTGAAGTAGGTTGAACCGTCTGCATCCTTCATGGCGATGCATTTGGCGGTTTCATCCACGTGTCCCTGCACGATATGACCGTCCAGTCGGCCGTTCATGATCATCGAGCGCTCCACGTTCACCTTGTCACCCACCTTCAGCAGTCCCAAGTTGCTTCTGTCCAGGGTTTCCTTCATGGCGGTAACGGTGTAGGTACCGTCCTTGATTTCCACCACGGTGAGGCAGACGCCATTGTGCGCCACGCTCTGGTCGATGCCGAGTTCATCTACGAACGAACATTTCAGGGTAAAGTCGATGTTCTCCTTATCCTGCTTAATCGCCACAACTGTGGCCATTTCTTCTACGATTCCACTAAACATATATTCTATTTTTATTTGGTTTCATGATTATTTCAGTTTGCAAAGATATTGCATTAGCTTGAAACTGCCAAATCATTTAAGTTCTTTTGATAAAATAAGCAAGATATATTTGTTTAATTGCCATATTTTTTATATTTTTGCACATTGTAATAAGTGCACATGATAAATGTGATATACATGTCTTTCCAAAACTCCACCGAATATGAAGAATAATGAAACTCAAATGGCGCAAAACAATGACTTCGATGGTCTTGTAGCCCATATTCAGCAAACGCAAGATGTATTGCAGAACAATGCTCGCTTAGTGATTAATCGCCACGTCACAGCCAAGGCTTGGTTGACGGGCTATTATATTGTGGAGTATGAGCAGAAGGGAGCTGATAGAGCAAAGTATGGTGAGCAACTTTTGAAAAGCCTTTCTGAAAGACTTGGTAAAAAGAAGTATAGTGTGACAACATTGAAAATCTATCGTCAATTTTATCAAGTATATTCACACTTGGATAAAGAGGTTGCTGGCTTCTTGTTGTCTCAAAGTCAAATTGGACAATCTGTGACTGACCAATTGCAAATAGCAGATTTAAAGCAAAATAGAATTGGTCAGTCACTGACTGACCAATTTGGAGGTGTTGCAGTCTCTAACAAAATAGCTCCATTGGCAGTAAAGTCAAACTTGCTTTTTAATAAGTTGTCTTTTACTCATTTAGTTGCCATTCTCCCTATTACTGACCCTTTGGAGCGTGCTTTCTATGAGACGATGGCAATTCGTGGCACTTGGAGTGTCAGAGAATTGCAACGCCAGATTGATTCCAACTATTATTTCCGCAGTGGATGGAGTCAAAAGCCTGAGGCGTTGGCTAAGTTGGTGGATGGCAAGGCTGAGACAGATACGCTCGCCCTTGACATCAAGTCGCCATTTACCTTTGAGTTCTTGGGTTTGCAAGCTTGCTTACTATCGCAAGAATATCATGCAGCCAGATGATAATCCCCCAATCGGTATCCTCCTTTGCTCAGCAGTAGGACGAGAAATGGCAGAATACTCCTTGCTCGATTTGGACGAGAGCGTGTTTATCTCCAAGTATCAACTCAATGTGCCTTCAAAGGAACGAATGACAGAGTTCTTGCGTAAGGAAAATGAGGGACTATATAATAAGGTATAGGAGCAGCAAAATTAGATAACACTGTTTAGGTAACAATAAAAACATTTGAAGACAATGGAAATCAAGGAAGGTTATATGCCCTTCATGGGCTATCAAACTTATTATCGTATCGTAGGTAAAACAGAGGAGGGCAAGAGTCCTATCATCCTCTTGCATGGTGGACCAGGCAGTACCCACAACTATTTCGAGCTATTGGATAGGGTCGCGGAATCAGGTAGAGCTGTCATCATGTACGACCAGTTGGGCTGTGGCAACTCATTTGTGGAGGGACATCCCGAACTCTGGACTCCTGAGACTTGGCTCAACGAACTCTGTGCGCTCATCGACTATCTCCACATCGACCATTTTCATCTCTTGGGACAGTCGTGGGGTGGCATGCTCGCCATCATCTATCTGATAGAGAAGCAAGCAAAGGGCGTGAAGTCAGCCATCCTCAGCAGTACCCTTTCGAGCAGCAAATTGTGGGCGAGTGAGCAGCATCGCATGATCAAGTTTATGGCAGAGGAAGACCAGCGAGCCATTGCTGAGGCAGAGGCAAAGGATGATTTTTCGAGCGAGGCATACGCCAAGGCAAACGAACACTTTATGCTCTTGCATTGTGCTGGCGAGGTAACGGAGGATAGTCCAGAATGCCTTCGTAGAAAAAAGCGTGCTGGTGCCGAGGCTTATCTCTATGGTTGGGGACCGAATGAATATACCCCGACAGGTACGCTCCGAGATTATGACTACACCGACCGCTTGGGCGAGATACAAGTGCCATGCCTAGTGATGAGTGGCACCAACGACCTCTGTACTCCATTGGTAGCAAAGACGCTCTACGATGGTATCCAAGATTCCAAGTGGCATCTCTTCGTAGAAGCCCGACACATGCCATTTGCCGAGCAAAATGATGAGTATTGCGAGGTATTGGAAGAATGGTTAGGGGAGAAAGATTAGGCTTCTTCAAACTTTAGAAAAATGGAATTTCATCCAATCGATTGGACAAAATAAAGTAAAACCGTCCAATCGATTGGATGAAATGTACATTTAGTTTGCTATTTTAAACCACAGGTCCCTCTATGCCCTTCGGTTGGTCTGCTTGTGCCCGTTACACGGGCATCCGTAGCCCACCAAGTGGGCATCGACAGCCCCTGTTCTGGGCAACCACAGCCCATAACGCGGGGCAACGAGTGCCCAAATATCGGACTCATTTTTGGGCAATATTCTTTTGATTCTTTGCGATATTTAAAATGTATTTTTGCGATGCTTAAAATGACTTTTTCTGATGTTTAAACAGGTTTAAACTGGCTTTTCTTAACGTTCAAACTGGCTTTTCGCATGCTTTGTATTATCTTTAATGATACTTCTATGTAAACGGCTCCGCGTTTATACCTTGCATAATTCAAAAAAAGTAGTAACAGCTGATTAAACAAATGCTGTTACTGCTTTTTCCATCGGTCAGGAAGTAAGTCTCTATATTTCTCCAGTGGGGTATTCGGTTGCCATTCAATGGTCTTTTCTATGACATCGCTAATGTATTCAAACAGATTGATGCCATTCAACTTGCATGAAATAGCTATAGAATATAGGATAGCTCCCCGTCTTGCTCCTTCGTGCGAGCCAAAGAACATAGAGTTTCTTCTTGATAGTGATATGTACCTCTGGATTCTCTCAATGTAGTTGTTATCGAGAGCCGTATCACCTCTTTTGAAGATGTCACAAATGGCATTATATTCATTAAGGGCATAGCCGACCGCCTGCGCCAAGGTAGACTTGGGCAGCAAATCCTTCCTGGAAGATATTTCCTCCAGTTTCTCCAATAAATCCTGTAAAATGTCTGGTGCGTATGACTGCCGATAGGCAAGATGGTCTTCAACGGTCCATCCATTTACCCCAACCTTATGTTTTTTGTCTTCTCGATAAAATCTGTTGATGATATCTACGACCTTCTGAGCATCCTTGTCCTCCTTGCCGCAGTCGATGAAGTCTCTCTTGACATGCTGTAGGCAGGCGATTCTCATAATGTCAGGATAAGCATCCGACTCCAGTTTCCGGTAAGGAGCATATGCATCACTCTGTATGGTACCTTTATAATCAGAGAATACGTTAAGTATGACCTGCTCAGAACGTGAACCATCCTCATATACGAAGAAGACAAGTCCCAGTTCAGGCGCACTTACAGCCCAGAGGTAGCCTTTCTTCGAACCCTTGTCCGTAGGCTTTGTCTTGGCTAACAGCACTTTATGATATGTCTCGTCTGCCGAGACATAATCCTGCTGCAACACTACTTGGCAGATAGCCTTATAGAAGTTTTCCAGTACATCGGCACTTCTGGCAATCAGCTTGTTTGCCGTAGCTTTCCTTAACGTAAACCCATTGTCGGCAAAGTATTTGGTAATTCGCTCTACCGGCATGGAATAGATGTATCGCATCTGCAGGAGACCTGCTGCAAAGGAAGGTGAATAGGAAGAATTCAACAACAGAGCCGGCGGAGTCTTCCCCGGATACATGATACTTCCATCCGTATAAGTGTTGATGTGATACACGGTCTTGATGAACTTGATGGGTTCCATGCTGTAACGTATACAGGTACGAGTCCCGAAGAGACGCAACGTCTTCAAAAGCTCTGCATCCATGACTGGATCTATCGTAACATGCACTTCTTTCATTTCGTAATGCATGTCACGCTTGGCTCCGTTGTTTTTGCGTGCCTTTCTTTTTTCGGCCTGCTCTTTTTTCTTCTTGTCAAATTCCTCCTGGGGCATCGAGTCTTGTGGATTCTTCTCCTGACGTTCGGACTTCTTGCCTGAAACGAGCTTGCCGAGTGCCTTGTTCTGACGATTCGCTTTGTCTATGGCGATTCCTTTCTGGACGAGTAGTTCTTCTAATGACTTTATACGTATAATGAGTTCGTTGACCTGTAGGGTCAGCGAACTCACTGTAGTATTAGCTTGCTGAAGTTGTTCGTTGGCAAGCTGAAGTTGTTCCTTCAAAAGTACTATAATTTCGTCCTTTGTCATAGTGCAAAGATACGAAAAAATATCGAGATATGCAAGTATTCTTATATATTATTTTTAGTTATTTTATTGATGTACAATATGTTAGAATTTTCCTGCCGCTACTATAGATTGAGTCTCTTTCTATATTTCATGCTTTTTAGGCAAATTCCGCTCATGATGGCCGATAGTGTCCTGTACGGCATTTTGCATTGTTTGTTCTTGGGGTCAAAGAATGGTAATTCAAAGGTTCCTCGCTCCAATCGCTTCTGGTACAGCAAGAAACCATCGCCATCCCACTTGAGCATTTTTACCTGCTGGCGGTTCTTGGAGAAGAAGATGAATACCGCACCACCAAGTGGCGGAAGTTCCATCTCGGTTCTCACTATCTGATACAAGCCATTTATGCCCATGTTCATTCGTACGTATCTCTGGCAGACATAGTACTGGGTACTCTCATTCAATCCAAACATACTGCATCCTCCTTCTCATAAAGTTTCATCAACGCCATAACAGACTTGGCACATCCTTTTTTAACGGAAACCAAAGTTCCATTTGGAAAGGTTATGTTTATGCCATAAAGGAGGTCCTCCATAGGAAGATCTATGGTAGGAGGTTCCATAGGCACGAACATCATGCCTGTACTTGATGCAGATGCTTCTGCTTTTTCTCTGCGGGCTGCCTCCTGGGCTTGGCGGATTTCCTGCTTGGCACGTAAAACTGAATATCCTTTTTCGCACATCCAGTTCATCATGGTGCGATGATTTACATGTCTTTCCTTCAAGAAAGGAGTAAGTTGGGCCTTGGGGTTTCGATTCAGATAGACTAAGAAGGAATCCCAAGCCTTCTCAAAACGTTCGTTTGCTGTCATAATTTGTTTGATTTTAAAATGATGGTGCAAAGGTACGAATAAATGAGAAGACTACAATGGTATAAACGCGGAGCCGCTTACACTTCTATGATTTTTAATGTAAGCGGCTCCGCGTTTATACCTTGCATAATTCAAAAAAAACAGTAACAGCTGATTAAACAAATGCTGTTACTGCTTTTTCCATCGGTCAGGAAGTAAGTCTCTATATTTCTCCAGTGGGGTATTCGGTTGCCATTCAATGGTCTTTTCTATGACATCGCTAATGTATTCAAACAGATTGATGCCATTCAACTTGCATGAAATAGCTATAGAATATAGGATAGCTCCCCGTCTTGCTCCTTCGTGCGAGCCAAAGAACATAGAGTTTCTTCTTGATAGTGATATGTACCTCTGGATTCTCTCAATGTAGTTGTTATCGAGAGCCGTATCACCTCTTTTGAAGATGTCACAAATGGCATTATATTCATTAAGGGCATAGCCGACCGCCTGCGCCAAGGTAGACTTGGGCAGCAAATCCTTCCTGGAAGATATTTCCTCCAGTTTCTCCAATAAATCCTGTAAAATGTCTGGTGCGTATGACTGCCGATAGGCAAGATGGTCTTCAACGGTCCATCCATTTACCCCAACCTTATGTTTTTTGTCTTCTCGATAAAATCTGTTGATGATATCTACGACCTTCTGAGCATCCTTGTCCTCCTTGCCGCAGTCGATGAAGTCTCTCTTGACATGCTGTAGGCAGGCGATTCTCATAATGTCAGGATAAGCATCCGACTCCAGTTTCCGGTAAGGAGCATATGCATCACTCTGTATGGTACCTTTATAATCAGAGAATACGTTAAGTATGACCTGCTCAGAACGTGAACCATCCTCATATACGAAGAAGACAAGTCCCAGTTCAGGCGCACTTACAGCCCAGAGGTAGCCTTTCTTCGAACCCTTGTCCGTAGGCTTTGTCTTGGCTAACAGCACTTTATGATATGTCTCGTCTGCCGAGACATAATCCTGCTGCAACACTACTTGGCAGATAGCCTTATAGAAGTTTTCCAGTACATCGGCACTTCTGGCAATCAGCTTGTTTGCCGTAGCTTTCCTTAACGTAAACCCATTGTCGGCAAAGTATTTGGTAATTCGCTCTACCGGCATGGAATAGATGTATCGCATCTGCAGGAGACCTGCTGCAAAGGAAGGTGAATAGGAAGAATTCAACAACAGAGCCGGCGGAGTCTTCCCCGGATACATGATACTTCCATCCGTATAAGTGTTGATGTGATACACGGTCTTGATGAACTTGATGGGTTCCATGCTGTAACGTATACAGGTACGAGTCCCGAAGAGACGCAACGTCTTCAAAAGCTCTGCATCCATGACTGGATCTATCGTAACATGCACTTCTTTCATTTCGTAATGCATGTCACGCTTGGCTCCGTTGTTTTTGCGTGCCTTTCTTTTTTCGGCCTGCTCTTTTTTCTTCTTGTCAAATTCCTCCTGGGGCATCGAGTCTTGTGGATTCTTCTCCTGACGTTCGGACTTCTTGCCTGAAACGAGCTTGCCGAGTGCCTTGTTCTGACGATTCGCTTTGTCTATGGCGATTCCTTTCTGGACGAGTAGTTCTTCTAATGACTTTATACGTATAATGAGTTCGTTGACCTGTAGGGTCAGCGAACTCACTGTAGTATTAGCTTGCTGAAGTTGTTCGTTGGCAAGCTGAAGTTGTTCCTTCAAAAGTACTATAATTTCGTCCTTTGTCATAGTGCAAAGATACGAAAAAATATCGAGATATGCAAGTATTCTTATATATTATTTTTAGTTATTTTATTGATGTACAATATGTTAGAATTTTCCTGCCGCTACTATAGATTGAGTCTCTTTCTATATTTCATGCTTTTTAGGCAAATTCCGCTCATGATGGCCGATAGTGTCCTGTACGGCATTTTGCATTGTTTGTTCTTGGGGTCAAAGAATGGTAATTCAAAGGTTCCTCGCTCCAATCGCTTCTGGTACAGCAAGAAACCATCGCCATCCCACTTGAGCATTTTTACCTGCTGGCGGTTCTTGGAGAAGAAGATGAATACCGCACCACCAAGTGGCGGAAGTTCCAGCTCGGTTCTCACTATCTGATACAAGCCATTTATGCCCATGTTCATTCGTACGTATCTCTGGCAGACATAGTACTGGGTACTCTCATTCAATCCAAACATACTGCATCCTCCTTCTCATAAAGTTTCATCAACGCCATAACAGACTTGGCACATCCTTTTTTAACGGAAACCAAAGTTCCATTTGGAAAGGTTATGTTTATGCCATAAAGGAGGTCCTCCATAGGAAGATCTATGGTAGGAGGTTCCATAGGCACGAACATCATGCCTGTACTTGATGCAGATGCTTCTGCTTTTTCTCTGCGGGCTGCCTCCTGGGCTTGGCGGATTTCCTGCTTGGCACGTAAAACTGAATATCCTTTTTCGCACATCCAGTTCATCATGGTGCGATGATTTACATGTCTTTCCTTCAAGAAAGGAGTAAGTTGGGCCTTGGGGTTTCGATTCAGATAGACTAAGAAGGAATCCCAAGCCTTCTCAAAACGTTCGTTTGCTGTCATAATTTGTTTGATTTTAAAATGATGGTGCAAAGGTACGAACAAATGAGAAGACTACAATGGTATAAACGCGGAGCCGCTTACTTTTTAATGATACTTCTATGATACTTCTTTCTACTTTTTGTAAGAAATCTCATTAGTTATAAATATCTTTATATCAACAATATAACGTGATATTTGCAGCTAAAAATGAGACTATGAGACTTTTTTTTTCTAAAAAAAATATACGTGTGCGAAAAAGAGGATTATTTCTTTTTTGCATCATCATAGGGTTATGGCAACATCATCCCGTTATGGATGTTTGGCATGCTCTATTGATAGATAATCCTTGATTACAGAAAAGATGACCCCGCATTTTGCGAGGCCATCTTTTTTTATTTACTCAGTTCCTTGATGATTTTCTCCAGATTGTCAAGCTGGCGGGCATCCACTTTCACATCTACCAGATTTCCTTCCTTGTCGAAGAGGCGATAGGATGGGAAGGAGCGAATGTTGAGATAGTTCTCGATGGCACTCTGCTGAGCCGCTGGCAAATTGTAGTGGGCGATATTGTCGCCAACCAGATTATTCAGTTTGATGAGATTTTTCCATGACTCTTCAGGACTGTTGCTTGCCATGTAAAGATATACCACATCGTATGGTGCCAGGCGTTCGAACTCTTCCTTCGAATGGGCTAGAGCCATCTTGCACGGGGCACACCAGGTTCCCCAGACATCCAGCAATACAAGCTTTCCCTTATAAGGCTCCAATATATGGCGAAGAAGCTTCTCCCCATCGCTCATATCCTGCGGAGCTGTCTTGATACTGGCAGTAATGTCCCTGTTCTGCAAAGACAGGTACTTACGGTGTTCTGCCAATACTTTTTCCCTGATAACTTCAGAACTGATGCTGTGTTCAGCCATGTCAAGTCCATAACTATTGAGTGGCATGGCAAGTCGTTCCAACATCTCAAGAAAGGCTTTGGAGATGATGACATCTTTCTGCTGCTGGCTGCACCCCATGTTATCAGCTATATGCTGGGCATAATATACATCGAGGAGAGGAGTCTCATCCTTAAGCATCTTGGCAATATCTTCTCTTCCAATGATAGCCGTAGCGCGCTTGGCAAGGGCTGAGTTGGAAAAAGCATTTTCTATTTTCTCCTGCTCCCTGGCATCTGTCGTCTGATATTGCTTGATAGTCATGCTATCCAGATTCTTAGCCCATTGTTCCACCGTAGCAATTTCTGAATCGGTTATCGCAATATCCCCCTGAGCCTTGTGCTTTCTCAACAGTTCCGGATAATAATTGGTGAATAAGAATCCATAGGTCTTCCCCATGGGTGTACTGTACTTTAATCTTACTTCCTGGAAGATGAGATCTTTAGTCAGCGCATTATAGTCACGAAACTGAGTATAAGGCTGCGGAATCTCCTTCCATATTTTTTCCACTTGGCTCACATATTCCTGAGGGAAAACATAGTCTTTCACGTGATATGCTCCTTGCAAGATATCCGAAGCATAAGTGCAGAGAAGGTATTGAGCCGCATACTCCTGATAACATCTGGAAATAGATGCCGATTTTTCTATCTGTTTCCGTAAGTTCCCTTCAGCCTCCTTATATCTGGATTCAAGAATCTGCATCATCTCCTGGGCTGGAACCTTATTTTCATACTTTCCTGCATATTCTGCGTCAATCATTGGAATAGGATGCGCGAGCAGTTCGTTTTGCAAGCGGCATTTTTTGCCCATGAAGATGGAATGTCCAGACTTGAAGTCATAGAGCAGATAATAGGTCTCACCTGGCTCCAATACCGTGTTGATATAAGTATGTTTCCAGTCCATGAAAACCTCGGTAGAGTTGATGAGAGGCACTTTGATCTCAAATCTGCCAAGAGAATCGAGCTTGCTATAATTGCTCACTTCCTTGAATGTGTAAAAGAGATCATAATACTGCACACTATACTCCTGCCCTCTATCCCAAAGTTCCTTAGGCATATTTCTGAGCCATCCCACAACAATAGCCGTATCGGGCTTGTTATGAGTATCCTTCAGACATGTGGTCTCATCTTTCTGCGGATAATCCGGAAGGATGGAAGTGGTAATGAGCGAATATTCTGCTTTCTTGCCGTTGATGCTCATCGTGCGCTTGCCATGTTGAGACTTGTCGATGTTGACAGCCAGGTCGCTCTTGCCATCGGTAAGGATGAAAGAGTACTTGTCGCCCTTCTGATTCTTCTGCTTGTATTGCCAGTAACGGCAGTCGTAGATGGCGAAATCATCGTAGAATCCTATCTCCCAATCGCCGGTCGCATCGTTTCGCCAAAGCGAGGAGAAGAGCTGTTTGATACGGGTATCGATACTCTCGATGCCAAATATCTTGAAGTTCTCTTTGCCGTCACCTTCCAGGAAGTCAAACTTTCGGGTCTTCTTGGGGAGCGGTGCGAAATGGAAGACCACATCCTCCTTGCCTGAACTAGGCATATAGTGTTCTTCGTCAAGTTTCAGTCCGTCACAGCTCTTGACGAGATATTTCTTGCCATCAGCAAGGAGATAGGTTTCCTTCACAAACTTTACCCAATAGTGTGGGCGAAAAGTGATGTGCATGAACACTCGTGTTTCATCATCTGCGAATTCCACACGATAGATGTTGAGTTGAGATTGAAAAGGATCATTAAATAGCTGGTTCGATTCAGCTATCGGCTGTTCCCAGACAATAGGTTTCTTGCCATTCCCTGCCCAGCAAGTGCAGAGCCAGATGGCTGCAATAAGTACACAAAAGATTCTTTTCATAATTCGATTATTTTATTGGATTGATACTATTTAAAGCAGTATATATTAATTAGTATAACGTTACTTAACTGACCCCACTTTAAACAGGCCTTACTTTTTAAAGTGGGGGCAATAATTTATTGTTCATATGCTTTTTGATAAAGCGACCCACATGATTCTCTTGTAGAGTTGTTGGGAGGGCTTTGAATATTTTCTTTTGATTCGAAGAACCTTTTATCAAATGCTGATAGAACAGATAGCAGATGATGCCAGGAGAATGGATATTGCTGAGTGCGTAAGCCGTATACTTGCGCTCGTCCCAGCCATCATGGTTTTTGCTTTCCTCTTCCACCCACTGCTTATAGAAACTTGATCCTGTGAGGCTGTAGTAACCATTGTGTACGCTTAGCTCTGCTATCTCTCCTGGTACAAAAGGAATGTCTATCCATTCCGAGCAGATGGTTCCATCTTTCATCAGTGCTCTCACTCTTCCCATGGTAATGTCCTTCAGGTCGTGCTTGTATGAGAAGTTAGTGCCGTTGGTAGCCACAAGGATGGGTTCTACATACATGTCTGTTTCGTCTTTGTAACAGATAAAATAGCCACGGTCCCAAAGTTCAGGGTCACGCTTGCCAATAATCTCAAAGTTGCCTTTCAGGTTGGTCTGAGCATCTTTAAGCATCTTGGTCAACTGCTCATTAGGTACTTCTTTTTCTTCTTTAGTCTCTTCTTTAGGAGCTGCCTTTTCTTCTTGGGTGTCTATTGGGGTAAGAACACCTGTATAGTGGACGGCATTATATGGTTGCTGTTTTATTTCGTCAGCTACGCGGTGCTTGTTTAAAGGAGCTTTTCCTTCTACGATGCAGATGTTTCCTTCATAGCCTTTTTCGTTAACCCAACCATTCTCTACGATATGGTCCCATTCTATGGCACAGACTCTGCGCATGCCAGAGTGCCCCATTTGTTGGCGATTGATAAGGACGCTATATGCCGAGAAATTTCCAACCATAATAAGGTCGTTGCCTACAGATATGTCAAAGTTCATCCATGTTTCAAGTGGGTTGTTGTTTCCATCTACCATATAGTAAAAGTCAGTTACAGGCTGATTGCAATCTTTTTGAAAAGCCTTGTTGATTCTGTCCAGTTCCTTGAGAAACTCGTCTTTCTTGAGAGTTTTAAAGCGATATTTTTTCCAACTCCATTGTGCTGTGTCACCAACCTCATTTTTTGCTCCTGATTGATTTATGGTGAACGCCTTGTTGCTTACCAATTTCTCCAAAGCCTCTTTGAAATAAGACTTTTGTGCCTGTGCTCCCATTGATGAGAACATCATGAGCAATAAATATATGATATACTTTTTCATGTTATTTGTTCTTTAATGTTTATACCTTAATTATATATACTTTCTTTAGAGTTTAACGGTGATTCGCCGTATTTGTTGGCGGTCATCCTCACTTTGCACGGCATTGCATGTAGTGGCTTGAACCTCTGCTGTCTGCATTTTGAAAAGATGCTCTTTGGGCAAGGTTGACATAGGGAAGAGTACCGGACCTTTTTCTTCGGTGTCTGGCATGTCATCTCCAAACTCAGCTTTAGGCTTAGCCTCCCTTTTGGGAGCATTGAGCTTGGCGAAAGTCTTTTTCTTCTCGTATGTTCTGCTCTCTTCTGTGATGGCTTTTTCTGCTGTATTTTCCTTTTCTGCCGTCAAACTCTTTTCTTGCGTCATAGCTTTTTGCATCGGCTGTGTAGCCTTTCTCACAGCCATTGTCGCATTGCCAGACGCAGAAGTGGTATCCTTGGGTGGTTGCAGGATGATAGCGATGATGCCAGCCACGCATGCTGCGCAAATCCATGGAAAGATACGCAAGGTGCGATGGCTGACCAAGCTCTTCCTTGCCTTCTCTATTACTTGTTGCTTGGTTTGGGAGGAGGCATGGAAATCACATTGAGGTTGGAGCAGTTGCTCTATATCCTCAAATCCTTTGTCATTATGGATGTTCATTTGATCTTTCATATATTTTTCTCCTTTCTGAGTCGTTGTTGGATATGTTGGATGGCATAGCGATAGCGAGATTTCACGGTAGCTTCTGGTATCTCCTCCAGTTCGGCTATCTCCCGGAACGTCAAGTTGTCGTAACATTTCATTCTTACGATTTCCGCTTGCTCCTGTGGAATATCTTCCAGCAGTTTTGATATTCTGAGAAATTCCTCGTGTATTTGTTTGTCATCATTGCTGGTAGGCATGCTTGCAGCTTCATTGATAGCTATGATTTGCGGACGATTTTTGCGCAAGTAGTCTCGGCATGCGTTGCTAACAGAGCGAATGATGTAGCGGTCCAACTCTTCCACTTGTTGCCCTTCTTTCAGTTTCTTGAAAGCTGCAAGCAGCACCTCTTGCACAATATCTTCTGCATCCTCACGTTGCCCGATTCGAATATAGGCAAAACGAAATAGCCAGTCTTGCCGATTGTCGACAAGACTCTCCAGTTGTTTTATGAGTTTTGGGTTGCCTATATTCATTCGTTTCTTGTTTTTATGTTTCTAACTTTACTCATATAAACGTATATTTCTCAAAAAAGATTTAAAAAATACTCTTTTTTTTCATTTATTTGTTACTATTGTGATTGTTTATGTAAAAATGAATGCTACGAAGTATGGAACATAAGAAGATAGTGATAGTTTGCGTAAAAAGAATAGGCACGCATCCTTTCGTGGGTGCGTGCCTATACCTTTTATTATATGCTACCTTTAAATCACCTTGACACTCTTTTTTCCTCCTCTTCCATCAATCACGATTTTCTCGAAAACGATGGCTGGGTCGTTAGGAGTGAGGGTGAGGCTGTGGATGCCATCGGCAGTAGCCGGCAGTTCCAACTCTATCACTTGATCCACGATGCGAGTGGCTATCGTTGGATAATAGATATTGTAGATGTTCTCCGGCTTCTCGTTCAAATCTTTGTTGAAGTTAACCTCTACAGGAGAAGCGCCATCTAAACTTACACCATAGGTTAAGCCGCCCTTGTTGAGATAATCCAAGGTTGATTTGGTAATCACATGAATGCGAACCTTCTGCTTGCCGTTAGAAGCATTGCTATCCGAAGCCTTCTCGGCTTTCAGCTTAAACTTGTAAGTGATGCTAGCTCCCTTTACACTCTTGGTATATGGCATCAGAGTCATTGCCGATACGCTTTTGCCCATGAATGGAATCTCTGTCCATTTTGCCTCGGTAGCATCCGTCTTGCTGTTGTAGTAAGGAGCTTCGATTTCTACCACGCCGTTGTTTTCGCTGATGATGACGCCATCCTTGGTGGATACTCGGAAGAGCTGCGGACAGGTGTCCTTCTCGAAGGCATCGTTCCATGATGTGTAGCCGATATGCTTCTGGGTCATCATGCCGTTCCACTTGCCGCCAGCCATCTTGTGGTTGTAATAATCGCAGATGATTGAATCGCGCTTGAAGAAGCGCTCGCACTCGTCCGCCCACACATTCGCTTTCGGATTGCCCTGCTTGTAGAGGGCGTTGTTCTGTGCCTGGGCAAAATACATCTGGTGCAGATTGCTCATCACCTCGATAGGGAAGAGGATGATCTGGCGATAGGCATCGTGATAGGATGCCGGCAGACTGTTGTACTGGCGCAGCGCATCGGCTTCGAGTTGGAGATACTGGTTTACCACCTCCTGCCATTCGCCGTTCTCCAGACTGTAGGTGTTCTTGTCGAGCATCTCAGGGGTGCAGCGACCATTATATTTGCAGATAAGATTCAGAATGCGTGCCGCCTCATCTGCCTGCAATTCGCCAAACTGCTGGGCGCACCAGTTGCGGGTATGACGGGTAATGTTGTTCGCATCGTATTTGCGAGGATTCCAGGCCATGTCCATAAACTGGCTGATAGGATATTCCATCGGCTTGAGGTCGCCCACGTTGAGAATCCAGAGACGGTCGATGCCGTTCTCGTAGGCAAGTGTCAACTGCTCCCAAGGGTTCTGCACAGGGGTAACATTGAGCATCTTCGAGTTTCTTGGCGCACCCACGTAATCTACGTGATAGTACAATCCCCAACCGCCCTTGTGCTTGCGTTCCTTAGCGTTAGGCACACGGCGTACGTTGCCCCAGTTGTCATCGCAGAGCAGCAGGGTTACGTCATCAGGCACCTTCATACCCTTGTCGTAGTAATCCAGCACCTCTTTATATAACGCCCATACCTGTGGGGTCTCGCTTGCCTTCTTTCCCGTTACATCAGCGATAATCTTGCGCTGGTCGTTGATGATGTTGGTCATCAGTCGTGTGTCAGCCTCGTCGCTCATCGCCTCGTCGCCGTCGCCACGCATGCCGATGGTTACAATCTGTTCGGTACCCTTCATGCGTTCGATGCCTTCACGGAAGAATTTCTGCAGGTTTTCCTTGTTCTTCTGATAGTTCCAAGGTCCCCATCCCTTGCGGTTGCGGGCATATTCCTGGTGGTTGCGAGCCATCGGCTCATGGTGTGAGGTGCTCATCACCACGCCCATCTCGTCGGCTGTCTTCTCGTTCTCCGGGTCGTCGGCATAGAAAGCCCAGCCCCACATGGCTGGCCACATCATGTTACCTCTCAGTCGCAATACCAGTTCAAAGACGCGCTGATAGAATCGGTGGTCTCCATAATCGGTGCCGTATGTATTCTTCACCCACGAGGTGAGGCAAGGTGCTTCGTCGTTGAGGAAGATGCCACGATATCTGACGGCTGGTTCGCCATCGGTATAGACACCCTTGTTTACGAAGATGGAATCGTGATGAGCTATGGGTACGTCAGCCCAGTCATACCAAGGCGATACACCCATCTGCTGTGAGAGTTCGTAGATGCCGTAGATGGTGCCTCGGCGGTCGCTACCTGCGATGACGAGCTGACCATCTACCACGGTGATGATGAATTTCTCCCGTTTTCCTTTCAACAGATTTCCATTGATGCGCTTCTGGCGGATGAGCTGGTCGATGGCCGCAGAATGGCCGATGGTACCTACGAGGATGGTAGGTTTGCCGGCAGCATCCTTGTCTTTCAGTCCGGCATCGGAGGTAAGGACAGCCTTGCTTCCGCTCACCTTCATGATATCCTTGACCAGGGCATTGGCTGCATAGCTCACACCTTTGCAGTCGTTGGCATCCATATAGATTTCTACCTTATTATCACGATTGATGAGTAAGTCGCCTTTCTGGAAGGAGACAAACTGGTCGGCTGCGCTCATGCCTAAGGATGAAAGCAAAGCCATGCTCACGAAGAAAATCTTCTTGTTTTTGTTTAGCTTCATACTTTGTAATGTGTATAGATGTTTGTAGTTCAACTTATTATTGTCGGGTGCAAAGGTATGGAATATTCGTTGATTTTACTTTGTTTTCTGTAGTCTTTACTTTCTTATTTGTTTCATTTTCATGTTTCTTGTTGTTTCTTTTTGTGTTTTCACAGAAAAATAGTACCTTTGCACATTAATAATAGGATAGAAAATAGAAATATAAATATAGGAATAGAAACATGATAGACAAACCGACCATAGCCCGTATTATGGACTCCACCAAGATAGAAGAGGTGGTGTCTGAGTTTGTCACGCTCAAGAAGCGAGGCATCAACTATGTCGGACTCTGTCCTTTCCATAACGATTCCCATCCTTCTTTCTCCGTGTCTCCAACCCGAGGCATCTGCCATTGCTTTACTTGCGGCAAGGGCGGAAATGCCGTCAACTTCCTGATGGAGCTGGAGCAGATGACCTATCCCGATGCCCTTCGCTGGCTTGCCAAGAAGTATAACATCGAGATTCAGGAGCGGGAGATGACCAGCGAGGAGAAGCAGCGCGAGAGTGAACGGGAATCCATGTTCATCGTCAACGACTGGGCTGCGAAGTATTTCCAGGACATTCTTCAGAATGATGTGGACGGACGTGCCATCGGTATGCAGTATTTTCGCAGTCGTGGATTCCGCGATGACATCATCCGGAAGTTCCAGTTGGGATTTGCGCTTCCTCAGCGCACAGCCCTTTATGATGAGGCTGTGAAGAAGGGATACAATCCGAAGTACCTGGTGAGCACAGGTCTTTGCTTCAAGGTGGATAAGGACGAGGAGAACAACAGGAGCGGGCAGGATAAGTATCTGGATAGATTCTCGGGGCGTGCCATTTTCCCGTGGCTCAGTGTGAGTGGCAAAGTGGTGGCTTTCGGTGGACGAGTGCTCGATACCCGTACCAAGGGCGTGAGCCAGAAATACGTCAACTCGCCGGATAGCGAGATTTACCATAAGGAAAGAGAACTCTATGGTCTTTATCAGGCAAAGAAGGCGATAGCCAAGGAAGACTGCGTATACATGGTGGAGGGATACACCGATGTGATTTCCATGCACCAGTGCGGCATCGAGAATGTGGTGGCAAACTCGGGTACTGCCCTGAGCATCCACCAGATTCGATTGCTCCATCGATTCACCAGCAACATCGTGCTCCTTTATGATGGCGATGATGCCGGTGTGCACGCTGCATTGAGAGGAACCGATATGCTGCTGGAGGAGGAGATGAACGTAAAGGTGCTCTTCCTGCCGGATGGCAACGATCCGGATAGCTTTGCCCGCAACCATACGGCGGCGGACTTCAGAAAATATATTGAGGATCATCAGGTAGACTTCATTCAGTTTAAGACCGATTTGATGCTGCGTGGGGTCACCGACCCCGTGAAGCGAAGTCAGGCTATCAACAGCATCGTGGAGAGCATCTCGAAAATCAAGAATCAGATTACCAGAGCCTCTTACATCACCGACTGTGCTCATCGGCTCGGCGTGAACGAAGCCATCATCGTAAATGCCCTCAATAACTTTGTGCGCAATGGCATGAGCGAGCAGGTGAAGGCTGAGCGCAGGGCGGCTGGTCTTCGTGACCCTAAAGCCACATCGCCTCAGCAGGGCATGCAGCAGGCGCTTCAGGGAACCACACCGCTGGATAAGCTCCTGGAAGTGGAAACCCTGCTGGTTCAGGTGGTCATTCATCATGGTGACAAGACTATCGTAGTGCAGGATGTGGATGGCAATAATGTGGAGTTGCCGGTGGCGCAATACATCAGTCTTGATCTGGCTGGCGATGATTTCAAGTTTCATAATGAACTCTACAATCAGATATTGCAGGAAGCTGTGGAGCATGTGGAGGAAGAAGGATTTGTGGCAGAAAACTATTTCGCCAATCATCCGAACCCGGAAATCAGTCGCATAGCCGGTTTGCCTACCGGCGACCAGGAGGTTTCTACGGTTAGTCTTCAGCTCAAGATGAGTCAGGAGAAACTGCGCCAGCTGGTGCTCAAGGATCTGCTCAGTTTCCGCACCCATTACATTGCCCAGCGAATCATCGAGGTGCAGCAGGAGTTTGCCAGGAATCCTACCAACAGGGAACTGCTTGAGGAGTTCATGAAACTCAAGAAGATGAATACCCTCCTGGCAAGTCAGACCAACTCAGTGTTTAATTAGATAAAAAACGAAAGGTATGATATATTTTCATTGGATTTATCTGTTGCTTTATATAGCGATTATGATACCTGCTATCATCACCGTCTTGATGGACAATCGGCAGCCGGCTAAGACGATGGCATGGATTCTTGTGCTCTCGTTCATGCCTTTCGTAGGAATCATCTTCTACATTTTCTTTGGACAGAACACCCGAAAGGAACGGCTCATCAGCGACCGAAGCATGGACCAACTCACCAAGCGTTCCATGCTGGAGTTTGCCGAGCAGGAGAATCTCCATCTGCCTGCCAGCAACAAGCCGCTGGTGAATCTCTTCACCAACCAGAACTGGGCTTTTCCCTTCAAGGACAACAAGGTGGATATCTTTACCAGCGGCTACGATTTCATCCTCACCTTATTATATAATATAGGTCAGGCAAAGCATCATATTCATCTCGATACGTATATCATGGAAGATGATGCCTTGGGAAATCTTGTAGCCGATGCCCTGATAGACAAGGCGGAGCAGGGAGTGGAAGTGCGACTCATCTATGATGATGTGGGTTGCTGGAAGGTGAAGGATGCTTTCTTCGAGCGGATGCGTGATGCGGGCATTGATGTTCATGCCTTTATGCCGGTTAGATTCCCGGCATTTACCAGTAAGGTGAACTATCGCAACCACCGCAAACTGTGCGTGATAGATGGAAAGGTGGGCTTCATCGGTGGCATGAATATCGCCTTGAGATACGTGAAGGGTACGGGGAAGCGACCTTGGCGGGATACCCATCTCAGGATAGAAGGCGGTGGGGTCTATGCCATTCAGCGGGCTTTTCTGATAGATTGGTATTTTGTAGATAGAACATTGGTAAGCAGTCGTAAGTACTATCCGCCGGTGGATATCCATATCAACAATAATTGTCTGGTGCAGATAGTGACGAGCAGTCCGATTATGCCTTGGCCTGATATCATGCAGGGCTATGTTCGCATCCTGCTCCAGGCGCAGAAGTATGTGTATATGGAGACGCCTTATTTCCTGCCTACGGAGCCTGTGCTCTTTGCGATGCGCACGGCTGCACTTGCCGGAGTGGATATTCGCCTGATGGTGCCCCGGCATGCGGATGCCAGGATGGTGGAGTGGGCTTCCCGCTCTTATCTGATGGAGGCGATAGAGGCCGGCGTGAAGGTTTATCTTTATATGGGTGGCTTCAACCACAGCAAGTTGCTGGTGAGTGATGACAATCTCTGCACGGTGGGCAGCACGAATGTGGATTTCCGTAGTTTCGAGAATAATTTCGAGGCGAATGCCTTCTTCTATGATGAGGAGATGGCACAGCGCATCAAGACGATTTATCTCAAGGATGAGGCCAAGAGTATCCTGGTGGATGATGTGGCGTATTTCGTGAAGCGCCCATTCATGAAGCGCCTGTTCGAGAGTATCGTAAGATTGCTTTCGCCGCTGCTGTGATTAGGACGGATTTTTATTTAGATATGGATTATTTAGGCACGGATTACACGGCCGTGTAATCCGTGCCTAAAATTTGCTTTTATCTGAATATCGAGAAGTTCACGCTTCCGTAACTTCTATGTTCCAGGAATCTTGGATGCTCGGAGAAATCATAATTCTTGCCATGTTCGAAAACGAAGATGCCATCTTCGTTCAGAAGGTCACCATTCAATACGAGGTCTGGAATTTCAGGGAGTTTCTCCAGAGCGTAAGGTGGATCGGCAAAGATGAAATCAAACTTCTGCTTGCAGGTTCTCAGAAAACGGAACACATCGCCACGAATCAGAAGATCCTTGTCTTCGCCCAGTTTCTTGAAGCACTCTCTGATGAAGTTGGCATGGTCGCGGTCAGCTTCTACACTGATGACACGCTGGCAGCCACGGGAAACCAGTTCCAGGGAGATGCTGCCTGTGCCGGCAAAGAGGTCGAGGGCTGTAATATCCTCGAAGTCTATGTAATTCTGCAAAACATTAAAGATGTTCTCCTTTGCGAAATCGGTGGTTGGTCGAGCCTTAAACGAACGGGGAATGTCGAAATGGCGACCCTTATATTGTCCTGTTATGATTCTCATTTTTACTTTGAATTATTTTACTTTGAACTTTGAACTTTGAGCTTTGAACTTTATGATTAGCTGTTTTGTTGATCTCTTAACTATCAACTTTAAACTATCAACTTTTAACTCTTTTTACTTGCTTAAATAGAGTGTTACCAAGTCGAACGGCATTCCTTTGATTTCCGTGATTGGGGCACGATTGAACTCGGCACTCGGATTCAAGAGAAAGGTCTTCTTGATATATATCTTTGCATTATAGAGGAACCAGTCCTTGTCTGGCACATCGCCTGCCACATGCAGCTCGTCCTGCACCTGGTCCATGCCCACCTGCTTCCATACGTAGAGGATGAAGTAGAGGGCATCCTTGGCGTGGTCTGCCTTGAATGAATTGAAGAACTTGAAGCGGTTCTTCTCGTAGCAGAAGATATCTACTTTCTTATCATGGAAGTAGGCGTAGAGCTTGCGATGGATGCCGGTGAAACTGCGTTGGTGCAGATAGTTCCAAATAGGTTGCATGATAGGGGTGAAGCGCACATCCTTGAAATTATCCTCCACCACCATCTTCAAGTCCTTGTTGATAGGGAACACCGCCACCACATTCAGGTTGGGCTGTACCTTGTGCAGAATCACATCACCATTATGCCCGGTGAAGGCATGCTGATAGAGCACGGGGAGGTCTTCCTCATGAAACTCCTCGATGGGTACCAGCAGAATAGGGGAGTCAATATACACGCGCACCTTGGTGTAGCCACGTTGCAGCAGATCGCTCTCGCTGAATGCCTGGCGCAAGTTGGCAGCTATCGATACGCCGCTCTTCACGGTGTAAGGCTCGTATATCAACTGATGCTCGGCCTCCCGGTCAACAACCGAAAAGCTGAGTGTATTCTTGCTCACTCTGATGGTGAGCCGTGCTTGTTGTGTTCTATTACCAGTTATCTGCATTCTAATCTTGTTTTTAATCAGTCGCCTGGGTTGTTTTCCTTACCAGTTTCCTGCGTTGTCGTTGTCTTTTGTGATGTCGCCAATCTTCAGTCCGGGAAAGCGGCCTGCATAGTTGGCTTCTTCCGTCACATTCATGATAGCCTCCTCGTCGAGCCCATCCAGGTAGTCTTCGTAGGCGGCACTGCATTCCATCAGTGGTATCTGCTTTCCGCTTTTTCCCACGATGGTGGCGGCAGCGAGCGAGAATTTCTTGCCATCGGAGTAAGGGATGATTGCGTCGTCTGCCTTCAGATACTTTCCCTTGATGAGGGTAGCGAAATCGCCCGTATATACCCCATGTCTTGCCTTGTATTTCTCCTCGGCAGAGCGAATCTGCATCAGTTTCTCCTTCACCTCAGCCTCTCTGCTATCCATCGATTTCTGGAAGCGGATGGGCTGGCTTATGCTGAGCACGCAGAGCAGCATCATGACGACCACGCATGCTCCCAGGATAACATTATTGTTTATTTTCCTTAATTTCATTCTCATTTCAAAAAGTATTATTACTTTTGCATCGGCTTTCGTCTCTTGATCAGTGGCGATGCCTAACTAGGGTACAAAGATAC
Organism: Segatella copri; assembly: GCF_019249655.2. Lineage (NCBI taxonomy): Bacteria > Pseudomonadati > Bacteroidota > Bacteroidia > Bacteroidales > Prevotellaceae > Segatella > Segatella copri. The sequence goes on from NZ_CP137557.1 coordinate 1,469,236, forward strand.
GCCAAAATACAGACAATACAAAATAAATGGCGTTGAAATTATTAATTATTAATTATAAAAAGAAATTTTGATGGTAGTTGATGAGTTAAAATATAAGATATTGCAGCAATTTGGCTTTCCGCCAACCCAGGAGCAGGCGAATGCACTAGATGTGTTTGCACGCTTCCTTACCGATAGGAACCCGCAGGTGGTGATGATTCTCCGGGGTAGTGCGGGTACGGGTAAAACTTCGCTTTCGGGTGCCATCGTCCGCACCTTGCAGGCCATCCGGCAGAAGGTGATGCTCCTGGCTCCAACGGGCAGGGCGGCTAAGGTGTTTTCGCTGAACAGTGGAACGCCGGCTTATACCATCCATCGACGCATCTATCGCGAAAAGTCGTTTTCCGGGGTAGATGGTCAGTTCAATCTCAACGACAATCTCTTCACCGATACGCTCTTTATGGTGGATGAGGCTTCGATGGTTGCCAATATGGGATTGGGTGGCATGAACTTCGGCAGCGGATGCCTGTTGGATGACCTGGTACATTTTGTGTATCAGGGCAGAAACGACCGCCTGATGCTTATCGGCGATAAGGCGCAGTTGCCTCCTGTTGGCGAAGAGGAATCGCCGGCCCTCAATGCTGCCATGCTGCAGGGATATGGATTGACGGTTTATGAGTGCGATCTGAATGAGGTGCTTCGCCAGAGCGAGCAGTCGGGCATTCTTTATAATGCCACGATGATTCGTCAGATGATAACCCATGATGACATCACCCAACTCCCGAAGATTCGCTTTGCGGGCTTTTCGGATATCAAGCCGATGCCTGGAGCCGAACTGATAGAGGCGCTTGCCGACAGTTATCATCACGTAGGTTTGGATGATACCATCGTGGTGACCCGCAGCAACAAGCGTGCAAACATCTTCAACCAGGGTATCCGAAATATGGTGCTTGATAGGGAAGAGGAACTCTCGCAGGGCGACATACTTATGATTGTGAAGAACAATTATTATTGGATGGAGGAAGAGAGGAAGAAGTTAAGTGAAGAACGAAGAGTGAAGAGTGAAGAATTCAATTGCTTAGCTAATCATAAAGTTCAAAGTTCAAAGCTCAAAGCTCCAAGTAACGATATTCCTGCTTTTCTGGCGAATGGTGACAGGGCGAAGGTGCTGAAGGTGCGCCGCCGCATCGACCTCTATGGCTTCCGCTTTGCCACCCTTCTGCTTCAGTTTCCTGATTACGGCAACTATGAGCTGGAGGCTACCGTGCTGCTGGATACCCTGACGAGCGAGGCACCTGCCTTGACCCACGAGCAGCAGGAACAGCTATTCCATCAGATAGAAGAGGATTATCAGGATGTTCCGCTTAAGGCAGACCGAATGAAAGCAATCAGGCAGGACCAGTTCTACAACGCCTTGCAGGTGAAGTTTGCCTATGCCGTCACCTGTCATAAGGCGCAGGGTGGACAGTGGGCACATGTTTATGTGGACCAGGGCTATATGACGGATGACATGCTTACGCCCGATTACATCCACTGGCTCTATACTGCTTTCACCCGTGCCACGGAGATGCTTTATCTTGTGAACTGGCCGGAAACGCAAATCGAAACAAGTTGATTGGAACAGGCTATTCTGAACGAGCAGGTCGAAATGGGCTGATCATACACTCTAAATCAGTATTATTGTACCAATTTGTTTTCAAATCATTCAAAAACCATACTAATCGGCAAATAAATGGTTAAAAGTTTGATGGTTCAAGAAAAAAGTAGTACTTTTGCACTTACGTATACACATCTTTTATATAAGAGTGAATAGATGGCTACATCATTCATGTAAAAAGATTGAGGTAATATGATACTGAATAAATTATTAATTTATCATATATTTAGTAATAAATGGAAAATAGAAAAGTAGCTTTAATCACAGGTATTACAGGTCAGGATGGCTCTTATTTGGCAGAGTTGTTGTTGAGTAAGGGTTATGATGTTCACGGAACTATCCGTCGTTCTTCTACAGACTATCGCGAGCGTATTGCTCACTTGGAGGGTACTCCAAACTTCCACCTTCACTATGCCGACCTCGGTGACTCTATGAGTATCATTCAGGTAATGAACAAGGTGAAGCCAACAGAGGTTTACAACCTTGCGGCTCAGAGCCACGTACAGGTGAGCTTCGACTCTCCTGAGTTTACTGCCGATGTTGACGCCACAGGCGTACTCCGTATCCTGGAGGCTATCCGCCAGTGCGGTTTGGAAAAGACTTGCCGCATGTATCAGGCTTCAACATCTGAGCTTTATGGTAAGGTAGAAGAGGTTCCTCAGAACGAGAACACACCATTCCACCCTTATTCTCCATACGCTGTAGCTAAGCAGTATGGTTTCTGGATTGTCAAGGAGTATCGCGAGGCATACAACATGTTCTGCTGCTCTGGTATCCTCTTCAATCACGAGAGTGAGCGCCGTGGTGAGACATTCGTTACCCGTAAGATTACATTGGCTGCGGCACGCATCAAGCAGGGTAAGCAGAGCAAGCTCTATCTGGGTAACCTGGATTCACTCCGCGACTGGGGTTATGCCAAAGATTATGTAGAGTGCATGTGGTTGATTCTCCAGGCTGAGAAGCCAGAGGATTTCGTTATCGCAACAGGTAAGCAGCACTCAGTTCGTGAGTTCGCTCAGTTGGCTTTCCACTATGTAGGCATCGAGTTGAAGTGGGAAGGCAAGGAAGAGAACGAGAAGGGTATCTGTGTTGAGGGTCCTGAGGAACTTATCGGCAAGACACTCGTTGAGGTTTCTCCTGACTTCTATCGTCCTACCGACGTGGTGAACCTCTGGGGTGACCCAACAAAGGCTAAGGCTAAGCTCGGCTGGAATCCTAACACCACATCTTTCGAGGATCTCGTCAAGATCATGGTTGAGAGTGATATGGCTAAGGTGGCTGCTGAGGATGCCGGCGAGAAGGTTCGTTGCAACCTCGTGGAATACTTGGAAAAGGGTATTGTTAAGTAATAGTTAACAGTTGATAGTTAACGGTTGATAGTTTACAATAATAATCAATGTTATCAAAAGATTCTAAGATTTATATAGCAGGACACCACGGACTCGTGGGTTCTGCTATCTGGAATAACCTCAAGAAGAGAGGCTATAACAATCTGGTAGGTCGTTCTCACAAAGAACTCGACTTGACCGACCAGTATGCAGTGGAGAAGTTCTTTGACGAGGAGAAGCCTGATGCAGTTGTTCTGGCTGCTGCCTTCGTGGGCGGTATCATGGCGAACTCATTGTATCGTGCCGACTTCATCATGCAGAACATGAAGATGCAGTGCAACGTAATCAGCAATGCTTATTCTCATGGCGTGAAGAAGCTCCTCTTCCTGGGCTCTACCTGCATCTATCCAAAGAATGCACCGCAGCCTATGAGCGAGGATGTGCTCCTTACTTCTCCTTTGGAATATACCAACGAGGAATATGCCATCGCTAAGATTGCCGGATTGAAGATGTGCGAGAGCTACAATCTTCAGTATGGTACCAACTATATCGCAGTGATGCCAACCAACCTCTATGGTCCTAACGATAACTTCCACTTGGAGAACAGCCATGTAATGCCTGCAATGATGCGCAAGATTTATCTTGCCAAGCTCATTCACGATGGCGACTGGCACAGCATCGAGGTAGATATGAACAAGCGTCCTATCAATCCTACTGATAAGCTTCGCGAAATCATCGGCGAGGGTAATGTGGATGGAAACAATCCTCATGAGCGCATTCTGAAGGCACTGGAGTTCTATGGCATCTACGACAACAAGGTGGTGCTTTGGGGAACAGGTAAGCCATTGCGCGAGTTCCTCTGGAGCGAAGATATGGCTGATGCCAGCGTTCATGTACTTCTGAATGTAGATTTCAAGGATATCATCGGTATCGAGAAATACAGCTCTGTATTCTATGGTGCCAAGGTAGATGGTGCTGTGGATAGAAACAACTCTGAGGGGCGTGGTGGTGCTATCCCATCTCTCGGTGAGATTCGCAACTGCCACATCAATGTGGGTACCGGTAAGGAACTCACTATCCGTGAACTTTCAGAACTTGTGGTAAAGGCCGTAGGTTTCGAAGGCGAGGTTGAGTTTGATGCCAGCAAGCCAGATGGAACCATGCGTAAGCTCATCTCTGTGGATAAGCTTCACAGCCTTGGCTGGACTCACAAGGTAGAAATCGAGGATGGTGTACAGAAGCTCTTCGAGTGGTATAAGAATAGTTTGAAAGACTAAATACAAAATATGGATAGGGAAGAGTAGCGACGGTTGGATCGCTGCTCTTCTTCTTGTAACTTGCCCACCCAGTTACTTAAAAAGTTTAATTTATAATAGTGTTGCAGAATTAAGGCTAACATAAAAAATGAAAAAGATTATTTTATTCTTGCAGTTGATCTTCTCGATAGGGATGTCAGCGCAGACGACTGTAGAATCAGTCCAAGTTGCGGATATGGATGAAGGTGCCCCCATCTGTGGCAAGTCAATAGATTTGCACAAACGCATTCTCCAGGCCTACAATTGCGATAGTACGCTCATCGTCTTCGCTTGTGATACCACTAAAAAAGGAAAAAATACCGATTCTGGCTATCTCTATTCACTAGAAGCCAATACCCTGGAAGTACAATGGCAAAAGTCGCTGAAACTTTCTTTGTCAAAACTCTATGGCGTCTGTTCCAAGGGGGTGCTGCTTTCCTCCACTCTGAAAAGCACAGGCAAGTCGCTCTTGACCTTGTCTGATACCAAGACGGGCCGGTCGCTATGGACGCAGTATCTTTATCCTGTCTATTTCAATGATAGCTTGGATATCGTGATAGGACTAGAGAAAGTGGGAGGCAGCAAGACATACGCTTATCGCCTGAGCACAGGAATGCTGTTGTGGGATGACGAGATTCCGATGACCAAAAACGTGGGATGGAAAGATGCTTGCATGGTGGATTCCACTCACCTGGTGGTTGTGGGGGATGCCATCAACGAAATCAACATCCATTCGGGTGAAATCAAGAAGGTAAAGGCTGTGACTGGTATCAGTGATACAAAGGGAATGATGGCTTTGGCATTGACCAATGTCTTGTCTGCGGCAGTCACCATCGGATTTAATTCTCCTTTTTATTACTATTATTATAATCTTAATCCATATCTCATTACGGGCTTGACTTCCAATATCCTTCAAGTGGGCTCTGACTTGTATATTAGTGATAGAAAAAGCCTCTATTGTTTGGGAGCGGACAGTTTGCAAACACGCTGGAAGTATGATTTCCAGGACAAGGAGGCTTCTACGGCTCATCTTCTGCTTAGGGATGGCAAGATATTGATGCTCAATTACGGTTATGGCAAGAGTCTTATGAGAGGTACGGTGAAGTGTGGCAAGCCTTTCTTGGCTTCTTTTGATGCGCAGACGGGAGATAGGAAGAAGATGTTTCCTTTATACGACAAGAAGCATATCATGAACGACGGAATGCTCACGGAGAGTGGTGTCTTCCTTGCTGGTTCCGACAAGGCTGTATATCTGTCATTTGCTGATTCTGCTGTCATCAGCAAAGATTGGGATCGCAGTGCCAATGGGGCTTTGACTATGGTGTTGAGAAAACCATTCTATGCGTTTCATGGACTTGCACCAAAGCTGACTTTAGTGGAGGCATTCGACAAGGTGTGCCCGATGCAGACCAGTACCAACAAGCTTTTTGTCTTCAATGACAAGTTGGACATTCTTGAATCTTATGATCTCTACGAGACTTTCTCCGTTTGTTTCCGTTTGGATGATGTGCTTTGCATACAAAACAGGGATGACAAATCCAACTTTAGGCTGATTCATCCCGATGGTTCCTCTATCGGAAAACTGAAAGGCAAGCCTGTAGCCGCCCTGCTCAAAGGCAGAAATGTGCTAGCTGTATATGATGATCACCTTACAGTCTTTAGGCTGTAAGGTGCCTAGTGCCCTCTTATTACTGAAATTATGTGGATATATTAAAAAGAAAAAATCCGATTCTCATAACGAAAATCGGACTCTTAATTTTTTTGAGTTATTTTTGGGAAAAGTGGGTAGTGATGGATTCGAACCACCGAAGGCATAGCCAGCAGATTTACAGTCTGCCCCATTTGGCCACTCTGGTAACTACCCGAAAGCTTTTGAATTACTAACAATCTTTATTTGGTAAAAGCTTTGTTCTTAAAAGCGAGTGCAAAGGTAGTGCTTTTTTTTCATTCCACCAAATTTTTCACTAACTTTTTTCACTTTTTCTTCAAAAAACTTCATTTTTCCCTAAAAAAGGGGTGTTTTTGCCCTTTGGGAGCTTAATTTCTAACTTTTATCACATGATGTCTGCGATGTTTCCTCGACAATCTTCTGTGTTTATAATGTTCTTTTAGATACGTTATCAATGATGTGCTGTGCAGTCTTATTCATTTTTGTTGTAAATTTGGGCGCAAAGTTACTCATTTTTCAATAAATATGTATGTGTTTCCCGAAAAAAATGTATCTTTGCAGTCGTTTTGTAATACAACAGACGTAAGTCTGAATAGAAATTGAATAATTATACAGAATGATAGTAACAATTGACTGGATGGAGGAATGGTTCAAGCGTTTCGACCAGGAATATTTCGGTGGTAAACTGCCACTGCCGGAGTTGTCGCTCACCCGAGCCAAGACCCGGTTGGGACAGCTTGCCTTTAAGCGCGCTTCCCGCTGGGGGCGCACCAAGCTTTACGACTTTAAGCTCTCGATGAGCACCTATTATGATATGACCGAGCAGCAGGCCAAGAGTGTACTGCTGCATGAGATGATTCATTACATCATCGGCTATACCGGACTGAAAGATACTTCGCCTCATGGTGTCGTGTTCCGGGGGATGATGGACAATCTGAACCGCAAATACGGTTGGGATATCCGGGTGATGATCTCCACCAAGGGATGGAAGGTGAGTGAGAGGGTAGCGGAGAAGAAGAAGGCGAAGGGACCGCAAACCTATCTGATGCTTGCCATCGAACTGAAGGATGGCAAGTTCTATCTCTCCAGGGTGAACCCTGGCTTTGCCCGCCGCATAGAGAAGCAGCTTCCGATGGTTCGCGAACTTCGTTCCCATCGTTGGTACACCACGCAGGAGTCTTATTTCGAGGATTATCCGCAGGTGCGCAGTCTTCGTGGGCGCCGCATTACGAAGAATGATTTCGAGAAACTTCAGAATGTACTGGTGCCTTTTGAATTGTAGAATTGTAATAGGGAATTGACAGAATATAAATTCGGATAATAAAAAAAAGAATATTTATGAGAAGAATGATTACTTTTGCCTTCATGATGACCATGGTTGTGATGATGGCGCATGCTCAGGGTGGATTGAAAAAAGTGTATAATGAAAGCATCGACCCGATGGGGCAGATTGATGCCGGCTTGCAGAAGGCGAAGACCGAGGGCAAGTTTGTGGTTTGTCAGCTGGGGGGCAACTGGTGTCCTTGGTGCCTGAAGTTTGCCGATTTCGTAGAGAAGGATACGGCTGTGAACCAGATGATGAATGATAACTTTGTTTATCTTCATGTTAACTATAACCCTCGCCAGTCGGCAGGTGGTGATGCCGTGAAGAAGGCTGAGGCATTGATGAAGCGCCTGAATAATCCTAGGCGTTTCGGCTTCCCTGTCTTCGTGATTCTGGATGCAGATGGCAAGGTGCTTCATATTCAGGATTCCAGTTTCTTGGAAGAAGGCAAGGGCTATGATGAGAAAAAGGTGCTCCGCTTCCTGAAGAACTGGACTCCAAAGGCTGTCAATCAATAATAACTTGAAAGGTAATTTGATAGTAGATTATCATAAACTTGAAAGATAATTCGATTGTAAATCAATATTAACTTAAATGATAATTTGTATGAAGAAAGTATTATTCTTTTTGCTCCTGATGACGGCAGTCATCGGTAGAGCACAGACTTCGCTCGACTTGTTGCCAGTAGGCACAGTGGCTCCTGATTTCACGGTTACCAATAGCAAGACGGGAGAGAAAATCTTCCAACTCTCTGATTGCAAGAACAAGACTTCGAAAGATGGACAGGCTGTAGCTGGAGTTTGGACCGTGCTTGATTTCTGGGCATCGTGGTGTCCTGACTGCAGAAGAGACATGCCGATGGTGAAGGAGATTTTTGATAAGTACAACACCAAGGTTCAGCTGGTGGGTGTTTCTTTCGATACCGATGAGGCGAGAATGAAGAAATACCTGGCAGATAACAATTATACCTGGTTGCAATATTGTGAGTTTAAGAAATGGAAAGAAACAAAGATTTCCAAGGATTACCACATTTCATGGATTCCAACTTCTTATCTCATCGACCCGGATGGCAAGGTTTATTTCTCTACCGTAAAGGCTGAGGAGATGATGCAGAAACTGGATTCGCTTGACAAGGAGGGTAAGTTGACAGTGAATACCATCAAGAAATAGATTGTAATATATATATAGGTGTTCCTATCTGGAATTATCTGGAATAAAAAGAGGGTGTGTCATGAACTAATGGCACACCCTCTAATCATATATTATTTCTTCTCTTACAAACCTCTAGCCTTCAACAGTCCTGAAGCATCTGGCTGCTTCATGCCTGTGAAGTCGGTGAACATTTCCATCTGGTCCTTGGTGTTACCACGGCTCAGAACCTTATCACGGAATGCCTGACCCACGGCTGGATCCAAAGCACCATGCTTGGCAAAGTAATCAGCCACGTTCACGGCGAGCACCTCTGTCCAGAGATAGCTGTAGTAACCTGCTGCATAACCGCCGCCCCATACATGGTTGAAATAGGTGGTGCTGTAGCGAGGAGGTATCTGTGAATTGAGCAAACCTACATTGTTCAGGGCTTCCTTCTCGAAGGCGCCTGCCATGTATGGAGAAGGAATCTCATCTGGTGTCAACTCGTGCCAAGCCAGGTCGAGGCAGGTAGCTGCCAGGTTCTCACCCAGCGAATAGGCTGTCTGGAAGTTGATGCTCTTCAGCATGCGCTCCTTCAGGTCGGCTGGCATGGCTGCTCCGGTCTGTGTATGACGGGCATAGTGGTCGAAGATTTCAGGGATGCTGGCGAACGACTCGTTAAACTGAGAAGGCATCTCCACGAAGTCGCGAGCCACAGCTGTGCCCGAAAGGGTATTGTAGCCGCACTTTGACAACATGCCGTGGAGGGCGTGACCGAACTCATGGAAAAGGGTGCAAACCTCATCCCATGTAATCAGCGTAGGCTGACCTTCTGGAGCCTTGGCGTTGTTGCATACATTATATATAATAGGCAACTGTCCCCACTTGTCGCTCTGCTTGGCAAAAGCACTCATCCAGGCACCGCCACGCTTGGTAGGACGGCGGAAGTAGTCGCTATAGAAAAGGGCGATAGGCTTGCCGTTCTTGTCGCTCACCTCGAATACCTTCATGTCTGGGTGATAGGTTGGGATATCCTTGCGCTGCTTGAAGTTCAAGCCGTAAACACGATGGGCGGCATAGAACACACCGTTCACCTGCACGCTGTCGATGTTGAAGTATGGCTTAATCTCATCATCAGTGATGTTGAGCATCTCCTTCTTCATCTTGGCAGAATAATAGAAGCGGTCGTATGGCTGCAGCTTGAAGTCCTTGCCCTCGGTCTTCTGAGCGTAAGCTTCGATATCGCGGGTTTCGGCATCAGCTTTAGGTGCATACTCCTTGATGAGCTGCTGCAGGAAATCGTTTACATTCTTGGTGTTCTTCGCCATCGTCTTCTCCAGAGAGTACTCGGCGTAGTTGTTGTAACCCATCAGCTGTCCCTTCTCGGCACGCAACTTGGCAATCTCGGTAACGATAGGGAAGGTGTTGAACTCAGGATTGGTGCCATCCGCACGATGGATGCTGGCCATATACACCTTGCGGCGAAGCTCACGGTTCTGAAGATTGGTGAGGATAGCCTGCTGGGTGGTGTTCACGATGACGATGCAGTAAGGCGCCTTGCCGCCACGGCTCTCAGCATCCTTCTTGCACTGTGCGATGTCGGCATCGCTCAAACCGGCGAGTTCCTCCTTGCTGTTCACCCAAACCACGGCGTTGTTGGTAGCAGCAGGAAGAAGATTGCCAAACTGCTCCTGAAGATCAGAGATGCGTGAGTTAATCTGCTTCATGCGCTCCATCTTCTCAGGAGAAAGCAAGGCTCCTGAGCGGACGAAACTCTTGTAGATTACTTCGGTGAGTCGCTTGTCCTCGCCCTTGAGCTTCTTGTATTCGTTGTCGTAAACATATTTGATGCGCTCGAAGAGTTTCTTGTTGAATGAAATCTCGTTGTCCAGGTTGGTGAGCAGCGGCATTACCTTCTTCTGGGTATCAGCAATGCCTGGAGTTTTGTGGGCGCTGGTAAGACCGAAGAACACACTGGAAACACGCTCCAGCAACATACCGCTGTTTTCGTAAGCGAGGATGGTGTTCTGGAAGGTTGGCTTCTTCTTGTTGTTGACTATCTTCTGGATGTTGGCACGCTGCTCCTTGATGGCAGTTTCAATGGCAGGAAGGTAGTCGCTTTCCTGAATCTTGCTGAAGTCAGGAGCACCGAAAGGCAGATTGCTCTTCACCAGAAGAGGGTTCTGACGGTTGCCGCCCGCATTTTGGGCGAACGATGAGGCTGGCATCTGCAGGAGTGCAGCAGCCAGTCCGAGAGTTAAAAATGTCTTGTTTAATTTCATTATGTTTCTTTGTTTTTTTGAAATTTTCCGCAAATATTTTATTTTTTTTGATAGCGGTTGACTTTTTTATATCCTCTTCCATAGCTTCTGCCAGAAAAACCTATCAGGCTTCCATTAAAATAGGAAATTGCTCCTTCCCTATGCATCTTGGTAATCATTGCACGAAAGCTATCCTCATTTGTGGATGGTCTGAGTTCCTGAATATCAGAAAAAAGCTGATCTCTTTCTATAGGGACAGAACACCCAGTGAGGACTATCTCTACGGCTTTTACAATGGACAACTTCGTGGTTGTTCCTATTTCTTCTGTGAAGAGTGCTTGCTTTGGCTTATCAGCTATGCGCTCTTCCTTCTTGGCATGCTGTGAGAAAGAGTCCATATCAACATTGAGCGTGAGTCCAAGAATGTCTGAAATGATGTTTTTCAGAACATAGACAAACAGTTCGCTGTCTTTTCCCTTCAGACAGGTTCCCTGTTTCCAATAGCGACTCTTGAAGGCAAGGTTTGTCAGTTCTTCAATATCCTGTTGTGAAATCTCCTCTTTGCTTGAGAGGCGATTATTGGCAACATTGAGGAATGAGATAAATGCGAATGTTGAAAACTGGCTTGGAATTAAAAATGTATATATATTGCGGTCTGCACCATCTGGGGAAGGATGCTTCAGGTTGAGTATGCTCATTCCCTTGACAAGTGCAATGAGAAATACCATGCTTGTATAGGAGAGTGAAGTCTGTTCATCCATGCAGATTCCTTTAAAATCAAGATTCTTTTCAGAGATAAAATTCATTGAAAACAAACCGTAGCCCGTCCATTGGGTGGAACGAAGAAGCGACATAAGGGTGGTGTCCTCCGGTAATCCCAGTCCACGGTTCACACTGTCCACATAGCGGCGCATGGCTTCCACCTTGTCCCATGTGGTAGGTGTTTCCTCTGTGGATACGCTATTTCTGATACCAGCGATGATGCCCATTCTAATCACATCAGGAGAGGTTGATTCCTGCAAGAAGGATGTGAGTTTGGCAAATAAATTGGGGCTCCAATTGTAGTTGTCAATTGGAGGATAATACATATCATCCTGATATATGTCATTGTCATCTTGATATATATCGTTATCTAACTGATATATGTCATTGTCTAAATTTTCTTGATACATTATATTTTGTTTTTATTATCTGAATTAACTGAGTCGTAAATTCATGCTTATTTCTTTTGTAGGATGCAAAAGTACAAAAAAAAAGCGAAATCTCCAAATTTTATGATAAGTATTTGGCATTCAAAGCATTATTTTATATTAAATATAATTTGTTTTGACATTATTGGCACTTTTATAATACTTAAAATGTCTGCATGCCCAACATTCTTTTTTCAATATGTCATAGTATTTAAATCTTTGGTTGTTATATACCATAATTATGGTATAATGTGGTATCAAAAAGTTATGTAATATGGTATATTTGAATCAAAAGTTAACTAAATATTTTGTAATATTATGAAAAAGTTATATCTTTGCACTCGATTTTAGACATAGTGTAATATTGAATTTAAAGATGTTAGTATGGTAAAGAAGATTATTTTCGCATTATCTCTGTTGACTGCTGGCGCTCCTTATGCCGCAGCACAGAGTCAGGGGATAACTATTAATGTTACTTCTGCCGATGATGGCGAGCCAGTAGTTGGTGCAGCCGTCCTTATACAAGACAGCAAGGTGGGAGGTGTAACGGATGTAGATGGTAAACTGACCATTTCAAAGCTTCCTGTGGCAGCTAAAAAACTCACGGTTTCATATCTCGGTATGCAGACACAGACCGTGACTATCAAGGGTAATATCATCAATGTGGTGCTTGCCCCAAATGCAACCGACCTTAACGAGGTGGTGGTAACAGCCATGGGTATTTCCCGACAAAAGAAGGCTCTGGGTTATGCCACACAGGAAGTATCTTCTGCCCAATTGACCACAGGTAAGGATAACAATATTCTTAATTCACTTTCAGGTAAGTTGGCAGGTGTCCGCATTACCAACAGTCAGGGTGATGTGGGTTCCAGCCGTATTGTGATACGTGGTGAGACCTCCATAGCAGGAGAGAATCAGCCTCTTTTCATTGTGGATGGCATCCCGGTAGACAATTCGCAGCTCAATACCAAGGGTGTGGGGCGCGATTTCAAGAATGCCATTGCCGACCTTAATCCTGAGGATATCCTTTCTATGTCTGTATTGAAGGGTCCTAATGCTGCTGCCCTCTATGGTGCCCGTGCGGCACATGGAGCCATCATCATTACCACCAAGACCGGTAAGGGACAGAAGGGACTGGGAGTTACCGGTCATCTTTCGGCACAGGTTTCATCAGCCACCAACTTGCCAGAGTTCCAGAATCTCTTCGGACAGGGTGCAGGTGGTCGCTTCAGTTATGTTGATGGAAAGGGTGCTGGTATCAACGATGGCGTGGATGAGAGTTGGGGACCTAGACTCGATGTGGGCCTTAATATCCCTCAGTTTGACAGTCCGTTGGATGCCAACGGCAACCGTACCGCCACTCCTTGGGTGTCCAATCCCGATAATGTGAAGGACTTCTTCCGCACAGGTACAACCTTGAATTATGGTGTAGCCATAGCCAAGGCGGACGACAAGTATCAGTTCCGCATCAGCTATAACAATGAGCATCAGCGCAGTATCGTACCGGGTGCTTCTACCAACAAGTCGAATTTCACTCTCAATACCGATTATAAGTTAGCTCCTTGGGTATCTGTAGGTGCCACAGCCAACTATATTCTCTATTCAGCACCCAGCCTTCCTGGTTCAGCCATGGCATCCGGCAGCAATGCCCGAAGCAGCAGCACCATGTTGCAGTTTCTCTGGTTTGGCCGTCAGGTGAACACCCAGTCTTTGAAGGATGATTATTCTCGTAACTGGAACAGCAGCTACTACAGCAATCCTTATTGGAGTGCCTATTACAATACCCAGAGCCAGGATCGTCATCGTCTGATTGGTGATTTCCATTTGGCCTTCCATCTTCTCGATGGGTTGGATTTGCGTCTCCGTACCAGCACCGACTGGTATAATGACAAGCGTAAGTCGAAGGTGAAGTGGGGTACCAGCGGAACTCCTTACGGTACCTATAATGAGGAAAACTATACTGTTCAGGAGAACAACTCCGAGGCAGTGCTCACTTATCAGAAGCAGCTGAGTGATGATTGGAATGTAGATGCCCTGGTGGGTTTCAATGTGCGCAACAAAAAATATGAGTATAATTATCAGGCTGCCCCTCGTCTGGCTGTGCCTGATCTCTATACCCTTACCAATTCCCGTGACCAGCTCACCTCATCCAATGATTTCTATCGCCTCCGTCAGTATGGTGTGTATGGTTCTGTCACCGTCAACTACAAGAACTGGGCTTATCTCAGTCTCACCGGTCGCAACGACTGGTCTTCTACGTTGCCGGTGGATAACAATTCCTACTTCTATCCATCCGTTACGGCGAGTGTACTGCTTAACGAAGCACTGGGCTTTACCAGCCGGCAGGTGAATTATCTGAAACTCAGAGGTGGATGGTCTCAGGTAGGTGCTGATGCCAATCCATATTTGCTTGCCAATGTGTACAACATTCAGACAGCCTTCAATGGCAACCCTATGTTGACAGCCTCAACTGAGGGTAAGAATCCAAACTTGAAGCCAGAGCAGACCAACTCTACCGAGGTGGGCTTGGAAGGTGCATTCTTCGACAGCAGAGTACGTCTTGATTTCTCCTATTATCAGACCGATAGTAAGAATCAGATATTGAGTCTTGCCACTTCTGCAGCCAGCCGATACACCTCTCAGGTAGTGAATGCCGGTCATATCCGCAATCGTGGTTATGAGATTCAATTGGGGCTGGTACCTGTTCGCATCAAGGATTTTGAGTGGAGTACTGATATCAACTACAGCAGCAACCGCAGCAAGGTGGTAAAGTTGGATGATGCCGGACAGATAACCAGTTACCAGCTCTATTCATCCGGCATCCAGATTCTGGCAAAGGTAGGTGATGCGTATGGTACACTCTTCGGAAGTGCCTATACCCGTGATGATCAAGGTCGCATCGTGGTGGATGACAACGGATTGCCAAAGATTTCTTCCACATCCAAGACGCTGGGGCACTTTACACCCAACTGGCAGGGTGGTATCACGAATACCTTCCGCTACAAGAATCTGACTTTCTCGTTCCTGATTGATGCCAGCTTTGGTGGAAAGATTTTTTCAAATACCAACAAGACGGGTCTTTATACCGGTGTGTTGGCAGCCACCTTGCCTGGTCGTGATGCCGATCATGGAGGATTGTGGTATTATAAGAATGGTGATGCGAATCAGCAGATAGATGCTCCACAATACACCATGAGCAGCGATGGCTTGTATTATGCCACCATCAATGGTGAGCAGACCAGAGTTTACCAGGATGGTATCATTGTGGATGGTGTTACTGCCAGTGGCGAGAAAAATACTAAGGTGGTTTCTGCAGAAAACTATTATCACCGTCTGTATAGCATTGCCGAGGCGAACGTTTTTGATGCAGACTATGTGAAGTTGCGTGAGGTATCATTGACCTACCAGTTGCCAGTGAAGTTTGTCCGCAAGTTTCATCTGCAGGATGCCAGCGTGGCGCTTACAGCCCGCAACCTCTGGACCATCCACAAGGATGCAAAGGATATAGATCCAGAGGCAGCCATCTCTTCGGGCAATGCACAGGGCGTGGAGGCATATACCTTGCCAACTACCCGCCAGATTGGTATCAACTTGAATGTGAAATTTTAATAGAGGGAGATTACGACATGAAAAGAAACAAGATAATATTGATAGGAACATTGGCACTTGGTCTTGCTGTAAGTTTCACTTCTTGCGATGATACCTTGAGCGATATCAACCGCAATCCAAATGCCACAGAGGTTCCAGACCCGGCATATTTGCTCACTTCCACCGAGTATCAGAGTGCCCAGGCCTACTGGGGTAGTACAGCCAATTACAACAGCACGCTTCTCTGGGTTCAGCATTGGGCAAAGATTCAATACACTGAGCCAGATTGTTATGATGTGGACAACGCGGATTTCACCAGCACCTGGAACACCTTCTATTCTACCATCATCTCTAATCTTCAGGCTATTGATGAGCAGTCGGCAAGTTCTCAGAATGAGAAGGCGGTGGCAAAGATCTGGCGTTCGTGGGCCTATCTGCAGCTTACCAACTTCTATGGAGCCATTCCTTATAAAGAGTATGGCAAGAGTACCACACCTGTCTACGACTCTCAGGAAACAGTGCTCCGTGGTTTGCTCACCGATTTGGCTGATGCCGATGCAGCCTTGTCTGCAGGTGGTGGTAGCCTTGAAGGAGACCTGATTTATGATAACGATATCAATAAGTGGAAAAAGCTTGCCAAGAGTCTTCGTCTGCGCATCGCCCTAGAGATAGCTGACCGTGACGAGACCACCGCCAAGGGAATCATCTCTTCGCTCTATGCTGATCGCGGCAACCTGATCAGCAGCAATGCCGATAATGCCAAGTTCGTCTTTGCAGCATCACCACAGTGGAACCCGTGGGCATCGGCATTTTCCAGCCGTGATGACCAGCGAGTATCCAAGACGCTCATCGACAAGTTGAAGTCCTTGAACGACCCTCGTCTTGCCATCTATGCCCAGAAACCGCAGGATGAGACAGTCACAACCTACGAAGGTGCTGCCAACGGACTTTCTGCCGACCTTGCCAACAACCAGGGTTTCTATAAGGTATCCCGTCCGGGCACTGCATTCTTGCAGGATGAATCACCGGCAGTGTTTGTAACCTATGCCGAGGTACTCTTCATCTATGCCGAGGCTGCAGCTAGAGGATGGATATCAGCAGATGCAGAATCACTCTACCAGCAGGCAGTCACTGCTTCCCTTCAGCAGCAGGGTGTAACAGATGCTTCCGCTATCTCTGCTTATCTTGCTCAGGATGGTGTGAAGTATGATGCAGCCCGATGGTACGAGAGCATAGGATGGCAAAAATGGATAGCTTTCTACGGACAGGGTCCTGATGCCTTTACCGATTGGCGTCGCTTGGGTTATCCTGATTTGAAACCAGGTCCTAAGTCTGTATTGTCTCATGGCGACCATCCGCATCGTTTCTTCTATCCATCCACAGAACAGTCTTTGAACGGTGAGAGTTTCAAGCAGGCAGTAAGTGAACAGGGTGAAGATGAAATCACTACCCGTTTGTGGTTTGATGTGGCTGATAAGAAGAGATAGGAAAATTGGTTAAACTGCAAAAAAAGGCAGCTGCAAGCATTTCTTCTTGCAAAGTTGATAGTTCAAGAAAGTTTTTATTATCTTTACAAGTGAGGTGCTTTGAGAAAATTCCTTAAGGAGAAATTTTCATATCCTTAAGGAAAAATATATTTTCCCTTAAGGTTATTTATTTTTAGCCTTAAGGGAAAATATTGAAACTCTTCTTCCCCCATTTTAAGGGTATTTGAGAAGTGTTATATTTAAATAGAATAATATTTACATAGCTTCTTTGCTATAACAGAAAGTAGTTGGAAAGTATAAGGAATGTTGTGCGGTAAATTTGCCTTCATTTCTTATTTTTTTGCTTTTTCCTTTTCTGTTTCGAAGTTTTGCAGTACTTTTGTACTGAATTTGTGGAATAGGAAAGAAAAATCAATAAGATGAATAGACGGAAAATAAAAACAGACTCAATGATGACGTTGAAAGCGTCTTTTCTTGTAGTGGTATTTTTGATGGGGGTGCTGGCTCCTGCCATCGCCCAGACCAGACAGAACAAGAAGCCTCGCAAAAAACTGAAGGAATTACTGATGATGGCTGATAGCCTGCGACTCCAGTTGCGGCAATCTGCCGATAGGGGTCGTATGCTCCAATGGGGCGACTCCCTTCTTATGGCAGAATTAGGCAAAAGCAAGATGAGTGAGAAGAAAAAGCAGAGGTTCATGAAGCATTATGTCAAGATTCAAAGACGCTTGAGCCTCTATGACCGCCAATTGTTCAGAGGAGATTCCCTGCTGGCAGCCAATTATTACAAGATAAAATATGATACTGCCTACATCTCCCGTCCCAATGCCCGATGGACTATCAAACTGAGAGGCAATCTTTCTGGAGCCGATTTGGAAACTACGGCGAAGACGGATGGAACGGAAACCCATACCAAGGTGATGGCCGACTGCCGTGGAATCCTCTCCATGGCTGTAGCTTATCGGGGATTGGGACTTGGATTGGCTGTAAATCCTGCCAAGCTGGCTGGCAAGAATCAGGACTTTGAGTTCAACCTCAATTCCTATAGCAACCGCTATGACTTCGACGTAGTCTATCTCTCGTCCAAGACATTCCATGGTCATCAGGAAATGGGAGGTAGCGAGATAGATATCCATAAGGGAGAAATCTCGCAGAAGGCATTGAATCTCAATTTCTATTATGCTTTCAACTATCGCAAGTTCTCCTTCCCGGCAGCCTTCAGCCAGAGCTACATTCAGAAGCAAAGTGCCGGAAGTTGGATGGTTGGCGCCAGTTTCGACGGTTCCAAGACGAAGGTGAAGGGGATGACCATCCGTCTTAACGAGTTGACGCTCGGTGCAGGCTATGGATATAACCTTGTTCCATCCTCCCATCTGCTGTTCCATCTGTCAGCCTTGCCAACCATCACGGTATATTCTCATGATTATACCAAGATGAGGGCTGAAGCAGAAGAGGGGAGTAGTGATACAGAAATCCCAACCGTTAAAAACAGCATGAAGTATCATTTCCCGTCTGCCATCATTACCGGTAGAGGTGCGGCCGTGTATTCCTGGCGCAACAAGTTTGCCGGTGCCACTGCTGTTTATAATTTCTCAGTAGCCGGAGACGAGGAACATCTGCAAGTGAAGAGAAACAAATGGCGAGTAAGAATGTTTTTCGGATTCAGGTTCTAGGAACATACTTTTCTTCTTCCTATGTCAGTTTTTGACGCATCCTGATTGTACTTTTGCGGCAGAAATTACAATAACTCTATATATAATAAGGTATGAATGCAGAAAGAAGAAGGGTTAGGAGTCCCTGAAAAGTGAAATATAAGAGGAATCCATAAGATTTCTTGTTAAAAGTTTGGTGGTTCATCAGATTTTTATTAAATTTGCCATTGGATTAGTGACAGGGCAGGTGAAAGTCCTTGCTTGAAGTCGCTATGATGCAGAGAAACAAGATAATCTTGTGGACACGAGCAAACTATTCAGTTCTGTAGGTTGAAATCTGGTAAATTGAAACGTAGAAAGAACGAGAATTTGTTTGAGCGAGTCTACACCGTCATATGGTGTGGATTCCTCTTTCACATTTTCTTTTCTACGGGTTTTACCAGAGCCTAACTTACAAGAAAGTGAAGAAAGTAGGGGTTCGCACCATTTTTTTTACTTATGAACCATTATGAACTTGTTTGGTTCGCAGATTTTTCTTATCTTTGCCCCTTGAAAGTAAACAACTAGCAGTTTCGGCAGAAAAGTCGGGGCAGCATATACAATAACTTAAAAACGGAATGCTTATGAGTAAGGTGTTTCAAATAAAGCCTAAGCGCCTCAAACGCTCGAACAACACAGTTCTCACTCCCGATATGGTAGTGACAGTAACAACCATGCAGCACACCGCCACCCCTTTTTATAATGGAGCCAAGGAGGTGCAAGAAGCCTACATGCGCATCTATGCTTTCGATTATAAGAAAGCATGCTGCAATCCGAATGATTTTGAATTTAAAAAGTTGGACTAAAA
Source organism: Segatella copri (assembly GCF_019249655.2). NCBI lineage: Bacteria > Pseudomonadati > Bacteroidota > Bacteroidia > Bacteroidales > Prevotellaceae > Segatella > Segatella copri. Next base: position 1,488,644 of record NZ_CP137557.1, read on the forward strand.
ATGAAAGCATGATATGGGTAATGAATCTAATAAATGGAACCAGATAATGGTGGCAGCAATGGCTGTTCCTGGTATAAAGGTGAATAGAGCTTCCTTTTTGCAAGAAGAACTTTCTAACCGTCATATTGACCAAAACACTATAAGTTTGTGTATACAAGAAAATCCTGTTAAACATATAACCATGGATAAGCTTGATGCAATAGCAAAAGCTTGCATCAAGAATCATACGATAAAGGTTACTTCTATATCTGCTGCAGCTGGAATTCCAGGTGGTTTTGCTATGATAGGAACATTACCTGCTGATACTGCGCAATATTATTATCATGTATTAAAGCTTGCTCAGAAATTAGCCTACATATATGGATATCCTTCTTTGCTGGACGAAAATGGAAATCTGACAGATAATGCTATCAATGTATTGACAGTTTTTGTCGGTGTTATGTTTGGCGTTTCATTAGCTAATCAAACATTGTCAAAAATGTCGCAGGCTTTTGCTGAGCAAGTGGTTAAGCGTTTGCCACGTATGGCCTTGACTAAGACAGTTTGGTATCCTATAATTAAGCAGATAGCAAAATGGTTAGGTATCAAGGTAACAAAAGATAGTTTGGCTAAGGGAGCGGCTAAGGTGGTTCCTTTTTTAGGAGCTGGACTGTCTGGTGGTATAACATATTTTACCTTTAAGCCGCAGGCAAACCGCTTGATGAAGCATTTGCGTGAGGACAGTAAGGTTTTTGCTTCGGTAGAATATAATGCAAATTAAAAATATAAAAACGATATGACGAAAGGATTAGATTGTCTACAAAATGCAATAAAATGGTATGAAGATAGGTTTTGTGTGCGTTTTACACCGGCAGTGATTTATTCTTTATATCCTAGTGAAGGAGAATATGGTTGGCCGCAACCTTGGCCAATTCCGGATTCTGCAGGAATCTATGCTTTCTTAGATTCAAATAAGACCATTGTGTATATAGGAAAAGCAAGTCAAATGGGGGCAAGGCTTAGTCATTATTTTGGATATGGGAAAAATGGTAAATGTATCTTAAGGGATAAACGAGTGGCTGAGATTTTCTATGTTCAATGTTATTCCTGTATCCCAGAAGAACCTTATACTTGCCATTCTCTTGAAGAATATTTAATATCAGAAATGAATCCTAAATATAATAAAATAGGAAGAACGGTATGGTAGTAATAAGCTTGTTCCTTATGGTAATTGAAAATATTACCTCAAGCGGTCTAATTCCTAAATATAATAATGTTGTAAAGATATAGTATGGCAAAGAATTTTGAAGATATTCTAACTTCTATGTTAGAACAATTAGAGAATAATCCTGACCAGGATATTGATGTACTGGTTAAGGATGAGTGTGAGAAAATGGGAGTTTCGGAGGAAGGCAAGGCTTTGCTCTCCGAGACTAACGAGTATATTGATGGCTTTGCAGAGAAAATGGCTGCATTGCAAACGGCTAAGGAGGATGGAAAGTCTCGTAAGCAATGGATGCTTGAGGAGATGGACCGAATATTGAAGGGACGTGACGAGCAGGAGAAGGCTGAAATCGTCTCTGCCATTTCTTATGCTGGTGAGAATGTGAACAATGAAACTTTAACTAACGAGGAGGAATAAACTTATGAAGTACACTGAGTATAATGAAGATGCAGGGCGCAATGAGTTTAGTGCTCATTTGGAGAGTGAAAGCAGAAAGTATTCAGCCCTTCAATCCTTGTTGGCTGGTAAACTGTTGGAAAAGGATGAGGTAGAGAGTCTTCGAGAGTTTAAGCTTGTTCAGCAATTCTTGGATTCCCCAATCGGTGATGCTTCAGAAGCAAAGTTGAAGAAGGCTTTTGCTGCTGCCGTTATAATGGCACAAGAGCAGGGGACTTTGCCTTTCTCTCTTGCAGACAAAAGTCCAATAGCTATTGCAAGTGCCATTGATGAGGGATTAAATCGTGTTAAGTTTGCATACAAAGTTTCGAAAGAGGAGCTTGATGTCGTTGAGGTGGCGGATAAGTTGATAGATGCTACTGTTGCTCGTGTAGTGACAGTTGCTGACAAAGTGATAGAGAGGGGAGTTCCTGTTGTTTTGGATAAACTTTGTAAAGTAATAGCCAGAGTTTATCCTCCTGCTGCAGTATTCGTTCCTGTTATCAAAGCGACAGAGAAATATATAGTGCCTATTGCTAAGATGGCGGTAAGAAAGGGATTGTCTGTTGTGGCGGAAGGTGCGAAGTCTTTTATTCGCTCAACGGTTAAAACATTGAAAAATGGGGTTAAGAAGTTTGCTTCTTGGCTGGTGAGTTAAAAAGCATTGTTGGTTATGAGAATTATAGCAAAGGCAAAGCCTATACGAATAAGAATAAAGTCTGGTGGGGAGGAACACTCCTCACTTGACTCTTTGCGTCAGAATCTCTGTGTGCAAGACTTGTGGCCATTGATAAAAGACAAGCGGTTGTCAAGATGGTTGAGGCAGTTGGGTGAAGTGGAATTGGCTCATGATATTGATGCTTTGTCTGAGAGTCAACTTGATTTCTCGACATATTTCAAAGTTTTGGTTATCTTTCTGAAGGATGACCTTGCTGGGCCTCACGTAACGGAACTATATTCCTTATTCTCATTTTGGCATGATTGTGAAAAGAGAAAGTCCAAGAATTATGATTCTTTGCGTAAGTACTTGCTGAGCAAATATGAAGGTGCTAAGTTTATATTTAAGCAGTATCCAGAGGAGGTCTCTGATGGTGAATGGTGGGATGTTTTCTGTACATTCGAAAATGTTGTAGATCCTGATTTCTTGTTTGAACAAGGAAAACTTGCATTCGAGGGATTTACGAAAAGTAATGGAAGTAACTTCGACAAAAATCTTGTGCTTGGCATAAAACTGATAGAAAAGGCGGCCGAACTTCAAAAACAGAAGGCTATTGATTTTGTTAATTCTAACACCTTTGGTGCTGCTCAGAAGAGAGCGATGTTGACTCCTAAAGTAAAAGAGAAAATTGACAATTTGATTTGCAGATGGAAGAATGATAAGATAGGCTTTATAACAAAAAAAACAGCTTATGATGAGGATTTTGTTCGAGATGTTAAGAAATTACTACAGGAATTTACCTCATTATGGAGTACTTCTGTAATACATGATTGGAAAGCTACTAGAGCTGAAGCAGAAGCTAAATATGACAACCTTGAGGAATCGGATGTGTTTTTCAAGGAACGTAAGTTTGTGTTGGATTTGGTACGTTACTCTTATAGTAAAGAAATACCTGGCTTGTTTGTAAAGTTAGCTAAAGATTATCATTACCCATTAGCACAATATATGATTCGTAATACCATTGGAAATGGATTGAATAGTATGATAGGCTGTATATTGATACCTACTGCTACTCTCCCTCACCCGTCAACACTCATTGATGGATTCTGTTTCATTAAAGCTAAGTTTCCTGAGCAATTGAGTTTTATCGTTGACCATTTGTTTAAATATTAAAACCTTGCGATATGAACAAGAAAGTTATTTCTGATTTTCAGAAGATGATAGATGTCAATACACCTATCATCTATGTCAATGATTATGATTTTGTCCGTATAGACGAAATTATAGTTGAGATTGTGGGCAATAGCAAGGTGTTTGAATGGAATCCTGCAACAGGCACAACCAACTTTAAAACGAAAGAAAGTCAAGGCTTGGGAGAGAATGATACACTGGAGCAATTCTTGCGTGATAAATATACTGTTGATGTCAATCTGAAGGAAAAGTTCTTGGTGTTGAAGGATATTCAAGATTTTATTGAAGAGCCGGCAATCAAGTCATTGCTTCAGTTAATAGCTCAACGTAAGTTGTATGATAGGGATTATAATACAACAGTCATTATAGTTTCCTCTGTTCTTAAAGTACCGCAAGAATTGGAGAAGTATGTGTCCTACTTGGATATTCCATTCCCTGAAGAAAAAGAAATCAATCAGCTTATAGACGAGCATGTAGAGGTGAACTGCTATGACAATTTCAAAGATGAGGACAGAAAGAAACTGATGCCATCTTTGAAGGGTATGACGAGCTTTGAGATAGACCGAATGCTTGATATGGCGATGAGCAGCAATGGCTCGTTGAGTGCAGAGGATACGGAGATGATTCTTCAGCAGAAGAAGGCGATGGTTAAAAAGTCTGGATTGCTGGAGTTGATAGATACCCCTGAAAAATTGGACAGCATCGGAGGTATGGATGCCTTGAAAGGTTATTTGGAACGAAAGTCAAGGGTTATTTCTGACTTGCCAAAGGCACAAGAGTTTGGCGTATCTATACCGAAAGGTGTGTTTATCGTTGGAATGCCTGGTTGTGGAAAGTCTCTTTGCGCCAAAGCATCTGCTGCACTTTTCAAAACTCCTTTGTTGAAGTTGGATATGGGCAGCATGATGGGTAAGTATGTAGGAGAGAGTGAGAGAAATCTCCGTAAGGCCATCAAGATTGCTGAGGCTGCTGCTCCTTGTGTGCTATGGATTGATGAGATAGAGAAAGCCTTTTCGGGTGTCGGTGGTAACAACGACATTATGACTCGTATGTTTGGATATTTCCTTTCATGGATGCAGGAGAAACAGAGTAGTGTTTATGTTATTGCAACAGCCAACAATGCCGACAATTTGCCACCTGAGTTAAAACGTAAGGGACGATTTGATGAAATATTCTGTGTAAACCTTCCTGATAAGGAGGAGCGCAAGGATATATTCAAGATTCATCTGGAGAAAAAGAAAAAGTCTTTGGATGATGCATTCTTGAATAGTATCTGTCAAATAACGGATGGATTTAATGGCGCCGATATTGAATCGGTTGTTAATGAAGCGGTGGAGGAGTGTTTCTTGTCGGGAGTGAGAGAACTGAGCAAAAGTGTCTTGGAAGATATTGCTCGTCAGACGATAAGCATCTCTAAATCTTGCAAGAAACAGATTGATAATATGAAAAAAGCATTCAAGGAGAATAACTTCAAGGATGCAACAACTGGTGATCCAACAACTTAAAAAAATGAAGCATTATGGCAAAGAATGAAAATAAAATCTTAGAGGAGTTAAGACGAAGAGGCAAGATTTATGAAGATCCTGCTCCTGAAGTCGGAGGCTTTACTGGCTGGTTGATAAGCTTGTTTACCAAGAAAAAGTAAGCCTCATATACTTTTTTCTTGATATTCTGTCACCATTTGACATCTCTATATAGTTATTTCGCAGCCGAAATCAAATGTATAACTATATTAAGGTAATGTAACAATGGAAAAGAACATCAAGAAAAGAGTATGTAGGTTGGCTGCGGTATTGAGTGCCGGGCTGGTAGTATTATTTGGCTATTGGTTCTTCTTGAACCCTCATGGCTATTGGCAAAAGAAGAAGGAGGCTGAGAAGAATGAATATATGGATAGGAGGATACTTTGGCGGAAGTCGGAGAAAATGACCATGCAACAGATGTTGTCGGACATGACGCTAATGGCTAAGGGGGATTCGGTCCTGGTTTGTTGGCTAACTGGTCTCTCGCTTCCCGTTTATCGTGACTTCATTCATGGTACTGCGCAACCTACAAGGAATGCTTGGGCTGAGACGAGATATTGGTATATGTCTTCTCTCGCTAAAGGCAGAGAATGGATGGAGGAACATGTCAAGACGAGGATTCACAAGAGCCTGATCTTTGTGGAAACGAGTAGATTTCAGGTGCAGAAGGATTCCTTGAAGGATTATCGTAAAGAGAAACTTACTCCAACTAAGATTAGAAACAACAAGATGTATCTAAAAGATAATTGTCTGTATAGATGACATCATAGTATAAATAAAGTATAACGAAAAATGAATAAAATTATAGGGCTTTTAGTAATGGCTTTCATGTTCCTGTCCTGGCAACCAATCGTTGCAATAGTGGCAGCAGTATTGTTTGTCAACATCAATGGTACGGAATTGTATGGATGGCAAGCTGGATTGGCGCATGGATTGTTCTTCCTGCCTAATCTGGTAAGGCATCTCTTTGACGGCGATGTCCTTTTCAAGGCTACCAATTGTACTACAGGTTATCATGTTGCCTGGTGGATAGCTACAGTCGGTTCGTGCATCGGTTGGCTCGTAGATGCAACCTTCTCTTTTATGAAGGCATCGGTATTTGTAGGTAGTGATAAAGAATAAATAAATAAAAATACGATGAACAGTATGGCTGATAATCAAAAAGTATATGAGGCAATCAAGACGATTGCTGATGAGCTCTGCAAGGAGAACAAGACGTATCTTCGTGCAGATTTGGCTTTTGAACTGAAGAAGTATGGTATAGCTTCCGATTCCTCGGAGGTGAGTAAGCTGGTATTTGATGCCTACAGATATTTCCATGATAATGGCAATATCGCCATTGCTTTTGTTTCCAACAATTCACGTACAACCCTTGTGGCTGAATACAAGTTGAATGACAGCCTGGAACAGGGCAACAAGGAGGAGGCTTTGAAGATAGCTGAGACGGAACTGGCGTTGTCTTCATCTGCTTTGGAGCAGTTGAAAGAGCAAGTGGAATTGAACCTTAACCTGGTTCTTGCTAAGGGAACGTCGAAGATGGCTGATATTGTCATGGGTACGAATGGCGTGAAAGATGTAAGAAGTAAGGCGGCTACCATGTTTGATAAATATACCAAGATGGTGGAGGCTTATCACTATGCTGAGGATAGCGTTCGTGGAAACATCGAAGATTTTACTTCCTTGCGTAGTGATATCGGGACGGTTTATCGTGATTATGCCCTGAAACTGATTGATATCTATGGCGACTCTATCAAGATGGTTTCACCTGATCTGTTCGACTTCAAGCGAATAGAATGGCTGGATGTGGACGAGATGCTTAAGTATGTGGAGTTGGAATATAACAAGCTCACGGAAAAATGTGCAGCTTTGATTGGTGAGATTTCTGTTAGTTTCCGTACTTCCTTGCAGGGTTCTTTGCAGGCTTATAAGTCTTTGTCGAACGGCAACAAGTCATTGGGCTTGGCGATGGCAGGACTGACCATGCTCGAACACTATATGGGAGCAAGTGAACGCGCTAATCGATTGAAATCAGATTTGTCAGTTTTCCAAACCAGCGTGAAGCATGATGCCACTCGCATCAAGGCTGATATGGGACGATTGTTGGTAATCTGCAAAACGCTCAATGATGTGATAATCCCGAAGGCGAATGTGTTCTTGCGTTATGGAGAAAAACTGTTGGCTTCAGACTTGAAGGCGACACTTGATGTCTTGTATGCGGATGAGACTATTCGTCCATTGGAGGGGCAGCGAAAATGTCTGCTTCAGCAGATGAAGGCGCTGGACATGGAAATGAACGACCATCTTCAGAACATCGATGTCTATACCTCGCTGATTAATGACATCACCGCTACCTTGGAGTCTAAGCAGGGAAACTATATGGAAGCGAAGGCGAAGAAGCCTTCCAGACCTTTCTTCCTCGTCAATTGGATTACCTTTGGTATGGCCAACAAGAACTACTATCGTGACTTCACCGAATGGAATGCGGTATGCTTCCCTCTTGTGAGAGAATACGAGAGCTATCAGGTAGATTTGAAGTTGGATAAGGAGGAATTGGAATCGCATCGTGAGGAACAAACCCGCATCAAAAATGAGTATGCCAAACTCTCCAGTGAACTGGATAAGGTTTCTAAGGAGATCAGAAGCAAGATAGTTTGCTCTGACGACTTGAAGCTGAAGATGCTGAAACATCTCCGTGATATGGTTGCCATGCTGAAACTTGGACGTGAAATCATGGAGAGTAAGATAGATGAGAAGTTGGTGCATACGGTAGATATTCCCGATTATCGGGAGGCAGCCAAGCTTCCTGCTGATGTGGAGCAGAACCTTTCTCTGTTTACAGGAATGTTGGCAGACAATCTTCATGCCGACAAGGATATGGCTAAGAATCTGCTTGACGGAGTTGAAGCATACACGAAAGACCCTAAGAAGATAGAGGGCAAGACCGCACAACAGAACAAACCTGCAGAGTATAGCGAGGAAGACTTGGCGCAGCTAACTGGTGCTATGGAACAATCCTTACAGAAAGGTATCGCTCTGTTTGGTAGTTTCGCTAAGCTCAAAGCGCAGCAGCTCAGTGGTAGCTTGGCTTCGGCTGCATACGATAAGGAGTTGAAGAAACATGCTGATGAGTTTAAGCGTGAAATGGCTAAGATAGACAACAAGAGTGCTTATCTTCGTGAGGTGTTCAAGCGCATCAATCTGGCTGGTAGCGAGGAGGAACGTAAGCAAGCTATGGAGTTGATGAGCGACTTGAGCGGTTTCTCTCTTTCGGAACAGGAGTTCACAGAATTTATAAATGGTAAGAAACAAATAGAATTATAAGGCGTATGGAAAATTCAAGAAGACAGCAAGCCCAGGCTGATTTGGGCATGGATTTCGCAAAAGAAGATCAAAAGCGAGAGGCGGCTCTTGCCAAAGAACAGGCGAGGGCTGATAAAAAAGCTGCTAAGCGTGAGAAGATGATGAACATGCCATCTTATCGTCTGATGGTAGGTACGGCGAAGTATATGGACAAGTGGTTCTTGGATCCTATCCTTGGCTTCATCCTTCCTGTCGGTATCGGTGATGCTTTGACGAGCGTGTTTGCATTCCCATTCATCTATTACAGTCTTTGCGTGGTTAAGTCTATTCCGCTGACTTTGGCTGTCATCTATAATATCTTGATGGATGTGCTGATTGGTGCCATACCTTTCTATATAGGTGATGTGCTGGATGTATTCAAGCGTTCGTATGTAGAGAACCTGAGATTGATTACTGGCTATATCGAGGATGATAAGGAGATTATCAACAAGGTGAACAAGAAGGCATTCTGGACGGCTGTGTTCATTGTCGTGCTTTGCTGGTTGATTTATGTGGTGATTTCGTGGGCCATTCGCTTGGGAACCATGGCTTATGATTGGATAGTTTCATTATTTTAAAATATGAATAGCAACATTTTCTTTCAACCCTTCGTTGGCAAGGATTATGCCAACGGGGGGATATTCGGCAAGCGAATCATGATATTGGGCGAGAGTCATTATTGTGATGAGGAATGTGTGGATTGTGGTGATTGTCGTCTGCATCGTGAGTGTATGAACTTTACGCAGCAGGTGCTTGATGATTATCTCAATGATAATAAGGAACGGCAGAACTGGATGCGGACTTTCCTGAAGTTTGAGCGTTCGTTAGTGGGAGAGGAGACAAATCAGGCGATGAGGCTGAAGATTTGGAACTCGGTCATCTTCTTCAACTATCTGCAAGTGGCGATGGGTGGCCCTCGCGAGGCTGGCACTGCCGAGCAATATCGCCAGGCTGGCAAGGCTTTCTTCGAGGTCATCGAAAAGTATCAGCCTAAGTACATCATCGTATGGGGCAAGAGGCTTTGGAATAATTTGCCTGGCGGTCACTGGCGCCAAGAGCAAGTTTCTGATGTTCACTGGGTGGATTGCAATGACATCGAAGTGGAAGGCACTTGGGTGCCTAATGGATTCTACATGATGCCTGGTGGCAAGCATGTTAAGGTTCTTGTGGTGAATCATCCTTCTGTAGGCTACTCCTGGGACTATTGGTACAAGGTGATACAAAGATTTTTGAGATAATTTTCTCGCTTGTGCCACGATTTGACACATCTAACCTGTAATTTTGCATAAGATAAGCTGCACTCGGCAATTTGAAAGCAAGCTTTCATTGCGCTCGTTTGCATTATCTTTGCCGTCGTAAACATTAAAAACAAGGAATTATGGCACAGATTACAATCAATATCCAGACGTTGGACTGGACAATGGGGGAAACCGTAGGCTTGCACTTGATGCTGAAGAAAGACAGCAAGGCAAGAATTGCTTGGGGCGATGGAAAGGTACAGGTCGTGACAGGCAAACAGAAACCTGCTTCCGAAAAGTTGGCTTGGGTGGAGGCAGGTCATTCCTATCCTGAGAAGGGCATGTACTACACCATTACCATCTGTTCGGAAGAGGAGGATGCCATTATCGGATTTGATGGATGTGGCATGTTCGAGGTGAAAACCTTGGATGTGATTCTCACGGAATGTCCTAACTTGCGTATCTTGGGCTATTCTGGGTATGGCGAGGAGAAACTCGACGTGAGCAAGAATCCTTTGCTGGAGTTCATCGACTTCCACGAGATAAGAAACGAGAAGTTGGATTTCTCTGCCAATCCACTCTTGGAGGAGTTGCATATTGATGGAGCCAAAGATTTGGTGTCTTTGAATTTGAGCAAGAACGACAAGTTGCGTCGCTTGGACATCTTCATGTGTCACAATCTTCAGCATCTCGCCCTGAGCAATCAGTCGCAACTGAATGAGGTGGATTTCGCTCTCACTCATCTCCGTCCCAAGGACTTGGAGTATTTGGAGAAGACGTTGAAGCGAAACTCTCCCTACAAGATACGGGGAGGAAGCTTTGGCGATGATAAGATAATAGAAGTTAGTAATGGTGAAATCGTAGGTGAAGATGAAGGAAAATTGGATTCAACTTATCGATACAATTGAGAAAGATCCGTTTGAAACGGAGGCTTTCTTCGCTTTGATGGAGTATGTGGGCGAAGCGTCGGATGATGACAAGCGCAGAGTTGTACAAGAAGTAGAGCGTCGCATCAAGATGATTGCCCGTTATGATGCGGACAAGAGTTTCAGTTTCCGTAAGTTCAGTGAACAGGAGCGGGAGGTGCTTGATTCCCTTTGGAGTACTCGGGTAAAGATTCTCAATGTGATGATGTTAAATCCTACAGAGGAAGAAATCGAGCGTTTGGGACATCAGAACGATAAACTTCATGAACTGTCGAAGGATGCCTTTGCGCAAGGTCGCAACCTCTGGAAGTCTTTGTTGCACTCACCGAGCTTGATGGCAAATGAGGATTATTATGATGTGGAGGAGCACGTTGATTTCAGTTGGAATGATGAGGATTCCGTCCTCAAGATGGATAATGATGACTATTATGGCTCAGACTTCGAGTATATGCTCCATTTTCATTGCAATTTTAGGGATAGTGGGCGGTATTATGTGGGTGAACCTTTGGTGGCGGATGATGGCACGTCGTGGAATCTTGATTATCTGGATAATCCTGCCTTTGGCAAGTTTTGCATCTGCCATCTCCTTCACTCGCTCCATAGTCATGAGCATTACTCTTTGCCTGACATCCTCCGTATGGATGATTTTTGGACGGATGTCAGCTTGAGATATGAGCGAGAGGTGTATCAATGGAAAAAAGGAAACGTAATCTTTAAAGAGGAAGTAAATGGAAAAGGAATGGAAAAAACTGATTGATGAAGTTGAGAACAACCGTAGCTATAGTTCGGAGCCTCACTGCAATTTCGTTGATTTTCTAAGAGAAAAGTCAACGATAGAGGACAAGCGTGCCATCATACAAGATGTGGAACGTCGTATCAAGAAGGTGGTGAATCGTGAGGATAATAATCCAGGTTGGTTCTTCCGTAACTTCACTGATACGGAGCGGGATTTGCTGGACGATTTGCTTGGGCTTCGTGAGGTGACGCTCGATGAGATGATGCTTCATCCTACTGCTGCCGAGGTGGAACGATTGAGCCAGTTGAACGACAAACTCTACAAGCTCACCTTGGAGTGTTTTGAGCAGTGCCGTAACCTTTGGCTTATGCTCTACCGTTCGCCATACAAGGTGGATGACCGTTTCTGCTACGACTTGGACAGTACGCTTCGATTCGAGTATGCTGACAAAGACTCGGTCTTGCATCTGGAGAATGATGACTATTACGGTTCCGACTTCGACTATATGATTCATCTGACAGATGAGTTGCTCAGTACAGGACATTGCAAGATGGATACCATCGTGAATGGTGCGTCTGCCAACTTTTTCGGCAACGAAGAGGATACGTTGAGAGAGTTGACTGATACGCTCGACGATGGCACGTCGTGGGCGGAAGGCTATCTGCACAACAAGGCGTACGACCATTTGTGTATCTGTTATGCGATGCATGCCTTGCATACTCATGAGCCTTGGTGCCTGCCAGACATTCTTCGTATGGATGATTTCACTATTAATGTGAAATTGAATTATGAGCGCAGCGTGTCAGAGCAGCGAGATATTCATTATCCTGATGTAAACGAGAATGACCCTCATTGGCCTGAGGGTGTACCTTGTTTGGAAAGGTGAAAAATAATTTGTGATGCAATAAAAATAAAATTAGAACGTCATATATAAAAATAGAAGATTATGAAGTTAGCAGAAGCATTGAGCATCAGAGCCGATTTGCAGAAGAAAGTGGCTCAACTGAAAGAACGTATCAAGGAGAGCGCCAAGGTGCAGGAAGGTGATGAACCTTGCGATAACGTGGAGGAACTGTACAAGGAACTGGATGAAGCACTCGTCCAGTTGGAAGACTTGATTTATCGCATCAACATCACCAACGTTCAGATAGTTCAGGACGGAGACTCCTTGACTCGATTGATAGCCAAGAGAGACGTCTTGTCGATGCGTGTCAAGGCATTGAAAGAGGTGGTGAACTACGTAGCTGCCAACGATACTCGCTTTGGCAGAAACGAACTGAAATATGTTAGAACCATAGATATAAAGGCTCTTCGCAAGGAGGCTGATACCTATGCCAAGCAGTATCGGGAGCTCGACCTGAAAATTCAGAGTTTGAACTGGACTGTAGATTTGGTAGATTTGCAAGACTTGCCCCGATAATGGAGCGAGGATTGAAATTTTCATTGAGTAGATTAAAATTTTCGGAGAAAAGATAGAGGCAGCAAGAGGCTGACATCAGGCAATAGGTCTGTGTTAGCATTATTAAAAATTCATGTGTTTCATGCAAAGAGACGAGTTTGTTCACAGTTCATTTCAAGCATCGGGCACAAGTGTATCGCGCATTGGTATATGACAAAAGTCAGAAATGCCAGCATTTAGCATTACCATTTTGTTGGCTATCTTTTCTCCTTTTCTTTTTAGGCATTTCTTGTAAATATTCATTAGATGTTTAGAGATTATGGACAATCGTGTAAAATTCTATAGTTGGCTGATAGGCCTCTTGGATCGTAAGCATCTTACCTTTGAGGAGATTGCTAATGAGTGGCGTGATGCCAACGCTAATCAGGATGAGGATGAGCTGGACAAACGTACCTTTCATCGTTATCGTGAAAATATCCAGTCGCAGTTTGGCATTACTGTGGAATGCGACAAGAGCGACGGCTATCGGTATTATCTGAAGCGTGATCCGATCGCTAATGATGATGTGACGGAATGGATGCTGAGTTCCCTGCGGCTGGCTTCGTTAGGTGATATGCTGAAGTTTCACAATAAAGTGATGCTCGATACACCGCCATATAACACGGAATATCTGGATGATATTCTTGCAGCGATAGATAAGCAATATCTGCTGAAGTTTAAGTATGTTTCGGGGTTCGGAGCAGAGAGCGATATCGTGTTACAACCGGCTTTCGTGAGATACTTCAAACAACGGTGGTACGTTGTGGGAGTGAAAGTGAAGAGTGAAGAACGAAGAGTGAAGAATTCAAGTGCTGAGGTTGATGGAGATGCTGATTTGAATGCTGAGGTTGATGTGAGAAAACTCGTTCGTTGTCTTCCTTTCGACCGCATCAGTTTCCTGAAGCTTATTTGCGAGAAGCATCCGTTGTCGGCAAAGATGAAGAAGTTTCTGACTCCAGAGAATTATTATGAAGATTGCTTTGGTATCTATCGGATGGAAGATGTGCCCGTGGAAAAAATCCGCATCCGTGCCTTCTATCCGGAATACAATTACATCGAGGAGGTTCCGCTGCACGAAAGTCAGCAGAAAGTAAAGGAGTCGAAAGATGGAATGTATAGGGAATATACCCTCACCATTCGTCCCAGCCGTGATTTCCTTCAGGAACTGTTGTGGCATGGCAGAAATATCATCGTACTGAAGCCTGAGAGCTTGAGGCAGGAGATGATTGGTATCTTAAAGGATATGACGAAGAGTTATGAGACGGGCGAATGTCTGAATGGGGAGGAATAAAAGAATCCTCAGATTGGGAATACACTGTGAGCTCAATCTGAGGATTTATCTCTATGTAAAGAGTTGAATCGATTTCAACCCATTAGCGTTCTTGTAATCTTCTACGTCTGTTTGTGTGTTGGACGATAATAATTTATCGTATGAAAAAAGTCCTTTCACAAAAGTCTTTTTATATCAGAGAAACAGAGAGTTAAGTGTGAAAGGACTTTTCCTGGATGATGCCAGCCTCCTGCTGTTTCGATGGCAATGGGGGCGGTAAACTATGATGATAGGTTAAATATGCCTATAGAAGAAGGCGAAAAGATACTCTCTTCGTATCGTTTGATCCGGGTCGTCCATATAGCTGACTCAGGTCATCTATATGGATGACTGGAGTGATTTATATGGATGACGGTAGTCAACCAATGGAAGGAAAGTGTATTTCCTCCTTCTATTCCACATTCCTTCTCCCTTTGGCAATGGTTCTTTCTCCCCATTGAATCTGCTCCATCATTCTCTGTTTTTGGTTCCATCTCTTACTGCTGTTACAGGCGGTGTGAAGCTATATTGATAAAAATGTCTTCATACTTAAGTATATGTATATCAGGATGTTGAAGGTGTTGTGAAAGGAGAAATTATTATCATGACAAATAAGGAATATTGGTGAGGAGAGGAGTCATGGTTTTCTCCTTATCTATAAAGATGATATTGTTGCAGTCATCTGCCTTCTTACGGTCACGAATCATTTTCATCATGCAGCTTTTACCTACACGACGTTGACCTACTAATACGATGATAGTCTCCTTACCAAGATACCTTTCTATCTTGTCGATATATGATTGACGAATAATAGTTGCCATATTTTTATCACTTATAAATGAAATTTTCTGCAAATATACGATTTTTATCTTTTATAATGGATGAAAATTCTAAATATTTTGCTTTTATCTTCTATAAAAGATAAAAAATGGCGTTTTATTCTCATTTTATGATAATCATAAAGGGTTCTTCTCAAATTTTGGTACATTTATGTATCTAAGTTTGAGGAGACCTTTATCTGCAAAAGAGAAATCGATGCTCTTCCACCCATAATTCGCTTTGCGGTCTTTATCTTGTTGACCGAACCTTCAAGGATTCCATTGTTCAATTTGCTAGCAATAGAATTATTGATGGCGGAATAGTCCTTAATCAGTCCTTTGGCAAACTTTTCCATTTTCTCATTACCACATCCTATGACCATGTTAATCCATTTGTACAAGTTCATTTTGACCTCTCCGCTCAAAATGCCTTGAAATGTTGTTATATAATAGGCTAAATCGGTAATATGCAAGTCCTGCAGAAACAATCTGACTGTATCAGTCTTGGTTTTCCAGTTGAAGTGAACTATTGAATTCCAAAGGTCATACTCTTCGCTCCTGATAGTTGCCTTTGCAAGAAATGCCTTGTAGGCATCATCGTATGCCTTCCAGTCTTCCTTCCATTTTTCTCTCAGTAGAAAAAGAAGTCTTTTCAGTATTTCTTTCTTCTCTGTAGAATGTAACCCCTTGGTAACCACAGAGTAATCCAATGACTTTTTACAGAGAATCCTGTTTGTAATAGATTCTATGGCTTTGTAAGCCCTTAGTTGCGTTGGGTTGAGCAAGTCCTCATATTTGGTGTTCCTTAGCTTTCCCATCTTAAATCCATCAAACCCTGTTTTGTCATGGATTTCACTCAAAGTCAGTCCTTGCCTTGCATAAAGATCCATGAAAGTGTTCCATTCAGCCATTTTCTTGATTCTTCTTTTATCCTTGCACATCGATTCCAAGACTGCATATATGCTGGTATAAAGCCAACCTCTACTTATTTGTGGCTTAATGGGACCAACTAGACCTTGAGTCAGCAACTCCATTCTCTTATGCAAAAACTCCTGCAGAATCTTTGGAAAGACTGCGCTCGTCAAGTCTTCAATGACATGGAATTTGTCTGTGATAGCATGTGCTGATGGGGCTCCTTGCTTGATAGCCTTAATGAAGCATCGTCCCCTATCACGAGTGATAGTATCGACTTTCTTGTATTGTTTCAAGACATTTGCCACAATCGAAGAATCTCTAGAGTCTATCAGTTCCAAAATCTCGCCTGTGTCATGGTCTACGATAACACTGCCATAGGTATGTCCCTTTCTCTTGGCAAAGTCATCTATGCCTATATTCCTGGCAGTCCTGTCTGGAAGTCTTTGGATCTTTTTCAAATGATTTATGCAAGTATTTGGACAGCAGGTGATTCCCATCTTTCTCATGACCTTGGAGGTCGACACAGATGACATATGTATATGAAGCTGGTTCATCAACTCTATGCATCTTACACTGAATCTTGCATATTTGTTTAGCCACTTCGTCTGTTGCTCTACAAATATATGTTTATCAGACTGGCAGTAAAAACGGCGCATGTAAAGGGTGAGAACAAACCGTTTACACCCTAAAGGACACATCGTGACCGTTCTCTTTTGCCAGCCACGGGTATGAGTGGTTTTCTGGCCACAACGGTCGCAGAAGGCATGGGTAGCCGTACTCACGAGAACCATTTTGAGTTCCGTGGAAGAGAAGTCACAACTTGTGATAAAAAAGCCATCTATGGCAGGAAAAATGTCCATAAGAAGTTTTTCTCCGGCCATAGAAGCATTTATATCGGATTTTATTTGGTTGTTCCTTATCTTTTTTATAATTTTGCATCTGTTAGCGATTGTATCCATTGTAAGTCATATTTTATGATCACTTTAAACTTACATATTTTTGGAGACAATCGCTAATTTTTTATATTAAACTTTCTCAAAAATATTGCTCCTTCATATAAAAATTGGGGCTTTGTACTAAAATTTGAGAAGAACCTCATAAAGTGATTATTTATATTCCTTCAGATACCAGTCTTTGATGCACCCGGAATAATGCTTGGCAAACTCCTCGGCTTGTCCGGGAGCACAGGCTTTTACTTTCCTGGCTGGAATACCTGCCCATATTTCATGTGCAGGAACCTTGGTGCCATGGGTAACTACAGCACCTGCAGCAATGATGGCTCCTTCGCCAATGTCTGCCTTGTCAAGCACAGTGGCATTCATTCCGATGAGTGCCCCTTTCCTAACTCTCGCTCCGTGAACAATGGCACCATGTCCCACTGATACATCATCCTCCAGAATGCAAGGCATCGTACCGGTTTGATGGATGCATGCACAATCCTGCACATTCACTCTGTTTCCGCATCTGATGGCATCCACGTCAGAGCGCAATACCGCACTATACCAGATGCTACAGTCATCGCCAAGAATACAGTCACCTGTCAGTACGGCATTCTCAGCGATAAAACAATTCTTTCCCCATCGGGGAGTCTTTCCTTCTACTGTCTTTATAATAGCCATATTGAATATATATTTAAATTTGGGTGCAAAGGTAACAAAAAATATTGGAATCACCTTATACTATTTCAGATACTTCTTCAGCCACAAATCGAAGAACTTATCATATACTACGTAGGCATCATCCTGCTGGGTGATAAAATCCTTCTCCAGCAATCCTTTCAGGGCGGAATTTACAGAGCTTGGCGACGGGAGATGATATTTCTTGGCGAAGGCTCCGCTCTTTACGCTTCTGGCTTCGCCCTCTGCAGAGATGGCGATGAAGACATTGCGCTGCTTTTCCGGCATCTGGCGCAGAAGGGTCTCATAGGTGTCTGATGCCATGTTGAGATTGTAGTTGATGGCATCATCTACCATATCCAGAGTGCAGGTACCCTGCTCGGGAGTCTTGAGGAAGAGGACATTCATTACTCGCTGGATGTATGAGGTGACACCACCGAAACGGACGAAGAGTTCTCCGATAATGGCAGTATCCAGATGTTTGTTGCGCTCCTCGAACTTGGCTGTGGCAAACTCCTTGTATTTCTCCACATCCAGAGGCTTCAGGTTCATCAGCGTCACGCTCTGATAGAATGGGCGGGCAGGAGATGTGAACATCTCGGCCATCAGATGGCGATGAGAACCCGAGAAGATGAAGTGGGCATTGGTGCATCGCTGGATGTAGGTACGGAGCAATGCCTCTATGCGATTGTCGGCATAGTTGGTGATTTGCTGAAACTCGTCGATGGCAACAAGACATGGCTTGTCGGCTTGGTTGAGATAAGAGAATATCTCATCAAGCGTAATTTCCGGATTCACCATGTTGCCAATGCCTATTCCCCAAATTGGAGCCCCGTTGATATCGAAAGAGATTTCTGAACGGAGAGAAGAGAGCGCCATCAGAAATTTCTCCCAAGCGCTTCTGCCTTTAGAGCGAAGTGCGTCAATGATGGCTTTGCCGAACATATTGACCAGGTCTCTGACGGAATTGGTTGAATAGATGTCTATGATGAAAGTATAATAATCTTTTTGGATGACTGGCTGGGCAAAGCAATGGTGAATCAGCTCTGTCTTTCCGATACGTCGAGGGGAAATCAGAGCCATGTTATTCTCATTGATCAGCATCTCTGTGATGTGCTGGGTTTCTTCCACACGGTCGCAGAAGTATTCCGGACCGGCGTAACCATTTGTGACAAAAGGATTCTTCATTACCATATCTATACCTTATTATAAGTTCAACGTTTGCTGTTTCTTCTGCAAAGATACAACTTTTATTCCGATTATCATAAAGTGATTATCATAAAATGATAATGAAATAAGGAATTTTATCATTTGATGATTATCATAAATTGATAATTATGACATGGAGACTCCTCTAATGTCAATAGAAAAAGGGTTGCAATCCTCGAAAAGATGGATTACAACCCTTTATACCTTATTATATATAAGAGTTAAGATAACTCTATCATATATTCAAATGTGGAAGCTTATTACAGCTGAGCCAACTCTACAACCTTATCTACTGCAGCGCTCAAGCCGTCCTTGTTCTTACCGCCAGCCTGAGCATAGTGAGGCTGACCGCCACCGCCGCCCTGAATCAACTTGGCAGCTTCGCGAATCATCTTACCAGCGTTCAAGCCGTGATCCTTTACCATATCATCGCTGAACATCACGCTGAGCATAGGCTTGTCGTTATAAACAGAACCTACCACGCAAATCATGTTCTCAGGCAAAGCCTCGCGAACCTTGAATACCAAATCCTTGGCAGCTGCTGGCTCCATTGGCAATACGGCTGTAACAACCTTCACGCCGTTGATTTCTCTTGCATTCTCTACAAGCTTATCCTTGGCACGCTCCACAGCCTGAGCCTGGAACTTCTCAACATCCTTCTTCAGGGCATCGTGCTCGTCGATGTACTTTCTGATAACACCCTCGAGATCCTTGGCGTTGTTGAACAAGCCCTTCAAGGCTACGATGGTATCCTGCAAGCCGTAGATAGCCTCCTCGCATGCCTTGCCTGTCAAAGCCTCGATACGGCGGATGCCGGCTGCTACGCTGCTTTCAGAGATAATCTTGAAGAAACCAATCTTACCGGTGCTTTTGGCGTGAATACCACCACAGAACTCAGCAGATGGACCGAAGCGAACCACACGAACCTTGTCGCCATACTTCTCGCCGAAGAGGGCGATAGCGCCAAGTTCCTTAGCCTCCTCGATAGGAGTATCGCGGTGCTCATCCAGGGCGTAGTCGGCACGGATCATCTCGTTTACCATGTGCTCTACCTTGCGGAGCTCCTCATCTGTTACCTTCTGGAAGTGAGAGAAGTCGAAACGCAATGTATCCTTATCTACATAAGAACCCTTCTGCTCTACGTGCTCGCCCAAAACCTGCTTCAGGCAGTAGTCGAGCAAGTGGGTAGCTGTATGGTTGGCAGCGCTTCCCTCGCGGCTCTCGATATCAACGCAAGCCATGAAATCAGCGTTTACATCCTTTGGCAACTCCTTTACGATATGGATGCTCTGGTTGTTCTCGCGCTTGGTGTCGATAACCTGGATGGTCTCATCCTCGCTAACGAGTACACCCTTGTCGCCAACCTGTCCACCCATCTCACCATAGAATGGAGTGCTGTCGAGTACCAACTCATAGAAAGAGTTCTTCTTCTGAGTCACCTTGCGGTAGCGCAGGATGTGGCACTCATATTCTGTATAGTCGTAACCCACGAAGTTCTGGTCGCCTTCCTTCAAAACCTCCCAGTCGCCGTTCTCTACGGCAGCAGCATTGCGGGCACGCTCTTTCTGCTTCTTCATCTCCTCGTCGAAGCCTGCAGCATCTACTGTGTAACCATTCTCACGGCAGATGAGCTCTGTAAGGTCGAGAGGGAAACCGTATGTATCGAAGAGGCGGAATGCGCTTACGCCATCAAGCTGAGTCTCGCCATGAGCCTTGAGTTCGTCCATATCGCCATTGAGGAGGTTGATACCCTTCTCCAAGGTGCGGAGGAATGAATCCTCTTCCTCTTTCATCACGCGGGTGATGAGCTCCTGCTGAGCTGGCAACTCTGGGAAGGCTGCACCCATCTGCTCTACCAATACATTGACGAGCTTGTACATGAATGCCTGCTTCTGGCCGAGGAATGTGTAAGCGTAACGTACGGCACGGCGCAAGATGCGGCGGATTACGTAACCAGCCTTGGCATTGCTTGGCAGCTGACCGTCGGCGATAGAGAAGGCTACGGCACGGAGGTGGTCGGCACATACACGCATAGCGATGTCGATCTTCTCCTGCTCATCCTTACCCTCGCCATTCTCACCAGTAGGAGTAGTGAAGCCATACTTCTTGCCAGAGATAGCCTCGATTTCCTTGATGATTGGCTGGAAGATATCTGTATCATAGTTAGAGTGCTTGTCCTGCAACATGCGAACCAAGCGCTCGAAGCCCATACCTGTATCGATAACGTGCATTGGGAGAGGTTCGAGAGAACCGTCAGCCTTGCGGTTGTACTGCATGAACACGATGTTCCAGATTTCGATGACCTGTGGGTTATCCTTGTTTACCAACTCACGGCCTGGCACCTGAGCCTTCTCCTCTGGAGTACGTGAATCCACATGAATCTCTGAGCAAGGACCGCAAGGACCTGTATCGCCCATCTCCCAGAAGTTGTCGTGCTTGTTGCCATTGATGATGTGGTCGGCTGGCACGTGCTTAGCCCAGTAACCTGCTGCCTCGTTGTCGCGTTCCAGACCTTCCTCCTTGCAACCCTCGAATACGGTAACATAGAGGTCGGCAGGGTTGAGCTTCAAAACCTCAGTAAGATACTCCCATGCCATATCAATGGCACCCTCCTTAAAGTAGTCGCCGAAGCTCCAGTTACCGAGCATCTCGAACATGGTGTGGTGGTAAGTATCATGACCTACCTCTTCGAGGTCGTTGTGCTTACCGCTTACACGGAGACATTTCTGAGTATCAACACGACGAACATCCTTGCCTGGGTCTTTTGTACCGAGGATGATGTCTTTCCACTGGTTCATACCAGCGTTTGTAAACATCAGCGTTGGGTCATCCTTGATAACCATAGGTGCTGATGGAACAATTTTGTGGCCCTGACCTTCGAAGAATTTCTTGAAGGATTCGCGCACTTCATTAGCTGTCATCATATCTTTTTATATTTATCTTTTAATTTCAATTTCTCGTTTTAAGGAGGGGATTGGAAGTCCTCTCTTTGAATTATTTTTGCCCTTTAGGGCATTTTCTTCCGAAAATCTTTGCAAAGATAAGAAGAATTGTTTAATTTTGCAACTAAATTAATTATTTTTGAATTTAAAGTTAGGAAAAATGGCATTAAATACAGATAAAAACGTAAAATTGTACTATTCTATCAAGGAAGTATCTGAGGAAGTGGGCGTAAGTGAGTCTACGCTCCGTTATTGGGAGAAGGAGTTTCCGTTCCTCCGTCCGAAGGTTTCTGCCAACAAGGTGCGCCAATATTCCGAGAAGGATATTGAGCAGGTGAAGCTCATCTACAACCTCATCAAGGTGAAGGGCTTCAAGATTGCTGCGGCACGTAAGTATCTGAATCAAAACAGAACGGGTGCCGAGAAGTCGTCTGACGTTCTCGACACCCTGATATCTGTGAGAGACCAGCTTAAGGAGCTCAAGAAGCAGCTCGATGGACTGGTTTAAAACAGGCTGGGTTTACCACGCTTCTTCGCCGAAAACCTCGGCGATAGTAACCTTGCCTGCCTCTTTCTTGCTCAGCTGATGGCTCCAGGCTACTCTGCCCTTGGTGGCGGCACCTGGACCATGGTTCTTGTACTCGCTATATTCTGCCGTTTCTTCGTTCTTAGGGTTGTTCCAGTTGTGCCAACCCTCAGGACGGATGTGGCTGCCCATCTCGCAATTCATGAAGAGTGTCTTGGCGAACGGACGCCAAGGACGGCCTAGATACACCTTCTTTACACCTTCGGCTGCAGTGAGTTTGCACTTGTTGAACACATAGCCGTATTTCTGACCGGCTGGGCTTGATGCGGCTGTAATGTAGCTGTCGGCCTTGCTGTGAATCTCGCAATTCTCAAACCATGCCAGGCTAGGACCGAAGATGAAATCGGTGGTTCCTTCGATGTAGCAGTCGTAGAAGGCGATGCGCGAGCCTGCTCTGCCTGTATATACGGTGTCCTGATTTCCCAGGAGTCGGCAGTTCTGCACCAGAATATGATCGCCTTCGATGTGGAGAGATACAGCCTGTCCCAGCTTGGCGGCATTGTTCTCGATGGTGATATTCTTCAGCGTGATATAATTGCCCTGCACTTTGAGGGTATAGGTTCGGAAGGTGCCCATCTTCTTGCCTTTGGCTGCTGCCTCGGAGTCAAGACCGCCGATAGGCATCAGGATGTTGGCGTGGTCATCCCAGGTGATGATAGTCTGGTCACGGTCTTCACCGCAGATGGTGATGTTGGTGAGCCAGGTTGGGATGATGAGCTTCTCCTTGTAAACTCCCTTCTTTACATAGATTACCTTGGTGTAGTCCATGAAGGCGCGGCACACTTCGATGGCTTCGTCGATGGTGCGGAATTCGCCTGTTCCGTCACGGGATACTACCAGGGTATCTGGGTTGTCATACTTGTTGGCAGCTGCTATAGGCAGCATCGTCAACATCATCATCATTGATAAGAAAATCTGTTTCATTTGTTTTAAAGATTGTAGTTTATATATAAGTTAGGAGTTAGAAGAACAAACTCCCAACTCCATACTTATATAATATCTGATAATATCTGATTGATAATTTCTAACTCAAAAATCTCCAGCCTTAGACATTACAGGATTCTCTGCACTTCCTGCAGATCCTCTATGGTTCTGAGCTTATCCATAATCACCTTCACTTCCTCACGGTCGTGAATACGCAGTTCGATGGTTCCGTCGAAGATACCGTTGTCGCTGCTGATGGTGAGCTTGTGGATGTTGATGCCCAGCTGGTCGCTGATAATCTTGCTCACGTCGAGGAGCATGCCCTTGCGGTCGATACCCTTGATTTCGATGGTTGCATCGAAGAGCATCTGCTTGTGCATATCCCACTTGGCATCCACGATGCGGTTGCCGTAGCTTGATTTCAGTTTGGCTGCAATGTTGCAGGAACGCTTGTGAATCTCGATACGGTTCTTATTGTCGATGAATCCCATGATGTCATCGCCTGGGATAGCGTGGCAACAGGATGGGAAGATAAACTGGTTGATGTTTTCCTCAGTAAGGATGAGTGGTTTCTTCTTATTGAAGTCCTTGCCCACCACGAAGAGTTCCTGAGGCTTTACGGTTCCCGCAGTTTCTTCCTTACTCTTGTTTCTGCCCAGGAATGGGATGAAATTACGCCAGCCTGCAGCTTGCTTTGGCTTCTTGTTCTTGCCCTGCAGCTCGTCGAGGTCTTTTTCGCCCAGTATCAGGCAATGCTCGCCGATAGACTGGAAGAAGGTTTCGTGCTTCTGGATGTTGTGGAAGTCGCAGAGCTTGTCCACGATGGAGTTGGTCATCTCCATGTTGTTCTTCTTGAGCCAGTCGGTAAGGATGGTCTCACCCTTCTTCTGAACTTCTCGTGAGTCGCGGCGCAATATTGCCATAATCTTGCTCTTTGCCTTGGCGGTGCTGACGAAGTTCACCCAGTCGGGTTGCACGTGCTGACTCTTGGAGGTGAGAATCTCTACCTGGTCGCCGCTGTTGAGCTTGTGGCTCAGAGGCACCAGCTTGTGGTTCACCTTGGCTCCGATGCAGTGGCTTCCCAGGAAGGTGTGTATCTGGAAGGCGAAGTCGAGTGCCGTACAGTTGGCTGGCATCGTCTTGATTTCACCCTTAGGTGTGAAGACGAAGATTTCTGATGCATAGAGGTTGAGCTTGATGGCATCGAGGAAGTCCATGGCGTCTGGTTGCGGGTCATCGAGGATTTCCTTGATGGTGCTGAGCCAGTCGTTCAGTTCGTTTTCGTCTTCCGTATATTCGCCGCCTTCCTTGTATTTCCAGTGGGCTGCGAATCCCTTCTCTGCCACCTCGTCCATGCGGTCGGAACGGATCTGCACTTCAATCCATCGTCCCTGCTTGCTCATCAGAGTTACGTGCAGGGCCTGATAGCCGTTTGCCTTCGGATGGTTGAGCCAGTCGCGCAGGCGGTCGGGGTGACTCTTGTATATCTGGCTGATTGCCACATACACATTGAAGCATTCGTTTACCTCGTTGGCGCGTACCTTCGGCGTTACGATGATGCGGACGGCGAGGATGTCGTAGATTTCTTCAAATGTTACGTGCTTGTTCTGCATCTTGTTCCAAATGGAATAAGGGCTCTTCACACGTGCCTTGAGCTTGTATTCTACGCCCAATTTGTCGAGCACTTCGCATATTGGGGCTGTAAACTGTGCGAAGAGCGTGTCACGCTGCGCCTCGGTATCAGCAAGCTTATGCTCTATGTTGGCGTATTCCTGCGGATGGTCGTAGCGAAAGCTGAGGTTCTCCAGCTCGGTCTTGATCTTGTTGAGACCGAGTCGGTTGGCGAGTGGTGCATAAATGTATAAGGTTTCGCCGGCAATCTTATACTGCTTGTTGGCAGGCTGTGATTCCAGCGTGCGCATGTTGTGCAGTCGGTCGCAGATTTTGATGAGAATCACTCGAATATCGTCGCTCATGGTGAGCAGGAGTTTCTTGAAATTCTCAGCCTGTGCCGAAGCCTTGTCTCCAAAGATTCCACCACTGATTTTGGTGAGTCCGTCAACGATTTGGGCAATCTTTTCGCCGAAGATATTGCTGATATCTTCTACGGTGTAGTCGGTATCTTCCACCACATCGTGCAGCAGGGCTGCACAGATGCTGGTAGAACCGAGTCCCATTTCCTCGCAGGCTATCTGAGCCACGGCGATAGGGTGCATGATATAGGGTTCGCCCGAAAGACGGCGCACTCCTTTGTGCGCCTGTCGGGCGAAGTTGAAGGCTTTGGTCACAATATCTACCTTTTTGCGATGTCGCGAGCTGAGGTAGGTGTCGAGCAAATGCTGAAAGGCATCGCCTATCAGTTTGTTGTCGGCTTGCTCTCTTTCTAGGTCTTTCAAGTTCTGGTCGTCCATAATCGTACCCTCCAGTTATATATTAATAATGTAAGAATAGTTATTTCTAATCTTAATAGTTATCTCTAATCCAATAAGAATGGTTATTCCTAATCTTATGTGATTACTTTACTTTCAGCTTCTTTCCGGCGCGAATGCTGTTGCCTGAAATCTTGTTGAGCTTGCGCAGTTTCTTCACGGTGGTTCCGTTGCGAGCTGCAATCTCCGACAGCGTATCACCTCTTCTGATGGTTACGCTCTTTTCGCCCTTGCTCTTGCTGTTTTTCTTACCCTTCTTTCCACGGCTGTTGCGGCTGCCCGACTTGCTGTTGCGGCTGCTGCGTGATGATGAAACGCTGCTGCGTGAACGACTGCTGCGTGAAGAACGGCTGTAGCTTGGCTCGTCATCGTTCACATCCACCACATCACGCTTCACGAGCAGTTCGTCGGCTCTGTAGTTGAAGATAGAATCTTCCTTGTCGATGAATGCTCCGATGAGCGAAACCGGAAGGCGTACAGGCATTGGCTTGTGGCTTCCGTTGATGATGTCGCGGCGATATTGCGGGTTCAGGTTGCGGAGATGCTCTACGTCGATGTTCAGCACCTTGGCTATCTGCTCAATATGTACGTCCTGGTTCACTTCCACGGTGTCCGTCTTCATTGGCAACTCGGTTACCATCGGACAGATGTTGTGGTCGCAATAATAGTTCATGATGTAGTTGGCTGCGATGAAGGCTGGCACGTATCCACGGGTCTCCTTTGGCAGGTATGGATAGATCTTCCAATAGTCTGTCTCGCCCTTGGCACGGTGGATAGCTTTGTTCACCTTGGCTGGTCCGCAGTTGTAGGCTGCGATGACGAGGTTCCAGTCGTCGTAGATCTTGTAGAGGTCGCGCAGATAGTGGGCTGCTGCATAGGATGCCTTCACTGGGTCGCGTCGCTCGTCGTAGAGGGTATTTACCTCCAGACCGTAGCGTTTTCCGGTGCTGAGCATAAACTGCCAGAGTCCGGTGGCTCCCACGCGGGATACTGCCTTAGGGTTGAGCGCCGACTCGATTACCGGCAGATATTTCAGCTCCAGTGGCAGGTTGTAGGCATCCAGTGCCTCTTCGAAGATAGGCATGTAGAAGTTGCTGGCGCCGAGCATGAAGCTTACTGATCGGCGGAGCTTGCCGCTGTAGCGGTCGATGAACTTCTGAACCACTTCGTTGTATGGCATTTCGATGATGGTAGGCAGTCGCTTCAAGCGGTCGATGTAAACCTGTGTTTCAAACACTGGGTTCACGTCGCGATACTTGCACGAGGTGTCGGCCATCATGTAAGTCTGAGTATTGTATAAGTGCAGTAGGCTATCCAGGTTGTCTTCCAAACCTACAGGCACTTCAAATTCTTCTGATTTACCGTCCTTGTCGGTCACGGTAATCACATCGTTATCTTCATCTGAATTGTCGTTTTGGGCTTGAATGCCCTGCCAGCTAAACAGCATCGCTGCTGCCAAAATGATGATTTTCTTCATTTATCCTAATTTCTTTTTTATCTGTTTGATTTTATTTAAACCTGATGTCTTGTCTTGTAATCTTAGAAAGTGAGGGAGCATTGCACTCCCAGGGTTCCCGAACGCAGCGGGTTGGCAGAGCGTCCGTTGTTGAGCACAGCCGGTTCCACTCTGAGGCTGAGGTCGTCGGAGATGTCGAATTCCGAGAGGGATGCGTCCACGTAGGCATCGATGACGGAGAAGGCGTAGATGCCTATCATCACGAAGGTTCCCATATCTCTCCAGCGGCGGAATTTGTCTTTACGCTTGCGGAATATCTCCTTGTAGCGTTCTATGTTCGAGGCATCGATGGTGGCTCCCAGGTGCAGAAACTGGTTGTAGCTCTGCGTGTTCGGGTCGTCGTCCATGATGTCGAGGTAGGCTTGCGAATAGTCGTGATACATCTGGTTGTTCCAGGTGATGGCGTAGGCGCAGCCCACGAAGCCTCCATATATAATAGGTAGCTTCCAGTATTTGCGATTGTAGATCTGTCCTGCACCCGGCAGTACCAGGGCGAGCCACATGGCTCTTTTAGCCTCAGGCTTCCAGGTGGTCCAGTCGCGTTTCTTCTTTTGCACAGGCTGCAACGATGTGTTGAGCTTGGCCAGATTCATGCTGTCCTGGCTGGTGATGGCAGAATCCACCGAGAGCTTGGCCTCCTGGGTAGCCAGCCGGGCTGAGTCGGAGGCTGCGAAGGCAGGTACGGCCACTTCGGCCTTCGCCTTCTGCTTCTGTGCGGAAGCATTGAGCGAGGCTGCCAGCATGAGAGCCGAGATGCAGATATGTGATAATTTCAATTTCACTTTTTATTCTTGTTTCAGTTTATCGAAAACATTCATGATGTGCTCCAGCTCCTCTTCGTTGGCAAAGGGGATGCTGATTTTTCCCTTGCCCTTGGCAGAGCAGGAGAACTGCACCTTGGTGTTGAGGAAGGAAGAGAGGCGGTCTCTGAGCATGGCAAACTCCTCTGGCACCTGTGCCTTGGCTGTGATGGTCTTCTTGCCGCTCTCCACGTCTTCTCCGTTCTTGAGTCGCTGCACCATCTCTTCCACCTTTCTTACGGAGTATCCGTTTTTCTGGATTTCCTTGAAGAGTTTGATCTGCAGTGAAGGACTGTCCAGGGCGAGCAGTGCACGGCAGTGGCCCATGTCGATTTCCTTCTTCTGCAGTGCCATCTGCACCTGTGCAGGCAGCTTCAGGAGTCTCAGATAGTTGGCGATGGCAGCACGGCTCTTGCCCACGCGTTCTGAAACTTTCTCCTGGGTCATTCCCTCGTTTTCCATCAGATGTTCGTAAGCCAGAGCGATTTCTATGGCGTTGAGGTCCTGGCGCTGGATGTTCTCCACGAGCGCCATCTCCATCACGTTCTCGTCGCTGATGGTGCGGATATAGGCTGGAATGGCTGTTAGACCCGCCAGCTGGGAGGCTCTCCAGCGGCGCTCACCTGCAATGATCTGGAAGTGATTCTCTGCTATCTGTCGCAGGGTGATGGGCTGGATAATGCCGATGGCACGGATGCTGTCAGCCAGTTCCTGCAAGCTTTCCTCGTCAAACTCTCTTCGGGGCTGGTTGGGGTTAGCCTCAATCTGGTCGAGCGGAATCTCGTTGATGGTGCTGCTGCCCTGCGTGCGGACCCCCTCGGTTGATATGAGGGCATCGAGACCGCGTCCCAGGGCATTGCTCTTCATGCCGTTATTGAATTTCTTATGTACTGCCATTTTTTACTTTTGATCTTTGAATTTTGAACATTTACCTTTTCTGAAGGGTTCAATTTCTTTTTCCTAACTGTTTCTGTTGATAATTTCCTTCGCCAATGCCAGATGGTTTCTGGCACCGTTGCTCTCTGCATCGTAGAGGATGACGGGGAGTCCGTGGCTCGGACTTTCGCTCAGCTTCACGTTGCGCTGAATCACCGTCTTGAACACCAGTTCCTGGAAGTGGCGCTTCACCTCGTCGTAAATCTGGTTGGCAAGGCGCAGGCGGCTGTCGTACATCGTGAGCAGGAATCCCTCTATTTCCAGTTTCGGGTTCAGCTTGCTCTTGATGATCTTGATGGTGTTGAGCAGTTTGCTGATACCTTCTAGCGCAAAATACTCGCATTGCACTGGGATGACAACGCTGTCGGCTGCGGTGAGCGAGTTCACGGTGATGAGTCCCAATGAAGGCGAGCAATCTATGAGTATGTAGTCGTAATCGTTGCGGATGGGTTCGAGCAGGTTCTTGATGACCCTTTCTCGATTTTTCAGGTTGAGCATTTCTATCTCAGCACCCACGAGGTCGATGTGGCTTGGCACGATGTCGAGACCGTCGATGTCGGTGGTATAGATAGCATCCCGGATGTCTGCATGGTCGATGATGCATTCGTAGAGCGAACATTCCACTTCGCCAAGGTTAACGCCCAGTCCGCTGGATGCGTTCGCCTGCGGGTCGGCGTCGATGACAAGCACCGTCTTCTCCAGTGTGGCGAGCGATGCTGCCAGGTTGATGGTCGTAGTGGTCTTTCCGACACCACCTTTCTGATTAGCTAATGCGATTATTTTTCCCATTTCTTTTGTCTATATAATAACCTAAAGTGTGCGCCCGTGAGCTAAAAATGGCTTTCGAGTGCAGAATTTTTCGGCAAAGATACAAAAAATATGCGAGAAATATGTTACTTTAAAGGTTTTTTCGTACTTTTGCACCTAAAAGAAAGATATTTTTATGGAAAATAAGAAACCTTTAGTGTTAATTTCTAATGATGATGGCTATCATGCCAATGGTATTAAAACGCTCGTGAGCTTCCTCAAGGACTGGTGCGACCTGCTGGTTGTGGCTCCCGAAAGTGCCCGCTCCGGATTCGCCTGCGCCTTCTCGGCTACCACGCCGCTGCGCCTCAAGCGACGCCACAACATGGGCGAGGATGTGGAGGTGTGGTCGTGCAGCGGAACACCGGTAGACTGCGTGAAGCTGGCACTCGACCAGTTCTTGAAACATCGCCGTCCCGACCTCGTGATTGGCGGAATCAACCATGGCGATAACTCCAGTGTGAACAACCATTATTCGGGCACCATGGGTGTGGCGAAGGAGGGATGCATGCAGCATATTCCAAGCATAGCCTTCAGCAGTTGCAACTATGATGAGAATGCCGATCTCTCGCCGCTGCGTGAGGGTGTTCTCAAGGTGGTGAAGATGGTGCTCGAGAAGGGCTTGCCTGAATATACCTGCCTGAATGTCAACTTCCCGGCGCAGCCTCCGTTCAAGGGATTCAAGGCTTGCCGAATGACGCATGGATCGTGGATTAACGAAGTGGAGCATCGCACGCACCCGCACGGTTACGACTATTACTGGATGGTGGGCGACTACCGTAATGATGAGCCTGAGGCTACGGATACTGACCAGTGGGCGGTGAACAATGGCTATATTTCCATTACGCCAACCAAGATTGATGTCACAGATTATGATTGGATCAAGAAGTTTGAGTTATGAAGTTTGAGTTATGAAGTATTATTTGATAGTAGGAGAGGCGAGTGGCGACCTGCATGCAAGCCGGTTGATGCGTTCGCTAAAAAATGTTGACGAGTTTGCTGAATTCAGATTCTTCGGAGGCGATTTGATGGCTGCCGAAGGAGGCACTCGTGTCAAGCATTACAAGGAGCTTGCCTATATGGGTTTTGTTCCTGTGCTTCTGCATCTTCGCACCATCTTTGCCAACATGAAGAAGTGCAAGGAGGATATCGTGAAATGGAGACCTGATGTTGTAATCTTGGTAGATTATCCGGGATTCAATCTGAATATCGCTAAGTTCTTGAAAAAGAAGACGAATATTCCGTCTTACTATTATATTTCGCCTAAGATATGGGCATGGAAGGAATGGCGCATCCGCAGCATCAAGCGCGATATCGCCGAACTCTTCTCCATCTTGCCTTTCGAGGTTCCTTTCTTTGAGAAAAAGCATCGCTATCCCATTCATTACGTGGGCAATCCTACGGCCGAGGAAGTAGCTGCATTCAGGGCTTCTTACAAGCAGACTGCCCTGGAATTTTGTCAGGAGAATAATCTTGACGTACATCGTCCGATTATCGCCCTGCTTGCCGGAAGCCGATTGCAGGAAATCAAGGATAATCTGCCAGCGATGATTGAGGTGGCTGAGCGGTTTGAGGATTACCAGATGGTGCTTGCCGGGGCTCCTTCCATAGAGGACGCTTACTACGAGAAGTTCCTGAAGGGTACGCCTGTCAAGCTGGTGCGCAACAAGACTTATCCGCTTCTTACCCATGCCACGGCTGCTTTGGTGACGAGTGGTACGGCTACGCTGGAAACGGCGCTTTTCGAGGTGCCTCAGGTGGTTTGTTATGAAACGCCATTGCCTCGTCTGGTTCGTTTTGCGTTTAAGCATATAATGTCGTGCAAGTATATCTCGCTGGTGAATCTGATAGCTGATAAGGAGGTGGTTCAGGAGATGTTTGCCGACCGCTTCAAGGTGGATGCTATTGCCGACCAGCTTTATCAGATTCTGCCTGGTATGGAGGGTAGGGAGCGCATGCTTGCGGAATATCGTGAGGTGAGAGAGCGCTTGGGCAATCAGGTGGCTCCGGATGAGGCTGCCGCCATCATGTATGATTTGCTGGTAAAGCGCCGCGAGATGCTCCTCAAGCTGGCTAGAGAAAGAGCGGAGGCCGAAGCCAAGGCTGCTGCCGAGGCCGCCGAGCGTGCAAGATTGAAAGCTTTGGCTGAAGCAGAAGCAGCGAAGAAGAAAGCTGAGCAGGAGGCGGAAACTGCAAGATTGAAGGCTGAGAAAGAAGCGGAATTGGCTAGGAGAAGAGCCGAGGAAGCCAGAAGGCTTGCCGAAGAAGAAGCCGAGCGTGCCCGACTGGCAGAAGAACAGCTCAGTCAGTCGCAGCAGGAAGAGTTGAAATAGTATATTGCTATAAGAGAAATCTTAGTTATAAGAAAAATCGCAGCACACCCAGAAAGGGGCGAGCTGCGATTTTTTATTGTATTTATCCGAAAAGCTGGAGGGTGTAGAGATAAATCACCGCTGCCGGTATTGCCATGAGCGATGAATCGAAACGGTCGAGCATGCCGCCATGGCCTGGCAGGATGGTTCCGCTATCCTTCACACCCAGCGTACGCTTGAAGAGACTCTCTACCAGGTCGCCCCAGGTGCCGAAGAAGGCTACAACCACTCCAAGACCCACCCAGCCAGGAATGCTCAGGCGATGGGCTGCACCATCATTGGCAATGTAACCGATGATGATGGCTGCGATAATCACGAAAATGCCGCCGCCGATGCTGCCCTCCCAACTCTTTGCCGGACTGATGCGGGGAAACAGCTTGTGTTTGCCGAAAAGCGAACCGCTGCAGTAAGCACCCGTATCGTTGGTCCAAAGGAAGATGAAGATGCTCAAAGGCAAGAGCATGTCGTAATGTATCTGACCGTCGAATGCCGAAGTCTCGAACGCCAAAACGTTAATCATCGAGAATGGCAGGGCAATATACATCTGTGAAAGCATGGTGTAGGCCCAGTCGTTGATGGCATTCTTGTTGCCCGTGTAGAGCTCTGCAATGAAAAGATACACGATGGTGAGCAGATAAGGTACGAATACCACGAAGTTGCTCACGATGCCGGTGCGGAAACCTGCCACGGCTAGGAAGAAATATACGCCTGCCACGGTGGTGATGAAGCGGTTTACGCAGATGTCTTCCTTCTGGTTTACCAGTCCGCAATACTCCCAAATGCTTAGTCCTGTAATCAGGGCGAAGAGGAAAATCATCGCCCTGGGATTCAGGAAGCAAGATACCATACAGGCGACGAAGAGTACGCCTGTGATGGATCTTATTACTAGATTTTTTTGTTTATCAGTCATAGGCCTTCCTATTTTTCGTTATTTTTCTCGTTTTCAGAAGCCTTGGTCTCAGAAGCATCCTTAGGAGAATTCTCAGAAGAATTCTCAGAAGAAGTTTCAGAAGCATCCTCTCCAGCCTGCTTCTTTGCCTCTTCATGTTCCTTGATGGCAGCCTGAACCTCAGGCATATCCTTCACGGCGTCGTCAATCTTAGGTTGCTCGTCTTCCATGATTTCCTGCGAGCGGCTCAGCCATGGGCGCTTGCCGAAGATGTGCTCCACATCCTCTGCCATGATCACCTCTTTCTGAATCAGCAGTTCGGCAAGGGCGTTGTGACCCTCCTTGTGCTCCATCAGGATGTTCTTGGCACGGGTGTATTGCTCGTTCACCATCTGCAGCACCTCCTTGTCTATCTCGCGGGCTGTAGTCTCTGAGTAAGGACGCTGGAACGAATACTCATTCTGGTTGTAATAGCAGATGTTTGGCAGGCTCTTGCTCATACCCAGGTAAGCCACCATGCCATAGGCGCTCTTGGTAGCACGCTCCAGGTCGTTCATCGCTCCGGAAGAGATATGACCGGTGAAGAGTTCCTCGGCGGCACGTCCACCCATCAGTGAACACATTTCGTCGAGCATCTGCTCCTTGGTGGTAATCTGGCGCTCTTCCGGCAGATACCAGGCTGCGCCGAGTGCCTGACCGCGAGGTACGATGGTTACCTTGATCAGTGGGTTGGCATACTGGCAGAACCATGAAATGGTAGCGTGGCCAGCCTCGTGCAGGGCGATGCTGCGCTTCTCGTCGGCAGTCATCACCTTGGTCTTCTTCTCCAATCCGCCTACGATTCTGTCTACGGCGTCGAGGAAATCCTGCTTGCAAACCGCCTTCTTGTTGTGGCGGGCTGCGATGAGGGCTGCCTCGTTGCAGACATTCGCAATATCAGCACCCGAGAAGCCCGGAGTCTGACGTGCCAGCAGATCTACATCCACGGTCTCGTCAATCTTGATAGGCTTCAGGTGAACCAGGAAGATGGCCTTGCGCTCGTTCAAGCCTGGAAGATCTACGTGGATTTCTCGGTCGAAACGGCCTGCGCGGAGCAGGGCACTGTCGAGCATGTCCACACGGTTGGTAGCAGCCAGGATAATCACACCACTGTTGGTGCCGAAACCGTCCATCTCGGTGAGCAGGGCGTTGAGCGTGTTCTCTCGCTCATCGTTTCCACCCATGGCTGGGTTCTTGCTGCGGGCACGGCCCACGGCGTCAATCTCATCGATGAAGATGATGCTAGGCGATTTCTCCTTTGCCTGGCGGAAGAGGTCGCGCACACGCGATGCACCTACGCCGACAAACATTTCCACGAAGTCAGAACCGCTCATTGAGAAGAATGGTACGCCAGCCTCGCCAGCCACCGCCTTCGCCAGAAGAGTCTTACCGGTTCCCGGAGGACCTACGAGCAGGGCGCCCTTAGGAATCTTACCACCCAGGTCGGTGTATTTCTGCGGATTTTTCAGGAAATCTACAATTTCCTGCACCTCCTGCTTGGCACCTTCCTGTCCGGCAACGTCCTTGAAGGTAATGCCGATGGCATTTCCCTTCTCATACATCTTCGCCTTGCTCTTTCCTACGTTGAAGATGCCGCCGCCCATGTTGCTCATTCCGCTGCCCATTCTGCCCGACATCCAGTAGATGAAGAAGAAGAAGAGAAGCAGTGGGGCAAGGCTCATGATGAGGCTCCAGAAGTCGTTGTCCTTCTGGTTGTCATAACTGAAGGAATGAATCTTTCCCTCTTTCACCTTCTCGTTGGCGTAGCGATCCATTTCGTCGATAGAGCCGAACTGTACTTTCACGTATGGGTTAGGACCCACGTTCTGGGCGCTCATCTTGTATACATCGCGCGTATATTTAGGGTTGATGTATATTTTGAGGTTGCTTTCAGTCTTGTTTGCCACTACGCTGAGCACGTACCCCTTGTCTACGTATTGCTTGAACTCTGTGTAGGTAGCTTCCTTGGCTGCGCTTCCGCCCAAGGCATCTCCACCACCACTGAAGAATAGCGCAATGAGTGCTATGAGGATGATGGTGTAGAGCCAATTCATGTTAAACCTAGGCATCTTAGGACCATTTCCTCCGCCCGGGTTGTTTAAATTGTTGCTTTGATTCATATATTATATATTTTTGTATGCAATGGTAAGGTGTCAAATCCCGAAGCTTAGTCGAGATTTGGAACATGGATGAGCTTAGCGTCAGCCCACAGATGCTCCAGGTCGTAATAGGCACGAACTTCTGGCAGGAAGATATGGACGAGCACGTCCACGAAATCCATCGCTACCCACTGGTCGTTGCCGAGTCCGGCCACGTTGACCGGCTTTTCGCCGAGGTTCTTGCGGCACATGTCGCCCACCGATTCTGCGATAGCCTCCACCTGGGTAGGTGATCCGCCCTGGCAGATGACGAAGTATTTGGCGATGGTGCCATCCATTTCACTGAGGTCGGCGATTACGATATCTTGACCTTTTTTCTCTTGTATACCTTCTTTAATAGTCTCTACGAGTTGTTTAACTGTGTTCATTAATTCTTTCTTGTTTTTATTTTCTACCTTATTATATGTAATTATGGTACAAAGATACGCTAAATACCCGAAAAACCCATGAAAAACAGAAAAAATTGAGATATTTTAAAAAAAAGTGCCGAAAAATTTTGGTGATTCAAAAAAAAGTTGTACCTTTGCACTCGCAATTGAGAAATCAACCTGATGAAGTTGCAATGATATTGGGATATGGTGTAATGGTAACACTACAGATTCTGGTCCTGTCATTCCTGGTTCGAGTCCGGGTATCCCAACTTCATTTTTCAAGTGGTTCTTCTTAAACGCAAAATTGGGATATGGTGTAATGGTAACACTACAGATTCTGGTCCTGTCATTCCTGGTTCGAGTCCGGGTATCCCAACTAGAGAGCATCTTTCATTCGAAAGATGCTTTTTTTATATCCCCAAGGCTTTCCTCAATATGTCCCCGCATTTTGCCAGGTATCAAAAAGAAAACCCAGAGCTTTCGCCCTGGGTTTATGATGAATTCAATGATTTCTTTTACTGTATCTCTGCATCAAATTACTTATTCTCAGCATCGATAGCCTTGATTTTCTCCTTTACGAGCTTCAAGTCTTCCTTCAGCTTCTCTACCTTGCGGTTCATCTCCTCTACGAGGCTGTTACCTTTCTTGCTTGCTGCATTGAGGAAACCGAGGTTGTTCTCGTAGGTGGTAATCTCAGCACGCAGCTGGTCGTAGCGGCGCAACAGTTTGCCACGCTCGTTGTCCAAAGCGTTGGCTCCCTTCTCGGCAACACTCTTCAGATTGCTCTTGAAGTTGTTCATGTGGCGCTTGGCATTGTTTGAACGCAGATGCTTGTAGAGCTTGTCCATCACGTCGTGATACTCCTTATAGAGCTTGTCTTTCTCCTTGAAAGGAACATGGCCCACGGCATTATACTGTGCGATGAAATCCTGCATCTTTTTCTGGAAACCGTCTACAGGAGGGTTCTCAGCCAAATCCTTGAGCTGGGCAATGATGCCGCGCTTCTTTTCGAGATTAGCATGCTCCTCGTTTCTTGTGCCTGCATTTTCCTTGTTGCGGGCATCAAAGAACTTGTTGCAGGCAGCCAGGAATTCCTTCCAGAGCTGGTCGCCCTGTTTGCGAGGCACGAAGCCCACGGTCTTCCATTCTTTCTGAAGCTGAACCAGCTTGTCGCCTGTTTTCTTCCAGTCGGTGCTGTCGGCTAAAGCCTTAGCCTTCTCCACCAGCTTCTGCTTCTTCTCCAGGTTCTCGGCATACTGGCTCTTGATGGTCTTGAAGAATTCTGCTTTCTTGCTGAAGAACTCATCGTTGGCGATGCGGAAGCGCTCGAAAATCTTCACGTTCATCTTCTGAGGAGCAAAGCCTATCTTCTTCCATTCGCCCTGAATTTCGATGATGGTCTTGGTAGCCTCCTCCCAGTCATTAGCCTGCTTGTTCTCCTTGAGGTTGATAGCCTCAATCTTCTCGCAGAGGGCAGTCTTCTTGGCGAGGTTATCCTCTTCCTTGGCGCGCAGATCCTCAAAATGCTGCTGGTGCTTCTTGTTGATCACGGTGCTGGCATTCTTGAAGCGGGTCCAGATAGACTCGCGCAGATCCTTTGCCACAGGTCCGATTTCGCGGTACTCCTGATGCAAGTCCTGCAACTGGTGGAAGGCAGAGATAACGTCTGGCTCTTCGGCCAGTTTTTCGGCAGCCTCACACAGCTTGGTCTTCGCCTCCAGGTTCTTCTTGAAGTCGTACTCGCGCGCCTCGTTGTTGAGCTTCAGCAGGTCGTAGAACTGCTCCACGTATAGCTGGTAGTTCTTCCACACCTCGTTAGCCTTGTCTGCAGGAATTGCCTTGATTTCCTTCCATTCCTGCTGCAGGTTCTTGAATTCCTGATATGAATTGTTGGCCTCCTCAGGCGAGGTAGCCATGGCTTTTATCTTTTCGATAATCTCAAGTTTCTTCGCCAGGTTTTCCTGCTTTTCCTCTTCCTGTTGCAGGAAGATCTTCGCTCTTTTCTCCTTGATGATCTGCATTTCCGCCTTGAAGGCTTCCTCTGTGTCATCAGGTAAGAGAACGTACTTCTCAGGGTCACCGCCTGCTGCGAGATACTCCTTCATCTGAGCATCTCTCTCGGCGAGATGAATCTTGTAGAACGTTGTCTTCAGGTTGTCGAGTTCCTCCTTGTTGGGAGCCTCTGCACTGTGGGCAATTTCTTTTACTCTTTCGAGTACTTCCTGCTTGGTGGCGTAAGCCTTCTTGGCAGGTTCTTTCAGGGCGCTCTGTGGAAACAGAGCTTTTTCTTGAGAGTCCATCATGTCACTTTGTTTAGTTTATGATTCGAGTTTCTTTGGTCGCTTGTCGTGCCTTGCGCGAGTCGGCCACAAATCTAATGTTATAATATTGTGCAAACTTAAACAAAAAAATCGAATATCCGTCAAGATATCCGATTTTTTTAATGTTTTTTATATGTAGAATGCCTTTTAGAGCAGTCTTTTGTATCTTAGGAAGCCCCAAGTGAGTCCGGATACCACAAACGAGATGACCAGGGCGAGGGCAAATCCGTAGGGACTTTCTTCCATGCCGTTCACCAGGTTCATGCCGAAGAAGGAGGATATCAGCGTTGGCAACATCATCACGATGCTGATACTGGTCAGGGTTCGCATCGTGGTGTTCATGTTGTTATTGATGATGCTCGAATAGGTGTCCATCGTTGATTCCAGAATGTCGGAATAGATGCTGGTGGTCTCTCTCGCCTGCGTCATCTCAATGTTCACGTCTTCGATGAGGTCGGCATCCAATTCGTCCACCTGTAGCTTGAACTTCAATTTCGAGAGCAGGTTTTCGTTGCCTCGGATAGAGGTGATGAAGTAGGTGAGGGAGTCTTGCAGGCGGCTCAGTCCTATCAGGCTCTCGTTGTTCACGCCATGATCCAGATTGCGCTTCGCCTTCTCGATGAGCGAGTTGATCTGCTTCAATCGCTTCAGGTACCATACGGCCGACGAGAGGAAGAGGCGGAAAATCATGTCCACGTAGTCGGTGAAACCCTCGCCGCGTTTCTGCTGATAGCTCACGAAATCTATCATCATGTTGGTTTCGTAGAAGCATACGGTGATGGTTACGTCGCGCTTGTGGATGATGCCCAGCGGCACGGTGGTGTAAGGTGTGCGGCTGCGTATTTCCTTGACGTAGGGGATACGGAGGATGATGAGCATCCAGCCATCGTCGTATTCGTAGCGGGCACGCTCATCGGTATCGCTGATATCCGAAAGGAAATAATCAGGGATTTTGAATTCTTCTTCCAGCAGGCGCTGGTCTTCATCAGTTGGACATGTTACTTGTATCCAGCAGTTTGGCTGCCACTCGTTGAGTGGAGACAGAGTCTTTTCTATGTTCCAGTATGTCTTCATTGTTTGCTAATCTCCAAAAAATAATAAACGTTTGGGTATGGAGATTGGCTATTGGATTTTCTAGCCCTTACCGTTCTTTATTCGGGGGGCTGTTTCCTGAATGCTGAATCTCCACGCCTACAATTCATAATTGTTCTCCGCGTGATAATCGTCCATTTTGTTGTTAATTTGATGAAACTTATGCAAGTGGGCTGCAGCATCGCATCCGTCTTTTGGGATGAGAAGCTTCTGCTTTTCTTGGCAGATATGACAGTGCTTGCGAAATCGGGTGCAAAGATAATGATTTTTATTGAGAAAAGGGACAAAAAAGCCGAGAAAATTCTTTCCCGGCTTCCTTTTTTAATCTTTTTGTAATTTCTTCCTTCTTTACTTGGTAGGAATCTCGGCAAGCAGCTGCTTCATCAGGTTCCAGAATGGAGCCACGCAGCTAATCTGGCAACGCTCGTTGGCAGTGTGAGGGCTGAGCAGGGTAGGACCGAATGATACTACATCCAGGTTAGGATACTTGCCCAGGATGATAGAGCACTCCAATCCCGCATGAACAGCCTGAACCACGCCGTCCTTGCCGTTCTGCTCCTTGTACACCTTCAATACGTGCTCCAGAATGTCGCTCTTTGGGTTAGGGTTCCAGCCGCCGTAAGCGCCGCTGAACTCTACCTTCATGCCAGCCATGTTGAAGCAGCTCTCCATCATGGTAGCCAGATACATCTTGTAATACTCGTGGCTAGAACGTGCCAGAATCTTGATGGCAGCCTTACCGCCACCTATTTCGATGATGGCGAGGTTAGATGATGTCTCTACGATGTCAGGCATGGATGGAGCCATGCGCAATACGCCGTCGTGGCAAGCAAAGATGGCGTCTACCAGGTTGTCCTGAATCTCGGCAGGAACCTCTGTGGCTGGAGTTTCTACGTTCTCGGTGAAGAACTCGATGTTCTCGATGTTCTCAATGCCGTTGAACTCATCGCAGAACTCGTCCTTCCAGTCGGCTACCATGTCGTTCAAGGCCTCTACGTTCTCCTTTGGCAGAGTCAGTACCACCTCTGCCTGGAATGGAATGGCGTTACGCATGTTGCCGCCCTGCCATGAAGCCAGGCGTGCGTCAAGTTCGGAGATTGCCTCACGGACGAAGCGAACCATGCACTTGTTGGCGTTGGCTCTGCCCTCGTTGATCTCGATGCCGGAGTGACCGCCCTTCAATCCCTTCAGGGTAACCTTTACGGCTGCATCTTCCTTGTCTGTCTCCACCTCCTTATAGTCGAGTGTTGCTGTGATGTCGATACCG
Source organism: Segatella copri (assembly GCF_019249655.2). Lineage (NCBI taxonomy): Bacteria > Pseudomonadati > Bacteroidota > Bacteroidia > Bacteroidales > Prevotellaceae > Segatella > Segatella copri. The sequence continues at coordinate 1,528,649 of NZ_CP137557.1, forward strand.
CCGGCACTTCCGATTACGAACTCGCCCCATACCTCTGTGTCGAGGTTCAAGAGGATCTCTCCGTTCAGTTCGCCCTCAGGCAGGTCGTTGGCACCATACATGCCTGTCTCCTCGTCAGCGGTGATGAGACCCTCTACAGGTCCGTGCTGCAAGTCCTTAGACTCCATCACAGCCATGATAGTAGCCACGCCCAGACCGTCGTCGCTACCCAGTGTAGTCTTGTTGGCACGTACCCAGTCGCCATCGATGATGGTTTCGATAGGATCGTTCTCGAAGTCGTGGTTGCTTTCAGGAGCCTTCTGAGGCACCATGTCCATGTGTGCCTGCATGATAACGCCCTTTCTGTTCTCCATGCCTGGAGTAGCAGGTTTGCGCATCACGATGTTTCCAGCAGCATCCTGGAAAGCCTCTACGCCAGCCTCCTTTGCCCAGTTGAGCAAATAAGCCTGAATTTTCTCCAAATGTCCTGATGGACGTGGAACTTGTGTCAACTTGTCGAAGTTGCGCCAGATTTCAACTGGACTTAGATTCTTAATGTCAGCCATAATATCTTTATTTAAAATGTTAATGTTTTTTTTCTTGTAAACGCCAGGGCTATCCATGCGTAAATGCCCAGCAGGATGACGAGCAGCGTCTGCACCGAGTGTACGATGAGCACGAAGTAGAGTGCGTCGTTCTGCTGGATGCCGTAGAGGATGAGCATCGTCTTCACGGCGAAATGCCAGGGACCCGCTCCGTTGGGGGTAGGTACCACCACGGCAATGCTGCCCACGATGAAGGTAACCAGTCCGCACATCAGGTTCAGGTGGCTGGTTGATTCGAAGCACTGGAATGTGAGATAATAGTGCAGGAAATAACTCAGCCAGATGCCCAGGGTAAAGGCGATGTAGAGGGGTGCGTTCTTCACGCCCTTCAGCGAAATCACTCCCTGCCACAGTCCGCTCAGCGTGGCTTTCACCTTATTATATATAGCCAGCTTCTTGAGCAGGATGTGTGCCAGGATGAGCACGGCAACGCCGCAGATGGCGGTAACCAGGTAGCCCGTGGCGGTAAACTTCCCCAAGATGCTGTCCATGCTGGTGCCCGTCTTGTCGAAGAAGTTCAGGAACACGGGAATCTGCATCAGAAACACCAGTCCGGCGATGAGCAGCACGAGCAGCGAGTCGATGGCTCTTTCTGTTACCACCGTACCCAGCGATTTGGGAAACGAGATTCCGTCCCATCTCTTCAGCACGGCGCATCTTGCAAATTCACCCGATCTCGGGATAACGAGGCTCAGGGCGTAGGATATGAAGATGGAGTTGATGCTTACGCTGCTTCGGGGCTTTTCGCCGATGGGTTCCAGCGCCTGTTTCCATCTCCAGCCCCTGAAGAGCTGTGCCGAGATGCCAAAGGGGAACGACAGCAGCATCCAGGTCCAACTCATCCTGTGGAGCACCACGTCCTCCACCTGCCTGAAGTCAAATCCGCGATACATCCAGTAGAGGATGGCTCCGCCCAGAAACAGCGAGAGAGCCACCTTCCAGATATTGTTTGCTATCTTTTTCTTTTCCATCATAGTGCAAAGGTAATACTTTTATCGCTTATATGGTGCGGTTTCTGCATATTTTTAGCATAAATAAACGCTTCTGCCCCTTTTTATTTCCTCTTTTTTATATAAAAGAGAAAAAAAATCGCATCTAAGCGATGATTTCTCGAAAAATAATCGTATTTTTGCAAAATATATATAGTAAGAAATAACAAACAGACCGAAAGGTCGGAAACAGATAGAGAATGATGAAAGCTGTAAAGCCAAAGAAAAATCTGGGTCAGCACTTCCTTACTGACCTCAACATAGCCAAGCGCATCGCCGATACGGTGGATGCCTGCCCTGATATTCCCGTGCTCGAAATCGGACCGGGAATGGGTGTGCTTACGCAATATCTCGTAGAGAAGCCACGCCTCGTGAAGGCGGTGGAAATCGACTCAGAGTCGGTGGCTTATCTGCACGAAAACTTCCCTCAGCTGAAGGACAATATCATAGGAGAGGATTTTCTGAGAATGGACCTCAACCAGATATTCGACGGAAAGCAGTTCGTGCTCACGGGCAATTACCCTTACGACATTTCCTCGCAGATTTTCTTCAAGATGCTCGACTACAAGGATCTCATTCCTTGCTGCACCGGCATGATTCAGCGAGAAGTGGCGTTGCGTATGGCATCCGAGCCAGGCAATAAGGCGTATGGCATCCTCAGCGTGCTCATCCAGGCATGGTACGATGTGGAGTATCTCTTTACCGTAGACGAGGGCGTGTTCAATCCACCTCCAAAGGTAAAGAGTGCCGTAATCCGCATGACCCGCAACAAGGTGACCGACCTGGGCTGCGATGAGAAGCTCTTCAAGCGACTGGTGAAGACCGTGTTCAACCAGCGCCGCAAGATGCTGCGCGTGAGCTTGAAGCAGATGTTTCCGGGTGTAACTCCACGAGAGGATTTCTACACCACCGACATCATGACCAAGCGCCCTGAGCAGCTCAGCATCCCGCAGTTTGTGGAACTTACCAACTATGTGGGTGAGGAACTCAAAAGATTGGAATTAATAAAATAATAAAAAATAAAAATATACAGACTATGATCGACGTAAAAGAAACTTTGAATTCTGCAGCAGAGCGTATGGAGATGGCTGCGATGTATCTCGCAGAAGAACTCTCTCATATCCGTGCAGGTCGCGCCAACGTAGCAATCCTCGACGGCGTGCGTGTTAACAGCTATGGCAGCATGGTTCCCCTGAACCAGGTAGCCACCGTAACAACTCCTGATGCGCGTACCATCGCCATCCGCCCTTGGGACAAGAAGGCCATCAAGGACATCGAGAAGGCTATCATGGATAGCGGAGTGGGTATTACTCCAGAGAACAATGGCGAGATTGTTCGCCTCGGTATTCCTCAGCCTACTGGCGAGCGCCGCAAGGAGCTGGTTAAGCAGTGTAACAAGATTGCCGAGCGTGCCAAGATTGAGGTTCGCAACGTGCGCCAGGAGGTGAAGGAGAAGCTGAAGAAGGCTATCAAGGATGGTCTTTCTGAGGACTTGGAGAAGGATGCAGAGAATGATTTGCAGAAGCTTCACGACAAGTACATCAAGCAGCTCGAAGGTTTGATGGACGAGAAGGAAAAGGAAATCATGACAGTCTAGAAAGGCTCACCCTTTTTAGGATTACATTATTAGTATGTGATAATGAGAGGACTCGTTATTAAGAATACAGGCAGCTGGTACACCGTCAAGACTGACGATGGCCAGCTGATTGAAAGCAAGATAAAAGGCAATTTCCGACTGAAGGGAATCCGCAGCACCAACCCCGTGGCGGTGGGCGACTACGTGCAGCTTATCACCAACCAGGAAGGCACCGCCTTCATCTCTTCCATCGAAGACCGCCGGAACTACATCATCCGAAAATCACCTAACCTCAGCAAGCAGAGTCATATCCTGGCAGCCAACGTAGACCAGGCACTGCTCGTGGTTACCGTGAACTATCCGGAGACATCCACCACCTTCATCGACCGCTTCCTGGCCGGAGCCGAAGCATACAGAGTGCCTGTCATCATCGTGTTCAACAAGTGCGACCTGCTCTCCGAGCAAGAGCTGCACTACGAGAAAATGATGCGCACCCTCTATGAAACCATCGGATACAAGTGTGTGGAAATCTCTGCAGCCACGGGTGAAGGAGTAGACGAACTGCGCCCGCTCATCAAGGACAAGAAGTCTCTGCTCAGCGGCAACAGCGGTGTGGGAAAATCCACGCTCATCAACCAGCTTATCCCCGATGCTGCCCAGCGCACCGCCGAAATCAGCGAGGCGCACAACAGCGGAATGCATACCACCACCTTCAGCGAGATGCTCGACCTGCCTGAGGGCGGCTATCTCATTGATACTCCGGGCATCAAGGGCTTCGGAACCTTCGATATTGAGAAGGAGGAACTCACCAGCTACTTCAAGGAGATATTCAAGTTCTCGCAAGACTGCAAGTTCTCCGACTGCACCCACACCCACGAACCTGGCTGTGCCGTTATCAAGGCAGTGGAGAACCATTACATTGCAGCCAGTCGCTACCAGAGTTATCTCTCCATGCTGGAGGATAAGGATGAAAATAAGTACAGGGAAGCGTTCTAGAAAGTGAAGAGTGAAGAACGAAGAATGAAGATTTTAAAAACGTATTAATGAAAGAACAGAAGGACGTGAAGCAGCGCATCGAGGAAGGTGAGTTTGCGCAGAGTGCCGAGATCAGCGCCAGCTATCTCGACGAGGATATCTTGATTATCGACAATGTCAAGGTGTTGCAGAACCCCGACCCGATGAGGTTCCAGATGAACATGATTGCATCTTGCCACAGGGGAAGCCTGAAGGCTGAACTCAACGGGCGGGAATTTTCCGTAGAAAGGGGCGACATCTTTATCAGTCCGCCCAATTCCATACTCGACATCAAGGAGGTGTCGGATGATTTTGCGTGCACGGCGATGTGCGTAAGCAACCATGGATTGCTCAGCATCCTTCAGTCGCATATCTCGGTGTGGAACCGCGCCATGTATGTGAGCAAGGTACTGGTACTGAAGATGAACGAGGTGGATATGAAGTTCTACGCCAAGTTTACAGAACTGGTGCGCCTCTGCCTCGACACCACCTTCAGCGAGCGCACCTCGTGGAAGCCCTATCGCCGCGAGATAGTGGAGACGCTGCTCAAGAGCGCCCTGCTGGCAGTGAGCAATCTGCTGCTCGAGGATATGTCGGCAGACGATCTGAACTCCAGCACCGTCGAACTCTTCGACAAGTTTCTTGAGAATCTGCAGCAGGAGGACATCAAGCATCGCCCGGTGGAGTATTTCGCCCGCCAGCTCTGCATCACGCCCAAGTACCTCTCCATCATCTGCAAGCGCCATTCGGGCAAGACGGCTATCGATTGGATTACGGAATACACCCTGGCAGATATTACGTACTATCTGCGCTCCACCTCCATGTCTATCAAGGAAGTATCGTGCATTCTGGGCTTCTCCAACACTTCGTTCTTCGGCAAGTATGTGAGGGAGCATCTGCATACGTCACCGCTGAAATACCGTGAAAGTGTCAGAAAGAAATAATGAACGGAGAGATTCATAAATAGAAGAAACAGGCAAAATAATATAAGAAACAGTAAAATAACAGAAGTAAAAGAGAGATAGAAAAGACAAGAATAAGAACTGAACTGAAATTACTTGAAAATGAAGAAAATGATGATAATCCTAGCTGGCGCCCTTTGCATGGCAATGGTGCCAGCCAGCTCATGGGGCAGGAATATGACCGGAAATCCGCAAATGCGCTCCATTACTATGAACACGGGATTGCCCAGCAATGCCGTGAAGAGCATTGTGCAGGATAAAAACGGCTTTGTATGGCTAGCCACCGATTACGGACTCTGCCGCTACGACGGCTACCAGGTAATCACCTACTACAATGCCACCATGCAGCTCAACCAGGAAATCCTGGCACTTGCCGTCTGCGACGAAGGTCTCCTGGTGGGAACCTCTAAGGGAGTCTTCCTCTTCAATTTCACCACCGAGCAATTTCAGAAGCTCGATGAAAAGATTACTTCCTCCGTCAACCATATTGTTGTTGATGGGGAACATAATGCATGGATTTCCACCGGAACCCAGGGAATCTTCAAATTCAACCTTACCAGCCATTACTGTCACCATTATCCCATGAAGGCGAGCAGGGGCAGCGTAGATTGCGTGCTCATTGATGTCAACAGCCATGTGTGGGCGCTCAGCCTCAAGGCAGGGGCTTCGCTCTTCCGCCTTCAGAAAACTGCCGACAACTTCAAGCCTTTCGCCCTGAAGGGAGATGCTACCCAGCTTAGGGGAATGGCGATGCTGGCAAATGCAGATGGCAGCATTCTGGTGGGAACCTGGAAGGAAGGACTCTTTCGCGTGAGCAACGACGGCTTTGCCAAACTCCTCATTCCCCCTGTGCCGGGCAACGGTATGAACTTCATCCACAAGCTCTATGGAGACAGCCGCTATGTGCTCGTTGGCAGCGATGATGGACTGGTGCAGTATGACAGGATGACCAACCAGTGGCGCATGCTGTCGGAGGTGGAGAATCCTGCACGCCGCACCGCCGAGCGGTTTGTATATGGCATTATGAGGGATAGGGAAGATGGTCTCTGGATAGGCACCTACTATGGTGGTGTGAACTACATCCCGTCTTCTGCCATGCGCAACCGGTTTGACATGTATTTCCCTACCCTGGGCGGACTGCAGGGCAGCGTGGTGAGCCGCTTTGCCGAGGATGCCCGCCATCGCATCTGGATAGCCACCGACGATGCAGGCCTCGACTGCTACGACCCGCAGACCGACAGTTTCGTTGATTTCCCAGGCAAGCAGGAGATGGCGAAATACAACGCCCATGCGCTGTTCGTGGATGGCGACAACTTGTGGGTGGGAACCTATGGCAGGGGCATCATCAGGATGAACATGACTACGGGGGCGCAGACGCCCGTCAGGATGGATAGCTATGTCTTGAGCAGCAGCTGCTACAATTTCTTCCGCGACAGGAAACACCGTCTCTGGGCCACATCCATGCTGGGTGCCTTCCTGTTTGATGATCAGAAGCAGGAGTTCAGAAGAGTAAAACTCTTCAACGGCCTTACCATTGATATGGAGGAGGATCGTCAGGGCAACCTTTGGTTTGCTACCCAGGAAAACGGACTCTGGTGTCTTCGTCGCAACAACACCTGGAAGCAGTATCTCTACAGCGAGAAGGACACCAGTTCGCTGGGCAGCAACCAGGTAAACAGCATTCAGACCGACGGCAAGGGGCGCCTCTTCGTAGCCACCCTTCAGGGATTGTGTGAATATCAGCCTTCCAGCGACTCCTTTCGCCGCATCGCCGTCGATGCTCCAAGTCAGGATTTCAAGTCCATTCTCTTCGCCCAGGGCAGCATGTGGCTGTCGTCGGGCAAGGGCATCGTGAAGTATTCCGAGGACAAGCTGGTGCAGAAGTTCTGCCGTTTCGACGGATTGACCAGCGACCAGTTTCTTGCCAATTCCTGTCTTCTGTCGTCCGATGGCAGAATCTATTTCGGCACTACTCAGGGCTTCAACGCCTTCCGTCCGCAGCAGGTTACGCTCAACCGTATAGCGCCGCCCGTGGCAATCACTTCTCTCTCGCTCTTCAACAAGCGCATGGAGGTGGGCTCCGATAAGCTTCCCGAGGCATTGGACAAGGTAGATGAAATCAGCCTCTCTCACGATGAAAATGCCGTCACCTTCTCGTTTTCGGCACTGAGCTATGTCTCTCCCGAGAAGAATCTCTACAGCTATAAGCTCGATGGATTCGACGACGAATGGACCACCACCCACGAACCCCGTGCCGCCTATACCAATCTGCCAGCCGGCAGTTACACCTTCCGTGTGAAGGCCACCAACAACGACGGCGTGTGGTCTGAGGACGAGGCAACGCTTCAGATAGTGGTGCATCCGCCATTCTGGTGGTCGCTGCCTGCCAAGCTCATCTATCTGCTTCTCATTGGCCTGCTCGTATGGTACCAATGGAAGAAGCTGAAGCTTCGCCATCAGCAAGAGCTGGACAGCCTGGCTGAGAAGAAGGAGCTGGAGCTGCGCGATGCTCGCCTGCAGTTCTTCGCTATGGTAGCCCGCGAAATCCGCATTCCGCTCACCCTGATACTCGGTCCGCTGGATGCTCTGAAGGAGAAGTGGCAGAAAGTGAAGGAAGGATTGATGGAGGACGATATGAAGAATGAAGATTCGAGGAAGAATCGTATGAATAAGGATGATATGAAGAACGTCGACGAGATGGATGGTTTGATAGATGTTTTCAGCCGCAATTCCCAGCGAATGCTGACTCTCGTAGACCAGCTGCTCGATGGCAATAGGGTAGAGCTGATGGAGGCAGAATCATCGGCAGAATCATCGGCAGTTTCAGCATCAGCCTCTGAGCCATCTTCTGAGCCTGTTCCTGAGGCTCCTATGGACAATCGCCCTACCATCCTGGTAGTGGAGAATGATAAGGACATGAGAGATTTCATCGTAAACTCTCTGTCAGAAAAATACAGAATGCTGGTGGCAGATAACGGCGTGCAGGCACTGCGTATATTGTCTAAGCACGACGAGCTGAGTCTGATTATCACCAGTTGGATAATGCCTGTGATGAACGGAGTTGAATTCTGTCAGAAGGTGCGCCAGAACAAGAGTATCTGCCATCTGCCAATCGTCATACTGTCGGCGAAGACTGATGAGGATAGCAAGGCTCAGAGCAAGATTTGCGGAGCTGATGTATTCATCTCCAAGCCGTTCTCGATGAAATATCTCGTGGCGAGTGTGAACCAGCTGATAGAAATGCGCCGCACGCTGATATTCCGATTCCCTAAGGAAACAGCCGCCGGGGATTCATCTAAGGCTTCTTCTGCAAATTCTTCTGCAGGACCATCAGCTGGATTATCTGCAGGACCATTAGCAGGACTATCATCAGGGCCAGCAGCAGAATTTGTATCTTTTGCCTCTTCGGCGGAATCATCTGCAGCAGAGGAAGAGAATTATTCTCCAGAGCGCAGGTTCCTGGTGGATTTGGAGAAGCTGATAAAAGACAATCTTGCGAATCCGGATTTGAATGTACAGTTCTTGGCAGATAAGCTGGGCATGAGTCGCAGCTCCTTATTTAATAAGGTAAAGACGCTGCTGGCGGTAACGCCTAACGAACTGATACAGGCGATACGTCTCAGCACGGCTGCCCGCCTGTTGCAGGAGCGCAAGTATCGCATCAGCGAAGTGAGCGAAATGACCGGTTTCAGCAGTTCCAGCTATTTTGCCAAGTGCTTCCAGAAGCAGTATGGCATGAAGCCGGCAGAGTATGTGAATCTGCTGTAAAAACCGCTCCGCCTATATATATAAATAGGTGGAGCGGTTTGCTTTTCTTTTCAGTTTCTTTTATTAGCTTACATGCAGCTCGTTACGCCGAGCGAGGTGGCGATAGCCGTCAGGATGCTGATGGCTATCTGAATCACCATTTTCCAGGTTTCCTTTTTCATCATCTTTTAGTTTTTAGGCACGGATTACACGGATTACACGGATTTTCACGATCATTCGGATTCTTGATGAGATTTATAATCGGCTTTATTTACATGAGTGCCTAAATCCGTGTAATCCGTGCCTTATTATACCCTAGGCAAGATACTTATGGCACTCTCTCATCGGCTAGATAGTTACATCCGTGTTGTCGCCGTCACTGGAACCTGGGTCGGTCTTGCCTGAGCCCTCTCCGGTATTGCCGCCGGAAGTACCCGTGTCACCCTTGTTGCCGCCCTCAGAGCCGGTGGTTCCGCTACCGCCTGCATTGCTTCCGCCGCCAGTAGTGCTGCTTCCGCCGTTGCCGTCGTCGCCGCCATCAGGGTCGATAGGGGCGTTGAGGTCAACGTTGGTCTTGCCCTCAAGCAGCATCTCTCTCATGCAGTCCACTGCCATGTAGAGGATGGCGCTGATGTCAGCTCTTGAATACACACTGCCGTGAGAAGTGATGTGCTTGGCAAACTTCTCGATGGTCATCACATCGGTGTACTGCGAGATGGCGAACGCATTCTGCTTCTCGGTCTTCACGAGGTCGAGGTCCTTCTGGTCAGGATTCTTACCCTCCTGCTTAGCCTGGTTGATGCGTGACTTTGCCTGGTTAATCTCCAAAAGGTTTGCGTTCACGCTGCGCATTACGATGCTGTAGTTAATCATACTCGTTTTTGTGTTTAATGAGTTCGTTAAAATCACAACTACCCGGAAAGCCCCGTTTTCTGTGCTTTTTTGGGTCTTCATTGATGACCGGCGCCTGCCATCATTTAAGACCCGCTGCGGTCTTCTATGATGACCGCCCTGAGGCACAAAAGGCTGTTCTTTCGATTGCCGGTGCAAAGATACAAAATTTTGAGGCTGAAATCAAGTTTTTACGGGAATAAGATGGTGAAAATGGCGTAAGTGGCTGATATGTCACAATTTAACTAAATGCTATTTTTGCATGTTCATTTCCCCCGGTCATTTTCGGTCATGGTCATTTTCGGTCATTTTCAAATGGAACTTGGTCATTTGTTCTATAGTATAATATAAATATATATTTATATTATACTATAAGGGGATTTAGCGCCCCCGAAACCAAAATGACCGAAAATGACCATGACCGGAAATGACCGGATAGAACTTCTGAAGAAAACTATTTCTGAAAGCTTTTGTTAAAATTAAGCTACTGATAATTAGTCTGTTATGTACTATTGTTGATTCGTTTGATAGTTTGCTTTATGTTCCGGTAAGGGGGGCTTAAGGGGCTTTATCTCTCTTCTTGTTCCCTTTTTCCTTCCTCTTACTCTTGTGAATAATGTAAAATATGTTCTAAAAATAGCTTTTTCGAGCCCTCTCTAACCTTCCTTTGCCCCTCTCTTTTTACCCTTCTGTAGGGGTGAAAAGTGCCATCGGAGGCACATTTTCATAGCCCCGAGTGCTACTTTCTGCTAATAATTCTTGGAAAAACCATTTCTTTCTCTCTTGCCGTTTTCCGTGCAGATAATATAATCTTTCATAACAAAGATAACATAAGCATGTTTTATAAATAGCTGAAAATATGCAGGATAAACGGATATTGAACGGAATATAATATTTTGATGTTTTGGTTTTGTTTAAAAATGCAATAAATCCCTCTTTGCCCATGTTTTTTGAAGTTTTTTCTCATTTTTGGGTGCTGCAAAGTTACATATTACATCTTTTTTATTCAAGTTTCGCAAGTAACCTCCGGTCCCCGAAGGGGGCCAACTTTCAATAACCGCTGGTGGAATGACCGAAGGTCATGGAACCTGCGGACAACCAATAGTAGGGAGAAAGCGTCCCCAAAGGAGGCGAACCACATCCAGTCTTGCCCCTGTTCGCCCCCTTCGGGGACGATAAGAGAGAATCTGTCACTATCCGCAGGTTCCATTCCCTTCGGTCATTCCACCCGCGGTTATTCACATTCGCCCCCTTCGGGGACGGCAGGATGCTACTTGCGAAACTTGAATACTTTAGTGTTGGTAAATACGATATTTTTAAATATCGAATCAGGTGCATCATAACAAAAAAGTCGGGAATCATACATGCAATCGTATGTCCCGACTTTTTATCTTTTAAAATCTTTTCTTCCGAAAATCAATCTCTTCCGAAAATCAATCTCTTCCGAAAATCAATCTTTTTATTTCTTCGTTGCTCTGATAAAGAAACCTATCAGGCAGATGTAGGCGATGAGCGAGCAAACTTCTGACATTGGGTCTGCCCACCAGCTGTCTGCGATGCTGGCCTCTACGCCGCCAAACTTCAGCAGGGCGCTGACCACACCCATCAAGGCTCCACCGGCAATGAAACCGCTGGCGATGAGCGTACCCTTCTCGCCACGCTCCGCATTTACCTTGGCATCCTTGCTGCGCGAAGTAACATACCAGTTGATGGCACCACCTACCAGCAGCGGAACGTTCAGTTCCAGCGGAATGAACATACCCAGGGCAAAAGCCAGGGCTGGAATCTTGAAGTAGGTAAGCACGATGGCTATCAGGGCACCGATGCCATAGAGCACCCAAGGCGCACCTACACCATTCATCAAAGGGTCGATGACCGCAGCCATCGCATTGGCCTGAGGAGCAGCCAGAGAGCCGGAAGCGAATCCGTAGGTCTCGTTGAGCAGCATCATCACGCCGCCCACGGTAGCCGCACTCACCAGGGTGCCGAGGAACTTCCATCCCTCCTGCTTCTTAGGCGTAGTACCCAGCCAGTAACCAATCTTCAAATCGGTGATGAACGAACCTGCCACCGAAAGGGCTGTGCAAACCACACCACCCATAATCAGGGCGGCAAGCATTCCGCCAGGACCTCGCAAGCCCACTGCCACCATTACCACAGAGGCGAAGATGAGCGTCATCAGGGTCATTCCCGATACAGGGTTGGAACCCACGATGGCGATGGCATTGGCTGCCACGGTGGTGAAGAGGAAGGCGATGGCTGCCACCAGCAGGATGGCGATGACGGCGAAGAGCAGATTGCCATCCATCACACCAAACCAGAAGAAGAGGAAGGTGATGAGGATGGTGACAAGCGAACCGATGGCGATGATCTTGAAAGAAATGTCGCGCTGGGTGCGCTTCACGTTCTCATCCACATCGCTCTTGCCCTTCAGTTCTTTGGCGGCAAGTCCTACGGCACTCTTGATGATGCCCCAGCTCTTGATGATGCCGATGATGCCTGCCATGGCAATACCGCCGATACCGATGCTGCGGGCGTAGGCACGGAAGATTTCCTCCGGACTCATCTCACCCACGGTCTTCACGATGCTAGGATCCCAGGCGCTGAGCACGCTGTCGTGGAAGATGACGCTCATGCCTGGCACTATCAGCCACCATACTACGAACGAACCCAGACAGGTGTAGAAGGCGTATTTCAATCCGATGATGTAACCCAGTCCCAATACAGCTGCACCTGTGTTTACCTTGAACACGAGCTTCGCCTTGTCGGCAAGGTCGCATCCCAGACTTACCACACGGGAAGTGAAGTTCTCGTTCCACCATCCCAGACTGGCTACGATGAAGTCGTAAAGACCACCCACCAGTCCGGCGATGAGCAGGGGCTTAGCCTGGTCACCTCCCTTGGCTCCGCTCACCAGCACCTGTGTGGTGGCTGTGGCCTCTGGGAATGGATATTTACCGTGCATATCGCTTACGAAGTATTTGCGGAAAGGAATGAGGAACAGGATTCCCAACACGCCTCCCAGGGCAGAAGCCATGAAAATCTTCATAAACGAAGTTGTCATTTCCGGATATTTAGCCTGCAGGATGTAGATGGCTGGCAGGGTGAAGATGGCTCCTGCCACCACGGCACCCGAGCAGGCTCCGATGCTCTGGATGATGACGTTCTCGCCCAGTGCCTTGCTGCGCTTGGTGGCGGTGCTTACGCCCACGGCGATGATGGCGATAGGGATGGCTGCCTCGAACACCTGACCCACCTTCAAGCCCAGATAGGCTGCGGCGGCGGAGAAGATGATGGCCATCACGATGCCCCAGGTCACCGACCATCCGTTTACCTCGGGATAAACCTTGTCTGGCGACATCAGCGGCTTGTATTCCTCCCCGTCTTTGAGTTCGCGGAATGCATTCTCGGGGAGCTGCATATTATCTTTTTCTTCCATTATTTATTGCTATGAACGATGGATTATTTTTCTATTCTGATGATGTATTCACTCATGAAGCTGGCACCTGGCTGCAGGCTGTTCATCATGTATTTATCCTTGAACTCGCCGGTGTATTCAGCCCAGTCGCATGTGCCGAACCAAGGCTCGATGCAGACGAATGGAGCGTGGTTGCCCGGATTCCAGATACCCACGGCTGGAGTCTTGAACTCTACGGTTACGTGTGGCTCGCCCTTCTCGTTGAGCAGGGAAATCTGCTTCACCTGACTCTTGTCGAAGATGTAGGCATCATCTGCGAATGATTCGTCTGTTACCTCCAGGATTCCGTTGTCGGTCTGTACGGTCTCACGGGCGTTAGGGTCAACGCATCCGCCGATGGTTGCGAAAAGGCGGGTAGGAGCCTCGTTGTCGAGCTTGAGGAAAGCCTTCAGCTTTTCGCCCTTCTTGCAGCCAGGCACATTGAATGCTGGGTGACCGCCAATCTGGAAGTAGATGACCTTGTCGTCGGTGTTCTCAACGTGCCAGATAACGTGGAGCTCGTTGCCGGCAAGACGATAGGAAACGGCGAGGTTGAAGTGGAATGGATAGTTCTTGAAAGTCTCCTCGTTGTCGATGAGGGCGAAGGTAAGACGGTCGCCGGTCTTGCCTACGAGCTGGAAGTCAACGAGCTTGCCGAAGCCATGGCGAGACAGGGTGTACTCCTTGTCGCCGATGCGGTAGGTGTTCTTCCACAATCCGCCTACGATAGGGAAGAGGAGAGGTGATTGTCCGCCCCAGAATTCCTTGTCGCCATCCCAGAGATATTCGTTACCATCAGCATCCTTGATGCTCTTGAGTTCTGCTCCGTGCGCTGAAATTTCAACGGTGAGCTGATCGTTTTTAATCTGTTCCATAGTTACAAATGTTTATTGTTTAGTTTATATTTCTGATTCTATTTTGTTTGTATTCTTTAATGCAAAGATATTGCAAAGGTACTATTTATTTTTGTAAAGAACAAGAAATGTGGAGTTTTTCTCTGTTGATAGAAGATATTTATCCGATTTTGTTAGTTTATCTCGAAAATTTGCAGTACTTTTGCAAGCCAATAGAAATAGAAACATATTAATATATAATTATAGATAGATACATATCATATATAAAAAGTATAATAAGGTATAGGAAAAAACTTAGTAATTAGTAAAAAGCATTTTAATTAAAAATGACAAGCAGTAATAAAGTGAAAGGCTTTGCGGCGGGCGTTGTAGCTGCCGTGTGTTATGGTACCAATCCTTTGGGCACGTTGGTGCTCTATGGTGACGGATTCAATTCCAGTTCGGTGCTCATCTATCGCTATCTACTGGCGGTATTGATGTTTGCCGTGGTGATGCTGTTCCGCAAGGAGAGTTTCAAGGTGAAGTGGGGGCACATGATCCGTCTTGCCACGCTGGGCTGTATGTTCTCCCTCTCGTCGGCCACGCTCTACGTAAGTTTCCACTACATGGCGGCGGGAATAGCCAGCACCATCCTCTTCGTCTATCCCATCATGACGGCGATTCTGATGACGGTATTCTTCCATGAGAAGTTGACGTGGACCACCACGCTCGCCATTCTGCTGGCAGTATCGGGAGTGGGCTTGCTCTATCAGGGCGACGGCAACGACAAGTTGAGCACGGCTGGTTTTGCGCTGGTGATGTGTTCGTCGCTGCTTTATTCGCTCTACATCATCTCGGTGAACCAGTGGAAGAATCCGGGCATGTCGAACATCAAGTTCACCTTCTACATTCTGGTGTTCGGACTCATCACGATGCTCATCTATTCGTTCATTGCGGGCGAGAAGATTCAGATGCTGCAAACTCCGGTGCAATGGGCTTATGCCGCCCAGCTTGCATTGTTGCCAACGGTATTGTCGCTTTTCTTCATGACCATCTCCATCAATCTCATCGGTAGCACGCCAGCCGCCATCATGGGAGCCTTGGAGCCTGTAACGGCGGTAATCATAGGTGTCTGCATTTTCGGCGAGAGTTTCTCTCTTCAGCTTGCCATCGGCATCCTCGCCATCCTTGCAGGTGTAACGATTATCATAGCCAGGAAGAAATAAGAGAAGAAATAAGATAGGAGGATAAAGAAGATAGGAAAATACAAGATTAGAAGAAAATAAGAAAATAGAAAATCCTAAGATACAAAGAATGATGTATCTTAGGATTTTTTATTGAATGCTAGATGTTATTCTTCCGGATGATATTTCTTGATTAAAGTTTCGAGAATTGCAATTTTCGCATTCAAAGCATTAATCTCTTCACTTTGTAGCTTTATCATTTCATTGGCATTTTGTAAAACCGCCTCAGTATTGGCAACTCTAGCGCTGGTTTCAGCAATCTTGTCCTCTGCTAGTGCAATATTGTTTTTCAACGCACCATCATAAGACTCCAAATTCTCAATTCTGGTATTTGTTACGGCCATCTTTTCCTCAACTTGCTGGTTGAGCATTTCTGTTCTATTTAAAATATCGTAACTCATTTTCATTGATCTTTCCTCTACCTCTTTTATACGATACTCCAGATCCTGGCTAACTTTAGCCAGACTATCGATGGTGTTCACCATGTTGCCTGAAATCGCTACCTCGCCATCATTGAAGGTAATCTCCTTGATGTCGTTGTGACCCAATGTTACTGTGGTGCCGTTACTGAGCGTAATCACCATATTGTATTCTTTCTGAGCGAAAGAGCTGACAGCTGTCATCAGCATAACTACCATTGCAAGTAAAAAGTTCTTTTTCATAATCGTCTGATTTTAAAATTGTTGCTAATGTTGAATTTTGAATGCGCCTTTCTCCGTCTTTACCACAAAGATGCCGTGTGGCAACTGGGTGAAGTCGATGTCGATGGTGCCCGAGTCGTTGGCCTTCAGGCTTTTTACTACTTTGCCATCCAGGGATACTACCAGCACTTTAGAACCGGCTGTCAGCCCAGAGAGTTTCGAGCCGAAACTGCTGGAGAAGCTAACCTGGTTGATTCCGGTGTCGCTCTCTGATGGGAAGAATTTGAACGACTTGACGTTAGCTGCCTCTACGGAGACAGACAGTCCCTTGTCGTTCTGGCAAACCAACAGGTTCTCCTTGTACTGGATGGTTGGATTGTCGGCGATGAAGAACTCATAAGAACTCCCCTCAACTGTGGTTACAACCATCTTGGGCTCGTTGTTAGCCTGTGCAATAACCGGCGACATCAACAGACCGCAAGCTAAAAGCAATCTGATCATTTTCTTTTTTCTCATAGTTCACAGTTTTTTGTTAGTAAAATTAATGGCAAAGATATGGATTTAATTTCAAATCAACAAATTCTGATGCGATTATTTTTATTTTCGAAGCGTTTTTTAACGCTTTTCTATCCCAACCTTATGCGTTCCGCTACCCACGCTCATCAGGGGAGGATTTTCTCTCATAGTCTTAGGATTTTTTATTGCATATAATTTTGTGATTACGATATTTTTGCTTACTTTTGCAGGATAGAATTAAAACGTAGGATTATGGAGAATGTGAAAAGAGTACCATACGGAGTTTCGGATTTCGTAAAAGTTGTGGAGCGAAATCAGTATTATGTGGATAAGACCATGTATCTGCCTCTTTTGGAAGAGGAGGCAGACAATCTCTTTTTTATTCGCCCTCGCCGTTTTGGCAAGAGCGTATTCATCAGCATGCTCCATGCTTATTACGACCTACGAACCCAGGATAGGTTTGATGCGTGGTTTGGTGATTTGTGGATAGGCAAGCATCCTACTCCCTTGCAGGGTAAATTCCAGGTTCTTCATCTTGACTTTTCGCAGGTAGGAGGCAGCATAGAAAAGCTTGAACAGAACTTCAATTTTTATCTGGGTGTGGAATTGGACGGCTTTATCCGGGATTATCAGGAATATTATAGCGAGTATGCGATTAAAAAGGTGGAAGAAACGGAAACTGCGACGGGAAAACTGGCTGTTATCCTGAACGAGGCGAAATCAAAAAGATACCCTCTTTACCTGATTATCGACGAATACGACAACTTCACCAACACCGTGCTTAACGAACAGGGTGAGGATGTGTATTGGGCAATCACCCATGCCGAAGGTTTCTATCGTGACATCTTCAAGAAGTTCAAGGGCAATTTCGACAGGATTTTCATCACGGGAGTAAGTCCTGTGACCCTGGATGATGTGACGAGTGGTTTCAACATCGGCTGGCATATTTCTACGAAGCCGGAGTTCAACCAGATGTTGGGCTTTTCTACGGAGGATGTTCGGGAGATGTTTACCTATTATAAGGAAAAGGGAGCCATCCGTCCGGATAGTGATATTGAGGCGATTATCAGTAACATGAAACCCTGGTATGATAACTATTGTTTCTCGGTGGATGCTTTGGAAACTCAGAGCAAGGTGTTTAATTGTGATATGATTCTCTATTATCTCCGCAATTACATGAGTTCGGGTGAGGCTCCGAAGGAGATGATTGATCCCAACACCAAGACGGATTACAACAAGATGCGCCGGCTTATCAATCTCGACAAACTGGATGGCGACCGCAAGGGCATTATCAGAAATATTGCCGAGACGGGCGAGATAACCTGCAGGCTGGAGGAAACTTTCCCGGCA
The DNA here is from genome assembly GCF_019249655.2 of Segatella copri. NCBI lineage: Bacteria > Pseudomonadati > Bacteroidota > Bacteroidia > Bacteroidales > Prevotellaceae > Segatella > Segatella copri. The sequence goes on from NZ_CP137557.1 coordinate 1,546,453, forward strand.
CATCAGATTACGGATCCCGATGTTTTTCCAAGTCTGCTGTTCTATTACGGCATGCTTACCATCAAGGCAACCCGAGGGGATAAACTGATTCTTGGGATTCCGAATAATAATGTGAGGAAGCAGTATTACAGTTATTTGCTGGAGATGTTTTCGGAGAAAGCATATCTGAATACCAATCAGCTTACCGATTATTATTACGATATGGCGTATGATGGTAGATGGCGTGAGGGTTTGCAGTTTTTGGCAGATAGTTATGCTAAGGTTTCGTCTGTGCGTGATGGTATTGAGGCAGAGCGCAATCTGCAGGGTTTCTTCATGGCGTATCTGAATCTGAACAATTACTATTGTACGGCTCCGGAGCTAGAGTTGAATCATGGTTTCTGTGATTTCTTCCTTTTGCCGGATTTGACTCATTATCCAACGAAGCATAGTTATATTTTGGAGTTGAAGCTGATTCCCAAAAAGGAGAAAGGTATGACAGCTGAGGCTTATCAGTCTGCCATCCAAAAACAATGGTCAGATGCTGAAGCACAAATCAAGCGATATGCTGAGGCTCCAAGGGTAGAAGCGCTTCGTCAGGGCACCCAGTTGCACAGAATCATCCTGCAATTTGACGGTTGGAAATTGTATAGGATGGATGAGGTGTAAAAAGGAGGAAAGTATGGAAATATAATATATGATTTTGTAACTCGCAAGGATTTGGGGAGAAAAGTTTAGGAAAAGTTATGGCTGATAGGAAAAAGACAGCAGCGACAAGGCACAGGAATCCTGCGCTTTGCCGCTGCTGTTTTTATCTGTCGATTTCCGCACTTGGATGAGGAGTTGCAATCCAAGCCTTATGTGTTCCGCTTCCCACGCTCATCAGAGGCGGATTTTCTCTTGCCGTAATTCTCCGCAGATCTTCTGATGCAGCGGTGCGTTTCAGTTCGTTGATGTTGGCATAGGTTTGCAGATTGATGAATCCGTGGTGCTTGATGACGTCCAGGGCACGATGGATTCGCTCTTTTTCTGTGTATGGAGACTTAGCGAGTTGAGTTACTTCACTCTCGCAACGCTCCAGGTCGGTTTCGCTTTTCAGACGCTTCAGGAGGTTGGGAGCTATCTTGAAGTTCATGCCTTTTACGCCCACCTTCCGATAGGGCATCTTGTCGGCATCGTCCTCCAATTCCTTGGGCTTGTTATCTTCAAAACCGATGGTGAGGGAGAAGATGCCGATGCCATCGAGTTTTACGTTGTAGCCCATCGAAAGCATGGTGACAAGAATATTGGAGATGTTCTCCAATACAGCCTTGGTGGTGCTGGGAGCGATGCCGAGGTTGTAGCCCTTCATCTTTTCCACGATGTCGTTGGTGTCCATCGTTCGGTTGGTTACCACCTTGGGGTAAACGGTTCTTTTGCCCGTATTGCGAAGGTCGTTCATTTCTTGCAGTTTGTAATTAGCCATAGTCTTTTATTATTTTTAGGTGATACATTCCTGTTTTTAATTCTCGTGATAGGTTCCGTTTGCCATTGGCGTACGTTTATCCGGTGTTGGCGTATAAGCGTCCGCCTTTGTCGGATGTGCATCCGCCACTGGCGGATAGAACCTTTTCGCCTGCAAAGATACAAAATCAAGGGGCGAAATGCAAGAATTGTTCGGGAGTTGGAGTCTCGGAAGCTGGGACAGGGGAGGATGATTATAGCGGATGAAGATGGTTGTGGTTCTTGAAAATCGAGAAAAATCAGATAAAAGGGAAAATATTGAGGCTAAAATTTGGTGTATTAAGAATTTCTTTATATATTTGCAAACGATTCTACGACTTCAGGTCAGTTTGATTGCAAGAATTCGACTAGCTTAGGCATCGGGTTCTTTGAGGTTCAAGCCCTACGCCGATGATGTTGACCACCTGTTACTATATAATAAGGTGTGACGCAGAGAAAGCAATGGGTGGGTAAATAGAATCGAGACATTTGAGAAAGCGTTTACTTAACGCTTTGTTCTTGGCACTTCGAAACTTCGCAAACTTCTTAGTGTTGTCATGAACTTAGCAACGGTAGATGCTCCGGGGTATGTTTATTCATATCCCCCATGGTTCGTAGGCCGTATTGTATCCATATACAATGTGGCAACTGCGTTCGTAGGGGAATAGTATATCCATATCGGCGTGGGCTTCGACGTTGCTCGTTCTACAACACTGGGCAATGCGAAGGCCTCGAAGCGCGGAACGAGTGACAGACTGGTTCACGCTTTTTTTGTGTCCTAAATCTTCGTTTTTTATTAATTTTTAACTAAATAATAATTTACAAAATGAACAAATTGAAGTATTTATTGATGGTGATGCTGGCTGTGTTGGCATTTACCGCATGTGAAGACAAGGACGACGAGAACAAGGAGCCTAAGTTTACCGATTATTTCAGTATGCAGGTTACTAAGTGCGAGCGTGTTGGTGCTAACCTGAAAGTTGATTTCAACTTGAAGAACATCAGCGGAAAGGACCTGCAGGGCGTTATGTTGAATGGTGGAGGCTCTGACAGATGCAAAGATGACTTGGGCTCAGAGTACTATTCTTCAGTATCCTTGCAGGGAGGTGATTGGAAGACGAGTGTAGAGACCAACCTGGCTAAAGGTGCTTCGGTATCTGGTTCTTTCTTGGTAGAAAACTATGACCTTACCAACTCTTCCAAGAAATTCAATCTTATATTCAATGGCCGTTGCCAGACTGTTAGCTTTGATGGTCGTGCTGAGGTGAACAATATCAAGGTTGTTGATAACAGAATCTTGAAGAATGGATTTGATACCAATGATCAGATTCTTGAGTATAAGGTTGTTAGCTGCAAGATGGTGCAGGAAGATGGCGGCTTGGATGGTATGGTAAATAGAGTTTATCTTACTTATCAGGTAAAGAACACTTCTTCAAAGGATATTCCTAATTTCTTGCAGAATTTTGGTGGCCATGATCAGGTAAAGGATAATACAAATGAGGAGTATAATGCAGATATTGCTATTGAGGGTGGAGAGTTCCGTGTAAGCCAGGAAGTAACCTTGAAAGCTGGTGAAACCAAGACCTTCGTTGTTAAGGTTTTTAGCGTACGTGAAAATGCTACAGCTCTGAGTGGCTATGTTTCAACTGCAAGTGGCATCTATCCATGGGCTGATACAAAAGCCCGTTTCTACGATATTTCTATCACAAAATAATAACCCAACACTTATAATCCATTTGTTGCATTTCCTGGAAAAAATGCAGCAGATGGATTTATAGTTTTATATGAAAATGTATTTTTATCTCTAGTAATAACTAAACAAAGAAAATTATGAAGAAAACTAGACTTATGTGGAATGAGTAAGTTGGCTCGTATTGATATTGGCAGGAATGGTTCCTGCCAGCAGAAAATTCTTAAATAATAGCTTAAACTAAACGTTAGACAATGAAAAAGATTCTTTTTAATTTGTGCCTTGGAGTCATGGCGATTCTATTGGCATCGTGTGGTAGTAGTGGAAGTGCCGTATTGGATGGTTACGACTTTTCTTGTGATGGAATCCTGGGAAAAATTCCTATGGGACAAGCTGTAAGATTGGCTACGGCTAGAGATATTTGTGTAGATATCCAGAATGACAATACCCAGTTGTCGGGAAAGATGACCAAGGAAGATATAGAAAAGATTCACAACTTAATAACGAAGATGGAAGAGAGATACCAGCATTGTGCAGATGATTTGCTGGAAGATCTGGCTGCAGATTCTGCTAGGCTTCTATCAATGAAGGATGTTGCCTGGGAGAATAAGACATCATGTAACGTGAAGCTGGCAAAGATTCAGCTTGGCGTAAAACATTCGTATGGTAAGTCTCATGATATTGCATTTGTATTTGAAGCAAATCCGGAGGAAGTGAAAAAGTTGCCACAAAATATCTTGCATTATGCAGGGGTCGATAAACAGGGAAAAGCGATAAGGCATGGAAACTTGGAAGAGCAGCAAACTCCTGGTTCGTATGAAATGACAATTATGATGGACCACGTTATGCTCGATATGGAGGGGATGCTGAAAGCCTGTAATTCCGAGGATAAATACAAAATGATGATGAATTTTTGTTTGGAGTTGGATAGCATAGACAAGATATTAATTCTTGATGATAATCAGATTTTGGATTATAGACCTTCTTTTACAATTACTGGTATTGGACCTGTGCAACTTGGTGCTGATTTAAACACGCTCCCTAAGTCTTTGCAGGATGTTTACAACAATTGTTATGACATGCAGGCACCAGATGGTGATAAATATTATGCTTTTGATAGCAGCACTGGATCTACTATGTTTACTGCCATCGGAAGTCCAGATGGAAAGATTAAATGTATAGAGGTGGGGTCTTACGTTTTTCCAGTGAAATTTGGAAATGTTGTCTTGCGTGTAGAAGACCCATATTGCAAGATAGTAGAACAATATGGTAAGAGTATCTCATGGTCATACAATCCAGAAACATTATCGGCTACTGCATCGTTTGAGAACGGAAAGGTTACCTTTGAGGTTTTTGGTGATTTCTTCACGGATAGTGGCACAGCTAAGTTGCAGCAGTTGCAGAATGGTGCCAAGAATGTAGTCTTTGTGCCTTCCGACTTTAATCCGGACGAACAATTGCAGTATTACAGAATTCAAGCGGGTAAGTAATTAGGCTGGTTCCCATGATGCTTTTGTGTTAGAAAGCATGGGGGTAACAGGTTGTTGACCTGCTTATCTGCAATAAACGAATCAAGGCTGCCTCCGCAATGAAATCGGAGACAGCCTTGCAAGATTGAATTATAATCTTACCCTTTATTCTTCTTATTTTATTTTCCTTTATTTCAGAATCATCTTTATTTCAGAATCATTTTCTTTATCTCAGAATATCCTTCAGCGCGAAGTTGGCTAGGATGCTGGTGCTCTGGCTCAGCATGCGGATGAACTCCTGCGCCGAGTTCTTCATGTACGCATCCTTCAGGATGTGGATGCAGCCATCCATCTCGTTGTCTGCCGCATCTATCGGAATCGCTCTCATGCCTTTTTCCAGGATGGTGGTGGATTCTGAAAGCACCGTTACCAGGTTGCTGCGATGCAAGAGGTCGAAGATGATATTTACATTGTTCACCTCTACCATAATCTTGAAGTCGAGGTCCTTGCCGTCTATCAGATAGTCGAAGGCGTTGCGGGCCTGCAGACCCTTGCATGGAAGGATGAGGTCGTAACGCTCCAGCTCAGAGAGCTTGATGGATGAAAGACGCGCCAGGGGATGGTTCTCGTTCACAATCGCCGCCAGGCGGTTGCTGAAGATGGCTCGGCTGTCTATCGCCTTGTCTGTCTTCAGAGGCTTGAAGGCAAGTGCAAGGTCGAGTTCACGCTTCTTCAGGCCATCCATCAGTTCCTGCATCGAACGGTACTGGATGTTCAGTTTCACGTGAGGATAAGCATGGAGGAAGGCGATGAGCGTTTCTGCCATGATGTTGCTGAAGGAGTAGGTAACGCCGATGTTCAGTTCGCCGGTGAGCATCTCCTTCAGGTCGTTCATGTGGTCAACGCAAGCCATGGTGCAGTTTACGGCATTCTGGGCATAGGGAAGAAGCTCCTTTCCTGCCTCGGTGAGATAAACCTCGTGCGAGTTACGTTCGAAGAGCGGCAAGCCTATTTCCTGTTCCAGATGCGAAATCTGCTGCGAGAGGGTGCTCTGCGTGATGTAGAGCTTGCGTGATGCTTCCGAGAAATTGAGCGTCTCGGCTACCTTCAGAAAATATTTGAGTTGTCGTATTTCCATTTTCCTTTTTTCACTAGTCTTATAATTACGCGTGCAAAGATAAAACTTTTATTTTAATTAGCCCTGCTTTCGGGCAAAATAATCAGGTAAATCCTGTAATCCGTGGGTTTCAATGTCCCACAGATTACACAAATTACACAGATTTTTACTTGATTTCCACTTCGTGCAAATCCACGAATTCGCCATTCTTCTTCTTTCTCTCCACCAGCATGTTGAGGAGTCGGCGCTTGCGGTTGTCGGCGATGAAGCGGCGGAAGAATACATTAGGAATGGCAACACCCAGGGCAATGCAGATGATGGCGAGCGAAGCCTTGATCAGGTTGTTCATTCCCACGGTTACCTCGCCTACCACGCCGTGCATGTCGATGAAGGCAAACAGGGCACGATACATCAGAACTCCAGGTACCATAGGGATGACACTAGGAATGGTGATGCACTGGTGAGGGGTGTGGAACCAGTGGCGTGCCTTGATTACGATGACGCTGATAAGCGCAGATCCGGCAAGCGAACCGATGCTCAAGCCCATGTCGAGACCGATGTTGCCGTTGGATGGACCCAGGTTTACGAAGTTGCGGAAGCAGACGGCGATGATACCGCCCAAAGCCACAGCTGGCAACAGGCGTCTAGGAATGCTGAAGATGGTAGAGAAGCCCATCGCCGATACGGCTGCCGCAATGGCGAACTCCCAGTATTCGTGGTGAGGAGTCATGGTGAGATCCGTCACGAAATTGTCGATGTGGCACACCTGGATGGCAAAGGCAATACCGAATGCCATGGCAAAGAGCATCAGCAGGGTGTTTAGGGCACGAACCATTCCCACCTCGATGTAGCCGTCGAGCATGTCGCTCACGAAGTTGATTAATGGAACTCCCGGCACGATGAAGAGGGCGCACGCCATCAATGGGTGCCAAGGGGTATCCGAATGCATGAAGCCCGGAAGGGCAGCTGCGATGGATGGGTTGAGCGAAAGGAACGAGGTCAACCAGGCAATCAGCGTTGCCACGAATGCCGAAATTCCGATGGCCACATAGTTGTTGCAGCCCTTGGTAGGCAGGAACATTCTCAGGCGGAAGCCCAGGATGGCTGCCAGGGAACAGAAGAAGAACGCTGGCCAGTCGCAACCAAACTGGATGCAGAATCCGCCGCAGGCAAATCCGCCGCCTATAGCCACCTGCCATGGGGTGAAGCTGCGTGGGGTAGCCTTGATGTCGTTCAGGGCCTGCTCATACTGTTCGAGCGAATAGTTTTCCTTGATGGCTGTCCAGGTGAGCTTACTTACCATCGAAATAGAGGTAAGGTTGATGCCGTGCTTCTCGCAGCGCTGGAATTTGGAGAAGGAGTGCGCCTCGTCGCTATAATTCACCATCAGCACATTCCAGTTGATGTAGAGGTGCATGTAGCGTTCGTCGAGTCCGAGGAAAGCTGCTGCACGCTTCATCGTTCGCATGATGCGCGATGTGTCGGCAGCACTCTCCATGAGAATGCTACCGGTGCGTAACAACAAGTCGAGTTTTCTTCTCAGTTCTGTTTCTGCTATTTCCTTGCAGTTGCAGTTGTCAATACCTTTTTCTGCGCAGTCGCAGGTCTTCATGTTTTTTTCTTCCATATATTTTATTTATCCGAATACGAAAATGATAATCTGAATAGTTACGATTCTGAGGAACATGGCAAATGGATAAACATTCGCATAGCCCACAGATGGTGCATCTGCCGAAGTCTGCTCACGCACGTAAGCCAGGGCAGATGGGTTGGTGTTGGCACCTGCCAATACACCGAGCAATGTGTAATAGTTGATGTGGAACACGTATCTTCCGATGATGCCGCCCACGATGATTGGAATCATGGTGATGGCAACGCCGTAGAGAATCCAGGTCATTCCGCTTTCTGATGCCACGGTCTGGATAAACTGTTCGCCGGTGCCCAGTCCCACGCAAGCCAGGAAGATGCAGATGCCTATTTCGCGGAGCATCAGGTTGGCCGAGATGGTGTTGTAGGTCACGAGGTTGTACTTCGGACCGAAGTAACCTATCAGAATGGCAACTACCAATGGACCGCCGGTCAAACCGAGGCGCAGGTTCTCGTTGATGCCTGGGATGAAGAATGGGATGTTTGCCACGATACAACCCAGCATGATGCCCAGGAAGATAGGAATCAGGTTAGGGTAGTTGAGGCGTTTCATCTGGTTACCCAAAACCTTCTCGGTATGGGCGATGGCAAGCTCGGTACCCACCACGGTGACACGGTCGCCCAACTGCAGCTTCAGCTGTGGAGTGGCAATCAGATCCACACCGTTGCGGTTGACACGGGTGATGTTGGCGCCGAGGCTTGAACGAATCTGCAACTGGCTGATGCTCTTGCCGTTGATGCCTGGCTTGGTGATGCGGATGCGGCGGGTAATCAAATCCTCGCCAAACTTCTCCTCGCTCACCTGTACCTTCTTGCCGAGCAGGGCGATGACAGGCTCCACTACGGTAGGGTTGGCTACAATCTGCAGAATATCGCCCTCATTAATCCGGGTCTGACCGTTCACCACCTCATCGTGCTTATCGCTATCTTTGCGGATAATCTTGGAAACCATGAAGTCGCGCTTCAAGATTTCTCTCATCTGCTTGATGGTGTCGCCGAATACCATCTGGTTGGTCACCTGCACGGAGAAGGTGTTCAGGGTCATCGCCTCCAGGTGTCCCATACCGCGCTTGGCAGCAGCTTCCTCCTCGCTCTTATTAATACGTAACGCGTACCTTAATATAATAAAGGAGAGGATAACGCCGAGCACACCCATAGGGTAGGCGATGGCGTAGCCGGCTGCGATAGAAGGGGCATCGATGTGGCGCAGGTCGCTGAATGCCTGCTGGGCAGCACCGAGTCCAGGGGTGTTGGTAACGGCACCCGAGAGAATACCAGCCATAGAAGTGATGGATGTTCCCGAGAACGAGAAGATGGCGAGGGTGGTGACGATACTCAACGCTACCACGATGATGCTGAGCAGGTTGAGGCTCTTGCCGCCGTTCTTGAACGAAGCGAAGAAACCTGGTCCTACTTCCAGACCGATGGAATAGACGAAGAGAATCAATCCGAACTCCTTGAGGAAGTGGAGCAGATGCTCATCGAGATTGAGAGAGAAGTGACCGAAGATGAGGCCGATGAAGAGAATCCAAGCCAATCCCAGGGAAACACCCTTCACTCTCAACTTTCCTAAACTCAAGCCCAGGGTGATGACCAACGCCAAGATCAGCACGGAGTGGGCCACTCCGCCTCCCCATAGGTCAGGGAAGCCATAAAACAGATTTTTTAAGATATCCATATTCTTATATTATATGTTATTGATTTCTTATTTTTATTTCTTCTTTTATATGTTATTGGTTTCTACCATAACTACTTTCGCCATCTTCTATGCTTGTTGTAGTATTTTACTATACTCGCATGTCTCTGATTTTCGATTGCAAAGGTATGGATAAAATCGAAAGCAAAAAAGGATTGGCGTTGGAATGAGTCGATTTCTGCTATAAGCATTTTCGATAGAAAATAAAGCGGATGGATGGGGATTTTGCTGGGGAAAGGAAAAGTTTTCGGGGAAATAATAGATTTTTATGAGAAAGTAGGCGCTATTTTGCGGAATTTGTTGTAACTTTGCCTTCAGATTTAGTTATTGGAAAATAGAATTGAAAATAGAATAGTAAATATCGAATAATAAATGGATAAGATGATAACAGATACTCCAAGAGAAAAGGAATTGGAGACCAGAGACGAGCAGTTTCTTGCCGAGGTGAAGGACAAGAGGATTGCCGTGCTGCTTTCGGGCGGCGTAGATAGTTCGGTGGTGGTGTGGGAATTTGCCCGTCTGGGCTTGCATCCTGACTGCTTCTACATCAAGATTGGACCGGAAGAGAAGGAGGAATGGGACTGTTCTTCTGAGGAAGACCTGGAGATGGCTACAGCCGTGGCACGCAAGTATGGCTGCAAGCTGCAAGTGATTGACTGTCACCAGGAATACTGGAACGAGGTGACCCGCTACACCATGGATAAGGTGAAGGCGGGATTCACTCCCAACCCCGATGTGATGTGCAACAGGCTCATCAAGTTTGGTGCCTTCGATGAGAAGATGGGCCACAACTACGACCTCATCGCCACAGGTCATTATGCGCAGACCGAGACGGATGAAAACGGCGACAAATGGCTCGTAACGAGTCCTGATCCCGTGAAGGACCAGACCGATTTTCTGGCTCAGATAGAGAGCTGGCAATTACGAAAAGCGATTTTCCCTATCGGTCATCACATTAAAAATGAAATTCGTGAGATAGCCGAAGAGGAGCATTTGATTAATGCCAAGCGCAAGGATAGTCAAGGAATTTGCTTCCTGGGGCAGATTAACTATAACGATTACATCCGCCGATACCTGGGCGAGAACCCGGGCGATGTGATTGAGATGGAGACGGGCAAGCGCATCGGCGGCCACAAGGGTTTGTGGTTCCATACCATCGGCCAGCGCAAGGGTCTGGGCTTCGGCGGCGGTCCTTGGTTCGTGATTAAGAAGGATGTGGAGAACAACATTCTGTATGTAAGTCATGGTTACGACCCTCAGTCGGCTTACAAGCAGGATTTCCCCCTTCAGGATTTCCATTTCCTCACCCGCGAGGTGGCGATGCAGAAGGTAACGTTCAAGATTCGCCATACGCCGGAGTATCATCCTGCTACTATCGAAAAGCTCGAAGATGGCAGATGGATGATTCATTCAGAGGAGGCGATTCACGGCGTGGCTCCCGGTCAGTTTTGCGTAGTGTATGATGAGCATCATCATCGCTGCTATGGTTCGGGCGAGATTACGGTATAATATAAGGTGAGATTACTGTAGTTAAATGAGATTAAGGTGAAGCTTTTTCTTCTTGAACTTCGAAAAATGGGGATTTCCTAATTAATGGGGATTCCCCATTTCTTTTTTTCTTATTACCTTTGCACCCGATTTTAGAATGATAACAAAAAAGATAACGAAAAAGATAATAAAAACAGGATATTATGAATCGAATCGTAATGATGGCGATGGCGGGTTGCGGCATCGTCTTGCCCGTATCGGCTGATGCTGCAACTGCGGCTGCTAAGACCGATGCAGCCCCAACTGCTGCCCATGCCGAAAATACTTCCCTGTCGGATAGCAGCAAGGTATTTGATATTGACGAAGTGGTGGTCGTTTCACAACCCAAGGAGGTGATGCGACTCCGCCAGCAGGCACTCAGCAGCACTTCGATGAGCAGCTCGCTGATGAAGAAAATGGGAGCCTCTGATTTGAGAGACCTTTCACTTTTTGTTCCCAATTTCGTGATGCCGAATTACGGCAGCCGACTCTCTTCTTCAGTTTACGTAAGAGGCATCGGAAGCCGCGTCAACAGTCCTGCCATCGGACTCTATCTCGATGGAATCCCCGTGATGAGCAAGTCGGCTTTCAATCTCCACAACTATCAGTTGAGTAGGGTGGATGTGCTCCGCGGTCCTCAGGGAACCCTCTACGGCCAGAATACGGAGGGCGGATTGGTAAAAATGTATTCCCACAATCCCTTTGATTATCAAGGCTCTGAGGTAAAGCTCAGCTACGGCAGCAAGTATTATCGCAACGTAGAGGCAGCCCATTATCATAAGTTCAATAATCATCTCGCCCTTTCCCTGGCGGGCTTCTACGAGGGAGGAAAGGGATTCTTCAAAAACACCTTTACGGGCGAACGTTCCGACCAATATGATGAGGCTGGCGGCAAACTGCTGCTCAAGGCTCGCTTCAATTCGGGCTGGAAGATGGATGTGCTTGCCAATTACCAATACGTAGACCAGAATGGATTTCCTTATGGCAAGCTGAACCTGGAAACCGGAAAGGCAGATCTTCCTGCCTCCACCTTCCCAGGCACCTATAGAAGAAACAATCTCATTTCGGGTTTCAAACTGGGCTATTCGGGCAGGGGCTTCGACTTCTCTTCCGTCACCAGCTACCAGTATCTGAAAGACCGCATGCTCATGGATCAGGATTATCTCTCTGCTCCTTACATGCGCATCCTGCAGGAGCAGCTTCAGAACTCCTTCACCCAGGAAATCTCCTTCAAGAGCAATCGTGCCGTGGGCGGATTCTGGAATTGGGCCGTGGGCGGCTTCTTCTCCCGTCAATGGCTGAAGACCAATGGTCCCGTGTTCTTCGATGAGGCGATGACCACGCCGATAGGCAACGGCATTCAGCAGCAGATGTATTCCGCCATCCATGCTTTGATGGTGAAGACGATGATGGATAAGGGAATGCCCGAGGCTGCGGCCAATGCGGCGGCTGCGGCTGCGATAGAGAAGGCGGGCGGCATCAGTATGGCGGTGAGCATGGGCGCTCCGGGCGTTTACCATACGCCGCAAACCAACCTGGGCTTCTATCACGAGAGCAATTTCAACCTCACCTCCCGACTGGTGGCTACGCTCGGCATCCGCTACGACCTGATGCACACCAGCATCCATTATCAGTCGGCTGCCTTCATGGCAATGACGGCAAACATGATGGGGCAGAAGGCCACCTTTACCCTGAAGAGTGCCCTGGATGGAAAGGCGAAAGATGATTACAACCAGATTTTGCCGAAGATAGGAATCACCTACCAGCTTGACGACCGGCAGAGTAATCTCTACGCCACCGTGAGCAAGGGCTATCGTGCCGGAGGATACAATATCCAGATGTTCAGCGACATTCTGCAAACCGAACTGAATGCCCACCGCCAGCAGGCGATGCGTGGCGATTACGACGTGCCTCATACGCCGGAAGATTACGAAAAGGTGAACCAGACGATTTCGTACAAGCCCGAAGTTTCCTGGAACTACGAGGTGGGTGCCCATCTCAATCTCTTCGACCATGCGCTCCATTTCGACCTGGGTGCCTTCTACATGAAGGTGAAGAACCAGCAGCTCTCCGTGATGGCTGGCAACTACGGCTTCGGAAGAATGATGGTGAATGCCGGAAAGAGCCACAGTTGCGGCATCGAGGCTGCCCTGCGCGGACAGCTTGCCAACGGCAATCTCGACTGGATGCTGAATTATGGTTACACCCGAGCCGAGTTTGACGAATACACGGATAGAGAAGGAGATAAGGCCGTGAGCTACAAGGATAAGAAGGTGCCTTATGTTCCGGAGCACACTCTCTCGGCGATGGCGGATTATCGCCTGCAGTTTGATTCCAGTCTCTTGCGCAGTATGGTTCTGGGTGCCAACGTCAACATGCAGGGCAAGATTTATTGGGATAACGCCAACAGTTATGGTCAGGATATTTATGCCGTGTTGGGTGCGCATGTGGCCTTCGATTTGGGCAAGGTGCAGTTGAATCTGTGGGGCAAGAACCTTACGGACACCAATTACAACACCTTTGCCGTGGATAATGCGGCTACGGGCAAGCGTGAATACTTTGCCCAGCGTGGCAATCCATTCCAATGTGGTGTGGATGTAAGCTTCCGCTTTTAATGCTTACTGATAAAAGAATGAGGATGTGTCACAAGTCTAAATAATGGCAGCCGAGAACGCCCTGAAAGGGCAGAAGCTCTTAGCCCAGGGCAGCGCCCTGGGTAATGTTGACAAAAAACAAAGTCGCCCTGAAAGGGCAAAAGCTTTGAAATAGAAGGCTTTTGCCCTTTCAGGGCGACTTTGTTGTATTTATTCTAAAACCCAGGGCGCTGCCCTGGGCTAGGAGCTTCTGCCCTTTCAGGGCGTATGGGATGTGGTTTATGACACACCCTCATTCTGTATTTCCTATTGATTCATAATGCTATTCAGCAACTCCTGGCAGGCATCTTCCAGCAGCGTGATGACGAGTTCAAAGTCGCTGTAGTCGCCGTAATACGGGTCGGGAACGCTGGTGTATTCACGATGAGTCGTCAGGAAATCGGCCATGCGAACCACCTTATCCTTATCCGCCTGGCTGGAAGCCATAGAGGTGATGGCGCGATAGTTTTCGTTGTCCATCACCACGATGGTTTCATATTTCTTGAAGTCTGATTTCTGAAATTGGCGGGCGTGACTGTTGAAGTTGTAGCCATGCTCAGCTCCGCATTTTCTCATGCGGCTATCAGGCAGCTGACCCACGTGCCAGTTGCCTATTCCCGCAGAATCAATTTCAAACTCATCCTGCAGTCCAGCCTTCTCTACCAGGCTCTTCATGATGCCCTCGCCTGCAGGCGAACGGCAGATGTTGCCCAGGCAAATGAATAATACCGTATGTTTACCTTTCTTTGTCATCATTTAAAAATCTAATATTTATTGTTTTGTTTGCAAAGTTAGTATAATAATCTTTATTATGCAAGATTTTTCCATTCTTTTTTATTTCCTTTTAAAAAAAGAAAGGGCAAAAAAAATCCCGATAAAGAACAGGAATCTGTCTCTATCGGGAAAAAGGGGGAGTATTACTAATAAAAAAATTAGTCGATTTCCTCATCAGCCTCGTAACCGCCCATCTCGCGGATGGCGTTCTTCAGCATCGTGTACTGCTGGTAGAGGTTGTTCACAGCCTCCTCGCCCTTGGTATAGTCGTGCATTGGCGCCTTGAGGAAGAAGCTCAGGAAGCGCTGGGTGCCGTAACGGCCAGCACGGGCTGCAAGGTCGCTCAGCAGAGTGAGGTCGAGCAGCAATGGAGCTGCAAGGATTGAGTCGCGGCAGAGGAAGTTGATCTTGATCTGCATAGGATAACCCATCCATCCGAAGATGTCGATGTTGTCCCAACCCTCCTTGTTATCGTTGCGTGGTGGATAGTAGTTGATGCGAACCTTGTGGTAATACTGGGTGTCCTCATCGTTGCCGTGGCCATAGAGGTCTGGCTGGTCTTCTGGCTTCAGAATAGTCTCCAGCGTAGAGAGCTTGCTCACCTCCTTGGTGTGGAAGTTGGCTGGCTCATCGAGAACGAGACCGTCGCGGTTGCCCAGAATGTTGGTTGAGAACCATCCGTTCAAGCCCAGGCAGCGGGTGCCGATGATAGGAGCGAAACCGCTCTTCACCAGAGTCTGACCCGTCTTGAAGTCCTTGCCTGCGATAGGCATCTTGGTCTTCTCTGCGAGTTCCCACATGGCTGGAATATCAACTGTGGTGTTAGGCGCACCCATGATGAAAGGAGCACCCTCGGTAAGGGCAGCGTAGGCGTAGCACATGGATGGGGCAATGTGCTGGCGGTCGTCGGCCTTCATCGCAGCCTCGAGAGCAGCCAGTGTGCCGTGGATTTCCATGTCCACCGGTACGTAGATTTCTGTAGAAGCAGCCCAGATTACAACGATGCGTGCGCAGCCGTTCTTCTCCTTGAAGTCGCGGATGTCCTGGCGCAGCGCCTCTACCATCTCCCAGCGGGTCTTGCAGTCCTTCACGTTGTCGCCTTCCAGGCGCTTGGCGTAGTTCTTGTCGAAGGCAGCCTTCATAGGCACCACCTTCTCCAGTTCTTCGCGCACAGGGTTGATGTCCTTCTCCTTCAGAACCTCGGCATACATGGCAGCCTGGTAAGCATTCTGCGGATAAACATCCCAAGTGCCGAAAACAATATCGTTGAGGTCGGCGATAGGCACGATGTCCTTGTAGTGCAGATACTTCTTGTCTGCACCCTTGCCCACGCGAATCTTATCGTATTGAGTCATTGAACCTACTGGCTTTGCAAGTCCCTTGCGAGCCATGAAAACACCTGTCATGAATGTGGTAGCTACGGCTCCACAACCTACGACCATGATACCCAGCTTACCTTCAGCTGGCTTTACATTGTTTTGTTCCATTACTAACAGTTATTAAACAGTTATTTAAGTCTTCTAAACTTTTTTTGAATTGATTGATTGATTGAATTGTTCCATCGGATAAGGTGGAAGAGTGCCTTCCCCGATAGCCGAATGTCGCTTTTCTGATTGCAAAGATAATGAAAACTGATGGATAAAGTGTAGTTTTTGATGAAATTCTTCATGAAATTTAGAAATATTAGCATTGGATTCGAGATTATTAGCATGAGAATGGTAAAAATGGCAATAATTTGAAGGAAAAGGGGATTGATTTTGTGACAAAATGTAGGAAGATGTTTTTTTTCTTGAATATTTTCTCGTTTTTCTATTTTTTGCCGTATCTTTGCAGGTAAGAAGTTTTAGAGTTAATGATAAAATAGAAAACAGAAAATAGAATAAAATAAGAATACAGAAAAATAATAAAATAGTAATTATGATAGACCGCTGTTACATCGAAATAACCAATACCTGCAATCTGAATTGCGATTTCTGCCCCAAGCATCATCGCAAGAAGAGGCAGTTGAGTGCAGAGGAGTTCAATCTCATCACGGATAAGGTGAGGGGCAAGGTGTGCTTCCTCTATTTCCATCTGATGGGCGAGCCGCTGCTCCATCCGCTGCTGCCGCAGTTCGTGAGGATGGCTAACGAAAAGGGGTTCAAGACGGTGCTCACATCCAATGGAACCCTGCTCCATCGATGCCTGCCGCTGCTCGAAGCCCTGCCCCATAAAATCCAGCTCTCGCTGCATTCGCACGAAAGTAATGCCCGGGGCGAACTGGCAAGCTACATGCAGGAGGTGATGAATTTCTCCATGCAGGCAGCCGAAAAGGGCACCTGCATGGTGCTCCGACTCTGGAACCAGGGCGGAAGAGACCTGGAAAACGAGGAGGTGATGAAGCTCATAGAGCAATACGTTCCGAAACCCTGGAAGGAAC
Source organism: Segatella copri (assembly GCF_019249655.2). Taxonomy (NCBI): domain Bacteria; kingdom Pseudomonadati; phylum Bacteroidota; class Bacteroidia; order Bacteroidales; family Prevotellaceae; genus Segatella; species Segatella copri. The sequence goes on from NZ_CP137557.1 coordinate 1,562,886, forward strand.
GCCCCGACGGATTCCGACTCACAGACCATCTCTATCTGGAATTCGACCGGAAATTCGAATGGCCTACGGCTGGGGAGGAATCGGAAAAGAATCTGAAGGAGAAATCGGAGAATGAATCGGAGAATGAATCAGGTGAGGAATCTCCTAAAAAAGAAAAGAAACAGCTTTTCTGCAAGGCCCTGATTAAGCAGATAGGCGTCCTATCCGATGGAAGCCTCGTGCCCTGCTGCCTCGACCACGATGGCGATGTGGTGCTGGGCAATCTTCTGCATCAATCTCTCGAAGAAATTCTCGCTTCGCCCCGGGCGCAGGCGCTGATAGAAGGATTCAAGCATCACACGGCTTCTGAAAAACTCTGCCAGAACTGCGAATCAGCCCTGGCTGGCAACAGCTTCAGGGGAAAAGCCAGAAGCTCGGAAAAATAAAAGCTCCGGCTCGTAATCTCTCGGAAAATCTCTCGGAAAAATAAAAAATAGTAATATATAAATCTTAAAAAAATATAGCATGACAATAACCCTTATCATATTAGTTATCACGGTTGCCATGTTTATATGGGGCAGGGTGAGGGCCGACATCGTGGCACTCACAGCCCTGGCAGCCCTGCTGGTGCTCGGAATCCTTACCCCCGCCGAAGCCCTGGCTGGCTTCTCATCGCCCATCGTCATCATGATGATAGGACTCTTCGTGGTGGGAGGAGCCATCATGCAGACGGGCCTCGCCAAGCTCACGGGCAATAAGCTCATGGCACTCTCGCGAGGCAACGAAACCATCACCTTCCTCCTCGTGATGCTCGTTACATCCTTCATCGGAGCCTTCGTCAGCAACACCGGAACCGTGGCCCTCATGATGCCCATCATCATGAGCATCGCAGCCGGGTCGGGCATGCAGTCGTCACGATTCCTCATGCCCCTCGCCTTCGCCGGAAGCCTGGGCGGAATGCTCACTCTCATCGGTACGCCGCCCAACCTGGTCATCGACGAGGTGCTCACCGAAGCCGGCTATCAGCCGCTCGCCTTCTTCAGCTTCTTCCCCGTGGGCATTATCGTCATCGCCATCGGCATCATCGTGCTCATGCCCCTGAGCAAAATCTTCCTCAGCAAAAGCCAGGGAAGCAAGAAGAAGAAAAACGCCAAGTCGCTCGACGACCTGGTGGATGAATACCGGCTGCTCGACAATCTGCATCGCTACATCGTGCCCAGCAGCCGCACCTCTGCCGCCCGCGATGAAAACGGCAACCAGCTTGACATCGTGGGAAAGACCCTGAAGGAACTCAGCATACAGAAGAAATACGGCGTGAGCATCATCGAGATAAGAAACGAAAAGAAATCGCGACTCGGGCTGGTGAAAGACGTGAACCAGAACATGGCCAAGAGCAGCAGCACCATCCAGGTGCACGACACCTTATATATAATAGGTGACGAGCAGAAGATGCAGCACTTTGCCCGGGACTACGGACTCCGGAAGATGAAGGACGTGAAGATAGATTTCTACGACCTGGGATTGACCGAGATAGTGGTGATGCCAACCTCCAATTTCGCCGGTCTGCGCATAGGCGAGGCCAACCTGCGCAAGCGATTCGGCATCAACGTGCTGGGCGTGAAGCGAGGCTCATCATCCTCTTCTTCTTCTGAGGGTGGCAGAGGCGGCAGCGAATACATCACGGATAATCTGATAGCCGCCAAACTGCACGTGGGCGACATGCTGCTGGTGCAGGGCGAATGGACCAACCTGGCGCATCTCACCGCCGACACCACCAACTGGGTGGTCTTGGATCAGCCTGAGAAGACTGCCGACAAGGTTTTGCTGGATTACAAGGCACCCGTGGCAGCAGCCATCATGCTCCTGATGATAGCCATGATGGTGTTCGATTTCATCCCCGTGGCTCCCGTAACGGCGGTCATCATCGCCGGACTGCTCACCGTGTTTGCCGGCTGTTTCCGCAACGTGGAGGCGGCCTACAAGACCATCAACTGGGAGAGCATCGTGCTGATAGCCGCCATGATGCCGATGTCTACGGCACTGGAGAAGACGGGAGCATCGGCCTTGGTATCTCAGGGGCTGGTAGACAGTCTCGGGGCGATGGGTCCTACGGCTCTGCTTGCCGGCATCTACTTCACCACCTCGCTGATGACGATGTTTATCAGCAACACCGCCACCGCCGTATTGATGGCACCGATAGCCCTGGTGGCAGCGCAGCAGGTGGGCGTGAGTCCATACTCCTTCCTCTTTGCCGTGACCCTGGGAGCCAGCATGTGCTTCGCCTCGCCGTTCTCCACCCCGCCTAATGCGCTGGTGATGAAGGCCGGCGGCTACACGTTTATGGATTACGTAAAGGTGGGATTGCCGCTGCAGATCATCATCGGCGTGGTCATGACGTTTGTCCTGCCGCTGCTGTTTGAATATTAGGGACAGAATAAAAAAAGAGATGCTACATGGTGCATGATGAATGCTTGCCATGTGGCATCTCTATTTTTTATGCTAGATGGTTACGTCTGCAGAATCGCCGTCGCTTCCGCCGGTGTCAGTCTTGCCCTGGTCGGTATTGCCGCTTCCCGGGTTTCCGGTTCCGCCGCCTGGATTGTCACCGCCGCCCTGGGCATTTCCGCCGCCTGGATTGTTACCGCCGCTTGGAGAATTATCAGGCTCCTCCACGTCGCCCTTGTCGCCGGAAGTAACCTTCTTGATTACATTTCCGTCTTTGTCGTAGCAGGTGATTTGGATAGCGGTGCGCTGCAGTTCGTCCTTGATATCCACGTTAGGAGTGAAGATTACGCGTCGGGCGGTAATGAGCCCGCTAGCCACCTCCGTCACGGTTTCCACGCTCTTGGCTCTCACGCCGAATCTCATGGTTCCCAAACCAGGAATAGCTACGGAGTGGCCTTCGGTGGCCCACGCCTTGATCACCTCGCCAGCCGCGTCCCAGCACGCCTGCATCACGCCGCGGCTCACACCACTACGGAGCGCCGCCTCCTTAATCACCTTGCTCTCAGAGAGCTTACTGTAAAGTTCGGTGCCGAGCACGAAACGATACTTACCTTTCAACTCACCCACCTGGATGAGGGTTTCCTTTGCCTTCAGATTAATTGCCATAATATCTTGAATTTTAAATTGTTAATACTTTGTGAGCTATAAACTATAAACTTTTAACTCTAAACTATCTAATGGTGATAGTAGGCACGAAGTGGCTCGAGTCGGCCCTTGTCGAGATGTTGTTCTCCTGCTGCTGCCGCTGGTTCTTCCCAATCACGAGCCCCGCCGTGCACGAACTGGTGAGGAAGGTGACGATGGCAGAGCATACGGCCACGATGAGATACTTGATGAATGCCTTCATGTTCACTTTCATGTTCTGTTTCATAAGCAATACGATTTTAAATTGTTAATACTAGCAATCCGGTCTTTCCCCCAGAAGCCATTTTCCATTTTTCCAACTGGAGAAATATTTTTCTCCAACTAGGAAAGTGATTTTCCAGCGCTTTCTGAATCACGATGCAAAGATACAAAAACAGCCACCATCAGTTGTGCGATGGTGGCTGATGCCGTGCGATGGCGGCACATTTTAAGCTAATAACTTTAAACTATCAACTCTAAACTATTAACTCTAAACTCTCAGCTCTATCCCGGTTCCCCCAGATACTCCACGATAGCCTTCACCTGCTTGGGCGAAAACGATTTGCTCGTCTTGCAGTATCCCATCATCTGCAGCTCCTCCCATAGTGGGGTGCAGCGGCGAATCCAGACCATCAGATGGTTGACAGCTGTGCGAGGGTAACTCTCGGGAAAGTACATCAAGGCAAGTTCCTTCTTGGTGTACGTACGAATCTTGAAATCTTCTATCATCATAATCCTTCAATTTATCATAATCCTTCTATTTGCTTAAGGAATTACTAAACTCTATTTTTTCTCTTTCAGATAATATTCGCTGAAGTCCTTGCACTCTGGTGGCAACTGGTGGTGCACCAGCTGGGGCAGAATCTCCTTGAGCTGCATGAAGAGGCTTTCGCCTGGCGCATCCCTGTCGGGAAACATGTGCCACTCCGTGTGGAGCTTTTCTCCTATTTCCGCCAGCCATTTCTTATCTTCCGGCTTCAGCAGCGTAGCAGAAGGGATGGCTATCGCCTTGTGCCCGGCAGAGAGCATCGCCCAGCAGTCGCTGCTTCCCTCCGTAATGAAAAGCCTCTCGCCCGGCTTCAGCATCTTCACCACAGGAAGATTATAGATGCTGCATCGGGCACCATAAGGGAAGCGGAAGCGGGGAGCTGTCGGCTCCGTCTGATGTGAACCTTCCACCCCGTGTGAAGGAGCATCTGTGTCATCTGTGAAGCCTGTGTCATCTGTGAAACCTGTATCATCTGTGTCATCTGTGAAATCTGTGGGCGATTTGTCAGCAGCAAGCCCCTTCGCCTCCGTGGGCATCTTCTTGTAATCCAGATTTCTGTTTTGAATCCCGATCAGGTTCCCCTCCATGTCGAAGTAGGGAATCTGCAGCCAGTTCACCCCCTTTCTATCCGTCCACGAAGTCAATCTGCACCATCTCGCCACTCTCTCATCAATCCTTCTTTCATCGAAAAGGAATCTTCTGGCCGCCCCGTTGAGCCAGGGATGCTCAAAGAATCTCGCATACTTCCCGGCATCGAAGGAGGAGGATAGTGATGCCTTCGAAGAAGTTTCGGAAGAATCTTCCGAAGAAGTTTCCGAAGATGTTTCCGAAGAGGAAGAGGATAGGGAGATGGGTGAAGAGGAAGAAACCACCTTCGGATGCGAATCTTCCAGATAAACCCCATTCACCTCCGCCAGCCATCGGCAGGCCGAGAGGAAATCCTTCCCCAGGTATTTCATCACCAGGTCGATGGTGCCTACGGAATCCCCCATGCAAACATAGCAGCGGCAGCTGTTCCTTCTTGTGTTGAACGAGAGGCTGGCGTGGTGGTCGTCATGAAAGGGGCAGAGCGCCTTGTGCCGCTTCACCACCATTCCCAGCTGCTCGGCGACCCCCTCAATAGGCAGGTCGCGCAGCTTCTGAATCTCATATTTCTCCATAAAATTTCATTTTCAAAATCTTATATTTCTCCAATTTAATCTCATTTTTCCTTACTCTTAACCTTTGCTGCCGGCGACCCCGTAAGATACTCCTGCGTCTTCGTGTAAAGCCCTGTCTGGCTGCTGTAGGTGATGAACTTGCGGTTCTTCCATACGTCGATTTGATGCTTGGTGCCTTCCTTGCTCTTTCCAAGGCTCAGGCGAAGTGCTTCCAGCTGCTGCTCGTTGAAAGAATGTTCAAGACTGTCGAGCATGTTCTTAGGACCACTTCTCTGCACCTCTTCTTCGTGGGCATCATATCCCTTGAACATGTCGCCAAACACCTTCACCTTCGACCACAGGTCGTAATAGCAAAACCATACTACGAACTCGCCGATGGAGCGCGTCCACGTCTGGTCGTTCAGAATCCAGAGCACAGCCCCCTTCTTCCATGCCGAAAAGATGCTGCGGTGGGATAGTTCCCAAAGAGTATCATCATCGGCAAGGTCGGCAAGCCTGGCCATTTCTTCTGCCAGCTGGTCGGCCACCTTGTTGAGCTGTTTCACCACAAAGGTACCCTTGCAGTTGTCCAGGCGCAGCAGATAGCTGTCTAGATTCTTCAGGAATTCCTCGTCATACGAACCCTGTCGTGGAATCCTGCCGCTACGCTCGCCACGAGCCTTGTAGGCAAAGGGGATGCGCCCGAAGAAACCATTGGTGATGTCTTTCTTGTAGAACAGGCGGGCTGCTTCTGGGGTAGAAGTGAAGGTAAGATTCACACGGAGCACGGGATTACCCGTTACGCCATCAGCCGTGGCGCGCAAGGCACCTGCTCTCTGGCAGTCGTAGATGTTTCTCACCATCTGGCTCACCTGCTTATGGCCACCGCAGATTCTATCCGCCATCTCCACCTCGGGCAGGTTGATGTATTGGGTTCTCTCGCCCAGTTTCTCGCATGCCATGGCATTCTGAATGAAGGCGGGGTTGGTTACGTCGGCAGGTGGAAACCAGAAACTCACGTCAGGACGCTCGGGCTTTTCCTTGTTGGCGCCCTTGGTTTTCATCTGTCGCTGCCAATCCACCAGTTTCTTGAACTCAGTCTCATCATGCTTGCGAAAAGTGCGCATGATGGCCTCTACAAGATGACCCAGTTGCGCCTTTCCGATACCCGAAGGGCCTATCAAATGTCCCATCTGACCGCACATTTCATAGAATTTGTTGTCGGAATACATGAATCTTACGCCCGTGAGATGGGCTGCCAAAGCCGGAATTGCCATCGGAATGAGCACTTCTCGCATGTCTTTTGATGCCTGCGAGATGGCTAATTTCACGAATTCCGTGCCTTTGCTGGGTTTGGGCATCGCCGGAGCGGTGCTGCTGAAAATATTGTAACTCATTGCTTTCTAGAGAATTAAATTAAAATATTACTTGTCGTTGGCTGGTCAAAAATCTCAGTCTCAGTCTCTCAGTTGTTTTAAATGTGGCATCCGCCTCTTTATATTATATATATAACTAATTAAATATCAATAAGTTATAAACGCTTTAAAAGCGGGTAAAGGGTTGGATTGTGACTTTTTTCCTAACTGAGACTGAGATTTGAGAGATTTTCTATCCCTGTCCGCTTATTGCACACAGCTCCTTGGCTGCCAGCAGGCAGAAATTCTGGAAGGTGAATTTCTCCGTGAACCGAGGTCGGTTGAAGGTTGGATAGAGTGTACCGTCGTTTTTGCGGTTCACGTTGATGTATGTACCTTCATACACGTGCGGATTTCTCTGCACCACCTTATCCGTCTTCTTCTCGGAGTCGTTCTGCACGAATGTGAAGTGGTCTTCGCCGTCGTGCGTGATGGCTCCGTCCAGATACTCGCCTATGCCCAGGCGTCCAGGCTTGCGGGTTATCAACTTGAGGTCGATTCCCAACTCTGTGTTGGGGTAGAAACCTTTTTCTAACTTTTTAGAACTTTCGTTCATGTTGGCATTTAATACTGCATTCATCTTTTATTAGCGTATTAAATAAGCCTCTCTGGTACGGTGACATTCGAAGAGGTTTCCCTGTCATCTTTTCTAGTACCGTCATTCCCCATTTTGTGATTTGCAACTCACTTGATGGGTAGTCATTTTGTTTTCAAATGACGATGCAAAGATAGGCAAAAAGGAAAAGCTCATGGGAGAAAAAAGAATCTTTCGTCAGGCTGCGGAATGAAAAGGAATGAAAAGGAAAGAAAAAGGAAAGAATCGAGGAAAATAGGGGAAATGAACTCTGATGAATTTGTATTTTTCAGTTTTTATGGAAGGAAAAATCGTTTTTCCGCTCTGATTTTCTATCTTATCGAGGAAAATGAGCGGAAAAACGAGGAATTTGTGCGGAAAATCGGGAGATTTTTGCGGAAATATGTGGAATATATTCGGCTACAACAATAAAAAAGTAAGATTATTGGTTCATCGCATTGCTTATTGCCTTGCTTATTGCCTTGTTCCAATTGTCTTTCTTGGTTTTATACAATTCATGTTCATTCAGAATCTTCCACAGAGGACTTTTGAAAGAGTTATCATAGTTAGAAATCTTTTTTTCATGAATGTATTTTGCTGTAATCCTGGCTGTTGCAGGATCAGAACTGGCGGCTTTTACCTCTTTTATATAGGCGATGATATGAGCCAGTTGGTCTTCGCCTGTATAGAAAAATGGTTTCAGGTCTTGGATGAGTTTTCTGTTCATACCCTCATACTTAATGGTATCTTCTATCAGTTGCGACAACCATTTGTCGGGGTCATCTATATAGCCCAGTGTATAGACTTTGATTTCTTCGTGCTGCTGTTCTGGAAGTTTTGAATTAATATCTTCGAGGATCTTGCGATAATCAATATCATGTGATTTAAGATTCCCCGTCAGACGATGTGCCCAATGGTCGTAGGCATCTTTTTTGTCATAACATTGGAAAAGCAGGTAGGCTACCCATGTTATACTGACACTAGTGGCCAATTTTGAATCGACATTATTTTCGCTAGAGTCGAATTCACGCAGGCGACAGAAAAGATTGTCGAAAGCATTCTCAAAGTCATAATCTTCTGATTGTTCCTTTATATCGTCTATCATGTTTATTACTTCCACGAAAAATTCGATAGTAGAGAACCGCATGGCATTCATGCGGCTCTCATACTGTTTGCAACTCTTGGCTATCACCTTTAAAATAGTGTTGTCCTTGAAAGAATTATTGATGAGGTCTTGTGAGTTTTTTGGGAGGCGTTGTTGCATCTTCTGTTTTCTTAATGTCATTTATACTGTTCTTGAGCCATTCCTCCAGAGTGGAAACATCTTCGGTTGCACTTATAGAAGAACCTATCTGGAATTTCTCTATAGCTCTCTCTGGGAGGAAGTACATAGGCACTACTTCGTCGTTGAGGCAGATGATGCCGCTTTTGCTCAATTTCACCTTTACCTCACACTCGTTATTCTCTATAAACTTGTTGATATAGAACATTTTATCGATAGAGTTTCTAACGCTCTGCTCGCTTGCCTCTTTGCCATATTTGTATCCGGCAAACACCTCTTTGGCTTCGTTCTCCAATCCTTCTTCGATAAAACCATTGATATTGCTGTTGCGGGTGTAATCAGAATACGTGGTGTTATCTTTGTCACGCTTGGCCGACAGGCAAACTTGGGTTACATAGTCGTTGTTCTCTCTGCATTTTCTTTTTACAACATCCCATGCCTGTGCTTCCATATAGATTTCCTCAAAGTCTACAGTATAGCCAAATGTCTTTATCATTCGATCGAAGTTCTGCTTCAGAATCTTGGTAATCTTGTCCATCTTTCCATAGAATGCACCCGCTTTTTTTTCTATAGCCACATATTTCATTTCTGGCTGATTTAAGAAGATGATGTGGCAAAAAGGATATGATGTTTCTGTCGTTTCTTCATAGTCATCTACGGCATTGGTTGTGGTACCTGTTGGCAAGGTTCTTTTCAGATCTTTGTCATCGTTGAGTCTAAACACGATGATATCTTTGCGCACGGCAAAGGTATCATTTCGCAAGCTGACATCAGCTTTACCTTTCTTCATGTACATAGTTAATTTCTCTCCGGCATGGAAAAGGCCAGTAAAACGCTTTCTGATCTCTTCGATGGTTACTCTCTTATCAGGTATAGTATCAGGATCTTCCTGGAAGCTATATCTAAGAAAAATGAATTTCTGTTGTTTCATTAGATATTATTTTTTTTTTTAGCAAGGGTAAACGATGCTTTATAGATACAAAGGTACAATTAATAACTGAATTGACAAAATATTATCGTAAGAAAATGAGAAATGAATATAAAAAAGTGAGATATTTGTTATATTTGAGTATAAAAATGAAAATAAATCCCATTTCATTTTGTCTTTTGCCAGTTTCTTTGTACCTTTGCGCATGGATTCGGCAGAAGCCGCTTCCAGACATTTTAGTAAAAACAAAGCATTGACTATTATTTCGCGTTCATAAAGAAAAAGCCTGAGAAACTGATTTCTTTTCCGCAGAAGGAGTAATCGGAATGCTGTTAGCGGTAAGACCTCTATTGAGGAGGATTGCCCGTATGCTCACATTAGTAAGTCGATGTTCATACCTATACGGTGTGGACATCCGGTCCTATGTGAGCATCGGGTTTTCATTCTCAGGCTTCCCGTGAACGCGAAAGGAAAGGTGTCCGCACCTTTTTTATTCATTCCAGTCCCCTGATGTAAGCCGTTTTGATAGTTGGATGCAGCTATTAATAACTATCAGAATATGGCAGACAATATTGATGAACTACATCGGAAAATAAAAGAATTGGAGGGTGAAGTGGCTTATCTTAATGCTCAGCTGAAGCAAGATAATCGTTTCGGACTTCATTGGATAGATGTGCCTGAAGCTTTTGAAGCTGGGGGAGAAAATGCTATTCCGATTCTTGAGGAAGTATCAGATCTTTCCATCACGACAGATGATGGAAAACCTACTCATATACTCATAGAAGGTGATAATTATCATGCTCTTACTTGCCTTAATTATACGCATCAAGGTAAGGTAGATGTAATTTATATTGATCCTCCTTATAATACGGGTAGTGATGGGTTTACGTATAAGGATAAGAGATTCCTTGATAAATATCCTGATGGGGCAAAAGTTCCTTCAAACCATCCGCTAAGGCATAGTTCTTGGCTTTCGTTTATGGCTAAACGCTTAAAGTTGGCAAAAAGTCTTTTATCTGATAGGGGAGTTATTTTTATTTCTATAGATGATAATGAGTTTTCAAAGTTACGAGAATTATGTGATCAAATTTTCGACTCAACAAATTTTGCAGCTGTCTTTTTATGGAAAAGAACGGATACGCCACCTTCTTTGTCGAATAAAGTAAGACGAAAATTAGAGTATGTCTTATGTTATACATCAAGACCTCTTCCTAAACGGCAGTTTGTTCAGGGTTATGTGGATGGAGATGATGCCCCTTTGTTGAATGCAGGTAATCCTATTGGTACTTTAGAGTTTCCTATAGGTTCTGTACATTTCAACATAGCCGATGGTGTGTATTCTGCATCTGATGACAAAAAAATAAAATTGTTGGATGAGGTGGTGGTAAAGAATGGTTTGAATGCCAAAAAGTTTAGAGCTTCAGGTCATTTTAAATGGGGGCAGAATAATTTGATGAACGAAATAGGGAATGGTACATATTGTTTGATTAAAAGTAAGTTGTTTTCTATACGTTATCAGAAGGCTAATAAGTCGTATAAAATACCCTCTAACATAATAGATTCTCAAGTAGGAGTTGGAACAAATGAGGATGCAAAGAAGGAATTGCGTAGTATAGGTTTGGTGGGAAGTTTCGATTATGCAAAGCCACTTTCCTTAATAAAATATTTGGTAAAAATGGGATTCTATGAAGATAAAAACATTTGCGTCATGGATTTCTTTGCTGGTACTGGTACTACGTTACAGGCTGTTATGCAATTGAATGAAGAAGATGGTGGAACTAGACAATGTATCTTGTGTCAATCTAACGATGATGAGGATAAAGTGTGTTCTTCTTTTACTTATCCGCGAGTTTCTGCTGCAATAAAAGGCTATGTAGCTCACAATAATTTGACGGAAGAGTTGTGTCGCATAAAACTTACAACAAAGAATATTTTGAAATCCGAAGACTTGTTGTCTCAGATTAGAGAAATACAATTAGATAACGAAAATAATTATGAGTCGTTTAAGACTTTAATAAAAGAAGATGCCCTAGTGTTGGAAGGAACTCATAAAATGAATGCTGATGTCCCACCTCTCGGCAATTCTCTCAAGTACTATCGCACTTCTTTCGTAGGAACAAGTACGGCTAATCAGGCTACAGACCATGACAAGACAATCCTTGCCCAAAAGGCTGGATGCCTGCTGGCCTTGGCTGAGAATACGCTTTACGAAATGAAGAAAACTGATAGCTATCAGATATTCAAGGACAAAAATCATGAGGTATGGACGGCAATCTATTTCAAAGAAGATTATCGCCCGAAATATTTCAACGAATTTGTTCATGAAGTAGAGCAGCTTCAGGGCGTGAAGAATGTATATATTATCAGTTGGGGCGACGTAGGTTCTTTCGATTCCTATTTCGAATATCTTTCTGGGGTAAATCTGAAGAGCATTCCTCAGCCAATCCTCGATATTTACAAATCTTTAAATGCTTAAGAAAGTATGGAACAGATACCTTTTCAGATAGAAGCCGTTGATAAACTGGTGGCTAATATAAAGCGATTATGGGGACATAGAGATCGCCAGATTCCTGTTGTTCTGAAAGCTCCTACAGGAAGCGGTAAGACTTATATGACTCAGAAGATGATTTGCGAGATGGCAGAACAGCCAGATTGGGATAGAGATGTGGCTTATGTATGGATCACCTTCTCCGACGACCTCGCCATGCAGAGCAAACATAAGTTTGATGTCTACTTCCCTACGAGTAAGCATGGTCGATTGTTGACGATAGAAGATTTTAGCCTTGGGGCTCTGCTGAAAAACGATGTGCTTTTCATTAACTGGCAAAAACTGGTGAGCGAGAAAGCCGGAAACCGTATATACAGACGACCGGAAAATCCAGATGAGCGACATGAGAGTAGAGTATACTTCGAGGATTTTGTAGAGAATACCCATGCCAACGGCGTGGAAATAGTATTTATAATCGACGAGTGCCATCTGAATGTAACCGAAGCAGCTAATCGTGACGTGATTAGCAAACTCGACCCGAAAATCTGCATTCATGTCTCTGCTACTCCGCCTCCTGAAGTGATGGCAAAAGCTGCAGATTATGACTCGAATGTGGTAATAAAACATGAAGATGTGGTAGCACAAGGGTTGATCAAGGAGAGCATCATTACCCAGACGAAAGAGGATTTGGATAAATATCAAGGCGAAGATGAAGATCATGTCCTGCTGAAACTTGCTATCGAAAAGCGCAGGGAACTTAAAGCGGAGATTGAGGCCTTCGGCAAAAATGTGAATCCGCTTGTTATCATCCAGTTGCCAAATGATGATGAAACCTTGATAGAACAGGGGCAGCCTACCAAGGAAGAGATTACGAAAGAATATCTTATCTCGCAGGGGGTAAAGGCAAACAGAATTGCATCCTGGTTTACTGGTAAGGCTAAGCCTGAGGGGCTGGAACGGAATGATAGCGAATACGAATACCTTCTGTTTAAAACTGCAGCCGGTACAGGTTGGGATTGTCCCCGTGCTCAGGTTCTGGTCATGTTTCGTGATATTAAATCTGAAATTTTCAGTACTCAGACCATCGGTAGAATTCTCCGTGTTCCAATCATGCACGAAGAAGTGTCTAAGGTTTTCCGTAATGGTTATCTTTATACCAACTTCTCGCGCAAAGCTGTAACAGAGGCTGATTATGGCGGAATGGGCAACAAGCCAAAAACGCTTATCTCTTACAACAAAAAGGGGGAAGATTACATCATCGACCCGAATCTGAAGACAGATATGCTGTCGCGTGTAGATTATGGAGATTTGGGTAAATCGGGTGAATTCCAACAATGTTTGTTTGATACATTCAATCGCTATTTCGGCATTACTGATGAGGATGTGTTTGATGATGTTGTAAAAAGAAAACTAGAAACTAAAGGACTCAACTTGAAGGGAAATTTGGCGCATGAGATAGTTTCAGATGCTCAATTCTATGATTACGAAAATATTGGAATCAACCTCAAGGAAGCTAAAGGAGTAGAGCTTGAGTGGAGTAGGAGTGATGTGCAGAAACTCTTTACTTTCACTTTGGTGGAAATCCTGCGTTCGCAATCAGATAATGATTGCAAGGTAGGAAACATCGTGCGTTCTGTACCAACTTTGAAAAGTGCCATACGCTTGTGGTTCAAGTATTATGCTCTGAAGAATGAAGACGAAGATAAATGGTATCGTATTTTCTTGTATGACGCATTAAACGGTTCAGCTTCAAGTATATTCAGACGTCTTATCACAGAAACGCTTAAGGCATACCATCCTTTGCTCGAAGAACAATTACGTAAGCGCAGAGAGGAAAACCGAAAACGGCAGAGTGTTCCTTTTGTCTTGAAGAAGATGTATTCTTATACAGAAGAACATGATGAGTTGACGGAGCAGAAATGTCTGTTGCATCCTTTCTTCTTGGGGCAAGACTATACTGGCAGAAAAACGGAAGAGAGTTTTTACAAGTATCTTGAGAGCCAGGATGGTATAGAATGGTGGTTTAAGAATGGAGATAGCGGTAAGGACTGGCTTGCCATTCGTTATTTCAGCGAAGAGCGCAACGAAGAAGCACTTTTCTATCCCGACTGGATTTTCAAAAAGAAGAATGGTACTATCGGTATCTTTGATACCAAAGGAGGGCAGACGGCTGCATCTAAAGATACGAAAAACAAGGCTGAGGCTTTGCAGAAGCGTCTTTCAATGTTGAACAACTTGGCTGGAGGCAGAATAAATTACGTTGGCGGTATTGTAATAACAGCTAATGGCACATGGTATTATAATAATAATGAAGAATATGTCTATCAGCCTGGTAGTACTGATGGTTGGAAAATGATGCAAGATATGTTTGATGAGGTGAAGAAAAAGAACAGTTCGAATACTGCAATTCTTCATGCCATCTCTCCTTCCGACCGCTTCACCCGTTTCCTCCCTCTGTATTCCATCCAGGCAGCCTGCGGCTACTTTGATAAATATGAGGAACCCGAGGCGGAAGGATGGGTGGATGTATCCTCGTTACCATTCACTCCGAATAGGGAAATGTTCGTGGTTCACGCTAAAGGCAACTCTATGCTGCCGAAAATTAAGGATGGAGACTTATGCGTGTTTGAGCGTTATCAAGGAGGTTCGAGAGAAGGAGAAATCGTACTCTCGCAGGTGAATGAATATTACGAGGAGTATGGCGGAAAATATACCATCAAAAAGTTTCATAGTGAGAAAACTGTGAATGAAGAAGGGGTGGAAGTTCATTCAAAGATAGAACTGCAGCCGCTCAACAAAGATGGCTTCCAGACCATAGAAATTCCAGAAGATAATGAAGCCAAGATTGCTACCATCGGCATCTTGAAATACATTATCCGTTAACGATAAAAGGGCAAAAGCATTATCCTATCTATCGGGTAAATGCTTTTGCCCTTTCTCTCTGTATGTCTTTTATTTCACTTTATTCCACCTCCTCGCACATTGCCATTTCTGCTCCCCGGTAAATCACAACGAGCTGATGAAGCTTCGTGGTCTTCACGGATTCGCGCACGATGTCGCTATCGGCGTAGCGCCTTATCTGGGCAGAAGCTTCCTCGAAGAGATGATTCAACTGCTCATCGCTGGTGCCCGACTTGCAATACTTCAGTTCCACAATGTAGGAGTCTTCCATGTCCTTATAAATGTCGCAAAGGGGCAGCAGGAAGATGTCGGCATAACCGCCATCGTTGTCGAGTTCTGAGATAGGACGGTAGAACTTGCATTGGCTCGCCATCGCCAGGGTGAAGCCATGAACGTAAGCCTCGCCCTTCTGCTTGTCACGCTGGGAGGAGAAGCGCTTCAGGCAATCGGCTATGTAGGCAAAGTAGGGCTTGAATGCGCCTTCGTAAGCCAACTTACTCTCCAGCTGGGTCTTGTCGTATTGCTCAAAGGTGAGGTCGTTCTCCTTGTAGGTATCCAGCAGATAGGTATACATCTGGTCGCGCACCACCTCGTTGGGAACCACGAAGCGGGTGTTGCCCTGGTAGGTGCCGTCTATCGTTACCATGCCGAAATAAAAGAGCAGACTCAGGAAATTATCTGGATCGTTGATGCGCTCGGCTGGGAAATTCTCCATCAGGGTTCCCGTGGTGAATCCCTTGGTCACGATATCCTGTATGATGCTGGCATCGTGGGCAAACTCCCTGTCGTGGCGGATGAGCATGCGTATCTTGTCGTAGTCGATGCGGATGTTGGTTTCCAACATGCTATCAGGAATATCGTAATCGTTGCGGATATAATTGTCCACAAAATTAAGTACCATAACAGAGTTGTACATGGTTGTCTTGCCGTATCTTTTGATGGCGAAGCAATAGTTGTCATACCATGGCTTCATCACTTCTATCAGTTCATCCACGCTATGGCGGAATGGCAGCACGCTAGCGTAATAGGCCAGCATCTGGCGCACTTCCTCCTCGGTGAATCCCACCATTTCGTTGAATTCCGGTGATAGGGAATAGTTGGTGCCGATGTTGAAACCGCTGGTCAGATCGTCCATTGTAACGGGACTAACTCCTGTAACGAAAACTCTGCCCAGTGAATCTCCGGCGGCTCCCTTGATGGTGTCGAAGAAATGGCGCAAATATCCCTCACCGTGAGTCTGCTCGCGGTATCGTTTTTCATGCTCCTTGTGGGCAAGAATCTGATTGGTAAAATGGTCGTATTCGTCGATGAAGAGGTAAATCTTCAGGCCTGCTTCTGCACATTGGTCGCAGAGAAATCCTAATTGGGCAACGGCGTCTTCCTTCTGGTTCATCTCTTGCTTTATGCCTGGTGGCAAAAGGTTGGCGTATCTGTTGCAGAAGGAATTGAACTTGTTGTTGCAATGGGCATCAAGTCCCTTCTTGTAATTATCCAATCCTGCTGAAATCATGGCAAAGTTCAGATGCAGGATGAGGTAGCTGTTGCGTTCGGGGGTAGGATTTTCTCCGATGTATAGTTTGCCGAAGAGGCTTTCAAACTTATCCTTCTTGTTGATGTCGTAATAGTTTTCGAGCATGGAGAGGGTAAGGCTCTTGCCAAATCGGCGAGGGCGAATGAAGAAGAAATACTTGTTTGATTCTTCTATATTCTCGATGAAGGGAGTCTTGTCAACAAAGTAGCAATCGTCCTTGATAACATCTTCAAAGTTCTGCATTCCGTAAGGGATGCGTTTGCGATAGATTCGCTTTTGTCTTTCTATTCTTTCTATTTTTGCCATAATCGAAACCATTTTTTGTTTGATGCCGCAAAGTTAAGATTATTATTTGGAATACGCAAAGATTTTGGGGCTTTTTCTTGGTGGTTTATCAAAAAAATGAGTAGTTTTGCGGACGGGTATCAAATAGATAACGAAATATGAATCATAACGAGAAATAACGAGATAATGAATAAGATTACGGATAAGACAACGAATAAGACAATGGATAAGACAACGAATAAGATTGCGAATCAAATTACGATGCTGGGTACGGGAAACGCTACGATTTCACAGATTAACACAGATTTTTTGTTTGGATATTTGGGGGAATCCTTCTCCCGATTATGGCAAGAATGAATCTGTGTAAATCTGTGGAATCTGTGGGACTTTTGAATTAATGAATTAATGGGGTTATTCACCAGAATCCGGTAGGAGAATCTTGGTTATTTCCCGCTCTCCGAAATCTATCATGGCGTTGAAGAGGCTCACTTTTTCCGCCTTTCTGAGGTCTTCTAGTGTGAGCTTGGCTTCCTCGATGATGCCGGCTTCCAGAAGCTGGGCTCGCTTGGTTCCCAGGAGCAGGGGATGCTTGGGGGTGAGCCATCTGTTGCCGTCAAAGAGGGCGAGGTTGGTGAAGGAGGTGTCTGTGATCAAGCCGTTTTTTACGATGATGATTTCATCGCAATCGCCTTTCTGGGCTGCCAGGGCGTTGAGCGCACTTCGGTCGGTACTCTTGTAGGTGTAGTCGATATTATTATCCTCTACCACCTTGAGGGAATGAATCTCCTTCATCTTGTAGGGGGCGTATTCGATGGCTTCCACGCCCTGGATGCCATAAACCACTCGTGCTTTGTAAAGGTTCATTTCCTCATTTGGGGAAATGAGGGATGAGAGTTTTATTTCTTCAGATGCGAGGGATAGAAAGGATGGAAAGAACCTGCGGATGGTTCTCTCCATTCTTGCCTGATGATAGGGCAGGGCCAGGGCCTTGCCGTTCTTGATTTTTATTGTTTCTACAAATTGCTGTTTCATAATCTCTTATATATTTTTTTCTAAGACGAAAGGTGGTTTTAAAACGGAAGATAGATTTTCTGAATCACTTCCTCGTATTCCTTCCGGCAATCGCTCTTTGATGTGATGCCGCCGCCTGCTTTGAAGTACAGTTTTCTGCTTGCCTTCGGCTCCTTTCCTTCGCTTGCCTTTCCTTCCTTTGCCTTGAAATTCTTTTCTCCATCTGTTTCAAAATCAACCGGTGAAGTTTCTTCCTCGATGAATCTTATCATGACGGCGGAGTTGAGCTCGACCTGGTCGTAGATTCCCATGATGCCCGTGTAGAAGCCGCGGTCGTAGCCTTCTGCCTCTTGGATAATCTGCATGGTTTTATCCTTCGGGGCACCCGTGATGGAACCGGCTGGGAGCTGGGCATCGAGGATTTCGCCCAGATGATGTGGGTAATCTTCGGGCAGGCGACCGCTGATTTCTGAACTGGTTTGCAGAATGTCGCCCTTGTTGGTATGCAGCACGTCGATGTAACGGTATTTATCCACTCTTACATTCTCTGCCACCCGGCTCAGGTCGTTCCTTATCAAATCTACGATGGTGGCGTGTTCTGCCGCCTCCTTCCGGTCTTCCATCAGCTGCTTTTCGGCATCGGGGAGTGATGCATCCAGGGTTCCCTTCATGGGATAGGAGTAGATTCTTCCGCCCTTGATTCTGACGAAGGTTTCGGGAGAAAAGCAGACGAAGGGGGTGAGATTTCTCTTTCTTCTGAGCAGCAGTTTATACTTCCCTTTTGCGCGATGAAAAATATCCTCTAAAGAGAGATTGCAGCTCACGGGAACCCGGCAGGTGAGATTCGTAAGATAGCTGTTGCCCGCCATAATGTTGCTCTTCACAATGTTGAAGCTTCGCTCGTAATCCTCGTAAAGTGGGGGTTCTATCTGCCAGGTGGTCTCCGAAGTCTCTTCCTTCAAAGTCTCTTTCTTCAAAATTTCTTCCTTTAAAGTCTCTTTCCTGGCATGAGAAAAGTTTCCTCTTCCTTCAAAATCGAAGAGGCATTCTTCGGGATTTATATCGGATAGCAAGCGGATGAAGGCCTTGTCTCCCTGATAGTTAATAACAAAGAGAAAAGGCTCATCCTGGCTTGCCAATCGATTGATTTTATCTATGATTTCCTGTTTCATGCCTGCAAAGATACTGCTTTTCTTTGGAAGGGCAAAATATTGGTTACAGATTTTTGTTTGATGGGACGCCTTCTCCACACGCCCTGAAAGGGCAGAAGCTCCTAGCCCAGGGCAACACCCTGGGTTTTAGCAAGATTTTAGCAATGCGCCCTGTAAGGGCAAAAGCTTTAAAATGCGGCGATGATAAAGCTTTTGCCCTTACAGGGCGACGTTGTTGCTTGCATGTTTACCCAGGGCGATGCCCAGGGAGGGCACTGAAAAAGTCCCTTCATTGGTTATGTTAGTTTAACATTCGATCTTTGAAATAGTGTACCCAAAAGTTGCATATGTGCAATATTTTTTGTATCTTTGTAGGAAAATACAAGGATTATGCTAGAGCAACAACAGACCATATCATTCAGTGATTATTCAAGTTTGTATGACTTGATTATCCCAAAAGACAACCTGCTCCGCCAGATTACTGACCTGGTGGACTTTAGTTTCGTATACCAGGAATTGCAGGACAAGTATTGTCATGACAATGGTCGTACAGCAGAGAGTCCTATCCGTATGTTTAAGTATCTTCTTTTAAAGGTAATCTATAACATATCGGATGTTGATGTTGTTGAACGTACTCGCTATGATATGTCGTTTAAGTACTTCTTGGGATTAACTCCTGAGGAGACTAATCTGATTAATCCTAGTTCCTTGACCAAATTCCGTCGACTTCGCCTGAAGGATATGGACCTGTTGGATCTTCTCATCAAGAAGACTGTTTCTATTGCTATAGAAGCTGGTGTCCTCAAGTCTAGAACCATCATTGTTGATGCAACCCATACGCATTCTCGTTCCAACCCTATCAGTGCAGCAAAGAGTTTGGAGTATTATTGCAAGGACGTAATCAAGGTCGTTGATTCTGTAGATGACAGCATGGAATTGCCTGAGCTTCCAAAAGAAAAGAAGTATTCTTCTATCATGACTGCTGCCAAAACAATAGTTGCAACAGTAGAAGCTGACGCTGCAACTGCCAATATGCCTGCAGTCAAGGAACGTCTTAACATGCTGAAAGAAACCATTTCCGATGCAGAGACCCGAGGCGTAATATCAAAAGATGAAGATGCCCGTACAGGACATAAAACAGCGCATTCTTCATTCTTTGGCTATAAGACGCATATAGCTATGAGCGATGAGAGAATTATCACCGCAGCTACCGTCACCTCCGGCGAGAAGGGTGATGGACAGCAATTGCCGGAATTGATAAAAAAGACAGAGGAAGCAGGAATGGAAGTTGATTCCATAGTAGCAGATAAGGCATATTCCAGCAAGGAGAATCTCAAAATGGCAAAGGAAAACAATATGCGCCTCTCTGCTCGTTTAAGCTCTGTAATTGACGGTAATCGAACAAACAAACTCCCTTTTGAATACAACAAGGATGCAGATCTGTACGTCTGCCCAGCAGGGCATCTGGCGAAATGGAAAGAGATGAATAATCGCAAAAATGACAAGCGTCACAGAAACTCCAGCATTACCTATTATTTTGATGTGGACAAATGCAAGGTCTGTCCATTGCGTGAAGGTTGCTACAAGGAAGGAGCCAAGACAAAAACATATGCGGTTACCATCAAATCGGATGAACAGTTGGAGCAAATCGAATATCAAAAAACAGAAGAGTTTATAAATCTTCAGAGGAAACGATACAAGATAGAAGCCAAGAACTCCGAACTTAAGAATGTCTTAGGATATGACAGAGCCCTGTCATACGGTTTGTCGTGCATGGAAATGCAGGGTGCTTTGACTATTTTCGCTGCAAATGTGAAAAGAATCATCAAATTGATGCAAAATGCATAAGGGGGGAAGTAGATTCCTCTATATATTGCCGAATTAAGCGCCAGAAAGGCTATAGAAAGCTATTTGGGGCTATATTCCTGTCCAAAAAAGTATTCCACTTTTAAAAGATGAAATGCTTCTTGGACAAGAATTAAAGTTCAAAAACAAGCTATGCAACTTAAAATTGGGTACCTTTTTCAGTGCCCTCCCTGGGCTAGGAGCTTCTGCCCTTTCAGGGCGTGTGGCGCATATTTAATAGGCTTTTCATGCCTTTTCAATAGGCTTTTCCTGCCTTTTTAATACGCTTCTCCCTGCTCTATTTCTTCCTGAGTGATGCGCTTGCGGTCGATGGCGCGCCAGGCGAAGACGATGTAGGCGAGGACGAACGGGATGAGGAGGGAAACTATCGCCATGGTGCGGAGCGTGAACTCGCTGTTGCAACTGTTGGCGAGGGTGAGCGAACTCTGAAGGTCGATGTTCGACGGATAGTAGGCGGTGTTGTTCCAACCGGCTATCAGCAGCAGAACCAGCACGGTGAGCACGGTTCCGATGCCCGTAAACCAGATTCCCTTTCTATACTGCACGCTTCTCGATGACTTGTAAATGCCGAAGAGAACGAGTACTACACCTATTAATAATATTACAAGCAGGATTGGCATCTCCAGAAGATTGTGAAGATACTTCATGCTCTCTATCGTAATGCTGGAAGAAGAAGTGCTGAATCCATCCTTTACCAGCAATCTGATGAGAAATGGCAGGAAGAACAATAGGAAAATCAGGGCATTCCATGGCAACTGGCGAGTGCAGCGTTCCTGAATCTGCTGGTGCTCGATGTTGTTCTTGATGTAGAGCATGCCCAGGATGCGGGCTAGCATCAGTACGGCAAGTCCCAGCACCACGTTCCATGGGTCGAGCAGGGCATCAAGACCATGACTGGCGTTTGACCAGCGGCTGATAACGGGTTGCAGACTGTTGGTAATATTGACCTTATCAATCAGAAAATTGCTGCCGTTGAAGAAGGTGGCTACGGCGCCACCAAGGAGCAGCGGACCCACGATGCCGTTGATGATAAGACAGATCTGAAAGGTCTTCGGTCCAAGAAAATTACCTATCTTGTTCTGGAATTCATAGCTCACGGCTTGAATCACAAACGAGAACAGGATAATCATCCACAGCCAGTAGGCTCCGCCGAAACTGGTGCTGTAGAACAATGGGAACGAGGCGAAGAAGGCTCCGCCGAAGGTGACGAGCGTGGTGAAGGTGAACTCCCACTTCCTGCCCGTGGAGTTGATGATGAGGCGACGCTCTTCTTCTGTTTTCCCTAAACAGAAAATCAAGGTGTTGGCTCCCTGTACAAACATGAGAAACACCAGCAGGGCTCCTAATAATGATACGAGGAACCACCAGTATGATTGCAAAAATTCGTATGTCATAATACTTTCGGGTTTTGTTGTTTACTGAAAAACTATCCTATGATTCTTTTCGAAATCTTTCTGAAAAATATTGATTATCAGAGAGATTATTCGTATTCCGGTCCTTTCTTAATCTGCTTCACCAGGATGCTGATTTCTACGGCAAGCATGGTGGTGAAGAGTGCCAGGAAGATGAAGAAGGTGGTGGCCACGCTGCCTGCCTCGATGTCGGAGATGGCGGCGCTTACTGGCAGCAGGTCTTGGATGGTCCAAGGCTGGCGACCGATTTCTGCTACTATCCAGCCCGATTCTGAGGCGATGTAAGCCAGCGGAATCATGATGATGGCGGAAATGAGGAACCATCGGTATTGGGCGATTTCCTTCTTATAGACGAGGAAGAGGCTGAGGGCGAAGAAGAGGATGAGCAGGCATCCTACTCCCACCATCAGGCGGAAGGCGTAGAAGCAGATCGGGATGCTCGGCACCAGTTCCTTGGTGTCCTTGATGTAACCATATCCGAAGTATTTCATGTTCTCCCTGAGGATAGGGAGCTGGTCTTTCGCCTGGGTTTCGCGATAGGTTTTCAGGGCAACAATCGCCTTCTTGCCCCGGGCTATCTTTTCCTGGGCTGATGGTTCCCGGGTTCCATCCTCGCGGGTGTAACCCTTGAGAATATCGTTCACGCCAGGCACGTAGCCATCGGCTGTGCGGGTGGCTAGAAACGAGAGCATGTTGGGGATGGCGATGCGCATGGCTGGCTCCTGCTCGCTTTCGTAATCGGGCTGCTTGAAGGGATGAACGGCTGCTATCGCTGTAAGGCTCTCACCCTTTCCACCATTATATAATGCTTCCATCGCAGCCAGTTTCATTGGCTGCACCTGTGCCACCCGATAGGCGGAATTGTCGCCGGTCATCGCAGCCAGCAGGGTGGCGATGAGTCCTACGCCGGCACCCATCTTGATGCTCGCCTTGGCAAGTTGGGTTTCTCTCTTCTTCAGGAGATACCAGCAGCTTACGGCTACCACGAAGGTGGCTCCGATGATCCAGGATGAGGTGACGGTGTGGGTAAACTTGTTGATGGCGAATGGCGAGAGTGCCACATCCAGGAACGAGGTCATCTCGAAGCGCATGGTGTCGGGATTGAATTCCTGTCCCACCGGATATTGCATCCAGGCGTTGGCTACGAGAATCCACCAGGCAGAAATGGTGGCGCCAAGTCCCGTGAGCCAGGTGGAGGCAAGGTGGAAGCCCCGGCTCACCTTATCCCAGCCGAAGAACATCACCGCCACGAAGGTGCTCTCCATGAAGAAAGCCAGGATGCCTTCGATGGCTAGGGGAGCGCCGAATACGTCGCCCACAAACCAGGAGTAGTTGCTCCAGTTGGTGCCAAATTCAAACTCCAGGATGATTCCTGTGGCAACGCCCATGGCGAAGTTGACGCCAAAGAGTTTTTGCCAGAAACGGGTTACGTGTTTCCAGAACGGTTTGTTGGTGCGGTAGTAACATGTTTCGGCGATGCCCATGATTACTGCCAGTCCCAGGGTGAGCGGGACGAACAGCCAATGGTAGATGGCCGTGAGTGCGAATTGCGCCCTCGACCAGTCGATGGTGGCTGATGTAATGTCTAACAAAAGATTTGTCATCATAGCTTAATGGTTTTAAAATTGTTATTATATAATGTTTTTGTATTTCTTTCGATGGAAATAGGTCTGAATTCAGAGTTTTATCTGTTGAGAATTTCCTTGGATACGAATCCAGCCTTGTCTCCATTCTTTGCATTTGTATTGATAAAATCAGGAAAGAAGAAGAGCTTGAGCACCAGGAAGATGATGGCAAGCTTGATGAGGATGATGGTCCAGAGCGTCTTGCCCAGGGTCATCGTCCTGAAACCATCATAATAGAGATGGAATATCCGTGAAAGCAGTCCTTGTTTCATTGGCTTCTTTTTTTAAATTCTGCTGCAAATCTACAATAAATATTTGTAACTACCAAATATTTTGTTGAAAAATATACAAAAAAGGAAAGAATTTGTTTTTAGATGGTATGTAATGGGGCTATCTTCTCTAAAATTTGCATTTTATTCCCTTATGTTGAAATCTCCATGAGAAAAATAGCTTATTATCAAGGTGGCGAGGCTGCAGGATTTCTGGAGTTATTGCAAGTAATCATCAGGTTCTTGCAATAACTCCACGTCTTAATCTGAATTCCATCGGGCTCACCCCGTGCTTCCGCTTGAATGCCGTGCAGAAATGGCTCTGGTAATCGTAGCCCAATTTGACCCCGATGTCGGCAATCGGCAAACTCGTATCTAGGAGATAATGAACCGCTAAATCCATGCGGAAATCGAAGAGATACTGGAATACCGTGGTGCCAAACTCCTGCTTGAAGGCTTTCTTCAGGGTGCATTCGTTGGTGCCCACCATTGCCGCCAACTCGTGGAGCGAAGGCATTTCCTGGTAATGGGTGCGGATGATGCTTTGGGCATCGTGTATCTTGTCACGGATGCTGAGGCTGAGGGCTTGGCTGCTTGGCAAGAGACTGGCAGGCAGGAGGAATCCCGAGAGGCAGTCGAAGATCTTCGATTCCAGGTATTTGGAGGCTTGGTTGCCTAACAGGCGGGAACGCTGGATGTCTCGTGCCGCCTTGATGACTGCTGCTATGGCAGGCTGGTTGTACTTGATGATGGTCTGGGTATCGAAGGTAGGATTGGTTAGGGGGGAGAGCTGATCAAAAGCCTCCGGGTCGTGCTCGATCAACTCTTCTATGAATTGCTGCGGGATGACCACGTTGAAGATTTCGAATTGGGTGCCCTGGTTCAGGTGAGTGTTGGCACCACCTTCGCCGCTTAGAAAACAGAGGCTTGCCTCGCCTGTTTTCCACATCATTTCCTTTTTCGCACCACGACTGCCGTACACTTCTTTCATGCTGCCGCCAAGGGTTGGCATGGAGAAGAGCAGGGCTGGTCTGACCTCGTGCTGTGCGATAAACTTGGAGTTGTTCGCCTTGCCAAAATAGTGTTGGTTCATAATGCCAAACTTCTGGTAATGCCACTCCTTGAGCGAAACTTCCATTGCATCCGATTCGATGTGATTGCTCCGTTCCATCCCATGGTTGTCGATGAAGGTAAGGCCGTTCTGTCTTACCTCTCCTTCTACCTTTCCATCTCTTATTATCTGACAGTCAACCATTAGCTTTATTTTAATTTGTTTTTATGCTGCGAAATTGCAATTAAGCAAGAATCACGCTGCAAATATACGATATTCTAAGAAAATATGCAAGTTTATTTATAAAATTATACCCCTTTTCGCAAAAAAAAGTCTCTGTTCTATTTTCCTCCCATTCTTCCCACGGCTTCCTGGGCAGAGTTCTCGCCACGGTATTGCTTCTTGGCCTGGTTGAAGCGATAGGTGAGGCGGAGCTGCACGCTTCGGATGTCTTCCCACTTCTGCTGCTGGAACCTCACGTTGCCGTAGGTGCCATCGGTCTTTTGACGCTTGGTGTTGAAGATGTCGTTCACGTTCAGGCTTAGCGAGAGACGGTCTTTCAGGAAACTCTTGTAGAGCTGGAAGTCGAAGTTGTGCACGCTGCAGATGGTGAGGAAATTGTAGGTGCCGCTGCTTCGGTAGGAGAACGAGAGGTTCATGTACCAGCCCTTTGGAAGATGGAAGCCGTTGTAGAGGCTGAAGATGTAGTAGGGGTCGTGGAAGCTTTTCTCCTTGCCCATGCTGACGGCCTTGATGAAGCCCTGCTGGATGCCTGCCTGTAGCTGCGGCTCGTAGAAGCCCCAGCGGTGGCGGTAGCCGAGGAAGCTGCCCCAGTTCCAGCAATGGTCGATGTTGGTCCAGGTGATGTAGCCCGTTTGCGGGTCATCTGAATCGGGTTTGATGATGCTGGTGATGTAATCTTTTACGTAGGTGTAGCTTGCCTGGAGGAAGAGGTCGCCGTAGCTTGCCTGGTATTGGAACTCGTGGCGCTTGGATGGCTCCAGCTGGCTGTTTCCTACCTGTCTCATGTAGCGGTTTGCGTAAACCGTGCCCGTGTTCAGCTCCTGGAAGGATGGGCGGGTTTCGGAGGAACGGTAGCTTAGGGACTGGGAGAATCTGCCTGACTGATGAGAGAGCAGGAGGGATGGGTAGAGGTTGTCGTATTTACGATGAAGCGGCTCGGTGGAGGCTGTTTCATCTTTCAGATAGTTCAGGCGGCTGTCCACGTGCTCGTATCTCAATCCTACTCTTAGGGAGAAGGGCTTGAAGTCGAGTGAATATTCGGCGAAGACGGCAGCATGATTTTCCTTGGTGATGCTGTGGGTGGAGGTTCCCTTATCGGCAGGGGTGTAATCGGTACGCGATTCGCTCTTCACGTAGTTGTACTCGGCGCCCATCATCCAGGTTTGCTTGTCGTTGATGGTGTAGTTGGCGCGGGCCTTTGCTCCCCAGATGGTTCCATCGCTTTGCGGCAGGAGGGTAAACTTGTTTCTGGCTTCCTGCTGGGTAGAGGCTGCTTCTCTCTCCGAAATCTCATCCACGAATTGGCCTTGCTCTGTGTGCAGCTTCACGAAGTCGCCGAAGAAGTTCAGCTTCCATTTTTCTCCGTAATTACCCTGGTAGAAGGCGTTCACGTGGTGCTGCCAGTCGTAATAGAAAAACTTGTTGTTGCCCGTTACGTTGTCATCTACTTGATTGTTGGTCATCGCATAGCTCGTCATCTTGAAAGGCATCGGCTGATGGATGTTGTAGCCATTGTATTTCACTCCGATGGTTTGCTTTTCCGTCAGGGCGAGGTCGGCTCCGGCGCTCCAGTAGAAGTGGTCGTTGTAGTTATGCTTGCAGTCGAGGGTGGAGGAGGCAATGTAAGTGGTGGCGTTATCGCCTGTATTACTGCCGCTTACGTAATTCGTGGTGATGTCCTGTTCTTTCCATTTCCCCTGCCAGTTGGCGTAACCAAGCTTGCCGTAGTACGTCATCTTGCCGCGGGTGTAGGTAAGGTCGAGGTCATGGTTGTTGCTCACGAAGGAGTCGAAGAGGAAGCCGGAGTTCTCCACGATGGCGAGTCCTTGCAGGTTCTTCTTGGTTGTGATGAGCAGCACGCAGCCCACGTTGTTGCCGTATTCGGCTCCGGGATGATGAATCACTTTCACCTCTTTTATCTGTGTAACGGGCAGGTTTTCTACCACGCTGTAATCCTGCACCTTTCTGTCGTTGATGTAGATTTCGGGTGCGCCGCCGATAAATGCCTGCGGTTTGCCATCCTTGTTTTTGAACATTCCGGGAAGTTTGGCAAGCACTTCCGTAGCTGTTGGCTCCTTCTCGAGCGAAGTTCCCGAGATGCGAGCCACGATTCCTCCGTTCTTCTGGCGGAATTGCGAGCGGGTTCCCTTGACGGTTACGGCCGAGAGCTGTTTCTCCCATTGGATGCTGTCCTGGCGCAGCTTTTCCTTCATCGCCTGGATGCTATCAGTAGAAATATTCTTTGCTGTAGAAATACTCTCTGCAGTAGTGGTCTTTGTCTGTTGAGCGTTTGCCATCATCGGGTTTCCCAGGATGAGCAAGCTGCTCATGATCAATTCATGTTTCATAATCTTCTTTCTTATTTTAATGTAAATATGCCGCAAAAAAATGCGAATGATGTTGCAAAATTACGGATAAGGAAACAGAAGGATTTTAATATAACGGAATTTTTTCGGATAAGCTTCGTGTTTTTATGAGATAAGTCTTGCGGTTTCATCAGAAATCATTATCTTTGCAAAAAAAAAAAGATTATGAATATAGAATCTGTTAGAGAGTATTGCCTCTCGCTTCCCCTCGTAACCGAGGATTTTCCTTTTGATGAGCAGACCTTGGTGTTTCGCATCTTGGGCAAGATCTTTGCCTGTGTTGACCTGGAGCGCCCCGAGTGGGTTACGATGAAATGTAATGCCGATTACGCCCTCGAACTCCGGGAAGTGCATCCCGAAATAGAAGGCGCATGGCATTGGAATAAGAAATACTGGAATCAGGTAAACCTTTATGGCACGCTGGAAGATGATTTCATCCAGGCCCTGATTCGCCACAGCTATTCCGAAGTGGTGAAGAAGCTCAAGAAACAGGAGCGGATGGAGCATCCGGAAATGCTGGATGTGAAGGAATAGGGAGAAAGTAAAAAGAAGAAGGCTCTGAATTAGCCATAAGAAATGCTGATTCAGAGTCTTCTTATTAATTTATAATTCCTAGCTTTTTGAGTCTGGAGTAAATCGCTCCTCTCGAGCGTTCCATGATTTCTGCTATTTCCTTTATCTTTTTTCCTTCATTATAAAATTTTATCAGAATATCATCTGCTTCTTTTTCCCAAGGAAGATAGGCGTTTCCGTGTTCTTTTCTTTTTTCTTCGACAGAATACGCTTTCTTATGTGTTGGTTTTGTTGAAGCTTTATCCAGAACCCTGTATTCCCAATCCTCAATAGTCCTTGTCTCTGTGCTGAAGCTGATGCCAATCTTTACGAGCTTTCTTTCATCAGCCTCGAAAGGAACCATGTAGCCTTTTTCGTCTATCTGGGCGAGGGCTTCCTTGGCAGGCTTGTTGATCTTTATCTCGAAGACGAAGATGGTGTGGGGCGAGAACATCACGGCATCGGCCCTGCCCCTGCAACTCTTCACCTGCGTGAGAACGGCTATGTTCATCATTGAAAGCATGATGTAGAAAACGGTTTCGTAATAATACTCGTTTTTCTGCATGTCTGCCAATACATCTTTCCCGCCTTCTGGATAAGGAATGGAAGCGAAGTAGGATTTCATCAGCGTCATCGCCTTGTCGATGTTTCCATACACCAATGCCTGATAGAATCTTGCCGCAAACCCCAGCGATGTGCCGTCGCTCAGATTCGTGTAGAGCGGCAGCAGGTTTTCCATCAAGCCGGCCCTTACTTCCTTGTTTGGAATGCCGAGAAAGTAGCCTTTGGTGAGAGGGTCGTAGTCCTTGATGGTAAGGTAGCCGCTCTGATAGAGCAATGGCA
Organism: Segatella copri; assembly: GCF_019249655.2. NCBI lineage: Bacteria > Pseudomonadati > Bacteroidota > Bacteroidia > Bacteroidales > Prevotellaceae > Segatella > Segatella copri. The sequence goes on from NZ_CP137557.1 coordinate 1,591,695, forward strand.
GGGCATCCGTCATCTTCTCCGTAGGACGGTCGAACGAAGACGAGAAGGCGAAGACATTATCCAGCTCCGTCACGTCAGTCTTGAATCTCTGCATCTGATTGATGAGATAGGTAGAAGTGCCCGATGCAAACCAGTAGTCCTCTATCTCGCCCGACGCCAAGGCTCGCATCAGACTGAACGGATTGAAGATGTCGGGGCTGTTTCTTGTGAAATGATAGCCGTCGTAATTCTCCTGGAGCAACCGTGCCATCTCTTCCTTGCTCACCCCATTGTGCTTCGCCATCAGTTCGATGTCCTGGCTCAGGGTGGTGGTGAGTTCCTCCTTGGTAATGCCGCAGATGGCAGCAAACTCTGGGTCCATGGAGATGTTGGTCAGATTGTTGATGGCGCTGAAGATGCTGAGCTGCGAGAACTTGGTGATTCCCGTGATGAAGGCGAATCTCCAATACTTGTCACATTCCTTGATAGGAGTGTAGAATTCCTGCATGATGGTTCTTACTTGCTCTAATTTCTCTTTGTCGTGAAGAACATCGAGCAGAGGAGCGTCGTATTCATCTATGATGATGACGAGGTCTTTACCAGTCTTCTCTTTGATGGTCTTGATCAGCGTCGTCAATCTGTTTCCAGGGGTTTTTTTGCTGCGCTCTATTCCGTACTTCTTCTCGTAATCTTCAAGTTGTATGTCAAATTTCTCATCAAAATATTTGATGTCGCAATACTTGAATGTGGACATGTCGAAGTGCAGGACAGGGTATTCTGTCCAGTCCTTTTCCAAACCTTCGATGGCAAGCCCCTTGAACAGGTCTTTCTCGCCAGCGAAATAGGAATGGAGGGTTGTGCTCAGCAAGGATTTTCCGAACCGACGGGGACGACTGAGAAATACATACTTGTACTTCTTGGTCAACTTGTATATCAAGTCTGTTTTATCCACGTACACGCATCCTCTGTTGATGATATCGCTGAATGTCTGTATTCCCACAGGATAAATTCTTTCTGCCATAGTCTTTGCATTTTTATTCTTTGTGGCAAAGTTACGAAAAGTTTTTGAAATGCAAGCGATTTGGAAGGAAAAAATGGGCTGGGGGATGAAAAAGTAGAGGCATTTGAAGGAAATTCATTAAAAAAAGTATGGAGATTCCCTGAAGTTCGATTACCACTCTACCTTATCGTTGAGAATAACTCCATCGGTTGCATCTTCGGCTGTAAAGGTTTCGCCCTTATACTGCACGCAGAGCATCACGAGTGGTTCTGTACCATTGTTGCGAACAGAGCGCTTGCCGGCTGGTGCTACTCTTACCACGCTTCCCTCCTGAACTGGGAATACCTTGCCATCCACCTGGAACTCGCCCTTTCCGCTGAGGAAGAAATACAGTTCCTCGTGGTTCTTGTGGGTGTGGAGGAATCCTGTCTCTGTGCCAGGAGCAAAGCTTTGGAATGAGAACTCACCACCAGTAGCGTTTACGCTCTGACCTCCGAATACCTTTCCGGGAATCTTAATCTCAGGACCCATCTCTAAGGTGTAATCCTTGATTTCACTCATCTTACCAAAATCTACGGCTGTAAAGTTAGCAGCCTTTGCAATAGTCTTTGTTTCTTTCATCTTGTCTGTTATTTTTAAATGTTTATATTTCTCTTTCTTTTATTTCTTATTGTGAATTTGTGAATACTTCTGTTTTCAGCTTTCAATTCTGAATAGCGCTTACTTTCAGCTTTCATTTCTGAATTGCCCTGCAAAGATACTGCAAAAAACTGGTTCCTGCAAGAGGGCACTTGGGGGTAAGATGGTTACCGGGAGGTAACTATTGCGTGGGAATGGGAGAAAGAAAAATGAAGCGTTAACTTAGATTAACTTTGCATGTTTGGTATCTTTCCGGATATTAGTTACTTTTGTAGCCTATTGCAGAATATTGCAGAGTTTTGCAGAATATTATAGATTATTGCAGAATATTATAGTAGAATATAAGAAGATTGATTATGGGAAGAATGATAAAAGAAATGGTAGTGCAGGACTGTCCCATCCGTAACGTCCTGGCGCGTGTTTGCGACAAGTGGTCGCTACTGGTAATTTACACCCTGAAATATCATCAGGATGGCCCCCTCCGGTTTAATGCCCTGCGTAAGCTGATTCCGGATATTTCGCAGAAAATGCTTACCAGCACGTTAAAATCGTTGGAGGCTGATGGCTACGTTACCCGCAAGGCTTATGCCGAAGTGCCGCCAAGAGTGGAGTATTCTCTCACACCCCGTGCAGAAACCCTTATTCCTATTATGGATCATCTGATAGAATGGGCGCTGGATAACATGGCTGTGATTCTGAAGGATAGGGATAAGGCTGTAGGCTGATTTCCAAGATGAGTTTCCCGGAAAATATTCCAAGATGATATTTCTGAAAAATATTCCAAGATGAGTTTTCCGGAAAATTATTCATTTTTTCTGTAGTTTGGGTAATGCGTGTTTCCAGGATTCTTCGTATCTTTGCACCCGGAAATCATAATTATAAATATAAGAAAATGTATATTGAGAAAATAAAGTCGCCAGTCGACTTGAAGAAGCTGGATTTGACGGAGTTGCAGGTGGTGGCTGATGAAACCAGACAGGCTGTGCTGAACCGTGTGAGCAAGCATGGCGGTCATGTGGGACCGAACCTGGGATTCGTGGAGGCTACCGTGGCGCTTCACTACGTGTTTGATGCGCCAAAGGATAAGCTTGTGTTTGACGTAAGCCACCAATGCTATCCGCATAAGGTGCTCACCGGGCGAGCTGCGGGATTCCTCGGCGATGTGGATGACATGAATGCCATTTCGGGCTATTCTTCTCCTGCCGAATGTCCGGAATATGATAACTTTGAGGTAGGGCATACTTCTACTTCTGTGAGTCTTGCCACCGGTTTGCAGAAGGCGCGCGACATCAAGGGTACCGATGAGAACATCATCGCCATCATCGGCGATGGCTCCCTTTCGGGCGGCGAGGCTTTCGAGGGACTGGATGAGGCTTCGGAACTCGGTACGGGCATCATCATCGTGGTGAACGACAACGAAATGTCTATCGCTGAAAATCATGGCGGAATCTATAAGAACCTGCGTGCCTTGCGCCTGAGCAACGGCACCTGTGAGCACAACTGGTTCAAGGCGTGGGGCTTTGAATACAAGTACCTGGAAGAGGGTAACGACATCGAAAAACTCATCCAGGTTTTCGAGAGCGTAAAGGATACGGATAAGCCTACCGTGGTTCACATTCACACAGAGAAGGGTCATGGCTTTGCGCCAGCCGTAGCCAACAAGGAGGCTTGGCATTGGGGATTGCCTTTCAACCTGGAAGATGGCAGCCGACCAAGAAAGAATGCCGATGGAACCCTCCCGGAGGTTGCTCCAACAGAGGATTACGGTACATTATTCTCTGACTGGATGCTCAGCGAGATGAAGCAGGATAGGACGCTCATCGCCGTAACCGCCGGTACTCCTACCGCAGGTGGCTTTACTGCCGATAAGCGCCAACAGGCTGGCAATCAGCACATCGATATGGGAATAGCCGAAGAGCAGGCGGTGGCGATGATTTCGGGAATGGCAAAGGGCGGATTGCATCCGGTTTGGACCGTTTACAGCACCTTCATCCAGCGCACCTACGACCAGATAGCGCAAGACCTCTGCATCAATTCCAATCCAGCCGTGATCAACGTGGTAGGAGGCGGAGTGAACTCGATGAACGACATCACCCACATCTGCCTTTTCGATATTCCGATGCTCTGCAGCATTCCGGGGCTCATCTATCTGGCTCCAACCACCTGCGAGGAGTATTTCGCCATGCTCCGCTGGAGCATTCTGCAGGATAAGAAACCTGTCGCCATCCGCGTGCCAAGCAATGGCGTGGTTCATACGTCAGAAGCCGTTGATGCTGAGTATGGCTACGAGGCAAAGTACAGGGTGATGCACCAGGGCGAGAAGGTGGCAATCATCGCTGCCGGTTCGTTCTATCAGAAGGGCGAGAATGTAGTCCGCCTGTTGGCTGATAAGGGTATCGATGCAACGCTCATCAATCCCCGTTATCTGAATGAGGTGGATGCCGAGACGCTGGATAGCTTGAAGGCAAACCATCAGTTGGTGGTAACCCTGGAGGATGGCTCGAAGGATGGCGGATTCGGAGAGCGCATCGCCTCTTACTATGGCACTTCAGAAATGAAGGTGATGGTGGGCGGCATCAGAAAGGGTCTCTACGATAGATATGATGTGCAGCAGTTGCTTTCGGATAATCGCCTGCTCGATGAGCAGATTGTGGAAGACATCTTGTTAGTGATTAATGATTAATTATTAATGATTAATTCTTAATGATTAGTTAGTCGGCATAGTTAGTTTTTATTTAACGAGAAATCCAAGCCGGAGAATGAACTCTAGCTTGGATTTCTTCTGTTTTATCATCGAATGTTTGTCTTAATCTTAGTCATCATCCCAGTCATTATCCCAGTCATTATCTCAATCATCGTCATCGTCATCATCGTCATCATCATCATCCCAATCTCTATCGTGCTTCCACTTCTTCTTGTCGTGCTTCCACTTCTTGTCGTGCTTGTGATGCTTGTGATGCTTGCCCGGCTTTCCTGGTCCATAAGTTACATGGGTTCCGCCTGGCCATCCTGGTCTTCCGTAGCTGCACTCAGGGCGAGGGCGGCGCTTGTCGTGACCCCAGTTATGCTTTGGATACTTGGTGTAAATATGGTGAACATACACATGATTCTGCCAGCCGATAGGGCGATAGAAATAGTATGAGTTCTTAAATTTCTTCCATTGTCTGGCGCTCATCATGCGCTTGAGCTGTTTGTTGCGATAATGCCAGCCGTAGGCATCGATGTCGCGATAGCTGCGGATGCCGTCCAGGTAGGTGAAGTTGATGTTCAGGAGATTGTTGCGCTGGGCGCTGCTCAATCCCAGTTCCACCACCATCTTATCTGTGATAAAACGAGCCTCTGCCTGAATGTTTGTCAGTCTCTGAGCATTCATAGATGTTATCATCATCCATATTGCTACGATTGTCATAATCATTCTTTTCATAACTATCTTCTCTTTAAAGGGTTATTACTGCATTTATTTTAATTGAAGAGGCTACTTGGTGCCGCTATCAACTTTTTGATGGTGCAAAGATAGGGAGAATAGCTGAAAATAGCAAGGGGAAAACCATAAACCAGCGTATGATTTTCCCTAAAAGCATCGGGGGAAACTCCCGTAATAAAATTGTAGTATCTTTTATCTGCTAATTCAAATCCTTGTAACCTCTTTGACACATAATACCCCTACCTTTGCACCCGAGATTTAACAGGTACCACCCCGAAAGGGGAAAGGTATCATCAATTTTTAATAAAAGGTATTATAGTCAAATAAAGAAAAATGGAAAAGAAAGTATCGGGTAAGCATAGCAGCATGAATGGCTTTGCTATGATGAAAGGTAGAGTAGCTACTGTAGTTTTGGCTTCGGCTTTATTGTTGGGCGGAGGCTTGACTGCTCAGGCTCAAAACACAGCATTAACCACCTGCTCTCAGAGTGCAGCAACTGCCATTCCGCAGAATCCTAACTGGAAGGCGAATGCTGCCGAATGGCAGAAACTGAAGGGTGAAATCACCCTCTACATGACCAATGATATGGGCCGCAACGGCTACTACGACCAGAAGCCTATCGCCGAACTGATGGGCGAGATGGCGGGTACGGTAGATCCGGAATGCGTACTTGCCGTGGGCGACATCCACCATTTCAATGGCGTGGCTTCCACCCAGGATCCTCTGTGGCTTACCAATTACGAATGGGTTTATTCTCATCCCGACCTGATGCTCAACTGGTTCCCGGTTTGCGGCAACCATGAGTATCGTGGTAATACCCAGGCTTTTATGGACTACGGCAAGGTGAGCCGCCGCTGGATGATGCCAGCCAAATATTACACCAAGGTGTTCGACCACAAGGGAACCACCGTGCGCGTCATCTTCCTCGACACCACACCCCTCATTGATTCCTATCGCAAGAATACGGAAGTCTATCCTGATGCCTGCAAGCAGGATGCTGAGGCTCAGCTCTCCTGGCTCGACGAAACTCTGAAGAATGCCAAGGAAGATTGGGTCATCGTGGTAGGCCATCATCCTATCTACGCCTACACCACGAAGAAGGAGAGCGAGCGACTCGACATGCAGAAGCGCCTTCTGCCTATCCTCCATAAATATAATAATGTGGCGATTTATGCCTGCGGTCACATCCACAACTTCCAGCATATCCAGAAAAAGGACGACAACATCGACTACGTAGTCAATTCCTCTTCGTCTCTGGCCCGTCCTGTGAAGCCTATCGATGGCACCGTGTTCTGCAGTCCAGCCGATGGTTTCTCTGTTTTTACTGCAGATAAGAAGCAGCTGAGAATGTCAATGATAGATAAGGATGGAAAAATCATCCACACGGTTTTAAAGGTAAAAAAGTAAAAAGGAGCTTTTTTGCGAAAAGAAACGAATGAAGATTTCAATAGCGATATAGATGAAAAGATTTTTACTGAGTGCGGCGCTTCTTGCCGCAGCGACTACCGCCATCCAGGCCCACACGCTGGATGGTGTAGTCAAGGATAACAAAACGGGCGAACCCCTCATCGGAACCGTAATCCGAGTAAAGGAGCTGCCCAACGTGAGTACCACCACCGGACTTGATGGTACTTTCACCCTGCATGAATTGCCTGATAAAGGCAAGGTGACCATCATCGTTTCCTACATGTCGTACAAGAGCAGGGAGATGGTAGTGGATGTGGCTAAAGACTTCTCCAAAGATGGAAAAGAGGGAAAGAATGGACTGTTGACCATCGCCATGGATGAAGACCAGAAGCAGTTGGGCGAAGTGGTGGTTACCGGCCACCGTGAATACCGCAGCGACCGAAGTGCCATAGAAACCGTGAAGAATGCCGGCAACGTGCTCAACGTGATGAGCCAGCAGAGCATCCAGCTTTCGCCTGATGTCAACGTGGCGAGCGTTCTGCAGCGTGTATCGGGTGTAACCATGGAGCGTGATGCATCGGGCGAGGCTTCCTACGCCATCCTCCGAGGCATGGACAAGCGCTACAACTACACCCTGGTAAACGGCGTGAAGATTCCTAGTCCGGATGATAAAAACCGTTACATCCCATTGAATATCTTCCCTTCAGATCTGATGGACCGCCTCGTAGTTTCCAAGTCTCTGACTGCCGATATGGAAGGCGATGCAGCCGGCGGCGTGGTGGATATGGTGATGAAGGATGCCCCATCCCGCTTTCAGATTCAGGCGAATGCTGCCATCGGAGCAAGTGATTATTTCTGGAAGGATGGCAGAGATTATCTTACCAGCAACCGCTCTGATTATACAAAGAAATCTCCTTACGAGGCTTTCGGAAAAGACTACAAGGCGCAGATGAGCGATTTCAGGAACGGTCCTGTTCAGTTGAAGAGTCATTCCATGCCTGCTCCTAACTTTATAGGAGGCTTGAGCATCGGCAACCGCTTCTGGAACGACCGCCTGGGCGTGATGCTTGCCGGAAGCGTGCAGAATGTTTTCCGTGGCACCGAGCGTACCTACAATTCCGTAAAGATGGCTTCGGGCGAGCAGGCCATGTACATTTCCAATCTGCAGCATCGCTACTATAGCATCCACGACCTTACTGCGGGTGCTCATGCCAAGATAGATTTAACCCTGCCTGGCCACAAGCTGGAATGGTACAACATGTATGTGCGCACCAATTCCAAGGGTATCAGATACAATAACAGCGTCAATACCGAATACATCGGAGCCGACAGCTATACCCAGGACGATGAAGTTCGCTCTCTCTCAACCACCCAGAGCATCTTCGCCACCAATCTGAAGGGTACGCATCATCTTACCAAGGATTTTACCCTCGATTGGTCGGGCGTATTCTCGCAGGCTAAGGAGGAAGATCCGGACAGAACTTACGTTACCCTGACCAACACCATAAGCAGAACTGCCGAGAATGGCGGCGATGCCGTTTCGGGTTCCATCTGGGAAGGCGACAAGAACATCATCAAGACCCTGCCTAAGAGTGCCGAGCGCCGATTCCAGCACAACAAGGATACCGACTGGGCGGGTTACATCAATCTCTCTTACGATACCCATTTCGCCAACTCTGTGGAGGCTCTCTGGAAAGCGGGAGCACAGTATCGCAGAAAGGAGCGCAGCAATAGATATTATTCTTACATCTTCAATCCTGCCGACATCTCGCAGCGATTGGATGGCAACGGAATAGACCAGTATGACAACATCGATTGGGTTTGCAAGACTCCTTATTCTCAGGCTTCTCAGCTCAACTACGATTCCAAGGAGCACATCGGCGGAGCCTACGCCATGGTAACCCTGAAGAGCGAGGTGGGCGAACTGAATGCCGGTTTCCGTGCCGAGCATACCAACCAGATTTACACCATGCTCCAGCACTTCCGCAACATGGGGCAGGTGGGCGAGCAGAGCTATTGGGATTATCTGCCATCGGCATCCATCAAGTGGACACCAAACAAGAAGATGAACGTGCGTCTCTCTTACTATCGCTCCATCAACCGTCCGGGCTTCTACGAGATAGTGCCTTATCAGATTCAGGGCGAGGAGTATCAGGAAAAAGGTAATCCAAACCTGAAGCGTGCCCGCATCGACAACATCGACCTGCGCTGGGAGTGGTTCCCAAGCAAGACCGAACAGATTCTTGCCGGCGTATTCTATAAGTATCTGAAAGACCCTATAGAGCAGGTGTTCGTAACATCGGATGGCAAGATTGGTGCCGGAACCGATGCCTACTACATGCCGGATAACCTGGGTAATGCCAAGAACATGGGATTCGAAATCGACCTCATCAAGTACATCCGCCACTTCGGAGTGAAGGCGAATTATACTTACACCCATTCTGAAATCACCACCTCTAAGCGTGAGTACCAGGAGGGTAGTGCCGAGTATAAAACGGGCGTAACCCAGACCCGTCCGCTGGTTAACCAGGCTCCTCATACCGCCAATATCTCCTTATTATATAAGGATACGGAGCATGGCTGGAATGCGCAGCTGGCCTCTTCCTTCACGGGCACCAAGCTTGCCCTGGTTTCTCCTTTCAAGGATGCCGACCAGTGGGACAAGGCGATGTTCGGTCTCGACCTGAGTGCCGAGAAGCAATTCAAGAACGGCTTCTCCATCTTCTTCAAGGCAAACAATCTGCTCGATGCCAAGCGCGAGAGATTCTTGAAGACCGTGAACAAGAGCAACCTGGAGTATGAGGGTCAGAAGAGCGATAAGACCATCGTGGGCACTTATCAGTATGGCAGAACCTTCCTGCTGGGAGTAAGATATAAACTTTAAAAGGTAAAAAAGTAAAAAGGTAAAAAAGTAAAAAATGAAAAAGATAAATACTTTTGCTGCTTTGCTGTTGATGGCAGCAGCTGCAATGTTCTCCACATCTTGCGAGAACGATAATTTCAATCCATACGATTACGTGAATAATGGCGGTAATGGAAGTGATGGTAATGAGAACCAGGGTTCTAAGGATGTCATCACAACGAAGGTGGCAGAATATCCAGCAGGTTCTGTGGTTTGGAGCAAGGATACTACCCTGAGCGAGAGCGTTGAGATTCCAGTAGGAGCATCGCTCTATATTGAGCCGGGTGTAACCGTTACCTGCAAGTCAGAGGTTCAGGTACCGGTAGAGATCGTAGTATTGGGCAATCTCTATTGCCTGGGAACCGCCGAGAAGCCAGTAGTCTTTACTTCTGATACCGGAAAGCCTGCCGATTGGGGCGGCATCATCTGCGGATATAATTCAGAAGAGGTGGTGCTCAACCACGTAGATGTGGCCTATGCCGGCGCTACTCCTACCGAGAGTTCAGCTTCTTTCCAGAACAAGCTTTTCAAGACCACCATCGATGGCGGTGTGCCAGCCTTCCACTTCTGTAATGTAAACGGCAAGTTTGTGATGGCAAACAGTTTCTTCCATGACAACTACAACGACCAGACTTACTTTACCGGTGGTAACGGCGTGATTATCAGCAATATCTTTGCCGATAGCGGAAATGCAGCCGATGGTGGTGAGGCCATCAACGTAAAGGCAGGTTGCAAGCTCGATGTAGCCAACAACATCATCTACAACGCCTGCACCAACGCCTTCAAGCTTTCGAATGCCGGCAATAGCGAGGTGATCCCTCTCTCTGAGATGACCGCCTATAACAACACCATCATCAATTGCGGCTGGCGGCGTTCCAAAAACAAGAAGGGTGGTTCTGTCTGGGTAGAGAAGGCAGCGAAGCCAATCTTCGTGAACAATCTCATCTACGATTCCCGTTTCGGACTGAAGCAGCCAAAGAAGGATGGTGCTGATATGGAGCACAGTCGTCTTACACCAAACTACTACTTTGCATCTACAGAGACAGGCGTAGCGCAGATGGCGAAGGGTGCAGAGCTCGGCATCTGGTTTGATACCGATATCAAGAGCAGCGTGGCAGGTCAGCTCAACCCACTCTTCAAGAGTTTCAAGCAGAGCGAGAAGATGAATATCAATTGCGAGATAGATAATGTAGCCCAAGGTGCTCCATTGGCATTCGACAAGACCTGGAATTTCGATTATCAGGCAGGCAGTCCTGCCCTCTCAGGAGGTGTCACCGATTTCTCCCGCCTCTTCCCGGAGGGTCTGCCATTCTTCGGCATGAAGCAGGTGAATTTCCTGGATAAGAATAACGACCAGAACTATTACTTCGCCGCCCCATTGCCAAGCGCAAGATTCGGAGCGTGGCTGTAAAATGATTAATTTTGTGTTAATCTTAGGAAAAGTCTTGGTTGTTATTAGGAAAAAATGTACTTTTGCCTAGTAGAAAGTTTCGTTCAGCGACGTTGAATGTACGTTCAACGTCGCTGAATCTGCATTCAACGTCGCTGAATGTCGGTTCAACGTCGTTGAACGGAACTTTCATCTAGGGATAAATACTTTTATCTCTAGGTTTGAGAACTATTATGATGAGGAGCAATCATCATTACTCTTGACTGTAATGGCTATCTCAATATGGAGTGATAACAATATTAATAAGAAAGGAATCGTTATGGCAAAGTACAAGTTGCAAGAGTTAACTGATATGCGTAATGAAGGCAAGCGCAGAGTTTATCCCAAGATGGTGACCAATCGGACACTATCCAGAAAAGAGTTCGTCAAGAAGATGCAGGGCTACCATCGTGGTATTTCGGAAAGTACCACGGAGGCAGTATTGATGGATGTGGCTGATATGCTGGTAGAAATGCTCTCCATGGGCTACAATGTGAATCTAGAAGGCCTCGGCACCTTCTCCCTTTCCCTCGGTTTCGAGGACGATAAGCCTACGGAAATGCAGGGTGAAGAGGATAAGATGGCGTATCGCAAGGTGGGCGTGAAGGACATCAACTTCAAGGCATCTCCTGAATTACTCAAGAGTGTGAAGCATGAAACCGATCGTGACCTGGAGCGAGACATGGGTGGTGTAAAGGTGATTCGCAAGCAGCTCTATTCCAGGGAAGAGCGCATCGCTCGTGCCCTGGAGATGATAGAAGCCAATGGTCTCATCACTCTCTCTGATTATGCCTACATCAACAACCTGAGCCGCACCGCCGCCTCCCTGGAGCTGAAGGAAATCACCGCCGACCAAACTTCGCCGATAGATTCGATGGGCAGCGGCAGCCACAAGGTTTGGGTGAAGAGAAAAGAATAAATGCAAATATCTCTCAGAATATTTGTTAGTTTCAATTCTTTTTCGTATTTTTGCGGTGTGATTTAAATGGTAGTGTTATGACAACAGTAACAAGGGAACATCTTGAAGATGAGGTACTCAAGTCGATTCAGAAGAAAGCGGAGTCGATTATGCCGAAAGATGCCAAGGTTATCCTTTTCGGGTCAAGGGCCAGAAGGGATGCCAAGGCAGATTCCGACTGGGACATCCTTGTGCTTCTGAATAAGGATAAGATAGACGAGCAGGATCATGATAATTACACCTATCCTCTTTGGGAATTGGGATGGCAAATCAATCAGATGATTCACCCGATAGTGTATTCGATGAAGGATTGGAACAGCAAAAAAGGCAGTCCTTTTTATAATAACGTGGAAGAGGAAGGGGTGATGCTATGCTAGAGAGTCAACAACGTAGAGATCTTGTACGCTACAGGATAGAAAAAGCTTATAAGAGTTTTGAAGAGGCTAAAGGTGTGGCAAAATTGAAGTTTTGGAATTTGACGGGAAATCGTTTGTATTATACTGTATTCCATATGGCTTCTGCATTGTTACTTGACAAGGGCTTTACTGCAAAGACCCATGCCGGCGTAATACATTTAGTTGGAGAAAAATTTATTGCAACAGGTTTGTTGGATCGAACTTATGGAAAGTTGTTCTCTCGTCTTTATGAGCTTCGGCAGTCTGGTGATTATGATGATACCTTTGATGCTACAGAAGAGGAGGTTTTGCCGTATTTTGAGAAAGTAGAGAATTTTATCAAAGATATGGAAGCGTTGATTACTCATAAGTAAAACATGGGTAAATATTTAAAATGATAGTGTTTAATAATGGAGCAGATTACTATAGATTTTAAGAACGCTTTTGATTGTTCCAAGAAGGAAAAATCGAAGGTTTGTCGCTCTGGCTATGTACGTGTGGTTCGTTTTATGGATGATAAGAAGCATACTAGACCACAAGTGTATGAGGGCGATTTGTTGGAAGCTATTATGGATGTAAAGATGGGCAATGTCAAGAACTTCGATACATTGGAGGATATGATGAACTATCTAGAGGCTTAGACATGAGTATAAGATACCTGCTTTAGAAGTAAATCATCAACTATTTTATTGGGATTTGCAAGAAACTTTTCGATTTTCTTGCAAATCCCAATTCTTTTTTGTACTTTTGCAATCGTCTTGCCGTGGATGGCTGGCGATGAGTCGCTGGCTAGGTAAAAATCCATGGTTTGGCCTATTTTAAAATTGAAGACGTTTGCTTGACGTTTCTTCTGACCTTTCGAAACCTCGGAAATTTCATAAGCGTTCAGATGGAGACTGCGGTGGGCGTCTACCCACTGTGTATATACACATGGCATAGGTGTGCCCCTTCGTCTGAGGGGGTACGCCCTATGCTATCATATATATACCTGCTTGGCGTAGGCATCTGTTGCTTCTTATCCTTGACGCTGTGGTCCATTCCGAGGTACCTGAAAGGCAAGGATGAGGCTAAAGGTAATAAGATTCCTACGCCATCATTTTATAATAGCAATCCTGTATCTAATAATCTTCTCTACTTAGGGAGTCGGTGGAGCACGGAAAAGGGGGAGGAATGTACACCGTTATGGCGAAGAAAATGGATTTGGGTGCTTTGCGCCAACAGATATTAGAACTTCAGATAGATAAGGAGTTAAAGCATGATTTGTTGGAGGTTATTAATGAGAAGAAGCATTATGGACTTGTGTGGGAAGATAGCTCAGAAACAGCTTGGGATGACATGCAAGACCAACTTCCTGTTTTTGTTGAAGACGAAAGTAAACGTTTGGATTCTGCGCCAGAAGGTTCGCCTAACCATGTGTTGATAGAAGGTGATAACCTCAATGCTCTTGCTGCTCTTACTTATGCTTATGCAGGGAAGATTGATGTAATTTATATTGATCCTCCTTATAACACAGGTAATAAAGACTTTATCTACAATGACTCTTTTGTAGATAAAGATGATAGCTTTCGCCATTCCAAATGGTTGTCGTTTATGAGTAGAAGGTTAATTGTTTCTAAAAACTTACTTGCAGACAATGGAGTAATATTCATTTCTATTGATGATAATGAGCAAGCTCAGTTAAAACTTTTATGTGATAAGTTATTTGGAGCAAATAATAATATAGCACAATTTATTTGGAAAAAAAAGCAAGGAGGAGGTAACGATTCAAGTAATGTTGTTACGGAACACGAGTATGTGTTGTGTTATGCAAAACGTTTGTTAAATGGCAAAATAATAGGGCTCGATAGAAATTATCAATTGGATAAAGCTTTATATCCATACAAAGACGATAAAGGAGAATACGGATTGGTTACATTAGATAAGGCTTCTATTCAAATTAGTCAGTCCTTAATATATGAGATAATAGGTCCTGATGGGACAAAATATTATCCTCGTGTAGTTAAAGGAAAACAATCTTGTTGGCGATGGAGTAAAGCAAAAGTGGCAAAGCAATATAATGAACTTGTTTTTAAAAATGGAAAGGTATATACTAAATATTATAGACCTGAAGGTATTACGCCCAAGAGTCTTTTAATTGATGCAATTTATGGTCGAACGGAAAGTGGAAACGATGATATTAAAGAAATATTTGGTAATAAACCTTTTGGATATCCAAAACCATTGTTGTTGCTAAAACATTTGATATCAATAACAAAAGGAAAAGACTCCACTATCCTCGACTTCTTCGCTGGCTCAGGCACTACTCTCCACGCAACGATGCAATTGAACTCAGAAGACGGCGGTCATCGCAAATGTATCTTGGTGACCAACAACGAGAATAACATCTGCGAAAAAGTAACCTACGAGCGAAACAAACGAGTCATTAATGGTTATACGAACCAGAAGGGTGAAGAAGTCCCTGGCTTGACTCACAATAATCTTCGTTATTATAAAACGGAGTTTGTGCCTCGTGACCAAAGTAACTCCAAAAGTCGTCGAGCCTTGATGGCTTCTCTCGTTGACCTCCTCTGCATCAAGAACAATATCTATAAAGAGCAAGAAGCATTTGGAGGCAAGAAATTTAAGAAGAGCGTATTGCGCTATTTTAAGGATGAGGCTGGACAGATGCTTGTTGTCCTCGACGAGCGTGTAGTCAGTATCGTCATTCCGATGATAGCTGAGGTTGCGACCAAGCAGAATCCTTTGAAGGTTTATGTTTATAGTGATGGCGCATACGCATATGAGGACGAATTCCATAAAGTCATGCCTGTTATAGAACTGTGTGCCATGCCAGATGCTTTCTTGCAAGCTTTAGAAGGTAGAACGGATATTCTGCCAAAGCAAAAGTATAGTGAGGCTATGATGAAAGAGTTTCAGCAAAACGAGGAACTCGCCATGCAAAACGAGGAGGTTGTGAAAGAAGCTCTCAGCGATGACTATGATTATGTGTTGAAGGAGAAAGAAGATAATGTTACTAATGACATAATAGACTAAGGAGGTAACGAAAATGATAGAACTACGAGATTACCAGAAAAAGGCGGTGCGTGAACTGAAACAGAAGATGATTGACATGCTCAATGATTCTGAAGACCGCCAAAAGTTGATATTCAAGGCTCCTACAGGAGCAGGAAAGACGGTGATGGTGAGTACCTTGCTGGATGAGCTGACTCGTGACCTACCTATGAATGGGCAGTGCCGATATTCTCGTGTAGCATGGGTTTGGATTGCTCCTAACAAGTTGCATCAGCAGAGTTATCGCTCCATGCGCAATTTCTTTAGTGAACGAAGATCGTTGCGTCCTGTTATGTTTGATGAGTGTGATCATGTGGATGGTCTGCATCCTGGCGATGTGCTCTTTTTAAACTGGGAGAGCATCAATAAGGATAATGCCGTGATGATACGTGATAATGAGCAGAACCGCACGCTCTACGAACTGATACGAAAGACCAAGATAGAGCAGCATCTGCCAGTGGTGGTTATCATAGACGAGGAACACATGTTTGCAGGACGTAATGCCAAGAAAAGCGAGATGGTATTGCAAGCTATCCAGCCACACATAGAACTTCGTGTATCAGCAACGCCAGTCACCCAAAGCTATCATGCAGTTCTTGTGAAACGCCAAGATGTAATCAATGAAGAGATGATTAAGAAGGGCATAGAACTGAATCCGAATGTAAAGAGCAGTAAGGAACAATCGGAACTGACGGTTAACCAGCGACTCTTGAAGAAAGCACTTGACAAGCGCAAAGAGTTGGCTGAGGCTTACAAGGAATATGGTATCAATCCGCTGTTGCTCATTCAGTTGCCTAATGATAGCAGCGAATCTATGTCGTCGAAGGACAAGACCATCGCCGAGGAGATGCAAGCCTACTTAGAACAGGTTTGCGACATCAGCGTGGCAAATGGCAGGTTGGCTGTATGGCTATCAAAAGATAAATCGCCCAATCTTCAGAATATCACTCATTCTGATGATATTACCGAGGTGTTGCTGTTCAAGCAGGCCATAGCCTTGGGATGGGATTGTCCTCGTGCATCCGTCCTCCTGATATTCCGAGAATTGCAGAGCATGACCTTTACCACGCAGACCGTGGGACGTATCTTGCGTATGCCTGAACAGCATTTCTACCAAAATGAATGTTTGAACTATGGCTATGTTTATACAGATTTGGCGGCAGATATGATTAGCATTGTTGGTGATGACATGAACTATATCAGTACACTCTATGCCAACAGAAGACGGGATCTTCAAAACATTTTGCTTCTTTCTTCTTATAAGGATAAGCATGGGGCAACGAGAAATCGATTAGGTTCTCAATTCAGAAGTGTCTTTTATAAGACCATGGAACGTGAATGGGAGCAGAATCCTCTTCTACTGTTTTCGCCAGAGGATTTCTTCGAGGATGATGGCGAAGTGGAAGACCAGGACGAGGCAGAAAAGAAAGAGGCTGGCATGGATGAAAATATCAAGTTGAACCGTTATAATGCCAAGCGTCATGGTGTGCAGACTGATGTTTCCAGAATATTGGTCGCTATACCAAAGGATACGCCGATTACGGGTGATTCTGGTATTGTAGAGATAACTGACAAGGCCAGACTAGCTCTTAACGCTTCCGAACTGCAGAGCCTTTTCACTATGTTCTGTCGCAAAAATGTAGGTAATTTTTCTAAATTTGATAGTACACCAGTATTGCAGGGAGCTATAGAAAGTGCGTTAGAGGAGTATCTGCAGGTCTTTTCGATGGATGTTCCGAAGGTGGTGCTTTATCATCAGAACCGTCCCCGTTTTGAGGAGCTGATTCGTAAGGCTTTGGTTAGCTACGAGGCAATGATGAAGCGTGAAGCCAAGGATAAGGAGACAGAATATCAAGAGTCATTATGGCAGGTGCCGGAGACAAGACTTTACAATGCCGCAGCTGTAAAGACCACGGAGGGTGAGATTTTTAATCATGCTCTGTATCCATATTTTGAACAGTTTAAGGCATCAGGACCGGAACGGGAGTTTGCCCGTTGGTTGGATGAAAAAATGGAATATGTGGATTGGTGGTATAAGAATGGCGATGAGGGTAAGCAGCATTTCGCTGTGCCATATACTGATTCAGGAAATAGAGAACGTTGTTTCTATGTAGATTTCATCGTTAGATTAAAGTCTGGTACCATTTGTCTTTTTGATACCAAGACCCTAGGTAGCGATGAGGATGCTCCAGAAAAGAACAATGCCTTGATGCAATACATTGAAGCCTATCAGGCAAAGGGAAAGAAGATTGTGGGAGGTGTGCTTATCAAGGATGAAGGAACAGATAACTGGTATTATCCTGGAGGCATTATCGATAACACCGACAGTATAGATGGGTGGTCGGCATTGCATCTGGAAACCCTATAATATAATAAGGTAATCATATATAATAAGGTATGAAGAAAAGCTTGGACAGAACATTTCTGAATTATGGAATCAGGCAGGAAGACATGCAACTCATAGAGAGTGCATGCCAATCGGAGGGTATAGATGCTGAATGGCTCAAGGATTATATCCTCAAGCCTTTCCATGAAGAGCGTAATAACCAAAATGAGCCAAGTCTTGAGGAAAAGAAGGTGACAAGAATACTCAAGAAGGCTCTCAAAGAAATTAAGAAGTAATGAAACTGAAGCGTATCTACATAGAGAATTATAAGACTTACAGAAAGTTGGACTTGAACTTAGAGGTAACGAGCAATCGTCCCATCATCTTGATAGGTGGTGCCAACGGTTGTGGAAAAACTACGCTCTTCGATGCCATCTATTCTGCACTTTATGGATTGAAGATATCCAACAAGCGACAGTTTGAGGAAATCTTCAATTCGGGGGTGAAGAACGAGAGTGGTATAGAAGGCAAGACCATCATGCTGGAGATTACTTTCTCTGGGGTGGTGCTAGGACAGGAAACGCCCTATAGGTTGCGCCGTGCCTATAAGTTTGTTGATGGCAAAATACAGGAGAGCAATGTGCTCAATATGAATGGTAACAGTTATACTTATGGTACTGGTTCTACGGCTGTCAAACGCAGCACCAATGAAGCGATAGTCAACAAGATTATCTCTGCCAATCTGCCTGCTGAATTGAGTAACTATTTTCTCTTTGATGCTATGAAGACTTCCGACCTCGTGAAGGAAGAGCAAATCAACAAGCTCATCATGAAGAACATCAATTCGGTGATGGGTTTCAATAAATACACTCAGTTGCAAAATGCAGCCTCGGCTTATCTCGACGAGAAGAAGGCGGAACGCTTGGAGAACGAAAACCTGCGTGCCGAATACCTGAAACTGACCAAGCAGAAGGTGGAGATGGAAAGGGATGTGGCAAGTCTCAACGATGCTTACAACGATGCATTGAACTATGCCAACGACCACAAACAGCAATATGAGCAACTGAAAGATGGTAGAAACTCTGACGAGGTGATACGTGACAAGATGCGCCAGATAGAGGAGAGCATCAACTGTTACTATCAGAAGGAGAAGGAATACAGACAGGATGCCGAGGCTATCTCGAAGGACTTGGAACTGAGAGTCTTCCTGCCGAAAGTAGCCAACATCATCAGTACGGAAGTGGAACTCATTCTGAATGAGAAGGAGCAGGTAGCTTCGGCAAGGGGAAACATCTTGAACGACCAACAGATAGAAAAGGTGACGCAAGAAGTGGTGGAACTATTGAAAGCAAAGTATCCACAACTTGCCGAGGTGTCTATCTCGGAGATTATAGCTGAAATCAAAAAGGCACAAGATGCGAGCGAAGACTACAACGACAAGTTTAGCTATCTGAGCGACAAGGATGTCAGCGTGCTGAAGAATCTCGTGCAGCAATCCTATTCAAATCCTTATATAGCCCTGGATGAGCGACGTGAGAATTTGGATCTTGAACTGGTGGACATGCCAAAGAAAAAAGAGCAACTCGAAGAGTATAAGCGAGCCTTGACAGGAAGCGACTATAGCATCATCGAACTCTATGAGGCCAACGACCGAAGAATAGAGGAAATAAAAGCCAAGATAGCAGAGAAGAAAGTAAGCATCAAGGAACTGGAGAAGAAAATCTCCACTTACGATTATGATATGCCGCAAGTGCCAGATCCACAGTATGACATGCTTTGCAAGTTGCCTGGTTTCTTCAAGACCCTGTCGAGAAAATTGCTGCAAGCCAAGAAGGCGAGCATTGAACGTATGATGAAGGAGCAGTTGAACATCAACTTGGTGATTTATGCTGGCTATATCGGTAGGGTAGAATTGTCAGCCGATGATTCCGAGGAAATATCCTTCAAGATATTCCACAAGAATGGTAACGAGATTTATCTGAGCCAGTTGAATGCCGGTGCCAAGCAGACGGTGATGCAAGTACTTTTGAAAGTGCTGTATGAGTTGGGTGACTACGACCCGCCTGTGATGATAGACACCGTGATGGGTGTACTCGACAAGGAGAGCCGAGAGGTAATCATCAATCGATACTTCCCAGACTTGGCTCATCAAACTATTTTGCTCAGTACGGATACGGAGATCACTACCGAGACGGATTTCAAGAAAATCGTGGCATACGTGGCAAGGACCTATACCTTGCATAGAGACCAGGAACAACAGTGTACCACGGTAAGTGAGGATTACTTTGGATTACAAATTTACGATTTCTAGAAGAAATGAATGTACAAGATATAAAACTTGAGGGAATGAGAATTCTGGAGGGAACTCATGATTTGCTTGAAGAAGTGAAATATGCTATCGAGCAGAAACTAAACCTTTCGGATTACTCAGATATGGTTCGCCCTGTAGTACTGAACTTTACTACGGTTATGCGAATCTGCCTCCTCGTTGGATTGAGTGATAAGACGCCAAGGAGCAAGGCAAAGGTAGAGGAACTTCAAACCTCAGCTGGTATGCAGCCATTGGGTGGTTCGTTCTTTACCAAGTCGAACATAAAGGAAGTTTTCGTGGCTCTTATTAAAATGCGTTATTGCGACATTGATGCCGACTGGCAGAACTCAACGTTTCTGAGCAAGGTGCTCTTTAGCGAGATGATGAGAGGCAAGAACATCTTGATGGAAGAAGGTGGCATAGATGAGTGGTTGCACTACAGTCCGTTGCGAGGTGGCAAGTCGTTGATGGATATTCCTGAGCTGAATCTCTATGTCGGACAATACGAGAATGGCATGGATGCTGCCCTCGATATTAATAGTACAGCCATCGCCAATACGCAGATATTGGTGGCAGGAACTACTGGCTCTGGAAAGTCAAATTTGCTGGCTGTCCTTATCAACCAAATCAGAATGGCATCGGCTGATACCTACTATCCTGTCAACTTTCTCTTGTTCGATTACAAGGGGGAGTTCTCTGATCCAGCCCATGCCGATTGGCTGTCGAAGTTTGAGACCGATTCCTCTGCCATCTTGAATCCGATGGAGAAACCTTTGCCGTTTACTCCGTTCAAGGACTTTACTGGCAGACCTGTCAATGAAATCCACCTGTATTCCACGACCTTAGCAAATGCCATCTGTGCTATATCTTCCGCTAAGATTGGTGCTTTGATGGATAACAGACTGAGCGAAGCTATCATCAAAGCCTACAAGGCGAAGAACCAGAAACCAATCACCTTTCAGGAAGTTTTTGACCATTATACGATGTTGATGCCCGAGAAGAAACAGGGTAATATGGATAGTGTAAAATCAGTCTTAAACCAGTTGATTCTGAATAATATTTTTGCAGAGGAAGACAAGGTAGATTTGGTGAAAGGTTGTTATATTATCAATTTAGGAAAGTTTGACAAGGAAGGTATCATGGCAAAGGCTATCGTATATTTCGTGACATCTAAGTTGAACAATATCTATGAGCAACTGCCTCCACAGGCAAAGAATGAGGACAGGGTGGAACTACGCCATTTCACCATCATTGATGAGGCTCACTATATGCTTGGTTTCGAAAACAAGCCTTTACAGAACTTGATAGCTGTGGGTAGAAACAAGGGTATGAGCATCATCCTTGCTACACAGAATATGGATTCGTTTAAGAAAGCCTCTTTTGATTTCTATGCCAATGCCCAATATCCTCTCATTATGAAGCAACAGCAACAGAATGATGGAGTGTTGAAGGATTTGTTTGGTGTGAGTGGCATGGCTCTGCAGGAGCTGAAGCAAGCCATTGCTGGTTTACAGAAGGGTGAACTGATAACCAAGGATGCCCAGGCTATGACTCTCGGCATCGGCAAACATTGGAAGAAAATTAAGGTTACTCATCTTATTTGATAATGGATAAAGATATAGACTATTATCTGGGTGCTTTTGAAAAGATGAAAAGGGCGCTTATGCGGGGCGTAAAAGCTCCGCATAAGCCTCTTTTGCTCTTGGCTATTTTAAATCTCTGCCAGCGGGGGTTCATAAAAGATAATCATATCGTTCTTTCAAGTGAGTTGGTTGGGGAGTTTAAAAGGTTATGGAGATTGTATATTGGTGAACAGAATACAGTTGGTAGTATTTTTGTAGCAGAGGGTTTAGCCATGGATATACCTCATAGTTATCCTTTTAAATGTAGCATAGAGAATCCCTATTATCATTTGCAGCATGAACCCTTTTGGCGATTGGTAAAAAATGAAAAATGCAAAGAAAGTAAGTTTTATTCTAGCTTAAAGTCTTTGCGTGATGGTTTTGCTTATGCAGAAATAGACCAGGAATTATATGATTTAATGGTTAATAGAGAGTCTGCTGTAATACTGGAGTGTAAGCTTCGGGAACTCGTATAAATCAATCCCGAAGTATTTATGAATGCTTGTTGGTGATAAAAATATTATGCAAAGCTTTTGCCCTTACAGGGCGCATTGCTGATTGCTAGCATACCCAGGGTGCTGCCCTGGGCTAAGAGCTTTTGGGCCTTCAGCCCGTTTCAATCATACAGTTAGAGCTCTTTCCTTTATAGTTTTCTTTTGAATTGCCTTATCAGATATCTGGGACTTCTTCTCATATCCCATAAATCTACGAAAATGACGAGGTCGTTGGCTTCGTCGTAGCGATAGATAATCTTCCAATTCTCCTTGATAATCGCACTATGGTAAGGGCGGAGGTAAAGTGTTAATCTTATGCTAGCCATGGATATTGTGCAATTAGTTCTTTTTCAAATTCTTCTGCATCAATATATTGCCCATTCTCATACTCCGCCTCAATAGCTTCAATCCTAGCCACGGCTTCTTCTTCATTGGCCGGATGCCAGCCCACTGGAATCTTATTCCAGTCAATATCTTCTTCTGCACATTCATCTTCGGGAAGTGCTATGGCGGCATTTCCGTGATAGGCTGGTGCTGACTCTGCTACGAAAGCTGCATCTTCCTGCTCTTCTGGCAATGTATATCTTTTCTCTTTCATAAGCTTGCGTATTTAATCTGCTGCAAATATACGTTTTTTATCTTAATGATGCAAGAAAAAATGGAAAAACTTCTAATTTTAACAAAAATATAACGCATAATTTGTTGGGTATTCATAAAAAAATGGTAATTTTGCAACCAGTTGTTGAATACAAAGTTAATATTAAAAATAAGGAACTATGATTAGATTAAATGTATTTTTTGAGAAAAAGGAAGAGGTAAAGGTTGAGGAAATCAACGCTTTATGCAAGGAACTGGTAGAGAAGTCTTTGCAGGACCATGGCAATATTGCCTACGACTATTTCACCAGTGGAACTCGTAATGGGGTGATGATGATCTGCGAGACATGGGAGAACGAGGAAGTTCTGAAAGCTCACATGGCTTCTGAGCATTTCACTACATTGGTTCCAAAGATTGAAGCTCTTACCAAGAACGGCTTGAAACTGGAGCAGTTCACTTTCTAAATCTTTTCAGACATCAGCCAGTGGTGATACTTTGTCTTCTTCATCACCGGCTGATGTTCTCATTATTATTATATAGTTCTATTTTACTTCTGTGAGCTTACCCGTCTGGGAATCGATGATATAACCATGCAGATTGACATCCTTTGGTACAAGAGGGTGGGTACGGATGGTGTTAATCGTATTTCTTACAGAATCCTCGGTGTCGTGGAAGCCCTCCAGCCAATGGTCTAGGTCGATGCCGCAAAGTCCGATGGTGTCGATGACATCCTGATGGATGCCGCGCTTGAGCATCAATTCCTTCATCTGCTGTCCGTTCATGTGGCAGGCACCGCAGTTGGAGTGGGCGATGACCATGATTTCCTCTACACCCAGTTCGTAAATGGCAACCAGAAGGCTGCGCATGGCGGAGTCGAATGGACTGATAACCAGTCCGCCGGCATTCTTGATGAGCTTGGCATCTCCATTCTTCAATCCTAATGCTGCTGGCAGAAGCTCTGTCAGGCGGGTATCCATACAGGAAAGGATGGCAAGCTTCTTGTCTGGGTATTTGCTCGTAAGATACTTCTCGTAGCCCTTGTTGGCTACGAATTCCTCGTTATACTTGATAATTTCCTCTATAATCATAGTAGTGCAAATGAAATGTGAAACGATTTTTTTCCTATTTTTCTGGGGTAGGCTTGAGATAAGCCATGAACTTCTCCGGCTGATAGTTGAGAACCAGCTCTTCCGGGAACTCTGCTTTCTCTACCAGCGGCATGATGTTGCTGTAGTCGGCAATCATGGCAGAGAAGTGGGCGTCACTTCCGAAGATGACAGGTGTTTCGTACTTCTTGGCAAGTTCCAGCAGTTCCAGGTTATTAGGAGCTGCCACTGTTTTGTGACGGATGGGAGCCATGGAGTGATTGTTGATTTCGAGCAAGGTATGCGTCTCCTTGGAAACCTTCATCAGAGCCTCGAAATCCAGTTCTGCCGTTCCATCTCCAGGATGGGAGATAATCTGCACGAATGGATTGCGCATGGCGTTGATGACTCCCTGCGTGTTTTCTTCCCTGGTTCCTCCCTGCCAGCAAAGGCTATGAATGCCAGCGATTCGGATATCAAGTATGCGCCAGTAATCCTCATCGAGGTCAATATCGCCCTGGGTATTGAGGATGTTGAGTTCTGCTCCCAGCATCAGCCTGATTCCATAGAGCTGACGGGGAACGCAATGCAGGTTTCTGAAATAGATGGGATTACAGGTGCCCGGGATATGTGGTCCGTGCTCTGTGATTCCCAGTATTTCCAACCCCTTTTCTTTTGCAGCCATGGTCATTTCCTGCAAACTGCTGAAGGCATGACCCGATGCTATGGTATGTGTATGAACGTCTAATAATGTTTTCATACTGCAAAGGTACGGATATTTTGCGAATTAGTTTATTTCTCCATGATTAAAAAACATTTTTTTTCTTCGAAAATAGATGTTTTCCCACTTTTTACGCCTCCTCCTTCTTCGTTTTAGGAAGTACGAGGTTGAGAATCACGCCGATGACGGCAGAGAGACCGATGCCGGAAATGGCGAAGGAACCGGAGGAGAGGACGGCACCACCCAAGCCCATCGTCAGCATCACCGAGATGATGATGACATTGCGGGTTTCATTCATATCTACCTTGTTCTGCATCAGATTCTGAACACCCACACTGGCGATGGTGCCGAAAAGAAGCAGCATGATGCCACCTAATACCGCTTGAGGTATGCTCTGCAGCAAGGCACTCAATTTGCCCACGATAGAGAAACAGATGGCGGTGGCTGCGGATATGCGAATCACGGCAGGACTTGTGACCTTGGTGATAGACATCGCTCCCGTTACTTCAGAATAGGTAGTCTCAGGAGGACCACCCAGGAAGGCGGAACAGAGACACGCCACTCCATCGCCCAACATCGTGCGATGTAATCCCGGATCAGCCACGAAATCCTTCTTCGCCACGGCACTCACCACATACACGTCGCCGATATGTTCCAGCACCGGTGCTATCGCCACGGGTAACATATAGAGAAATGGCGCCCAGGAGAAATGGGTGATGGTATCGAAGCTTACCGGACAGGAGAACCACGAAGCCGCTGCTACATCCGAGAAATCTACCTCGCCCATGCAGATGGCGATGACGTAACCCACGATAACGCCCGAAATGATAGGCACCAGCTTTATCAGTCCCTTGCAGAAGGTAAGTACCAGGATGGCGGTGATAAGCGATGCGAAGGCGAGAACCCAGTTGGTCTTAGCCATATTCACAGCGCTGCCCGAAAGGGAAAGACCGATAAGGATGATGGCGGGTCCGATGACTACCGGAGGGAAAATCCTATCCAGCAGTTTCTTGCCCTGCCATTTTACTAGGGCGCTCATGATGAAATACACCAGGGAGACGCTGGTAAGTCCGGCGATGGTTCCCGGAAGTCCCCACTGCTTGGTGGCAGCGATGATAGGAGCGATGAAGGCGAAGGAACTGCCCAGGAAGATAGGCACCTTGCCCTTGGTGATGAAGTGAAAGAGAAAGGTTCCCACACCTGCGGTGAAGAGAGCCGTTGCCGGATTGATGCCTATCAGGAGAGGCACCAGAACCGTTGCACCGAAAGCCACAAATAGGAATTGTACTCCCACAAGGGTTTTCTTGGTCATAGAAAGTTGTTCTGTATCCATAATTCTTAATATTTGTTGCTAAATTTTTGCAAAAATACAAATAAAGTTTGAAAAAGCAAAGATTCTTCGGGCTTTTTCTCTTTTTGGGGTTATTTTAGGTTGCTGAATAGCAAAAACGGCTGCCAGTTTATAAGAAACTGACAGCCGTAATGATAATAGGTTTTATTTCGCAAATACTTTCTTTTTCTTCATTCTCTTTCCCACGAAGTTCCAGGAAGGCATCTTCTTCAGGGTACTTCTCACGGGCTGTACATCCCAGAGCAGGAAGATGATCAGCACGGCAATGCCGATGAGACAGGTGACGCCATAGAGATTCCGGATGCTGAGCATCAGAAGATTGGTGGCATCGTAGGGTAAGCCGCGCGACATGTTGTCTGCCATCTGATAACGGAGTCCGAAACTGTACAGACCTGAGCACATCGCCGACATCGGACCGTTGCGGATGATGCCTGCCATCGTCAATCCCATGAAGAAATGCTGGAACGGCATCAGTTCTTCCAGATACACGGTGAGCATGCAGAAGAAGATGGCGTTGCCGAAGCTTCTGAGAAAACAAGGCAGATAGAGCGCCTCGATGTTGAGCCCCGGATCGATGAGGAAATACATCATCACAGGATAACATACCATCGTTGCCACACCTATCGTGAGCAGACGGGTGTATTTCTGACAGAGCACCTTGCACCAGAAGAGACAGAAGAGGCAGCCGGCGATGGCTCCCGTCCATTCCACAAAGTTGAGCACATTGGTGGTGATGTTGCCGAAATGCAGCACGCCACCCGTAAAGGCGGTTTGCAGCACTTTAGGCGTACTGCCCATGAACTCTACGAAGGCGAAGAGAATGAGCAGCGGGATGAGTCGCTTGTACTTCCACGCCGCCGGAGCGATGTAAGGGTGACGGATGTGGAGCATTCGCTGGATGCAGAAATATCCGGTAAATATAAAGAGCAATACATCCACCTGCATGATCTTCGAATCGAGCCAGTTGTAGTGCTCGCCATAGGTGAAGAAGAAGATGAACTCCAGCATCCATGCCGACCACAGAATGCAGCCCAGATAGTCGAGACTGATGAAGGGCAGGGGGTTCATGAAGCGGAAGTCGTGGGTGGTGACATACACGATGAGTGCCACCAGGAGCAGGGCTCCCGTCATCGCCCAGTTGATGATGCGCCAATCCTGATAGATGTAAATCAGGTGTTCGGTGACCCAGGGCGAGAGGAACATGTTTCCCAAAACGATGCAGTAGAGCAGGGGGAAGAAGATGGTGAAATCGCGCTTGGAGGTCATCCACAACTGGATGGTGCTCATACATTCGAAGGTTCCGCAGAGCTTGAAGAAGCCTGCGATGTAAGCGAGAATGCACATCAAGGGTACCGAGTCGGTCCACATGATGAGGAAATTACAGGTTGCCACTACCAGTGCCGCATTCAGCAGGAGCTGGCGGTTGGTAAAGTGGAACTTCATCTTGAAGAGGAAGGGGAATGGCATCGCCACGCCCACTACGTTGAACATGATAATCATGAGCACGTCTTCTCTCATCAAACTGTACTCGCCCATCACCTGGCTCATGGCTCCTCCATAGATTCCGCCCGACATCAGGAAGATGAAGGCGAAGAGGAGATAAATCCATGGCTGTAACCGGCGAGGAATATATCCATTGAACGATGGAACCCGGAAGGGTCCCTGAAGCATTGGAGGTCCTGGCATTTTCTATAATTTATAGTTTATAGTTTATAGTTTATAGAACATTCTTGATAGTTTATAATTTATAGTTTATAGAACATTCTATTTGATACGAACCTTGGTCTCTACGTTCAGTCCGGCACGGAGCAAGGCTATCTGTTTCGGGTCATTGTCCTTGGTGAGGGCGATGCGAACAGGCACGCGCTGCTCTACCTTTACGAAGTTGCCGGTGGCATTATCCACTGGAATCATGGAATAGGCATTGCCGGCTGCGGCAGAAAGGGCTTCTACCTTGCCATGGAATACTACACCCGGGATGGCATCGGCGGTGAAATCTACGCTCTTTCCCACGGTGATGCCGTCCATCTGAGTCTCACGATAATTGGCTACCACCCATACATCGTTATCATCCACGATGCGAGCCAGCAACTGACCAGGCTGTACCAACTGGCCTTCGTGAATATCCTTTCTTCCCATCACGCCATCGCAGGTTGCCACGATTACAGTATAGGAAAGGTTGAGGCGAGCCAGGTTGAGCTGTGCTTCTGCCACGCTCTCTCCGGCACGTGAACCGCCGAGCTGCTGGGTCTGTACATTGCGAACCGATGCGGCGCTGGCCTTGCGGCTGCTTGCCTGCTCATAGCGTGCCTTGGCTCCCAGATAACGGGCATAGGCGTTGTCGTATTGCTGGCGTGTTACTGCATCCTTCTTCATCAAAGCCGCAAAGCGGTCGAAGTCCTGCTTGGCATTCATCATATCCACACGAGCCTCCTCGATGCCGGCAGCCGCTGTCTGCACATTGGTATTGGTGGTGCCCATGCTGGCGGTTACCACCGAAGAACTTGACTTGGATCCACGCAAGCCGGCTTCTGCCTGAGCCACATGCAGACGGAACTCAGCATCCTCGATGATAACAAGGGTATCGCCTTTCTTTACGTGCTGATAGTCGTTGAAACGAATCTCCTTGATGAATCCCGGTACACGGGTATTGATAGGGGTGATATGGCGGTTTACCTGTGCATCATCTGTGTAAGCCACATCGCTGCCATGATAGAAATGGCTGAAGCACCAGCCGATAGCTCCCAGAAAAAGGAGGATAATCACTACATTATATATTCTCTTGATAATCTTCTTGTTCATTGCTTTATTTATTTTATTGTTTCTAAATTTCTCCTGCCACGTACTTCATGCGATAGTAGGCATAGACGATATTGATGCGGGCATCCACCTCGTTGAGCTCGGCATTGAGCTTGAGGTTGGAGGCATCCACCATGTCTGTAACCAGAGCGAGCTGGCTGAGATAGCGGGCATTCATCACGTCGTAATTCTGCTGTGCCAGCTCTACGCTCTTTCGCTGCGTTTCCAGTTCCACGTAGGTTTGCTGATACTGCACGTAGGCAGCCTGCACATTATTGTTAAGCTGCTCAGCCTGAACGGCATGTGCCTCTTTTGCCTGTCGGGTTTCCACGGCTGCCTGCTTGATGCGCTTGTTGCTCTTGAAGAGAGAGCTGAGGCTGTATTTCACGCCTACGCCCACATACCAGACGTTGAGGTTCTTGTCAACAGGTGGCAATTCGAAGAGGATAGGTCCATCGAAGTTATCTGCGGCAACGAAAGCTACCTTTGGCAGAAGATCGCTCTTGGCAATCTTTTCTTTCTGTTCGGCGATGCGGATGGCGTTACTGCTCTGCTCCAGGAGTGGGGAGTTCAGGGTTCCTGCTGTCTGCCAGTAAGCCTCGCCTTCCTTGCTGTAGGTTTTGTCGGCAATGGTGGCATCGGGGATAATCTGTGCATCCTGGTTCATTCCTAGGGTATTGCAAAGCTGATGGTTCAGGATGCTCCGGTTGTTTCGGAGCGCCGTCAGACCGAGTTTGAGGCTTTCCATCTGGAGTTCGTATCGGGTGATGTCATTCTTCAGCGCCATTCCGTGTGTCTGTTTCTCCTTGATGTCGTCGATGAGCTGGCGGGTTAACTCGATGTTCTTTTCATACACCTTGATGCGGTTGTCTATCTTATAGAGGTCGAGATATTGTCCTAGGGCGATGAAGCGAATCTGCTGTCGGGTGAGTTTCACGCCTACCTCTGCCTGCTGCTTTCCGAGTTCGGCGAGCTTGATGCCTGCGTTGATGGCTCCACCGGCATAAACCACCTGCTGTGCCTGGAAGGCGAAGTTGTTGCCGAAATGTGGAGATTTCAAGCCGTGAACGTTGCTGAAGTCGCGGTCGGTAATCAGCGCATTGCCGATATAGCTGAATGAGAGGGAAGCATCAAGGTCGGGCAGTTTCTTGCTTTTAGCCGATTCGATGCCTAGGTGGGCTGCTTCTACTCCTGATAATGAAGTGCGAAGGCTCTTGCTGTTATCCTCCACCTTCTGGAAGAGTTGGCTGATGGTCATGTTTTCTTTCTTGCTGGCAGGCAAGGAAGCAGCCGCCCCTACGGTGGTTTGTGATTGAGCCGAAGCCCAATGGGTTCCTCCTGCAAGCAGAAGGCTTACAAATAAGATGTTCTTAATCATTGATTATTACTTTTTGAATTTCGGGTGCAAAGGTACGGAGTTTTGGGCGAACAATCACTTTAAATTTTTCGCGGCGGATGGACGATTTGGGAATAATAGTTCTTTTATATCACATATTTTGTGTAATTTTGCAACCGAAATAGGAATAAAGAGACATAATAACTCTATATATAATAAGGTGTAGATGGAATTATCAGAATTAAGCAGTTATCAGGAAGCAAGCCTTTTTCGCTCTGGTTTGGAGGAATGGCAGGAGGGTCCGCAAGTATTGACTTACGGAGCGATATTGATTTGCCGGAAAGGAAAGGCGATGCTGAATGTGAATTATAAGGATTGGGAACTTTATGAGGGGGCGGTGATTACGCTGTTTCCGAATGATGTGGTGGAATTGAAGGTTGATGGGGATTTTGAAGTCGAAATCCTGAAATATAATCCTTCCTTGCTTCGTGAAGCCAGTTTGCAGCTGGAGCAGACGGTGTATTCTTCCTTGCGGGAAGACCGCTGCAGGAAGGATACCCCTGTGGTGACAAACATCATCAATGGGATGTTTGGTTTATTGAAGGTATATTTCGACCAGTCGGAATGTACCTGCATCTCGCAGTTGGTATTATGCCAGTTGAAGGCATTCTTCATCGGTTTTCATGAGTATCTTCAGCGCAATCCGCAATACCGGCCAGATGAGGTAAAATCGTATCGCGTAAGAGAACTGTTCAATCGGTTTATGATGCTTCTGGAGAAGGATTACAAGATTTCAAGAGATGTGAACTATTATGCCGAAAAGATGAATATCTCTTCGAAATATCTGACCAACATCGTGAACCAGGTGACGGGGCATACCCCCAAGACCATCATCGATCAATACGTGATTCTGCAGCTCAAGCTGCATCTTAAGCGAAGCACGCAAAGCATCAAGGAGATGGCTTGGGAGTTTCATTTTGCCGACGTCAGTTTCTTCTGCCGGTATTTCAAGAAGCATACAGGTCTGACACCGCAGCAGATAAGGTCGTAATCACAACCTTCAGTTTTGCTCTGATTTCAGCTTCTTCAATCTTGCCGATGTGTTCTGGGGAGAGAGCCTTGAGTTCTTCGAGACATCCCATCTGCATCATGGTGGCGATAGGGAGGAGCTTATGTGCCGCCTTTCCTATGCGGTCGGTAGATAAGGATTCCTCTTCTATGCCTTCTTTCAGGTTCTCGAGGTGTGCGGCAAGTTCCTGCTTCACGGTATCGAGAATCTCCTTTGCAGCCTCTTCATCGCCTCCGGCAAAAGCCAGGAGAGAATCAAGCTGAGGCTTGGATTTCTGCTGAGATGATAAATCTGGCTGGGATGGAGTTTCAGACTGGACATCCAGTTGAGGCTGGGACTCTATTCCCAGAATATCAGACAGTTTCTCCATGCTGAATGGCTTGAACAGGCAGTCGTCGAAGCCTGCTTTCTGGAGCTGTTCCAGGATGCTTGTGTCGTGAGCCGTCATCGCCACCACCGTCATCTGGGTATGGTTGATGTGGGTAATCATATCCATGCCGTTCATCTCGGGCATTTCGATATCCATCAGCATCAGGGCTGGCTGCTCGTTATGCAGCGTGGTGAGGGCATCCATCACATGGTTGCAGGCGAATACCTGCCAGGTGTCGCCTACGATGCGGCGCAGCATTTCCTGGAGAAGCTGGAGCTGCAGCTTGTCATCATCCAGAATCAGAATCTTGTGGTTTGCAAATTCCGGTTTCTTCTTTTCTTCAGAAACCTGATGGCTTGCTGAATCATTTTCTTTCTCTTCCGGATTGGAATCTAGTGCCTTGTCATCGCCAACTCCAGTCTGGTTTTTATTCTGTGTCTCTTCCTTTGGCGCAGGCTCTACAGGGATGGTGACGATGAAGGTGGACCCTTTTCCCTGGGTAGAGTGGAGAATGATTTCTCCGCCGAGCAGCGAAACCAGTTCCTGGGTGATGGACAATCCCAAACCGGTGCCTTCGATGCCTTGAGCACTCTTCAATCTGGTGAAAGCGTGGAACACCTTCTGTTTTTCCTCGTTGGTCATTCCCTTGCCCGTATCCTTTACGCTCAGGGTAAGCATTGGCTTGCCCATGACTTTCGAAACCTGTGCCTGGATGGTGACGCTGCCCTGGTCGGTATATTTGATGGCGTTGCTTACCAGGTTATCCAAAATCTGACGAATGCGGAAGGCATCGGCACGGAAGAATTCCTTCTTCATTGGAGAATCCGAAGTTCCCATTCCCTTCATCTTGCATTCGAATGAAATCTCCAATCCTTTCTCTTCAGCCCGCAATCTCATTCCCTCTACCGATTCTGCTACCAGTTGCGCTGGCGAGAAAGAGGTAGGCTGCACTTTCATCAAGCCATTTTCCAACTGATGATAATCGAGCAGGGAGGCAACGAGATGAGATAGATGTGCGGCAGAATTCTTGATGTTCTGGAGGCATTCGATGCCCTGAGGATTGCTGACGTAGTCTTTCATCAGGTCGATGAAGCCCGAGATGGAGGCAGCTGGTGCCTTGATGTCGTGGGTGATGGTGAGGAGCAGGCGCTCGCGCTGGTTCATGATGCGCTGAATCTCCTCGTTGGCAGCCTCCAGATTTTCCTGATAGATGCGCTCCTTCTTGGCATCGCGCCAGATGAGCCAGATCATGACAACGATGGCTAGGAAGGCTACGATGGCGAGTAATTCCATCTGCCACAACAGATGCTTTCTGGCTTCCATCGCCTTGCTGATGGATTCCTGCATGGCATCTTTCTCTCGCTGGTGTACATCGCTCAGGTGCTTGGCGGAGCGGAGAGCGAGTTTGGCGCTCACCATCTTCAGCTCTTCCATCTCTCTGTTGATGTTCCGCTTATGGTCTTGTGTTTCCACTTTCTCCTTTCTGTCTATCTGTTCGAGGATGTTTGCCACGTTTCCTGCCACGTTCACTGGGGTGGTGACGGAATCGATGACAGCTCGGTTGCTGTCCTGCTTTACGCTCAGGGTCTCGGCGTGCTCTTTCTTAAAGGCATCGGCAAGTCGGCGGAAGAATCCCTTTCGGGTCTTCAATACCTCTACCGTTGTCTTCTTCGCCTCGTGGGTTTGTGGCGCCTTGGAGTGAACGAGGATAGAATCCTTGCCCGTATTCAGACTCTTTACCTTATCGTGCAGATAATTTTTGTTTGGTTTCCCTGCCATGACGTCGGATAGTTGCTTCAGGTTTTTCTGTTCCTCTTTGAGCAGAGAAGATATGGTGCTATCGGCAGCACTTCTTTTCTGTATATAATCGCGCGATGCCTCATTGACGGCGATGATGCTCTTGGTGTTGCTATACACCAGACTGATGGCCAGGATCATGATGATGGCAATGGCGCTATATCCGAGGGCTACCTTGATAGGAATGTTATTCTTGTGCATGAGAAATCTATTTAATTAATTACCTTGTTTATATCTTCTGCAAAGATACGACAAAAAAATGATTCCAAGAAAAGAAAGGGGTAAAAACAAGTCAGGAGACCAATGAATTTCATCATTAGTCTCCTGCCTGATTGAAAGCGACGCGTAATTGTTGTTTTTAACTTTACTTTGTAATCTTGATTTTAATTACTGTTTTTAAAGGTGATTTACTCTGCTACAGTTGAATCTGCTGCTACAGAAGTCTCTACTGGAGTCTCTGCTGGAGCTGCCTTCTCTTCTGCAGAATCCTCTGTTGCTTTTACTGTTGTGTCAGCTGGAGCCTCTGCTGGAGCTACTGTGTCAACTGGAGCTACTGATGAAACACTTGCCATCTTGTTGCTGGCGAATACGTTGCTAACTGATACCATTACCATAGCAGCGATAGCTGCGAATACTAACTTTTTCATAATCTTTTATTTTTTTAATTGTGAATATTATGTTTATTACTTCTTTCATGAACTGCCTTACTTGCATTGCTGCTTGTTTGCGAGTTCACTATCTAATATCACAATCTGCGTGCCAAAAGATGATGAAAAAGTGTAAGTTTCTGATAATCAGTAAGAGCTTCTCTTTGTGCCAGTTTTCAAACTTGTGGAAGTTGGGGAACTGGTGTGGAATTATTCCCCAAAAAGTTGGGGAATGGCATCAGATTCCCCACTTCCCCACATCATCAGATGCCGTACTTCTTCATCTTGTTATACAGCGTCTTTCTATCCACGGCGAGCAATTGTGCAGCCTTGCTCTTGTTGCCTCCTGCAGCTTTCAGCGCAGCCTCTATTCGCTGCAGTTCGGTTTCCTCATCGTGCAGGGTGGTTGGGGCTTGTGGCTGGATGTGTGCCATACTCTGTTCCAGTTCGGTTACTCCGATGTATCTGCCGGTGGCGAGAAGGGTGGCGCGCTTCATTACATTATTCAATTCTCGCAGGTTGCCTGGCCAGTTGTAGGCGGCAATTCGCTCCTTCGCCTTGCTGTCGAGTCCTTCTACATTTCTGTTAAGCTCCTTGTTGGCATGCTTGATAAAGAGGTCGGCGAAGAGGAAGATGTCGGCACCACGGTCTTTCAGCTCGGGCATGTAGATGGTGAACTCGTTGACGCGATGGTAGAGGTCTTCACGGAAGTTTCCTTCTGTCACACGCTGCGCCAGGTTCTCATTGGTGGCACATACCAGTCGGATATCGATGTCTATCTCCTTGGTGCTTCCCACCGGACGGATTTTTCGTTCCTGTAGGGCACGGAGCAGTTGCACCTGCACCTCATAGTTCAGGTTTCCCATCTCGTCGAGGAAGAGCGTTCCGCCATTCGCCATCTCGAATGCACCCTTCTTATCCTGCTCGGCTCCCGTAAAGGCTCCCTTCACATGACCGAAGAATTCAGAAGCTGCTACATCCTTTGGGATGGCACCACAGTCGAGGGCGAAGAATGGCTTTCCTGCCCGCTGACTTAATTCGTGGATTCTGCGAGCCACATACTCCTTTCCCGTTCCGCTGGCTCCTAGAATGAGAACCGACATAGGGGTAGGGGCCACCAGAGAAACGAAACTATAGAGCTTACGGGAAGCTTCGCTTTCGCCCTCCAGATATTTAGGAACATCGCCGGCAGGTGCTGCCACCTTGGTGTTCTTGTCTTCTGTGGTGCTTGTATTTTGAGTCTTCTTCGGAGCCTTGATGGCTTCTTTAATCTTATCCAGGAGAATATCAGGTTGGAAAGGTTTTGCCACATAATCGGTGGCACCCGACTTCATGGCGAGTACCACATTTTGGATTTCGGCATAGCTGGTCATTACAATGAATGGAACCAGCATACCGTGCTTTCTCATCCATTGTAACAGGAAGATGCCATCGTGGTCGGGAAGACGAAGATCGGACAAAACCAAATCAAATCCGCTTTCAGTCTTCTCGTAAATCTGTA
Source organism: Segatella copri (assembly GCF_019249655.2). Classification (NCBI taxonomy): domain Bacteria; kingdom Pseudomonadati; phylum Bacteroidota; class Bacteroidia; order Bacteroidales; family Prevotellaceae; genus Segatella; species Segatella copri. The sequence goes on from NZ_CP137557.1 coordinate 1,626,905, forward strand.
TGGCCGCTTTTACCGAAGTAGCTTTCTCTACTTCGAATCCCTTCTTTTTGAGCCATGTCTGAATCATGGTTCCAAATGCGATATCGTCTTCAACTATTAGAATCTTTTCCATATTACAATCCTTTTGTCACTTTCTTCTCGTAAAGATGCTTTATTGCGTGCGCAAAGTTAGCATTAATATTTGATATAAGCAAAGAAAAAGGTAGTTTATTTTGAAATTTCGCCAAAGATTTTGGTGCTTTTCTCACAAAAGTTCATAAAAGTGAGCTTTTATCTCACCATGAATGGACTTTTGCAACCGAGTTGCAGAAGCCTTTTCGTAATTTTGCAACCGAAAACAAGAACGGAACGTTATGTTTCGAATGATATAGAATTAAAAGTATTGTAAAATTATGGAAGAAATGAAACATCATCATTGTGATTGTTCCATGGATGAACATCATGAGCACCATGAGCATCATGGATGTGGCTGCCATCATCATCACCACGAAGAAGGGAGCCTGAAGTCGAAACTCTATCTTATCGGTGTAACCATCATCCTCCTGATTGTCGCCGTGTTTATCGAGAAGCATTATGACCTTGCCACCTGGCAGTTGCTCCTGGTCTATCTGATACCTTATTTATTAATAGGACATGAGACCTTGGGCGAGGCGGCAGAAGGCATCGCCAAGGGCGATATGTTTAACGAGCATTTCCTGATGGCGATAGCTACCATCGGCGCTCTTTGCATCGGATTCTTCCCGGGGGCTGAAACGGAATTTCCAGAAGCAGTCTTCGTGATGCTCTTCTTCCAGGTGGGAGAACTCTTCGAGGGATATGCCGAGGGAAAGAGCCGCGATAGTATCTCGCATCTGATGGATATCCGTCCGGATGTGGCGAATGTAATCAGGAATAAAGAAGTACAGTCGGTGGCTCCAGATACGGTAAAGATAGGAGAGACTATCCTGATTAAAAGAGGCGAGAAGATTCCGCTGGATGGTATCGTGACAGAAGGATCTGCCTTGCTGGATACGGTGGCGTTGACGGGCGAAAGCGTGCCTCGTGCTATCAAGGAAGGAGAAGAAATCTATTCGGGCTGTATTAACCTGAAAGGCGAACTCAAGGTTCGTACCATCAAGACTTTCGGCGAGAGTACGGCATCTAAGATTATCGCTTTGGTGGAGAGTGCTGATAAGAACAAGTCGAAGAGCGAGGCGTTCATCACTCGTTTTGCCCGAATCTATACGCCTATCGTGGTATTCGCCGCATTGGCTTTGGCGATTATTCCTCCTATGTTGGGAGCGATGGGCATCGCCACCAGCCTGATGGGTGGGGGAACCTTTGGCGAAAACTTCCCTCTGTGGCTGAACCGTGCCTTGATATTCCTGGTGGTATCCTGTCCTTGCGCCCTAGTAATTAGTGTGCCGCTCACCTTCTTCGGTGGAATTGGCGGCGCATCAAGAAATGGTATTCTGATTAAGGGAAGTAATTATATGGATGCGCTTGCCAAAATAGGAACCGTTGTGTTCGACAAGACGGGAACCTTGACGCATGGCGAGGTGCTTGTACAGGCTGATGAAGGAGCACCCGTGGTGGTGAACGATGGCATCAAGGAGGGAAGTGCTGAGGCTGTGAGATGCCTGAAGACACTTGGCGTGGAGAAGACTGTGATGTTGACGGGCGACCATGAGGAGATTGGAAAGAAGGTGGCCGGACAAGTGGGCGTTGATGAATATTATGCCGAACTTCTGCCTGCTGATAAGGTAACTCATCTGGAAGAACTGTTGAAGATGAAGCCTTCCGGCAAGACCTTGGCATACGTGGGTGATGGTATCAACGATGCCCCTGTATTGAAGCGTGCTGATGTAGGAATAGCGATGGGTGCTTTGGGAAGTGATGCTGCCATTGATGCTGCCGATGTGGTATTGATGGACGATGACCCGAGAAAGATAGCACTGGCGATGAAGATTGCTCGCCATACGATCCACGTGGCTCACGAGAATGTGATTTTTGCTATCGCTGTAAAGATGGCAGTCTTGATTCTTGCCACCGTCGGCTTGGGCACCATGTGGATGGCGGTATTTGCTGATGTGGGCGTTACGGTGCTGGCGGTATTGAATGCTATGCGAACGCTGAAGAAGAAGAGATAAGAATGGTGTGGAGCCTCCAGCAAGCGTGGAGGCTTCATGAAATAAAAAAGCTGTGTTGATCCGTAGATGAACACAGCTTTTTCTTGTTTTATATAGGAACTTCTCTTTTATATAGGAACTTATCCGAATAGTTTTCCTATGCTACGCAACTTGGTGCGGTATCCGTAGATGGCGATGACCACGAAACAGATGAATGGGAGGATGAACGATACATTGGTTGATGGCATGCCGAATACGGTATGCATATCGATGATGGATGCCTGCAAAGGTGGCAAGACACTACCACCCAAGATAGCCATGATCAAACCTGCTGCACCAAACTTGGCATCGTCGCCAAGACCCCTCAGGGCAATGCCATAGATGGTAGGGAACATCAGCGACATGCAGGCACTGACTGCTACCAGGCAGTAGAGACCCCAGATGTTGTGGAGTGCAATGACACCCACGGTGAAGCAACCACCTGCTGTCGCCAGAATCATCAGCAACTGACCTGCATTGAAGAAGCGGAGAATGAAGGTGCAGATGAAGCGTGAACAGCAGAACAGTACCATTGCCACGATGTTGAACTTCTGCGAGGTTACCTCGGCATCAATCTCTGCCATGCCTTCCTGCATCAGGATGCGGGTACCATACTGGATGATGAAGGTCCAGCACATAATCTGCGCACCCACATAGAAGAACTGGGTGAATACGCCTTCACGATAGTGTGGCATGCGGAAGATGCGGCGCAGGGTAGGCATGAAGTTAATCTTGTTGTCTTTCTCGCTGTTCTTCGGCATCTTGGTGAACAGGATGACGAAGAAGATGGTGAGGATAACCAGACCGATAATCAGGTATGGATTGATTAATACCGAAAGGTCATATTCCTTGATTGCTTCAAACTCGCTCTCCGAGAGATTGGTGCGCCCCGCCGTATCAAGCGGGTTGAGCTTGGCCTGGATGAAGTTCATTGCCACATACATACCCAGCAGCGAACCCATCGGGTTGAACGATTGCGCCAGGTTCAGTCGGCGTGTAGCCGTCTCCTCCGTTCCCATCGAGAGAATGTAAGGATTGCTCGATGTCTCCAGAAAGGAGAGTCCGCAGGTAAGGATGAAGTAGGCGAGCAAGAATGGATAGTATTCGCCCATCATCTTAGCCGGATAGAAGAGGAAGGCACCGAAGGCATAGAGTCCTAATCCCAGCAGTACGCCCGCCTTGTAGGAGAAGCGGCGGATAAAGATGGCGGCTGGGAATGCCATGGCGAAGTAACCGCCGTAGAAGGCTACCTGTACCAGGGCACCATCCGTAGAAGACATTCGGAAAATCTTGGAGAATGCCTTCACCATCGGATTGGTGATATCGTTGGCAAATCCCCAAAGTGCAAAGCACGATGTGATTAAGATGAAGGGTACGAGGTAGCTAACCCCATCCTTCATGAGAATTGATTCTTTCTTTTTCTGTTCCATGTTTTTAGGAAAAGTATTGTTGTTTTGTTTAAACTAGATGCTTTGTCTTACAACGGCTCTCAGCTCGTTCATATCCTTAATTTCACCCTTGGCGAGTGCCTGGGTCAGGATATTGCCCATGCCTGTGGCTTCGATAGGTCCTGCAACCACTGGTACACCTAGGGCTTCGGAGGTGAGACGGTTGAGTAACTTATTCTGTGAACCGCCACCGATGATGTGCATACTCTTGATAGGTTGTGGCAACATCTCGTTGAGGTGAGCAGTGGCCTCGGCATATTTGGCTGCCAGTGACTGGAGTACGCAGCGCACGATTTCTGCCTTGGTCTGAGGAACCTGCAACTGATGGGTGGCGCAATAGTCGATGATGGCCTGCTGCATGCATGCTGGATTTTGGAAAGCTGCGTCATCCACAGGGATGATGGCATTGATGTGAGCCTCATCTGCCAGAGGAAGGATGACATCAAACTGCTGTTCCTCGCCATTCTCTTTCCATTCTGCCATCAGTCTCTGCATAATCCAAAGTCCTGTGATGTTCTGCAGGAAGGTGATGCGGCCGCCGATGCCGCCCTCATTGGTAAATTCAGCCTTTCGGGCTTCCTCGGTGAGGATAGGCTTTTCTATCTCAACGCCTAGGAGCGACCAGGTGCCTGAACTGATGAAGGCTACCGGGCTCTCATCTTCTGTGGCTGGTACGGCAGCAACGGCACTAGCTGTATCGTGAGAGCCTACTGCGATGACATCTACCTCGCCCAATCCGGTTTCTTCTGCAATATCACGGCGCAGTTTTCCCCTTATGGTGCCTGGCATCACAATCTTACCGAAGATGTGGCGTGGAAGGTCCAGCTGGTCGATGGTTTCCCAATCCCAATCCTTGGTGCTGGCATTCAGCAGTTCTGAAGTGGATGCGATGGTATATTCATTGTTGGCTTCGCCTGTGAGATAATAGCTGAAGAGGTCTGGGGTGAACAGCAGATGAGCAGCCTTTTCCAATTGCGGACTGTTGGCCTTCTTCATACTGTAGAGTTGGAAGAGGGTATTGATTTCCATCACCTGCGTGCCGTTGATGGCATAATGTGCCGATGGGTCAATCTGCTTGAATACTTCTTCCGGCATCCCCTTGGTGCGGGCATCGCGATAGCAGACTGGGTTGCCCAAAAGGTTACCGTCTTTGTCGATGAGTCCGAAATCCACTCCCCAGGTATCGATGGCGATGCCATCTACCTTGAGACCTTTGGCTCCTGCCATTTTCAGCCCCGTCTTCATATCCTCGAAGAGGGCGAGGAAGTCCCAATATACGTGATTGCCTAATCTTACCTGTCGGTTAGGGAAACGATGGATGAGTTCCATTTCTAATTTGCCGTTTTCCAATTTGCCGGCGAGTACTCTTCCGCTTCCTCCACCGAAGTCAATAGCTAGATAAATCATGGTTATTTCTAAAAAGTTAGGGTAGATAAACTGTTAATTGGTAAAAAGCGGTAGGAGAGTGCCCCGTTAGCGGGCAGCTTTCTCTCCTACCGCTTCTCTCATATAGAGGATAGAGGCTTATTGTTTCTTGCCTAAAACGTAAACTTCAAGATCGTCGATTTCTTCTGGTGTCAGTGTGGTGTATTTGCCGCCACTCTGAACGATGATGCGACAAGCCATCTCAAAGAACATGGCACGCTCGAACACCTCGTCGAAATTCTTTCCGCAAACCACCTGACCATGCTTCAGCAAGAGTGCAGAATTGTGGTCTTTCAATGCAGCGATAACGGCTGCTGCCAATTCTGGAGAACCAGGGCGATAGTATGGAATCACCGGGATTTCCTTACCTACATGACATGGTACCTCTGCGGTTACATTGAAGTCTTTTGGAGTTTCCTGCATGCAAGCTACTGCTGTTGCAAAAGGAGACTGGAAGTGGAGAACCACATCACAATCTGGACGCTCACGGAGTACGCCGAGGTGGAATCCGCTCTCCATAGAAGGTTTAACGCCATTGAGTACTTCGCCCGTTGCTACCAGGCACTGAGATACTTTCTCCTTCTGGAGACTAGGAACCCATGAACCTGTGCCAGAGACAAGTGCCTCGTCGCCAATGCGCCAAGAAAGGTTGCCACTACTGCAGATGGTGAGACCAGCGTCGCCTACGCGGTGAGCCTGCTCCAGGAATTTCTGAATATGCTCTTCTGTAATCATTTTCTTTTTCTTTCTATTTGAATGATATTCGTACTGATGGTGTTACACCTTATTTATATATAGGACCGTAGTTCTTGCAAGCACGGAAGTCTGCGCCTTCCTTGTCCATACCGAATGCGTTCCAAGATGCAGGACGGAAGATCTTGTCGTCTTCTACGTTGTGCATGCATACTGGGATGCGAAGGATAGAGCAGAGGGTGATGAGGTCGGCACCGATATGGCCGTAGCTGATAGCACCATGGTTAGCGCCCCAGTTGTTCATCACTGAATATACATCCTTGAATGGAGCCTTGTCGCAAAGGCGTGGTGCGAACCAGGTAGTAGGCCATGTTGGGTCTGTACGCTTGTCGAGAACCTTGTGAATCTCTGGATCAATCTCAACGGTCCAACCTTCTGCCAACTGGAGCACAGGACCAAGACCCTTTACGTGGTTCAGACGAACCATGGTTACAGGCATGCCGCCCTTGCTGAGGAAGCTGGAAGAGAAACCGCCGCCACGGAAATAGTCACGGTTAGCAGGATACCAGGTAGTTGCCTTCAAGCACTTATCTACATCCTCCTCGGTCATCTCCCAAGGCTGCTTCATGATAGGGTTGCCCTCAGCATCTGTAGCCTGACCTGTGCCATCGAGTGTGGTAGCACCAGAGTTGATCAAGTGGATGATACCACCAGCTGCCTGACCTGTAAGTTCCTTACCGGTAACACGCTTCACTGCCTCTGGACTCCAATAGGTACGAACGTCGCTGAAGATCTGAGCACGACCTGTCAACAGGTGGTTGAACAACATAGCTACACCGTTGCCTGCATCATTCTCTGTAGCGAGGATAATAGCTTCACGAATACCGTTCCAGTCGAATGAAGTATTAAGGAGTGCCTCAGGATAGTCGCCGTTAGGATAGAAGTCTGTCCACTGACGCTGTCCCTGGAAACCACCGGCGATGGCATTGTGACCCAATGCTTCCTCCTTGAAACCTAATTCTTTCAATCTTGGGTTACCATGCATCAAGTCGCGCATGATGATAGTCATCTTCACGATGAACTCCCAGTCAGCATCCTTCTGCTCACGTGTCTTTGCCTTTTCATGGTTGGCGATGTCCTCACCCTCATTGCACATACAGTGCTCGCGGGTCCATGCCATAGCCTTCTCGTATTCCACAGGGTCGTAGATACCCTCAGTCATGCGGCGGATAATCTCAGTAAGGTCAACACTTTCGTTGCGCATGCCGAGGTACTCCTGGAAGAAATTAGGGTCAACGATAGAACCTGCAATACCCATGCAGGCGCTACCCATAGAAAGATATGATTTTCCGCGCATGGTAGCTACAGCCTGGGCAGCTCTAGCAAAGCGCAAGATCTTTTCTGCTACATCAGCAGGGATAGAGTCGTCCTCCAAGTCCTGTACGTCATGGCCATAGATGCCGAAAGCTGGCAATCCCTTTTGGGCATGAGCTGCGAGAACAGCTGCCAGATAAACAGCACCCGGACGCTCTGTACCGTTGAATCCCCAAACAGCCTTAGGCCAATGTGGATTCATATCCATAGTCTCAGCACCATAGCACCAGCAGGAAGTAACGGTGATGGTAGAGCCAACACCCTCGCGCTCAAACTTCTCAGCGCAAGCTGCACTCTCTGCCACACGACCAATTGTACTGTCTGCAATCACACACTCCACTGGTGAGCCATCGCCATTGCGTAAGTTCTCTGAAATGAGTTTGGCTACGGATTTAGCCAAGTTCATGGTTTTTTCCTCGAGGCTTTCACGTACGCCTCCTTGACGTCCGTCGATAGTAGGACGGATACCGATTTTAGGGTAGTTACTCATAATTTTTATCTTTTAAGTTTTATAGGTTATTATTTTCTGCGTACATTGTATGCAATAATACAAGCACAAAGGTAGTGATAAAACCTGATACTTATCACTTCCTTTATACTTTTTTATGTTTCTTTTTCCTTTATTTGGTGTCGCAGTTGTGCCTGATACTTCCGGTTGCAGCTATTAGGGTTTCAAAGTCATTACAGAACTCGGTCATCTGATGATAGAGCAGGTTGCTGCCCTTGTCTGATAACTCGTTGTCTGGAAGTGGACCGGAATTGATGGCAACTGTAAAGATGTTGGCGGCAACTCCGGCGCGAACGCCCAGGGGTGCATTCTCTACCACGATGCCTTCCCAAGGCTTCAGATTGCCTGCCTTCTGCAAGCCCATCAGATATGGATCAGGATTTGGCTTGCCACGCTTCACGTCGTAGGCGGTTACGATATGTGCTTCGTCCAGAAAGTCGCCGAAGTCGTTGAGTAATCGCATGATGAGCGGACGCTGACCGCTGCCCGTTACAACTCCCACCTGCATACCGGCATTCTTGATTTTCTGCATGATTTCCTTCACGCCAGGGAATATCTCGGCGGTAGGCATCGAGTGGAAGATATCGGTCTTCACATCATACATCTTCTGTGCCTCATCCAGGGAGATATCGATCCCCTTCTGCTTCTTCACCATCATCTGGATGGTGTCGATGCCTCGGGCTCCCTCGGTGGCGTAGGCATCGGCGGCAGTCATGTGGATATCAAACTGCTTCATCGATTCCTGCCAAGCTACGGCATGATTAGGCATACTATTATATAATACGCCATCCATATCAAAAAGAACGGCTTTAGGGTTGAATTCCCCAAAGCCGTGGTCTTTTAAGTATTTTGAAATAATATCTTTCATCTATTATTTTTCGTTAGCCAAACGCTCCTGAATAGCCTTGCTCTCTGCCTCATAACCTGGCTTGTTGAGCAATGCGAACATGTTCTTCTTGTAAGCCTCAACACCTGGCTGGTTGAATGGGTTTACCTCTTCCAAGAGACCGCTGATACCGCAAGCCTTCTCAAAGAAGTAGATCAACTGACCAAGGTAGTAAGCGTTCAACTCAGGTACGTTAACCAAGATGTTAGGAACACCACCGTCAACGTGAGCCAAACGGGTACCGAGCTCTGCCATCTTGTTCACCTCGTCAACACGCTTGCCCTCAAGGAAGTTCAAACCATCAAGGTTCTCATCATCGTGTGGGAAGAGCAACTTCTCGTTAGGAGTCTCAACGCTGATAACAGTCTCGAAGATAGAGCGCTCGCCCTCCTGAATCCACTGACCCATAGAGTGAAGGTCGGTAGTAAAGTCGCAAGCTGCAGGGAAGATACCCTTCTGGTCCTTACCCTCGCTCTCACCATAGAGCTGCTTCCACCACTCAGCAAAGTAGTGAAGCTTTGGCTGGAAGTTGCATACAATCTCAATCTTCTTGCCAGCCTGTGTATAGAGAGCCTGACGTGTAGCTGCATAGATAGCTGCTGGGTTCTCCTCGAAGGCTACGTCCTTGCCGCAAGCCTTCTCCATGTCAGCAGCACCTGCAACGAGCTGCTTTACATCGAAGCCAGCTACTGCGATAGGCAACAAACCTACTGGAGTCAATACAGAGAAGCGACCACCTACATTGTCAGGGATGATGAAGCTCTTGTAACCCTCCTTGTCAGCGCAAGTGCGGGCAGCACCCTTCTTGGCATCGGTAACGGCTACGATAACATCCTTAGCCTCGTCCTTGCCGCGCTGATCCTCGCACTGCTTTTTCAAGAGACGGAAAGCGAGAGCTGTCTCAGTAGTGGTACCAGACTTAGAGATATTGATGACACCAAACTTCTTGTCCTTCAAGAAAGAAGTCAACTCGAAGAGGTAATCCTCACCGATATTGTTACCTGCGAAGAGGATAGTTGGGTTCTTCTTGTCGTTTACGAGCCAAGCGAAAGAGTTGCTGAGGCCTTCAATAACGGCGCGAGCACCGAGGTAGCTACCACCGATACCTGCAACCACAACAACCTCACACTTTTCGCGCAAAGTGTTGGCAACAGCCTGAATCTCGTCGAGGAACTTTGGAGTGATAGAAGATGGCAAATGCAACCATCCCAAGAAATCGTTACCTTCACATGTGCCGTTCTCAAGAGCTTCCTGAGCGGCCTTAACCTTAGGCTCGTAAGCCTTTACTGCACCCTCTGCAAGGAATGATGCAGCCTTTGTAATGTTTAAGCTGATACTTTTCATTTTTTCTTTTATCTAAATGAATCTGTTAAAAGTTTAATCTCTATTTGCGGACTGATGCGCTCGTACAATATATTATATACGGCATCGAGGATTGGCATGTTGACGTGCATGTGGCGATTGATTTCCTTCATGCACTTGGTACCGAAATATCCCTCGGCAATCATCTCCATCTCTATCTGCGCACTCTTCACGCTGTAACCTTTGCCTATCATGGTTCCGAAGGTGCGGTTTCTGGAAAAGTTGCTATAACCCGTTACCAGTAGGTCGCCCAGATACACCGAGTCGTACATGCTTCGGTCGATAGGATGAACGGCTGTCAGAAAGCGATGCATCTCCTGTACGGCGTTCGACATGAGCACCGCCTGGAAATTGTCGCCGTACTTCAGTCCGCCACAGATACCTGCGGCGATGGCATATACGTTTTTCAGCACCGAAGAGTATTCAATGCCAATCACGTCGCTTGATGTCTTGGTCTTGATATACTCGCTTGCCAAACAATCGTTGGCAAAGGCGCGGGCTTTCTCCGTATCGCTACAGCCCACCGTGAGATAGCTCAGTCGTTCCAGGGCTACCTCCTCAGCATGAGAAGGACCACCGATGCATGCCAGGTTCTCGTAAGGCACGTCATATACCTGATGGAAATATTCCGAGCAGACGAGGTTCTCGTCAGGCACGATACCCTTGATGGCTGTGATGATAAACTTATCGCTGAGTCGGGTCTTGAGCTTCTTGAGATGATTCTTCAAATAAGGCGATGGGGTGACGAATACAAGTGTATCGTAGTTCTGCACTATCTTGTTGATGTCGGAAGAGAAGAATATCTCATCCACATTGAATCGTGCCGACATCAGATAGGCAGGGTTGTGACCCATGCGCTTGAAGTCCTCGATGCGGTCGTCGCGACGCATATACCAACCTATGTGATGAGTATGCCCCACCACAATCTTGGCAATGGCTGTAGCCCAGCTACCGCCGCCAATTATCGCTATTTTTCCGCAGTTATACACTTCGAATGAATTTATAAATTAATAATTAATAATTAATAATGTATAATGAGGCTTTCGCCTTTGTTTGTAGATATAATGTATAACTAATAAAAAGCCGGAACTCTTTATTAATTATACATTATTAATTATACATTATCAATTATGCATTTGCTGCATTGATCCAGCCCTGGATGTCATCAACAGAAGGCTTCTCGTAGCCGAGCTTGTACTTCTTGTTGATTTCTCCAATCTTCTGCTGCAAGCCTTGTGCTTTTTCTTCACGGATATCAGAGATGAGGTTGAAGCCTGCCTTGCGGAGCACGTATGCCCAATCCTCTGGCACGCCAATCTCTGCCCATTCCTTGATGGTGCTCTGTGGCATCTTCTTCTCTGGCTTCATCTGTGGGAAGAACAATACCTCCTGGATGAAGGTCTTGCCTGTCATCAGCATTACCAAACGGTCGATACCGATACCGATACCTGATGTTGGAGGCATACCGTACTGGAGGGCACGGAGGAAGTCCTGGTCGATGATCATTGCCTCGTCATCACCCTTGTCGGCAAGCTTCATCTGGTCGATGAAACGCTCTTCCTGGTCGATTGGGTCGTTGAGCTCAGAGTATGCATTGGCAAGCTCCTTACCATTTACCATCAACTCGAAACGCTCGGTCAAGCCTGGCTTAGAGCGGTGCATCTTGGTCAGTGGAGACATCTCTACTGGATAGTCGGTGATGAAGGTTGGCTGGAGGAAGGTGCCCTCGCAGAACTCGCCGAAGAGTTCGTCAATCAACTTACCCTTACCCATGGTCTCATCTACGTCCATGCCCTTCTCCTTGCAGAATGCGCGGATTTCTTCCTCTGTCTTGCCGTTGCAGTCGAAACCGGTCTTCTCCTTGATGGCATCGAGGATAGGCAGACGGCGATATGGAGCCTTGAAACTGATGATGTTGCCATCAATCTCGCGCTCTGGCTTGCCGTTAACGGCGATACAGATAGTTTCGAGCAATTTCTCTGTGAATGACATCATCCAGTTGTAGTCCTTGTACTGAACATAAAGCTCCATGCAGGTGAACTCTGGGTTGTGGTTGCGGTCCATGCCCTCGTTGCGGAAGTTCTTGCCAATCTCATAGACACCCTCGAAACCACCTACGATGAGGCGCTTCAGATAGAGCTCTGTAGCGATACGCATGTACATATCCTGGTCGAGCGCATTGAAGTGGGTGATGAATGGGCGGGCAGAAGCACCACCTGCGATGCTCTGGAGAGTAGGAGTCTCTACCTCTGTATAGCCAGCATTATCCAAAACGCTGCGCAGGGTGCGGAGCACGGTGGCACGCTGCAGGAATGTATCCTTCACACCATCGTTTACGATGAGGTCAACATAGCGCTGACGGTAACGCAACTCTGGATCATCAAACTTATCGTATGCTACGCCGTCCTTGTACTTCACGATAGGGAGTGGCTTCAAGCTCTTGGAGAGCAGACACAATTCCTTGGCGTGAACAGAAATCTCGCCAGTCTGTGTGCGGAATACGAAACCCTTTATGCCGATGAAGTCACCGATGTCAAGAAGCTTCTTGAATACTGTATTGTAAAGGTCTTTGTTCTCGTCTGGACAAATCTCGTCGCGGGCGATATAGACCTGGATTCTTCCCTTTGAGTCCTGCAACTCAGCGAAGCTTGCTTTACCCATCACGCGGCGACCCATCATACGGCCAGCGATAACTACCTGGCGTGGCTCGTCCTCGTCCTTGAATTCAGCCTTGATGTCTGTGCTGAATGCATTGGTTGGAAACTCTGCTGCTGGATATGGATCGATGCCCATCTCGCGCAATGTCTGAAGACTCTGTCTGCGAACGATTTCCTGTTCGCTTAACTCTAAAATGTTCATATTATATTCAGATATATCTTTTTATTTTCTTATTTTTGGTGCAAAAATACAAATAATTTTCCAAACTCTTGTGCTATTTTTATGCTTTTTAATATAAATAAGGTGATTTATATGCAATCAATCACTTCCTTTGCTACATCTATAGGGCTTCCTTCTGCTTTCGATGAATATGGGCTTTTCTGTAGAGTCCATGGTTCTTCCAGTCCATACCAGTCGATTCGTGGAGTATTTTGCAGCGATAATTGGCTGGCTAGCGATTTCATGAAGGTACTCCAGCGCAGGTAGTAGAAATCCTTCAGCAATCCTTGCCATTCCTTGTGACCGTAATCGTGAAGCCCACCATTATCAGCACAGATTCTGTTGCCCCAGGTGGTTATCTGCACGCGGGCGTTCCATTCGTAAAGGTCCTTTTCTTCGGCTGTCTTTCCTAAGTTTCTGGCTTCTTCTATCCAGTGCCCCAGACGGAACTCCTGACGGGTGCCGAGCAACTTGTCCTGTAGCAGAATCATCTTCAGGAAGCGATCGGAATCCTTCTTGAATTCCTGTCGTGAGAATGACTTGTAATCAGCCATGGTCTTCAGATACTGCTTGCGCCCCTGGTCGGCGAGAGCCTGGCGACAGATGTCTACCAGGTCGTACTCGAAATTGTTGTTGCCCCGATATTTCTCTGCTACGCTGGTAAGGAGGATGGCAGCCTGGCGGGTATCCTCCGGGTCGTAGTAGTTGCTCATCAGCGACCAGGTTGAAACCTGATAACTGTTCAGCGATGGACGGGCGCAGAAGATGCTCTCGTGGGTGCCCTGCTGAATGTTGCCCTTCGGACAGTTGTAGATGCTTTGTGCAAGAAGAATCCATGCCTTCTCTATTGTGGCATCATGAACGCCATATCGGGCATAGCAATATTCCCTGATCCAGTCTTCCTTGGTTATCTTTTCTGCACGCCATGGCAACTCGCTCATCAGTTCGAACATCACGGGGTTGTTCTCTGAACCTTCCATGGTGAAGCCCCAACCTTTAAGTGAAGAGTGAAGAGTGAGGAGTGAAGAATTCTCTTGTTTTGGGGTGTCCTTTTTCCCCGTTGCCAGATAGAAGTTATTGAGAAGTTGGTCCATTCGTCCATGAAGTCCTACGTTGCCTCCGAAGTTTTCGAGCAGACAGAAGAGCCACTGGTGCTTGCCATAGATGCCTTCTTTCTTACTTGTGCTGAAATCTTTCTTCCCCGTGCCGGATGTATTTTCCCCTGTGCAGAAATCTTTGAAATTCTGGCGACTTTCAGAAAAGAGGTCGAGAACAAGCAGGTCGCCTACCTTCAGATTGGCTATCATCTGGGGTCTTGGATTCTCGTTCCATCCCTGTACCACCCAGATTGCATGCGGATTGGCTCGCTTCATCGCACTCATCAAGGCTTCTCCTGCCTTGCCGTAATCCACCGCAGCATCGTTGCCGCTTTCATGGAATGGGTCCATGGAGTAGTAATCGGATTTGCCGTAGAGTCGGGTTAGCTCCTTATAATATAGGTCTGCGATTTCTGCAAACCGGCTATCGGTAGGGGATAGGTTGGCTGGGCGCTGGTAACTGTTCCATCTACCGGCATCGGTTACGTTCAGTCCCAGTTTCTGTTTGGCATCGTGAGGTACCATGCCGCAATATCCTGGTAAAACGGGTTTCATGCCCATCTCCTTCATTCTGGCAAGAATCTTCTTCTGCAGGGCTTCCTGCTGCTTGTACCAGTTCAGGGGTAGTGGACCGCCCCAACCTTCCAGGTTGTTCATCTCCCACCAGGCAAGGAAGGCAGGACCGGCGATGAATTTGCCTACTTCCTCCTCTGAGTATCCCAGTTTCAGGAGCATGTTGCGCCATACGCTTTCTGTGCCCACGGCGGCAAGCGGCATATTGATGCCATGCAGCGCCATCCAGTCTATCTCTTTCTGCCATCGGTTCCAGTTCCAGAATGCCATTGTATAGGAAAAGGTGCAATAGTTGAAGTTATAGCGCAGCTTCAGGTCCGTTTCGTGGCGTTCCTTCTGTTTCACGACAGGAAGAACGGCTGGCAGCTTCACGTTCATGTTGTTCCAGGAGATGTGGATGCCGGCATGGTGCTTCAGATACCAGTTGATGCCCACGGCGATGTTCACCCAGGAGTTTCCCCGGATGATAATTGGGTTGTTTTTGCCTGCGGCAGATTTTGAAGCGGCTGATGTGCTGTTTCCTTTTCTGGTTTTGGCTTGGTCTATCTCGAAGAAATCCTTGTCCGATTTCACAAGCACGGTTTTAAACTTGGCGGCGGCTCCCTTGTCTATTCGATTCAGAAGGTCGTCTGCCGGATTGGCGAATGCTCCAAGAGCAACGGTGCATAATAGTCCTACAAGTACTTTTCTCATAAAGTTGTTATTAGTATTTTAATTGCCGAATGCAGCTATATTTCGGGACAAAGATAACGGAAAAAGCTGATAATACCAAGTAAAAAGTGCTTAAAAGATTAAAAAAGACTTATTTATTTTGTTTTGTCTTGGATTTGCATTACTTTTGCAAGAAAATGGGGAATGGGGTGAAGCCCTGAAATCCCAGAAACAACCAACTTAAATTTTGATAAGGATGAACATAGACGAATTAGTAAAAAGAATAAGTAAAACCGATGGACTATCTAAAACCCTCGGAATGCATTTTATCTCAACCCCTGAGCCTGATACGCTTCAGGCTTCAATGAAGGTGGATGAGCGCAATCGCCAACCTTTCGGCTTCTTGAGTGGTGGTGCTTCTCTGGCGCTTGCCGAGAATGTAGCAGGCATCGGTTCTCTGGCTCTTTGTCCAGGACAGATTGCTGTGGGCATCAATGTGAGCGGAACTCATGTGCAGGCTGTAAGTGAGGGTGATACGGTTACGGCATACGCCAAACTCGTACACAAGGGCAGAACCTTGCATACTTGGGAGGTTGCTATCAAGAATACTGCGGGTGAATTGATTTGCACCGTGCAGGTAACCAACTATGTGTTTACTCCTAAAAAGAATGAGGCGAAGAAAGAAACAGATAAAGAGAATTCTAAAAAGACAGAAGAATAAGGTATGACTGCATTTGCATACTATCGTTTGCCTTATCTGCATCACGCAAATTTTGTGGCGCAGCATCAGGGAGAGCCGGAGGTGCTCTCCTCTGTGGCAGAACTGAATGGCAAGGAGGGTTTTGTAATAGCTCCTTTCTCGCCGTCCAGCGACTGTCCTGTGCTGCTCATTCATCCCGATGAAAGCAGACTTCTGGCTATCTCTGATGAAAGAACGGCTTCTAGTTCGGAAACGGAATTTAAAGAAAGTATTTCTGCTCATGATATCTATGCCGAGGATTTTGAATGTTTCCATCGGGAGTTGGAAAAAGGAACTTTCAGAAAGATTGTACTGGCAAGAAAGGCAACCTTGCGAATGGCTGATAAGGATTTCGAAAAGCTCTTTATGAAGGCTTGCCGCATGTATCCCCGTCTCTTCGTCTCCCTGGTCTGCACTCCGCAGTCGGGAATGTGGCTGATGGCCACTCCTGAAATCTTGCTTAGGGGAGAACAGGGAAAGATGCAGACGATGTCGCTTGCCGGAACCCAAAAGGCGGAACCTTCACGGACCATAGCCGATTATCCGATAGAGGGTGTGGAGTGGTCGCTGAAGAACAGGGAGGAACAGCAGTATGTAACGGATTATATCGAAGATTGTATCAGGGCTTTCTCTGATGATTATCAGTTGAAAGGTCCTTATACCACGATGGCGGCAAATCTCTTTCATCTCCGCACCGACATCACTTTCCTTCTTCGTGATGAAGGCAAATTAGGAGACGTGATTCATGCGCTTTATCCTACGCCTGCCGTCTGCGGTATCCCGAAGGATGAGGCTCGCCAGTTTATCCTTCAACATGAACATCAGTCTCGCAAATACTATAGTGGTTTTGTGGGGCCTATCTCTCCGCAGGGAAAGACCCATCTTTTCGTCTCTCTCCGCTGCATGAATATCCTGCCAGAAGGTATCTGTGAACTCTATGCCGGTGGCGGATTGCTCAAGGAGAGTGAGATGGAAAAGGAGTGGAAGGAAACAGAAGCTAAGATGCAGACCATCAGGCGGGTTCTGATTTAGTTAACAGTTTATAGTTTATAGTTGATAGTTCATGTATAGTAATATAGATAATGTCAATATCCTGACGGGTGTTCTACAATCGCATGGTGTGAGAAGGGTGGTGGTTTGCCCGGGAAGTCGCAATGCGCCTATCGTACATAATCTCAATGAAACGGAAGGTATTACCTGCTATCCTGTTACCGATGAGCGCAGTGCCGGTTTTGTGGCTATGGGCGTTGCCTTGGGCAATCCGGCTCCTTGTCCGGCTCCTGTGGCAGTATGCGTCACTTCCGGTTCGGCATTGCTCAATCTCTATCCGGCAGTCTGCGAGGCATATTATCAGAAGGTGCCTATCATCGTGATTTCTGCTGACAGACCCGAAACCTGGATAGGACAGCAGGATGGACAGACCCTTCCGCAAGCCAACGTCTTCGGAACGATGGTGAACCGGAGCGTGAATCTTCCTATCATATCCAATGAAGAGCAGGCTTGGTATTGTGAACGGTTGGTTCATGAGGCTATTATCGATTGCGTGCATCGAAAGATTGGTCCGGTACATATTAATATACAGCTTTCCGAACCGCTTTATCAGTTTACGCTCGATAGACTCCCGAAGATACATTGGGTGGATTATGTGAAGAGTAATCTCTTTGGTGGAAGTTTCCATTATGGTGACATGCTCGATTTTCTGAATGCCAGAAAACCGATGATAGTGGTGGGACAGGATTATCCATGCAGTCAGCTTGTTGGTATCAAACAGATAAATTGGCGAACCGTTACGCTAATTGAGCCAACTGCTTTGGGAACATCGAGCGAAGATCCGGCATGCCGGGATTTCTCTCGCAATCTCCTGGTTACCAATTTCGATGAAGTATTGAATAAGGTGGGGGATGACGAGAGTTATATGCCCGATTTTATCCTCTATGTAGGAGGTACTCTGGTGAGCAAGCGCTTGAAGCAGTTCCTTCGCCTTGCCGTGAAGAAGGGAGCCAAGGTATGGCGTGCTAGTACCGATGGTGATTACATCGATACCTTTATGCGTATCGATCGCATTTTCCAATGCGATACCACCCTGCTGGCGGATGCCATGACTTCTTACGATCTGGCTTATCAGGATGATGTGAATGCATACAGAGAGCGTTGGGAGAAGGCACTTTTGGCGGCAAAGCGTCATGCCTTTGATTACGAACCGCCATTCAGCAGTATGGCAGCCGTAAAGGCATTCCAAACGGAATATCTGGCTTATTCGCTGGATGATACCCGTGAATGCCGTCTGTTTTATGGCAATAGTATGGCGATTCGACTGGCCTGCATCTATGCTCGCCAATATGTGCATTGCAATAGGGGCGTGAATGGCATCGAGGGATCTCTATCTACTGCTGCAGGTTTGTCAGTCTATCTCTCGGAGTATCATCATCCTGATGCCAGGAACCAGCAGAAGGTATTCTGTGTGCTGGGTGACCTGAGCTTCTTCTATGATCAGAATGCTCTCTGGAATCAAAATCTTAATGGCAGCCTTCGCATTCTTTTGCTGAATAATGGCGGTGGAGCCATCTTTGCCAAGTTCAAGGGATTGAAGGAGAGTGCGGCACGTGAGAAGCTGGTGATGGCTGAGCACTGCACCTCGGCCTATCACATCTGCCAGGCACAGAATGTTGCCTATCAGAATGCCGATGATATGAAGTCGCTACATGAGGGCATCGACTGGCTCATCCATACCGAGTCTGACAGACCGATGCTCTTGGAAGTGCTAACGGATATAGAAACAGATAATCAAGTAATAGAAGAATATTATAATAGTTTTCAAATATGAGAGAATGGAAAAAGATAGAAGGTTTTGATTTCAAGGAAATCATCTTCGAGGAGTATAATCATATCGCTAAGATTACCATCAATCGTGAGCGTTATCGCAATGCCTTCACCCCATTGACCACCTGGGAGATGGCGCAGGCTTTCAACTATTGCCGTGACTGCTTGGATATCCGAGTGGTTATCTTGACGGGTGCTGGCGACAAGGCGTTCTGTGCCGGTGGCGATATGCATGTGAAGGGTAGGGGCGGATACGTAGGCAACGATGGCGTGCCTCGTCTCAATGTGCTTGATGTACAGATGCAGATTCGCCGTTTGCCTAAGCCGGTTATCGCCATGGTGAACGGTTATGCCATCGGTGGCGGCCATGTGCTCCATGTGATGTGCGACCTGACCATTGCTTCAGAGAATGCCATCTTCGGACAGACCGGTCCTAAGGTGGGAAGCTTCGATGCCGGTTTCGGTTCTTCTTATCTGGCACGAATGGTAGGTCAGAAGAAGGCACGCGAAATCTGGTTCCTCTGCAAGCAGTATTCTGCAAAGGAGGCAGAAGAGATGGGAATGGTTAACAAGGTGGTTCCTCTCGACCAGTTGGAAGATACCTGCGTGGAGTGGGCTGAAATCATGATGGAGCGTTCTCCTTTGGCTCTCCGTATGATCAAGGCTGGATTGAATGCCGAGTTGGATGGTCAGGCAGGTATCCAGGAGTTGGCTGGCGATGCCACCATGCTCTATTATACCATGGATGAGGCACAGGAAGGCGGCAAGGCTTTCCTGGAGAAGCGCAAGCCTCGCTTCGAGGATTATCCTCAGTTCCCATAAATTTAAGAAACCTCGGAAGATACATTTCGATATCTTCCGAGGTTTCTTGTTTTTATTCGTGAGTAGCGAATCTCTGTTCTGCGAGCTTCTCATATTTCGTGCCTGGCTTGCCATAGTTGGCGTAAGGCCAGATGCTGATGCCGCCACGAGGAGTAAAGATACCTGTTACCTCGATATACTTAGGATCCATCAGCTTGATGAGGTCCTTCATGATGATGTTCACGCAATCCTCATGGAAATCGCCGTGGTTGCGGAAACTGAAGAGATAAAGCTTCAGACTCTTGCTCTCTACCATCTTTACATCAGGAATGTAGCTGATGCGAATCTCTGCAAAATCAGGCTGACCCGTAATAGGGCAGAGGGAGGTGAACTCTGGGCAGTTGAAACGTACCCAGTAATCATTGCCAGGGTGCTTGTTTACGAAGGTTTCCAATACCTCTGGTGCATAATCCATTCTATATTGGGTCTTGGCTCCCAGTGCCTTCAACCCATCTTCTTTTCTATCCATAGTTCTAATGTTTAATGTTTGGTGTTTAATGTTAATTTTGGGTGGCGAACTTCTGCTGAAAGGACTTTCTTTTTGGGCTCTAGATAGTCCCCAGTTTGAAGATGTTGTAGGAGATGTTGTTGTCATACACATCCTCGCCCTCGTGTTTCTTAATCGCATTGACCACACGGATGGTGACAGGAAGCACGATGATTTCGTACACGGTCTTCAATACCACCTGCCAGAGCATCAGCCACGGCAGTTCTGAAGTAGGAACCACTCCACCCAAGGCAAGAGGGAAGAAGATAAGGCTATCGCAGCTTTCGCCTGCCACGGTGCTCCAGATGGCACGGGCGGAGAAATGTTTGCCGCCATCACGAATCTTCATCACGCTCATCACATAGGCATTGGCAAAGGAACCAATGATGAATGCTACGAATGAGGCGGCGGCAATGCGGGGAGCAAGACCGAAGATGGCATGGAAACCGGCATCGTTCGTCCAATAGGGAGCAGCTGGAATCCAGTCGCAGATGGCGCCCAGAGCTACAAAGAAGAAGTTCATGGCGAAGCCTGTCCAGATGAGAAGGCGGGCTTTCTGATAGCCCCATACTTCGCACACTACATCGTTGATGATGTAACTTACCGGAAACACGATGAGACCGCCAGTCAAAGAAATCGGGCCTACTGCAATTTGCTTTGTTTCGAGCACGTTTGCTGCAATGAGACAAACGCAGAAGAGGATGCTGAAAAGCATAAACAGCACACTCACTTGAGTTGTTTTCTTTTCCATTTTCTTGTTTTTTACGAGGTTTACCAAGCACTCGGATTATACTTACTTTTTAATTCGGGCTGCAAAATTACAACTTTTCTCTCTAACTGCCAAATATTTACTCAAGTTTTTCAAATAAAAAAGCCCCAAGTACTATCTCTAGCACTTGGGGCTTCTATCTAACTAAACCTAAACTAATCTAACAATCTAACCTAACTTCTAAACAATTTAACCTAACCAAACAATCTAACCTAATCAAACAAACTTTTTATGAAAACTTATCAACTTATTGACACTTCCTCTTATTGCAATCTCCATACCAAAGTCTCTATTTCTGCCAAATAGGCAGAAAAGAACGAGAAAGACAGAAAAAAGCCCGCCATTCTGTCGTGAATGCGGGCTTATCATATTAATTACCTCAGTTCTTTTTTACATAAGAGAACCGCTGTTCCTCTCGGTTCCACCGAGAATCCTCAGCTCCCAGTCCCCCCAGTCTTTATTTCTCCATAAATTTCTTGGCAGCTCTGAGCTGGTGTCTCATCACGCTCAGGAACTCCTGGCTCTCCTGCAATACATTCAGATAAACCAGAGAAATCTGCATCAGCGAGTTGTCTGAAAGATGCTGGATGCGGTCGATATGCTTCTTGCGAAGTGCGCTCAGTTCATCCTTGCAGGCATCAGCCTCGGCGAGAATCTCGCGATAGTTCTCATAGCGGCTTGTCTCTATCTGCTCACAACTCATGCGCATCAGGTCGTTGATCTTCTGTCGAACAGGAGCAAACTCCTTGGTGTACTCTTCTGGCAGTGGGTTGAAGTTGTTGTCCACGTGTTCCTTGATAGGGTCGAGCATACGACGCAGAGAGTAGATAAACTGCTGATTGCTGTTGGCTCCCAGATGGAACCAGGTGTTGCGCTCGATGGCAATCTCCATAGGCGATTTCTTCAAGCCGAGCATCTCCTGACGACGGAGCTTCTTCAGCATATCCTGCTCCTTCTTCAATTCCTTGTTGGCATGGCGAAGCTCTTTAGGCTTCTCGTTGGCAAGACCATCCATAATCTGGTTGAACTCGTTCAGGGCGAAGTGGCAAACGTAAGCCTGGGTGCGTGATACCTGGCGGCGAAGCAAATCCCATACAATCTCAGGGTCGTGTGAGCGCATCATCAGCTGGAAGGTGCTGCCCTTGCTCTCTTCCTTTGCCTTTTTGTTATACTGGATGTTGCTGCGGATGAGCAGGAAGATAACCAATGCCATGAAGCAGGTCTGGATACCTACACCGCCGAAGTGCATGATGATACAAACAATGGCGCAGGCTGCGAAAGCCACACCGGCTGTGATAAACCATCCACCAATCACACTCAATACACCGGTTACTCGGAATACGGCACTCTCACGGCTCCAAGCTCTATCGGCAAGCGAAGAACCCATAGCCACCATAAAGGTAACGTAGGTAGTAGAGAGAGGCAACTTCAGGTTGGTACCGATGGTGATAAGCATACTTGCCAATACCAGGTTTACGGCTGCACGAACCACGTCGAAGGCAGCGCTCTCTTCCAGCTCTACATCGTTCTTGTCGAATCGGCTGTTGATCCAGTTCATCAGAGCCTTTGGCATAAACTGCTTCAACCATGAATCTGTAGCCTGGCAGTTGCGTACAATCACGCGGGCTGCAGAAGAACTTCCGAACATTTCATCACCCTCGTCCTGACGGCTCAAATCTACAGAAGTCTTGATTACGTTCTGAGCCTTCTTGGATGTTGCCATAGCGATGATCATCACGGCACCGGCAGCGAGAAGATACACAGGAGTAGTCTTGGCGCTATCCATCAGAGAAGTCATCATAAACTGGTCTGGAGTAGCACCATTTCCATTCGCCATATAGTCCTGATAAGAAGAAAGACCAGCCAGAGGCACACCAATGAAGTTAACCAGGTCGTTACCGGCGAAAGCCATCGCCAGGGCGAAAGTACCCATCAGCACAGTAAACTTGAAGATGTTGATACGGCAGAGATGCAGGAACTCCATCACGATGGCAGAACCCACGAAGGTGATGCAGAGCAGCAAGCCAAGGTTCTGGTCGATATAATTGCGCCACTCAGCTGGCAGGTAAGGACTCTTACCCAAGCCCTTCATGAAGATGAAGTAAGAGAGGGCAGTGAAGGCGATACCGCCGAAGATGGCGATGCTGTAGCGAGAATGCTTGCGATAATTAAAGGTGAAGATGATACGGGAAAGCCACATCACGAAAGCACCGAATACGAAGGCGATGATAACGGATGAGAAGATACCCATGATAACCTCCAAGGCTTTGTTGCTGTTGAGTAATACGCCATAGTTGAGGCTATCGTCGCCGTACATCTTCAATGTAGCGAGGATAAAGGCACCTCCCAGGAGCTCGAACACCAGCGAAACGGTGGTTGAGGTTGGCATACCCAGCGTATTGAACACATCCAGGATAATCACATCCGTCACCATCACGGCTAGAAAGAGCGTCATCACTTCTTCAAAGGTGAAGTGGTCTGGACTCATGATGCCGTGTCGGGCGATATCCATCATTCCCGATGACATGATGGCTCCCAATACTACACCGCAGGATGCGATGATCAGCACCGTGCGAAACTTTGCCACCTTAGCTCCGATGGCAGATTGCAGGAAGTTAACAGCGTCGTTGCTGACTCCTACGAAGAGATCAAACACTGCCAAACAGAGCAGGAAGATCACGATACAAAGATAAATCGTACTCATTACTTATTTAATGTTTATTGTTATTATCCTAATTCCTTCGTTTTCGGGTGCAAAGGTACGTAAGGGATGTTACAGGCTATTTAAACAGATGTTACAATCTGGTTAAAATGGAGAAATGGCTAGGGCCCTTAGGTTCGATATAATTCTTCCCTTAAAGGAATTGCTTTCTACCTTTAAAGGAAAATGTTTCTAGAGTTAGCAGAAAGTTTCGTTCAGCGACGTTGAATGTCCGTTCAGCGACGTTGAATGTATGTTCAGCGACGTTGAATGTAGGTTCAACGACGTTGAACGGAACTTTCTTCTAGTCTTAAAAACAATTTCGTTGTGGTTTCTTGGGAAAAGAAAAAGGAGATAAAGATAATAAAAAGCATGATTTTCCGATAATATTAGAAAACGAAAAAAGAATATGATGAAACAATTTGAACATATCAAAGCGATAGCTTTTGATGCCGATGATACGTTGTGGGCTTTGCAAAACTACTTCGAGGAAGTGGAACATGAGTATTGCGATCTGCTTTCGGAGTATGGAAACGAGAAGGAAATTTCTGCTGCCCTCCTGGAAACGGAGAGTAAGAATATGCCCGACTTGGGTTACGGCTGCAAGGCGTTCACCATCTCGCTGGTGGAGAATGCTGTAAAGGTGAGCCATGGAAAGGTGGAGGCAAACGTCATTGCGCAGATCGTGGATTTGGGCAAGAGTCTGCTGCATCTCGATGCCAAACCTTTGGAAGGCGTAGAGAAGACAATAGCCTGTCTGAAGGATAGATTCATACAAAATGCAGGAAATGCGTCCTTGAAATACAAGCTTGCAGTTTTTACTAAAGGTGAGTTGATGGATCAGGAAAACAAGTTGTGGCGTTCGGGGTTGCAGCGTTATTTCGATGTGGTGAGCATCGTGAGCGATAAGACTCCCGAGGCTTATCGTCGCCTTTGCAAGGAATTAGAGGTAAATTCTGATGAACTCGTGATGGTGGGCAACAGCTTCAAAAGCGATATTGCTCCGGCATTAAAAATCGGAGCTTCGGCTGTCCATATCCCCTTTCATACCACATGGGCGCATGAAAAGACAGAGGAATTTGAACATCCCAAGCTCCGTCGTATTTCAAGATTCGAGGAACTCCTCGATGTCTTGTAACTCGATGTCTTGTAACTCGATATTTTATAAGGGTCTTATAAAACCCTTATAAAATTCTTATACCACTTTATTCTTCTCCTTCTTCATCTTTCAATGATTCCAGCGTCTCCACGAATGGACTGTGGAAGGTGCTGAAGAGATGAAGAATCTCCTTGCGCTGCTCCTCTTCCTCATCCCAGAGGCTGATTTCACCCTTCTGATGAGCCTTGATGAGCTTGGCGCAACGCTTAATCTTGCGCTTGTTGTTGCGAGCCTGCAACTGGTCGCCCTGAATTGGCTTCTGGGTAACGAACGAGAAGGCTACAAGCTGGTTCATGAACATGTCGAACATAGGGTCGTCGTGACTCCAGTCGCTGTCTTTCAGCCAGAACCACTGGAACAGATATTTCTGCTCCATGGCAATGAGTTGCTGTCCCAGGGTATCCATGTCGATGCCCTTAGCCATCTGCTCCTTAACAAAGGCTACGAGACTTTCTGGATTGATTTCCATTTCTGCTTCGTGGGCGATAGAGCTGCCTGCAATATTGATGCGCCAACGATAGTTCTTGTTCTTGATGAGTGCAGAGTGGGCATTCATCATCAGCTCGCTCAACTTTCCCTCTGATGGAATCTGGTCAACCACGGCAAGGCGCTGGCGTTGGTCGCGTACCACTAGCTGGGCATCCTCGTGGCGCAATACGCAGAGATATACCAACTTGTTCTCGTCGAGTTGCAAGGTGAAGCGGTCGTTGTTGTCATCGCCCACGAACTCATAATGGTAGTTGTCCACCTGGTCGTGAGGAATCTCAATCTCCTCGTGCACCTTGTTGTTGTCTGCATCATAGAGAGAGAAACCGATATAAGGAATCTGGATGTTCATGGTGAAAGGATTACCTTCTTCAGGAATCAGCGTCAGGCGTAGACCCTCGTCGCCGAAGTCTTCCTTCTTGCATACAAATCCGTCGTCGGTCTTCTCTGCCTTCTCCACCTTCACGTCGCCATGACGCCAATAGATGTCGAAGGTGATGGTGCTGTCATCCTCGGCTGTCACCTGGATGAAGTCGTCGATGTCCTGACCCAGATAGACCACGGTGGCTGGTTCGTAAACCTCCGTATCGTCGTCCTCAAGTGGTTTCACCTGAATCAGACCCGGCATTGGGTCATCTTCCCATTCGTCCTCTTCGGCAGCGGAAACCGATTTGAAGACGAGGAAAATCATTCGCTGTTCCTCCTTACTGCCGTCTTCACGGCAGAGAAAAACCTTCGACTCCTTAGGGATAAAGAAAGGAGAGGATAAGTAAGGGTTCTTACATAATGCTGTGTATTCCACCTCAGTCCAGACAGGCAAGGTGTGCTTGTTCGTATTATTTGTCATATCTGTTTTTTATGTATTATCCTATTTTACTGAATTGCGGAATTGAATTTCCGAAAACGGCTGCAAAGTTACGGAGAATTACAGACAATACAAAATTTCGAGCCGTTTTTTTTAGCATAATTGCCGTGTTTTCTTCATTTTTGGGCTTGATGATTTGGCTCTTTCAAATATTTATAGTAGTTTTGCAGAAAAAATTAGCTAGATTAATGAGTGATATGACAATGAAAATCAAGACATGGGGGGCGATGGCGCTGGCTGTGCTGGCGCTGGCTGCGTGCCATAGGGGTGATAAGCGCCCTCCACGCATGGATAATTCCAAGCTTGCCATCAGCCTTTCCAAGCCTGCCAAGGGCGACAGGGCTATCTATGGACTTGCCTGCATGGGCTGCTCGGATACTGCCGTGGTGCTGCTGCCCAATGGCGGCGGCGACCCCGTGAGATACAATATCCTGGATGCCAGCAGAAACCATCAGGTGTTTGGCGACATTGAAATTGGCGACTGGATTTGCGTGATGCCTTGTACAAACAAGAACGACCGCAACGGGGCGGATATGGTGATAGACCTCGACAAGCTGAAGGCCACCTGGACTTATCCCGTGATGCCTCGACTGCGTGATGTTTCGCATCTGTCGAAGCGCCAGCAGGCGCGCATTCTTGCCAATATGCCCGATAGCATCGTAGAGAATTATATGGTGCCACGCCAGTATGGCTTCACTCTGAAGCGCATGAGTGAGGCGCTCTCCGTGGGTCATGTGATGTCAAATGCCGGTGTGGAGGATGATAGCCCAGTGGAATATCCGGAAGTACCTTTCTATACAGAATGGCATCCTTATAACGGCAAGCTGATTCTGGTGAAAGGCAGAAGGGAGTTGGGAGAGATGGTGGTTAACGAGAAGACTACCTATGATACTCTCACCTTTGTCTACATGAAGGGCGACTCCCAGGGAGGGCACTGAAAAAGTCCCTTCATTGGTTATGTTAGTTTAACATTCGATCTTTGAAATAGTGTACCCAAAAGTTGCATATGTGCAATATTTTTTGTATCTTTGTAGGAAAATACAAGGATTATGCTAGAGCAACAACAGACCATATCATTCAGTGATTATTCAAGTTTGTATGACTTGATTATCCCAAAAGACAACCTGCTCCGCCAGATTACTGACCTGGTGGACTTTAGTTTCGTATACCAGGAATTGCAGGACAAGTATTGTCATGACAATGGTCGTACAGCAGAGAGTCCTATCCGTATGTTTAAGTATCTTCTTTTAAAGGTAATCTATAACATATCGGATGTTGATGTTGTTGAACGTACTCGCTATGATATGTCGTTTAAGTACTTCTTGGGATTAACTCCTGAGGAGACTAATCTGATTAATCCTAGTTCCTTGACCAAATTCCGTCGACTTCGCCTGAAGGATATGGACCTGTTGGATCTTCTCATCAAGAAGACTGTTTCTATTGCTATAGAAGCTGGTGTCCTCAAGTCTAGAACCATCATTGTTGATGCAACCCATACGCATTCTCGTTCCAACCCTATCAGTGCAGCAAAGAGTTTGGAGTATTATTGCAAGGACGTAATCAAGGTCGTTGATTCTGTAGATGACAGCATGGAATTGCCTGAGCTTCCAAAAGAAAAGAAGTATTCTTCTATCATGACTGCTGCCAAAACAATAGTTGCAACAGTAGAAGCTGACGCTGCAACTGCCAATATGCCTGCAGTCAAGGAACGTCTTAACATGCTGAAAGAAACCATTTCCGATGCAGAGACCCGAGGCGTAATATCAAAAGATGAAGATGCCCGTACAGGACATAAAACAGCGCATTCTTCATTCTTTGGCTATAAGACGCATATAGCTATGAGCGATGAGAGAATTATCACCGCAGCTACCGTCACCTCCGGCGAGAAGGGTGATGGACAGCAATTGCCGGAATTGATAAAAAAGACAGAGGAAGCAGGAATGGAAGTTGATTCCATAGTAGCAGATAAGGCATATTCCAGCAAGGAGAATCTCAAAATGGCAAAGGAAAACAATATGCGCCTCTCTGCTCGTTTAAGCTCTGTAATTGACGGTAATCGAACAAACAAACTCCCTTTTGAATACAACAAGGATGCAGATCTGTACGTCTGCCCAGCAGGGCATCTGGCGAAATGGAAAGAGATGAATAATCGCAAAAATGACAAGCGTCACAGAAACTCCAGCATTACCTATTATTTTGATGTGGACAAATGCAAGGTCTGTCCATTGCGTGAAGGTTGCTACAAGGAAGGAGCCAAGACAAAAACATATGCGGTTACCATCAAATCGGATGAACAGTTGGAGCAAATCGAATATCAAAAAACAGAAGAGTTTATAAATCTTCAGAGGAAACGATACAAGATAGAAGCCAAGAACTCCGAACTTAAGAATGTCTTAGGATATGACAGAGCCCTGTCATACGGTTTGTCGTGCATGGAAATGCAGGGTGCTTTGACTATTTTCGCTGCAAATGTGAAAAGAATCATCAAATTGATGCAAAATGCATAAGGGGGGAAGTAGATTCCTCTATATATTGCCGAATTAAGCGCCAGAAAGGCTATAGAAAGCTATTTGGGGCTATATTCCTGTCCAAAAAAGTATTCCACTTTTAAAAGATGAAATGCTTCTTGGACAAGAATTAAAGTTCAAAAACAAGCTATGCAACTTAAAATTGGGTACCTTTTTCAGTGCCCTCCCTGGCTCTGCGCAACAGTGCCGGTGTGGTGACTGGCTACAAGCGTAGCAAGGATGCCCGCACCGTGAATGCCAAGGCGAATGCGGCGGCTGCCAAACTCAGCGAAAAGTTGAAGCGAGAGTTGAAATAAAGTAAGAAGATTACATAATAAAATTAAAAAAAAAGGAGATTAGACCGATTTCTCGATTTTTTTGTCTAATTTTGCACCTTGGTATGGAATGTCTGGGCTTTCTGATGGCTTTCAATAAGCTTTCTGATAGTTTTCAGAAGAGAATATGATGGCTTTGGCTTCAGAGGCAAGACAAGTCCTATACCTTATTATATATAATAGGAATATAAGAAATTTAAGAATAAGAATGAAGAAGAAAATTCAGTTCAGTCTCGTTTATCGAGACATGTGGCAGAGTTCTGGTAAGTTCCAGCCACGCAAAGATCAGTTGGCTAAGATTGCCCCAGTTATCATCGAAATGGGTTGCTTCAGCCGTGTTGAGACCAATGGTGGTGCTTTCGAGCAGGTAAACCTTTTGGCAGGTGAGAACCCTAACGATGCAGTGCGTGCTTTTTGCAAGCCTTTCAATGAGGTGGGCATCAAGACTCACATGCTCGACCGAGGATTGAACGCTCTTCGTATGTATCCTGTGCCAGATGATGTACGTGCCCTCATGTACAAGGTAAAGGCTAAGCAGGGTACCAACATCACCCGTATCTTCGATGGCTTGAACGATGTGCGCAACATCATTCCTTCTATCAAGTGGGCTAAGGAGGGTGGCATGACTCCACAGTGTGCGCTCTGTATCACAAACTCTCCTGTTCATACACTCGAATATTACATGAACATCGCCGATCAGCTCATCGCTGCCGGTGCAGAGGAAATCTGTTTGAAGGATATGGCTGGTATCGGTCAGCCTGCATTCCTCGGTAAGCTCACCAAGATGATCAAGGACAAGTATCCTGAGATTATCATCCAGTACCACGGTCACTCTGGCCCAGGTCTCTCTATGGCTTCTATCCTCGAGGTCTGCAACAATGGTGCCGACATCATCGATACAGCCATCGAGCCATTGTCATGGGGTAAGGTTCACCCAGACGTCATCTCTGTTATCAGCATGCTGAAGAACGAGGGCTTCGAGGTACCTGAAATCAACATGAGCGCTTACATGAAGGCTCGTGCCATGACTCAGGAGTTCATCGACGAGTGGTTGGGCTACTTCATCAACCCAGGCAATAAGATTATGTCTTCATTGTTGCTCGGTTGCGGTCTCCCTGGCGGTATGATGGGTTCTATGATGGCAGACCTCGGCGGTATGCGTCAGACTATCAACAATATCCGCAAGAAGAAGGGTGAGGAAGAGTTGTCTATGGACGACCTCCTGATCAAGCTCTTCGATGAGGTAGAGTATGTATGGCCACGCGTAGGTTACCCTCCATTGGTAACACCATTCAGCCAGTATGTAAAGAACATCTCATTGATGAACCTCCTCACCATGGAGCAGGGCAAGGGTCGTTTCGTAATGATGGACGATTCTATGTGGGGTATGATTCTCGGTAAGAGTGGTAAGATTCCTGGAGAGATTGATCCAGAACTCGTAGAGCTTGCCAAGAAGCAGGGCCGTGAGTTCACAGATGTGGATGCTCACACATTGCTTACTAATGCACTCGACGACTTCAAGAAGGAGATGGACGAGAACGGATGGGAGTATGGTCAGGACGACGAGGAACTCTTCGAGCTCGCTATGCACCCAGAGCAGTATCGCAACTTCAAGAGTGGTCAGGCTAAGAAGAACTTCCTGGCTGACCTCCAGAAGGCAAAGGATGCTAAGCTCGGCAGCACCTTGACTCCAGCTCAGCTCGCTGAGTTCAAGCACGCCAAGGCTGATGCCATCGTATCACCTGTAGCCGGTCAGATTTTCTGGGAGTTCCAGGGTGAGGGCGAGTGCCAACCAGCTGTAGAGCCATTCATTGGCAAGGA
Organism: Segatella copri; assembly: GCF_019249655.2. NCBI lineage: Bacteria > Pseudomonadati > Bacteroidota > Bacteroidia > Bacteroidales > Prevotellaceae > Segatella > Segatella copri. The sequence continues at coordinate 1,657,496 of NZ_CP137557.1, forward strand.
GTACAACGAAGGTGATGCCTTCTGCTACATCCTCACTCCATGGGGTGAGTTTGAGACTGTTCCTGCCGCTTTGGGTGGTAAACTCGTAGAAATCAATGCTAAGCAGGGCAGCAAGATCCGCAAGGGTGATGTCATCGCTTACATTGAGCGCAACGCTGAGTAAACATTAAATTTATGAATTATCAAGCAATTATTGATAAGTATTATCCTGAGGATAATGAGCTTCGCCATATCCTCATCACACATAGTCAATCTGTAGCGCGAAAAGCGCTACAGATTGTTTCGTATCATCCCGAATTGCAGCTCGACGCACAGTTTATCGAGGAAGCAGCCATGCTTCACGACTTGGGAATCTTCCTCACAGATGCGCCTGGCATCCAGTGCTTTGGCTCACAGCCATACATCTGCCACGGAAGGCTGGGAGCGGAAATCCTGCGCAAGGAAGGGTATGAGCGACATGCTCGGGTATGCGAGCGCCACACCGGTGCCGGCATCACCAAAGAGCAGATAGAGAAGCAGCAACTGCCTCTGCCTCACCAGGATTTTCTGCCTGAAACCATGGAGGAGAAGGTAATCTGCTATGCTGATAAATTCTTCAGCAAGACTCATCTCGATAAGGAAAAGAGTATAGAAAAGGCAGAGAAAAGTCTCGCTAAGTTTGGCGAGGAAGGAGTAAAGCGCTTCCAACAGTGGGAGCGGATGTTTGAAAAGTAGAAAATAATTTTCTGAAGTCTTATTGGGTTTATGAAACTCTAATATTTTTCTGAATGAGAAAACAATCAACCATAGCTGTTCTGTTGCTTGCCTCCATCGCTACCATGATGGTGGCAAACCCGGGTATGCCTGCCGTCGTTAATTCCCTGGAGGATGATGCCGCCAGCGATACCACGAAGATGGATTCCCTGCAGAAGGCTATATGGAAACACAATAAGGTGGTGGATGACAGCATCCGGCTCGATAGTATCAATCGAAAGAAGTCGGGCGGCATCGACGCACCTGTCAATTATCAGGCCGACGACTCGCTGGTGTATGATGCCCACAGCAAGGTGGCGCATCTCTATGGCAACTCGAACGTGAAGTACGAGAACATGGACCTCACCTCCGACCGCATCTCGATGGATTTGGACAAGAGCAACGTCAGGGCGAGCGGTACAGCCGACTCTACGGAGGAAGGCGGCGTCAAGGGTAAACCTGTCTTCAAGATGGGCAGTGATACCTATGATACCGATACCATCAAGTTCAACTTCAAGAGCAAGAAGGCACTTATTAATAATGTATATACTGAGCAGCAGGATGGATTCCTCACGGGTATGAAGTCGAAGCGAGATTCCTCGGGTGTCATCTATCTGCAGCATGGCAGATATACCACCTGCGATGATCCGCACCCTGATTTCTATATCTCGCTCTCCAGGGCTAAGATGCGACCGGGCAAGGACGTGGTCTTCGGACCAGCCTATCTCGTGGTTTGCGATGTGCCTATGCCGCTTGCCATCCCATACGGATTCTTCCCGTTCACCAAGAGCTACAGCAGCGGTTTCATCATGCCTACCTATGGCGACGAAACGGCACGAGGCTTCTATCTGCGTGATGGCGGATATTATTTTGCCATGAATGATAAATGGGATTTGAAACTGTTGGGTGAAATCTACACCAAGGGTTCCTGGGGTATCTCGGCAGCCAGCAACTATCGCAAGCGATACAAATATTCCGGCTCGTTCTATTTCAGCTATCAGGACACCAAGAATGGTGATAAGGGCATGCCTGACTTCACCGAGCAGGAGAGTTTCAAGATTCAGTGGAGCCATCGCCAGGACTCGAAGGCAAATCCGTTCAGTTCGCTTTCGGCAAGCGTCAACTTCGCCACATCGAGCTACGAGCGCAATAACCTCAACTCGCTCTACAATCCGCAGACGATGACGCAGAGTACGAGAACCTCTTCCGTAAGCTGGAGTACCAACTTCTCGAGCATCGGAATGTCGCTCAGCTCTACCGCCAACCTCTCGCAGAATATGCGCGACTCGTCGATAGCCATGACGCTGCCCGACCTGAACATCAGTATCTCGCGCTTCTATCCGTTCCGCAGAAAGAAGATGGTGGGCGACGAGAAATGGTACGAGAAGATTGCCATGAGCTATACGGGCCACATCTCCAACAGCATCAATACCAAGGAGGATAAGCTGATGCATAGCTCCCTCATCAAGGATTGGCGCAACGGATGGCAGCATCAGATTCCGGTGAGCGCATCGTTCACCCTCTTCAAGTATCTCAATGTAACGCCGTCGTTCAACTTCACCGACCGTATGTACACCAACAAGGTGGAGAAATCGTGGGATGCTACCACCCAAAAGGAGGTGTGCGATACCACCTACGGCTTCCACAACGTATATAACTGGAATATGAGCGTGGGTATGAGTACGAAGATTTATGGCTTCTGGACACCAAGCCGAAAGATATTCGGTGATAAGATTCAGACCATCCGCCACGTCATCACCCCAACGGTGAATTTCAGTTATGCGCCAGATTTCGGAGCATCCCGCTATGGCTACTGGGATACTTATCAGAAGACTGATGCCGATGGCAATGTATCGCTGGTAAGCTATTCGCCTTATCAGAACGCCCTCTATGGTGTGCCGGGCAAGGGAAAGAGCGGAAACATCTCTTTCACTCTGGGCAACAACCTGGAGATGAAGTGGAAGGATAAGAACGACAGTATCAAGAAGATTAGTCTGATTGATGCGTTTGATATCAACATGAGCTATAACACCGCAGCCAAGGTGCGCCCTTGGAGTGATATGAACATCAACCTGCGCCTGAAGTGGTGGAAGAACTATACATTCAATATGAATGCCGTGTTCGCTACCTATGCCTACGAGATGGACGATAAAGGCAACGTGTATGTGGGTAACCACACGGAGTGGGGCAAAGGTCGATTCGGACGATTCCAGGGTATGTCGCAGAACTTCTCGTTCACGCTGAATCCGGAAAAACTGAAGAAACTCTTCGGTGGCGGCAGCGATGAGGACGACCGCGATAAGAACAAGCGTAAGGATGACGACGATGAAGGCTTGGATACCGACATCGAGAGCAACGTGGATGATAATATCGAAAAGGGCAAGACGGCTGCCAAGAAGAGCGGAGGCGGAAAGGCTAAGACCGACTCGGATGGCTACATGGCATTCAAGATGCCTTGGTCGCTCACCTTTGGATATGGTGTCACCATGCGTGAGGATACCCGCCGTGAGAAGTTCAACGAGAAGACTATGCGCTATCCGTATAAGTTCACCCAGACGCTGAACATGAGTGGTAACATCCGCATCAGCGACGGCTGGAACATCAGCTTCTCTTCTGGTTACGATTTCGATAACTCGAAAATCAGTATGACCACAGCCAGTCTGGCACGCGACCTCCACTGCTTCAACATGAGCTGTTCGGTGGTACTTGCACCATACACCAGCTACAACTTCACCTTCCGATGCAATGCAGCCACATTGACGGATGCCTTGAAGTATGATAAGCGAAGCGGCTATTCTAACGCCGTGCAGTGGTATTAAGCAGAGTATAATCGAATGATATGCTGAGAAATTATCAGAGTAATAACTAAACGAGGACAGCTAGTATTGAAAAAATGCTAGTTTTCCTCGTTTTTTTTATGATATATTTTGTAATCTCGGATAATAATCGTATTTTTGTACCGAAGATTTTGAAAATAAACATTATACGTAAATTTATAAAACCATGAGTAAGAAAATTACAACTATCCTAACTTTCGCTATGCTGGGGGCACTTCAGGCTTCAGCACAGCAGCAGACACAGTTATCTTATTGGTTCGACACGCCTGTCACCCTGAAGGGACAGCAGATCTGGTATGGTGGCCATCCTGAGAAATGGAAGCACAAGAAGCCTATCTCGGCTGGTGATACCGCCCGCAATCCTGATCCTGATTGGGAGTCTAAGTCGTTGCCTATCGGTAATGGCAGCATCGGTGCCAACATCCTGGGTTCCGTGGAAGCTGAGCGCATCACGTTGAATGAGAAGACACTCTGGCGTGGCGGTCCGAACACCAGGAAGGGTGCTGCCTATTATTGGAATGTGAACAAGAATTCTGCCCATGTGATGCAGGAAATCAGAGATGCCTTCGCTGCCAACGATTGGGAAAAGGCATCCCAGCTCACCCGCAAGAACTTCAACAGTCCTGTGCCTTACGAGTCTTATGCCGAGGACCCATTCCGCTTCGGTAGCTTTACCACGATGGGCGAGGCGTATATCGAGACGGGACTGAGCACTGTTGGCATGTCGGATTATCGCCGTGCCTTGTCGCTTGATTCAGCCTTGGCTTCGGTTTCCTTCGTCAAGGATGGCGTAAGATATCAGCGTGAGTATTTCATCTCTTATCCTGCCAATGTGATGGCTATCCGCTATAAGGCTTCCCGTCAGGGCAAGCAGAATCTCGTGTTCTCCTATGCGCCTAACCCTGTTTCTACGGGCAGACTGGTGGCTGATGGCAGAAACGGCTTGCTTTGGGATGCACGTCTCGATAACAACGATATGCAGTATGCCATTCGCATCCGTGCCATCAACAAGGGCGGTAGCCTCTCTAACGAAGGCGGAAAACTGACCGTGAAAGGGGCTGATGAGGTGGTTTTCCTCATTTCTGCCGATACCGATTACAAGGCAAACAATAATCCGGATTACAATGATCCTAAGACCTATGTGGGCGTGGATCCACTGGCTACCACCCAGGATTGGGTGAGCAAGGCTGAAGGCAAGGGCTATGCGCAGTTGCTCGATGAGCATTATAAGGATTACAGCCGCCTGTTCAATCGGGTAAGTCTGAACCTGAACGATGTAGATAAAGCCAACGATATGCCTATAGACCAGCGCCTGGCCAACTATCGCAAGGGTGCCAAGGATTTCTATCTGGAGCAGCTCTACTATCAGTTTGGCCGCTATCTGCTCATCGCCTCTTCCCGTCCTGGCAACATGCCAGCCAACCTGCAGGGTGTATGGCACAACAACGTGGATGGTCCTTGGCGTGTTGACTACCATAACAACATCAATCTTCAGATGAATTATTGGCCAGCCTGCACCACCAACCTGAGCGAGTGCGAGCTTCCGCTCTTCGACTTTATCCAGACACAGGTGAAGCCGGGTGAAAAGACTGCCAAGTCATATTATGGTACCCGTGGCTGGACCACATCTGTATCCAGCAATATCTTCGGTTTTACCTCTCCGCTGTCAAGCGAGGATATGTCGTGGAACTTCTCTCCATTCGCCGGTCCATGGCTGGCTACCCATCTCTGGGATTATTACGACTATACCCGCGATAAGAAGTTCCTAAGCGAGACTGCATACGATATCATCAAGGGAAGTGCCAACTTCGCTACGGATTATCTGTGGCATCGCAAGGATGGTGTCTATACAGCGGCTCCTTCCACCTCTCCTGAGCATGGACCGATAGACGAGGGCGCCACCTTTGCTCATGCCGTGATTCGTGAGATTCTGCTCGATGCGGTGGAGGCTAGCAAGATATTGGGCAGGGATGCCAAGGATCGCAAGCAGTGGGAAGATGCCCTGAAGCACATTGCTCCTTATCAGATAGGCCGCTATGGTCAGTTGATGGAGTGGTCTAAGGATATCGATGATCCTAAGGATGAGCATCGCCATGTGAACCATCTCTTCGGTTTGCATCCGGGCCGCACCATTTCGCCTATCACCACTCCTGTGCTGGCAAAGGCTTCCAAGGTGGTGTTGGAGCATCGTGGCGATGGTGCCACGGGATGGTCGATGGGTTGGAAGTTGAACCAGTGGGCTCGTCTGCACGATGGCAACCATGCCTACAAGCTTTATGGCAACCTGTTGAAGAATGGTACGCTGGATAATCTCTGGGATACGCACGCCCCATTCCAGATTGACGGTAACTTTGGCGGCACTGCGGGTGTCACCGAGATGCTGATGCAGAGTCACATGGGCTTTATCCATCTCCTCCCAGCCCTGCCTGATGCATGGCAGAAGGGGTCCATCAAGGGCCTCCGTGCCAAGGGTAACTTCACGGTAGATATCTATTGGGATAACGGTCGCCTTACCAAGGCAGTCATCCTCTCCGGTTCCGGTGAACCATGCCAGGTAAGATATGGAGATAAGGTGAAAAAGATGAAGACTCAGAAGGGCAAGACCTACGAGGTTAAGTTCTGATGAATAAAAAGAAATTATTTAGCCTTAAGGAAAAAAATATTTTCCCTTAAGGCTAAATATTTCTAGCCTTAAGGGAAAAAAAATACGCTATGATAAAAGCTGTGAAGGGGCTAATTAGTCCTTCAGATGCTTCAGCCTTCTCTTTGCCTCCGGATGGCTCGGATAAAGCGTCAGCGCTTTCTTGTAATTGATAATCGCCGCTTCTTTCATACCCTCCTTTTCGCACTCCTTACCCATGATGACATACTCCGTGGCTAAGCGCTTCAGGAATTTCTCCTGCTTCTTCTTTTCTTCATCCTTCTGCTTGATTACTTCTCTCAACCGTTCGTTCTCTGCCTGCAACTCATTCACCTTGTTCAGCTTCTTGCGGATAAAACGCTTGGCAAGTGGATGCTCTATGTCGTAACGGCTGTGGATGGCTAGGAAGAAATTATCCAAGGCGGCTTGCATGTCACCCTTGTCATACGCTTTTACGGCATCGTGATACTGCCTGTCGGCTTTGCTCTGCGTCAATGCCGTGTTGATGGTATTCTGGTTGTTATACTGGCGGGCAAACTGCTTCACCTCGTTGCGGACGAATATCTCGCTTGGGCGGATAGGCTCCTGCAAACTGATTCCCTCCAGACTGGTGCATCTCGACAAAGCCACGTAAGTCTGACCACCTGCAAAGACACCACCCGTAAAATCAATCTTCACCTGATTGAAAGTCAATCCCTGACTTTTGTGAACGGTAATCGCCCAGGCAAGTCGGATAGGGTATTGCTCGTATCTGCCAATCTCCTCCTCTTCAATCTTCTTCTCTACTTCGTTGAAATGATAGCGCATGTTGCTCCAGGCTGCAGGCTCCACCATCACGTCCAGTCCATTTTCCGTGCGTACATATATCTTGGCATCATCCTCATTATCAAAACCGATGATGGTGCCCAGCGTGCCGTTTACCCACTGGTGTTCGATATCGTTCTTGATGAAGATGACCTGTGCTCCCGTCTTCAGATATAGTTCGATAGGGGTAGGCAAACTGCTTTCGGGGAACTCGCCCTGGATGTTGCCACGGAAGAGCGTTGGCTCACCCGGCAGAAGTTTGAGCTGGTTCTCGTTGATGTAATCCACGGTGTCGCGGCGGGTAGAGAGGGTGATGGCAAGCTTGGAATCACTCTCGTCGAGTTGGGCACCCACCCGCTGGTTGAGCAGCTGCAGGTCTTTCGTCTGCGCCTGACTGGTTCGGATATGGTCGAGAATACTGATGAATACGGGGTCGCTCTGACGATACACCTTGGTGAGTTCGATGCTCACGAGCTGGAACTGCTGGAATATCTTGGCATCGAAGAAGAAGCTGCTGCGATAGAAAGGATTCAGCAGTCTGCGGTCATCCTCCCTTACCACAGGTTCCAACTGGTAGATGTCACCCACAAGCAAGAGTTGCTTACCTCCGAACGGCTCCCTCATGTTGCGGCAATACACACGCAGCACCTTGTCGATGAAATCGATGATGTCGGCACGCACCATACTGATCTCATCGATGATGATGAGTTCCACTTCGCGGATAATCTTGATTTTCTCAGAATTATACTTCAGCGTATTCCGGATATTGCGCACGGAATACATGCTGTCGTTGGGCAGCAGCGGATGGAAGGGTAACTTGAAGAAACTATGCAGGGTACTGCCTCCGGCATTGATGGCAGCGATGCCCGTAGGCGCCAAGACGATGTGTTTCTTCTTGGTATTGGCTGCGATGTATCGCAGAAAAGTGGATTTACCCGTCCCCGCCTTTCCGGTGAGGAAAAGCGAACGACGGGTAAACTGTATGATTTGGAGTGCGTTCTGCAACTCCGCATTGTCGAGATCAATCATATTAAAAAATTAGAGATCATCGAAGTTGATAGGCTGCTCTGTTGGCTTAGCCTTCTTCTTCTCTTTCTTTTCTTCTGTTGTTCCGGAACTTGGGGTAGGGGTTGCTCCCTCGGTCTTGTTCACTGGAACTTCCTTGATAACAGGGTTGCCATTCTCATCGAGGATGATTTCCTCGTTGAAGGCGGTGCTGTCTACACGAGTGGTATCTACCTTAGGTTTTGGCGCATAGCTAGCACAGATGTACATGTCGCGGGTGATGTCGGCATCCTGCGGCTTGTCAAACTTGGCGTGGTACTCCTTGAAGGCTGGGTCGCCAAATACGGATTGCAGGAAGTAACCGCATATAGGCAATGCTGTTCTGGCACCCTGTCCCAAGGCTCCGGTGCGGAAGTGCAGACAGCGGTATTCTCCACCTACCCAGGCACCAACCACCAGTTTAGGACTTACACACATGAACCAGGCATCTGAGTGGTTGTTGGTTGTTCCCGTCTTTCCGCCAAACTCGGTATCACGGTAGTTGCCCACATAGCCCCAAAGGCTCTGCGATGTACCGCCCGGCTCCTTCATACCGCCCTGAAGCAACTGTTGCATCAGGAAGGCACTCTTGTAAGGAATCACCTGCTCTTCTGTAGAAGGACCTTCATATACCACCTTTCCGTCGTGGTCCACAATCTTGGTTACCAATACTGGGTCGTGGTGCTTACCATTGTTTGCAATGGTACAGTAGGCACAGGCCATCTCCAGCAGGTTCACATCGCTGGAACCCAAGGCAAGAGCTGGTGTGTCATCCAGCGGACTGTCGATACCCATCTTCTTGGCGGTCTCGATGATGCGCTTGATGCCCATTTCCTGACCCAGGCGCACAGCCACGGAGTTGATACTCTTGGCAAAGGCACTCTTCAGCGGGATGCTGTCGCCCGAGAACGAACCGCTGGCATTGGATGGTCTCCAGGTGGTCATCTCGTGCTTCTTCTTGTCATAAACCTCCATCGAGATGTATTCGTCGCGGCGCTTGTCGCAAGGAGTGAGTCCCTGGTTCATCGCCTCGGTATAGACAAAGAGCTTGAAGGTAGAACCCGGCTGGCGCTCGGCTGTTACCTTGTCATACTTCCAGTGGTCGAAATCAATGTCGCCCACCCATGCCTTTACGGCTCCCGTCTGTGGCTCCATAGCCACGAAAGCGCTGTGCATGAAGGTGGTCATATACTTGATGCTATCCTCTGAAGTCATGTTGATGGTAATGCTTCCCTTATCGTAATCGAACACCTTCACTGGGTGAACCCACTCCTTATAATAATAGTTCACGGAGTCTGGATCGTTAGGGAAGCGTGCCAGCAATGCCTTGTAGAATGGCTGGCGCTCGGCGATGCCCTGGATAAAGTTAGGAATCACCTGGTGGTTCTCGTCCTGCCAAGGTTCCTGACCCAGCCAATTGCCCTTACCTGCCTGCGTGCGGCGGATGCTCCAGTGATTATTGAAGTTCTGCTGCACCTGCTTCATCTGCTTGCGGGCAGCATCCTCGGCATACTTCTGCATGCGGGTATCAATGGTGGTGTATATCTTCAAACCACTGGTGTAGAGGTCATAACCCTCGTCCTTGCACCAGTCTTTCAGGTAGTTGGCCACAGCCTCACGGAAGTACTTCGCCTGTCCGTCGTAGTTTTCCTCTACCTTGAAGTCGAGCTTGATAGGCTCCGTCTTCAGCTGGTCGTATTCGGCACGGGTCAGGTCGCCATGTGTCACCATATTATATAATACGGTGTTGCGGCGAGCCAGACTGTTTTCCGGATTGGTGCGTGGATTATAATAGGTGGTAGCCTTCAGCATACCCACGAGTATGGCAGCCTGGTCGGTGGTCATCTCCTTTGGCGTGGTATTGAAGTAAGTCTTGGCGGCAGTCTTGATACCGTAAGAGTTACTACCGAAATCCACGGTGTTGGCATACATGGTGATGATTTCCTTCTTGGAGAAAACCGTCTCCAGTTTCACGGCGATGATCCACTCCTTGCTCTTGATGATGAGCAGTCGCAGCACAGGCACCTTGCCGAGCAGACCGGTGGAGTATTGCGAACGGACACGGAACATATTCTTTGCCAACTGCTGGGTGATGGTTGAGGCACCACGCCCGCTATGATGCAGCAGGGCATCCTTGGCAGCAGCGAATACACCGATAGGGTCGATACCGATGTGCTTGTAGAAGCGCTCATCCTCGGTGTCTACCAGTGCCTTGAAGAAGGCAGGGTTCACGTCTTCGTATTCCACAGGAGTACGGTTCTCGTTGAAATACTTACCGATGAGCTTACCATCGGCACTGTAAATCAGGGAAGCCTCCGAAGTCTGCGGGTTCAGAATACCCGAAAAATAACCAGGTGACTTACCGAAGAGCCACAGAAAGTTGATATCTACTGCACCCAAGTATAGGATAAAGGCTACGATACAACTAGCCAAGGCGACAACCGTCTTGGTGTACCAAGCCCTTCCCTGGTACAAACTCTTGTACCAAGTCCAACTGGCGCGAAACTTATGCCATATCCAGGCAAAGATAGTCTTGACTTTATTCATAATCGTTTATCTGTTTTTGTCGGTGCAAAGGTACAATAATAATTTGAAAAACCATCAATCTTTATGTTTTTATTTGTTATAAGGCATCATATCGGGTGCATGAAATGTTTCAGGAACTTTATCAGATGTTACATTTAGACGTTTTCCCCCCTTTTTTAACTTTTTTCACCACAAAAAAACGCAAAAAACGTTTGCTGGGATAAAAATAATTAGTAACTTTGCGCTCAGTAAAAACAAGCAGTTCATAAGCAATTATACAAAAACTTAATATAAAACATAATAATTATGGTAAGCAACAACATTCCACAAGTAAAGCTCGGCATCATTGCCGTTAGCCGTGACTGTTTTCCAATCGCGCTTTCTACACAGCGCCGTGAGAACATCGTAAAAGAGTACAAAGGTGAGATTTTCAACTGCCAGACTACAGTTGAGAACGAAAAAGATATGCTCAAGGCTGTGAGCGAGGTAAAGGAGCAGGGCTGCAACGCCTTGGTGGTTTTCCTCGGTAACTTCGGTCCAGAGACTCCTGAGACTTTGATTGCAAAGAATTTCGACGGTCCTGTTATGTTCGTAGCTGCCGCTGAGGGCGACGGCGACATGATCAATGGTCGTGGTGATGCATACTGCGGTATGCTCAACTGCTCTTACAATCTCGGCATGCGCCACCTGAAGGGTTACATCCCTGAGTATCCTGTAGGCACAGCTGCAGAAGTAGCCAAGATGATTCAGGACTTCGTACCAGTAGCTCGCGTCATCCTCGGTTTGAAGGGCTTGAAGATTATCACTTTCGGTCCACGTCCACAGGACTTCTTCGCTTGCAACGCTCCAATCAAGGGCTTGTACGAACTGGGTGTAGAGATTGAGGAGAACTCAGAGCTCGACCTCCTCGTAGCTTATAAGGAGCACGCGAACGATCCACGTATCGACGAGGTTTGCGCTGATATGGCCAAGGAGATGGGCGAGGGATGCTACTATCCTGACCTCAGCCGCAGAATGGCACAGTTTGAGTTGACATTGCTCGACTGGGCAGAGGCTCACAAGGGTTCTCGCCAGTATGTAGCATTCGCCGACAAGTGCTGGCCAGCCTTCCCAAGCCAGTTCGGTTTCGAGCCTTGCTATGTTAACAGCCGTCTCGTTAGCCGCGGTATTCCTGTAGCTTGCGAGGTAGATATCTATGGTGCTTTGTCTGAGTACATCGGTATGTGTGCTTCTGATGATACTGTAACATTGCTCGACATCAACAACTCTGTTCCTCAGTATATCTATGATGAGGACATCAAGGGTAAGTACGATTACAAGTTGACTGATACCTTCATGGGCTTCCACTGCGGTAACACTCCACAGTGCAAGATGTGCTCTAGCCGTAAGATCAAGTATCAGTTGATCCAGAACCGCTTGTTGGAGAATGGTGGCACACCAGACTTCACCCGTGGTACTTTGGAGGGTGACATCGCTGCATCAGATATCACATTCTATCGTCTGCAGTGCGATTCAGAGGGTAACCTCCGTTCTTATATCGCAGAGGGTGAGGTTCTCGATGTTCCTACTCGTTCATTCGGTGGTATCGGTATCTTCGCCATCAATGAGATGGGCCGCTTCTATCGCCACGTCTTGGTTCAGAAGGGCTATCCACACCATGGTGCAGTAGCTTTCTCTCACGTAGGCAAGACCCTGTTCGAGGTATTCAAGTATCTTGGCATCAAGGATATCGCTTACAACCAGCCAGCTAGCCTGCCTTATCCAACCGAGAATCCTTGGAAGTAAGATAAAAATTATATGAAATAATGAAGGCGATTGCTTTTCCGCAAAGGGGATAGCAATCGCCTTTTTGTTTCTAAGAACTCCGCCACTAAAAGAAACGGCAATTTTGAACATATTGTGATATTTTGTGAATAGTGATTATTTGCAGAAAATCAGTACCTTTGCACCAGAAAACAATCGTATTGTATATCATAAGAAACATATTAAAAATGAACAAGAAAAAGATATTGTGTTTTTGTCTGGCTCTCGGGGCTTTTTCTGCTATGATGGCGCAGGAAACTCTGTCGCTGAGCCAGTGCCTGCAGATGGCAGTGGATAACAACCTGTCGCTGCAGAAAAGCAGGAACGAGATTGCAAAGGGAAAGTATTCCATCAGCGAGAACCAGGCGAAGTTGCTGCCGCAGATCAACGCCGTGGCACAGTTGAACGATAACTTCACGCCTCCCGTTTCCGTGACGGATGGTTCTGCCTACGGCAAACCTTACAATGTAACCAAAACCCTGCAGTATAATGCTTCGGCAGGCTTGCAGCTCCAGATGCCGCTCTACAACCAGATGGTGAATACTGCCATCGACATTGCCAAGATAGCAGACCATCTCAACCAGCTCTCTTACGAGAAGGCACGTGAAGACCTCATCGTGCAGACCGCCAAGATGTATTACATGGCGCAGAATACTGCTGAGCAGATTAGACTGGTAAACGACAATATCAAGCGCCTGGAGGAACTCTATGGTATCACCCAGGCATTCTACGATAATCAGATGAGTCTTGAGGTAGATGTGAAGCGTGTGAAACTCAACATCGAGAATCTCACCGTACAGCGTGATAACGCCATTGCCATGCTCGATCAGCAATATACCATGCTCAAGTATGTGATAGATTATCCTGCAGAAAAGCAAATCAAGGTAAGTGATGTGAATCCCGGAGAGATAGAAACGGTGAATGCCAACGGATTGAACACCAATCTCTATGAACTTCAGCTCCTGGAGAAGAGAAAGGAACTTGCCCAGAAGCAGACCCAACTTGCTAAGGATGGCTATCTGCCTTCTGTGAGTCTTACCGGAAGTCTGATGTATTCAGCCTTTACTGATAAGATAGAGCATTGGATTCATTCGGGCGAATCAAACCATTGGTATGGTTCCAATGGCATCGGCATCCAGCTGAGAGTGCCTGTCTTCGATGGCTTCGAGAAGCGTTCCAAGATAAGACGTGCCAAGATGGAGGAGGAGAATGCCCGCATCGGATACGAGGATGCCTTGAAAGGCATGCAGGCAAACTATATGAACGCCGTGAGCGAGGTGAACAACAGTCAGCGCAACTACAAGAAGCAGTTTGACAACTACACTCTGGCGCAGGATGTATATAGTGTAACAGCCGACCAGTATAAAGAAGGTGTAGGAACGATGACCGCCGTTCTCCAGGATGAGATGCGCATGAGCGAAGCCATGAACAACTATCTCACCGCCTACTATAAATATAAGGTGGCGAATCTCTCGCTCCTGAAACTCACCGGACAGTTGGACCAGGTAAAATAGCAAAGTAATCATGTAATAATAAGAACAATCAATCAGAATATAACAATGGAACAGAACGAAAACAACAAGATAGAAACTTCTCACGAGGAAATGCAGAAGAAACTGAAGAAGCAGCGCATCCGCCAGATCATCGCCAGCCTCATCGGCGTAGCCATTCTCACCTTCGGACTCTGGAAGATAGTCTGCCTTTTCCTGGATTATAATGCCAACGAAACCAGCAACGATGCCCAGGTAGAGCAGTATATCTCTCCTGTCAATCTCCGTGCATCGGGCTATATCGCCAAGGTTTGCTTCAAGGAACACGAGGAGGTGCACAAGGGTGATACGCTCCTGGTTCTCGACGACCGTGAGTATCGCATCCGACTGATGGAGGCTGAGGCGGCACTGAAGGATGCCAAGGCTGGAGCCAACGTCATTGATGCTACCCAGCAGACCACCCAGACATCGGCTACCGTCTATTCGGCATCCATCGATGAGATAGAGGTGCGCCTTGCCAAACTCGCCAAGGACTGCGAGCGCTATCGCAACCTGGTAGAGAAGAAAGCGGCTACTCCTATCCAGCTGGAACAGCTCGAAGTGGAATATGCGGCTACCAAGAAGAAACTGGAATCAGTAAAGCGACAGCAGGCTGCTGCCTATAAGGGTGTGAACGAGGTGGTTACCCGCAAGCAGAATGTGGCTGCTGCCATCGAGCGTGCTGAGGCTGCGGTGGAGATGGCGAAGCTGAACCTCTCTTATTGTGTGGTGGTAGCACCATGCGATGGTAAGTTGGGCCGCCGCTCTATCGAAGAGGGACAGATGGTGAACGCAGGTACTACCATCACCTATATCCTTCCTAATGCCCAGAAATGGGTCATCGCCAACTATAAGGAAACCCAGGTAGAAAATCTCTATGTGGGTCAGAAGGTACGCATGACGGTGGATGCCATCAGCAACAAGGAGTTTGAGGGCACCGTTACCGCTATCTCCGGAGCAACCGGTTCCAAGTATTCTCTTGTTCCTACCGATAATTCGGCAGGTAACTTCGTGAAGATTCAGCAGCGTGTGCCTGTAAGAATCGACTTCACTAACCTCAGCAAGGAAGACAATGCCCGCCTGGCAGCAGGTATGATGGTGGTAGTGAAGGCGGAGAGAAATAAAAAGTAGATAGAAGGAAATGAAGTAATATATGGAAGAAGAATATAAGAATTATCCGTTCTATGACTGGGTGCCGAAACCGCTGGGCATCATCTTCATGATCATCCTCTTCGTGCCGATGATTACGATGAGTGGTGTCTATTCCGCCAACAGCGGCGAGATGATGAGCGGACTGGGCATCCAGTCGGAATACATCGCCTTTGCGGGCTTCTGCACGTCGATAGGAATGGCGGCTTTTTCGCCGTTCTTCTACGAACTGGTGTGCATCCGAAGAGAGAAGATGATGTGTATCGTGGGATTCTCCATTCTCTTTTTGCTCAGTTTCGTCTGCGCCCAGACCGATTCGCTGTTCATCCTAGGCTTGTGCAGTCTGCTGATGGGCTTTGTTCGCCAGACGCTTCTGATGGCGCATCTCTTTGTATTGATTCGATATGGCTTCGGCATTGAGGCAACGAAGAATATCACGCCGGGTTGCGAGCCTACCACCGAGGAGGCTTGGGATGCGGTGGATTCAGAAAAAATGGTGTCCCAGCCGGTCATCTATCTTTTCTTCATGATTATCGGACAGTTGGGCACCTGGCTCACGGCTTGGCTTGCCTATGCTTACGAGTGGCAGTATGTGTATCATTTCATGATGGCATTCATGCTGGCGGGCATCATCATCGTGTTCTTCACCATGCCTTACCATAAGTATCCGATGCCGAAGTTCCCGATTACGATGTCGAAGTTTGGCAATGTCACGGTGTTCAGCATCATGCTCTGCTCGTTTGCCTATGTGATGGTGTTCGGCAAGACGCTGGACTGGTTTGATGATCCTACCATCCGTTATTCTACGGTGGTCTGTCTCATCTTCACCGCCCTGTTTATCTATCTGGAGAAGACCCGCCGCTCACCTTATTTTATCATGGAGGTGTTCCAGCTCAGGGTCATCAATTATGGCATCATGCTGTTCTTCCTCCTGATGGTCTGCAACTCCAGCGCCATGTTCGTGAATGTGTTCACCAATGTGGGAATGAAGATAGACAACTGGCAGAATGCCACCCTGGGCAACTGGGTGATGGTGGGATATACCGTGGGCTTGATTTTCGCAGTCATCGCCAGAGCCAAGAATGTTCATCTGAAGTGGATGTACTGTCTGGGTTTCCTCTTTATCGGAGGCTACGCCCTCTTTATGTATTTCGAGGTGCAGAACGACGGCATGTATGAGCGCATGAAATGGCCTATCATCATCCGTTCCACGGGAATGATGCTGCTCTATTCGCTCATCTCCACGATAGCCAATCAGCGCATGCCTTACCGCTTCATGTCCACCTGGGTCTGCATCATGCTCACCGTGCGTATGGTCATCGCCCCTTGCATCGGTTCGGCGCTCTACACCAATGTGTTTCAGCATCGCCAGCAGTATTACGTCACCCGCTTTGCGCAGGATTACGACCGTACCAGCTTGGAGACGGCAAAGACCTATGACCAGACGGTAAGAGGCATGCAGTATCAGGGCAAGACGGAGACCGAGGCGCAGAACATGGCTGCCATGAGTGTGAAGGGAAAGGTACAGGTACAAGCCACCCTGGTATCTATCAAGGAGATGGCAGGCTGGACCTTTTATGGCTGTCTGGTATGTGCCGGACTGATGCTCGTGATACCTTGGCGCAAGCGCAACATCAAGGAGCTTACCCGCGAGTATCTGCTGAAGAATGTGAATGAGAAAAACTTGGGAAGGAGGTAGGATTCTGCTAAAATATCATAAATAATCAAGGCAATTATCAGAGGAAATTGATATTTTTGTTATCTTCGCAGTTCAAGCAATTTGAAAAAATGGAGATAACAGATAATATTATAATATGTGAGGCAAGAGAATTTCCTCATTTTCTGATGCAGCCTTTCTATTCTGATTATGTCGGAATAGTAGTTTGTCATCAAGGGATGTTCCGTTTCCAGGTAAACGGGGCATCCTTTGCTGCGTCTATGGGAGAGACTATTTTCCTTTCTCCTGAAATTCTTTTTCATGTTCAGGAAACCTCTTCCGATTTCCGCTTTACCTTACTTTTCTATCGTGTGGAGCAGATTCGTCACATGTTGGGCAATACGGTGATGAGCATGCGTCTTTATTCCACGCTTTATCCCAAGGCGTGCACCGTGGCGCAGACGGGTTACGAGGAGATGCTGACGTCTTATGCCCGGATGCTTTTTGTCTTGGATCAGAAGGAGAAGAAGGATACGTATAGTGATCATGAGCAGAAGTTGCTTCTCATGGCGGTGACCTATCGTCTTTGCAGCATATTCTCTGCCTCGCTCACCACGCCGAGGAAGGAGATGGATCGCAAGATAGAGACGTTTGAGGAGTTGGTGAAGCTGATAGATGCGAATTTCATGCGAGAGCGTGGTGTGGCGTTTTATGCCGACCAGCTTTGTCTCACCCCGAAGTATCTTTCGGTGATAGTGAAGTCGGTGTGTGGCAAGACGGTTCAGCAGTTGATTTTCAAGGCGATCATCCGTCGCAGCATTTATCTGATGAAGAATACGAACATGACGATTCAGCAGATAGCCTGCGAGTTAAGTTTTCCTAATGCCTCATCCTTCGGCACCTTCTTCAAGAAGCATACCGGTTTATCGCCAAAGAATTACCGCATGGGGGCGGAGTAGGTTCGAATAATCTTCGTATTCTCTGTTTCAATGAACTGATGGTCAAAGTCCTCAACCACATCCCGAAGAAGCGGTCGTATATGATATAGCTGCCATTGTACTTGTAGATGAATTCCCTATTGATCAGGGTCTTGAGAGCAAGACTCACGCTGCTGGCAGCAGGCAAGTTGTGGCGGCTTTTTATGTAACTATCGCCACTTCTTTCCTTAATATTTTTTAAAACTTAAACTTTGCGTTTTCATCAGTTTCTTCAACGTTTCTCTTCTGGGTATTCGGCAAGAATCCTGCTATGATGCCGAGCAATGGCAGGAAGGCACTCACCTGGAAGATAAACTCAATACTGGTCTTGTCGGCTAACCAGCCGAAGAACGCTGAGCCAAGTCCTCCCAGTCCAAACATCAATCCGAAGAAAATGCCTGCTATCAATCCCACTTTATCTGGCATCAGGTCGGTGGCATATACCACGATGGAAGAGAATGCCGAGGCGATGATCAAGCCAGAAAGGAAGGTACAGATGATGGTCCACGTGAAGTTCACAAAAGGCATGGCGATGGCAAAGGGTGCTGCTCCCAGAATGGAGAACCAGATGACATACTTTCTGCCAAACTTGTCACCCAGCATTCCTCCTGCCACCGTACCTATGGCAAAGGCGGCAAGGAATACGAAGAGGCACAGCTGCGAGGTCTGTACCGATACGCCGAACTTATCCATCAGGAAGAAGGTGAAGTAACTCGTAATGCATGCCGTATAGAAATACTTGGAGAACACGAGCATGATGAGGATGAACAGAGCCCAATACTTCACCCTTTTAGAGATATGGGTATTAAGAAGGGGCTGTTTCTGGGGATGGTTCACCACGTAAGCCAGTCGTGCCTTATACCAGACTCCCAATCTTACCATGATGATAGCGGCAAGCAGCGCTGCAAGGGCAAACCAGGAGATGGCATGCTGACCGAAAGGCAGGATGATGATGGCAGCCAGCAATGGTCCTATTGCAGAACCTCCATTGCCACCCACCTGGAAGATGGATTGTGCCAGACTCTTCTTGCCTCCCGATGCCATCTGGGCCACTCTCGATGCTGTGGGATGAAACACTGAAGAACCCAGGCCGACAACGCTCACCGCCAGGAGAATCAGAAAGTAATTCTCGGCGAAAGCCAGCAGGAGCAGCCCCACCAACGTGAAGCACATGCCGATGGAGAGGGCATAGGGACGGGGATGCTTATCGGCATAAAGTCCTGTGAAAGGTTGCAGGATGGAAGATGTCATCTGGAAGACCAGTGTGATGATACCTATCTGTGCAAACGAGAAGTCGAACTTATCCTTCACGATCGGATAGATGGAAGGGATAATCGACTGAATCATATCGTTCAGGAAATGGGAAATGCTACAGATGATGAGCATGGAATACACCGTACCCTCTACCATCGTAGGATTTCCCTTGATTTTACTGCCTATTGACTTGATGTTCATTTCTTTTATTTTTTGTCTTTTTTATTTTCTTATTTGAAGATCAATATTTTATGTTGTACTAAACGGTCTGACGAATCTCATATTTAACCTCCATGCCAAGTAGTGCATTATATTGTTCTTTTCCTGCAAAGGTAATAAATATTTCTAGATTACGCAAGAAAAGGTGTAATATAATGTTCTTTTTTTTAAAAATTATAAGTTCATGGGATTTTTCTTGGATATTTGCCATTGAATATTGTTTTTTTCTTAACTTTGTATTGATGTTCAAAAAATAAAAGATAGATTATTATGCAGATATTATTGGCAAATGCAAAAATCATGTTTGATAAGGCAGACAGAAAGCCTGTCTCCGTGCCACTCTTCCAATCAGTTGCCAATGTCTTGGCCGAAGAAATGGCAAGGATGAATGTAGAGGAATTGGCTAGGCAACTGGATTGCAGCAGCAAGATTGCAACTGAAAACTGGAAACGCTATTATAATTTTATGGCAGCAGAAAAGATGCCTGCCATCCTGGCTTACAATGGTCAGGCCTATAAACATTTGCGTGCCAGCTCTTTAAGTGACGACTCATTAGAGTATGCCCAGAAGCATCTCTGGATTACCTGTTTTCTCTATGGTTTACTTCGACCAATGGATGGTATCGTACCTTATCGTATGGAGTATTGCGTATCGCTTGAAGCCACAAACGACAAGCCTGTCAATCAGTTCTGGAAAGACAAACTGACGGATGTTCTCATCGATAGTGTGAAAGCTGATGATGGCATTCTCATCCATCTCTCAACAGAGGAATATGAACATCTGTTTGATTGGAAGAGAGTATGTAAGGAGATAAAGGTCATTCAGCCACTCTTTTATGTCCGCCAGAAAGATGGCAGATTGAAGATGCAGGCTGTATGGGCTAAATCTTGCCGTGGAGCCATGGTGAGATATATCCTGAATAATCAGCTTCTTACTCCAGAGGAACTGGCAGGCTTCAGTTACGAAGGTTTTGAATATGCGCCAGAATTAGGAGAAGCTGCTTTTCCTCATTTCGTTCGTTGAATAGAACAAAATAGTACAAATAATTTCGACATCTTTAAGTTATAGCGGTATAACGCCATGGCTTTCTTCGTGTCATTGTTCATTGCTTCAAGGTATCGGTTCTTATTTCTTTGTGAATATTGAAAATATGGAAGAAAATGGTAATGTGTTAATAATCGCACTTATCAGTGTTAAAAACCAAAGATTCACTCCGGTTCTCATTATTTTTTATTATCTTTGCCCCAAAATAACAATTTAAAACAAAGAATATGAGCACATCAACATTACGTGTATCTACTTCATTTAGGTTACCAGCAGAGCTTCTTGAGGAGCTCAAGGAGTGTGCTAAGGCTACCAATCGTAGCCTTAACAATTATGTAGAATCCATTCTTATGGATTTTATGAGTAAGAACAAGACCATGGATGAAAATGTGATTACTCCCGATTTGCAAGCTAAGCTTGACAAGGCGAGAGAAGAACATAAAAACGGAGAAACTCTGTGCTTTGACACAGCACAAGATGCAATCGCATGGATGGAAGCTTTATGATATATCGAATAGAATTCTCTAAGGATGCACAGAAGGTCATTAAGAAATGGAAGAAATCAAATCTACCTCTATTCAAAAAACTAGAGAAGTTGATTCCAGAACTTTCTGAGCACCCTAGAACAGGTAAAGGACATCCGGAACCTTTGAAAGGTGGAAACGACATCACGTATTCTAGACATATTACTGCCCAGGACAGGATTATCTATGACATACTTGATGAAGAAATTCTAGTGTCCATTATTGAGCTAGAAGGACATTACAATGACAAATAATCGAGTCCATATATCAATGGAATCGGTAGCTTATAGAATGTATTCTGCCCGCTGCCCCGCTAGGCGTCCCGGCGGAATTTATGTTATACAAAAAGTTCTATCAACTTTATAGCCAAAAGATTAAAAAATGCAGCAACTTGCTGCAAATTCTGAATCTTCTATACATGAAGAATTTTTATTGCATGTACCTACCATATAAAGAGTAATTAGTCAGCAAGTTGCTGACCAATTAGAGAAGAAAGATTTTTCACCTTGACATGGGGCAAAAAATGTCTCTTTGAAATTACTCCCCAAGTTGGGGAGCAATTTCAAAGAGACATATAGACATATAATATGAAACGCTTTGCATCTGAAAATCCTGACTTTCCAATTCTGCAAGTGCCACTTGCAGAATTAGAGAATGAAGGTAATTGGGTGAAGAAAGAGATAAAAATCTCTCTAAAAATTTGCTGGTTTCGAAAAATCTTCGTACCTTTGTACCCGCTAGTACCCGCCAAGCCTCTCAACGATGCTCAAATGTGCGGGTCGTTTTATTTTTATACATTTCCCTTGCTGAGATTCTCGTATTTTCAAACGATTCATATTTCTTTGTGAATATTGAAAATATGGAAGAAAATGGTAATATATTAATAGCCAAAGGATTATGGTTTTGCTAGTTAATAGCGCTAAAATAGGAAATCTATAGTTGTACGACTATAACCCCTGTAGTTGTACAACTATAACTCTACAGTTGTACAACCATAGCCTATATAGTCGTACGACTACAACTTTATAGTTGTACAACTATAGGGTATTCGCTTAATTAGAAACAGAAAATAGGGAATTTGATATGCTCAAAACTCCCTATTTTCGTTGCTAGATTCCAAGTTTACCAGTATGTAAAATTTGGTTATAAGTATTGGCAAAAATAGCCTAGATTACTGAGCTGGCTTTCTTCTGTTCCAAATGAAATAGGCTTCGATGGCAAATGAAGTATTATTTAGAATTCTGCATCAAACAAGACGCTGATTTTATAAGGAATATCATCCAATTTCTTAAACTGGTTGCTTCCTGCAATCTGCTGCTCCTTGCGAAGATAAATCTCCTGACCATTCAGTTCCGTGAGCTGGCGTTTGAACACGAATTTATGCTTCTGCTCTCTCTGCTCGCTCTCTTTGTTATATCTTGTTAAAGATTAACCTTAAATTGCATATTTATAAAAAGAAATCACTATATTTGCATTTAAAGCAATAAAATGAAGCAATGAGTAAATTCAACGAAGCAACAAGAGTTCAGATGCCAGCAATGGTTCACCTTACTCGATTAGGCTATTCTTATTTCGGAAAGATTAGCGAAGATATGGCAGGGACAGTCTATGACCCTGACACAAATATATTGACTGAAATTTTCAGAGAACAATTTTATAAGTTGAATCCATCAGCAAAGAAGGATGGGTTCAAGAGCATTTTGCGCTCCATTCGCCAAGAACTAAAGAATGATGACCTCGGTAAGTCTTTTTACAAAAGATTACAGGCTGTATCTCCCATCAAATTGATAGACTTTGAAAATCCTCAGAACAATACTTTTCATTTTACCGCTGAATTCACTTGTAAAAATGGGCAAGATGAATTCCGCCCAGATATTACTTTGTTTGTCAATGGCTTGCCTCTTTGCTTCGTAGAGGTAAAAAAGCCAAACAATCATGGAGGAATTGTAGCTGAAAGCAAGCGAATGAATCAAGAGCGTTTCCCAAACAAAAAGTTTCGTAGCTTCATCAACATCACACAGTTGATGATTTTCTCCAATAATATGGAGTACGATACGATGGGGGGAATAGTTCCTATCCAAGGAGCTTTCTATTGCACTGCTGCAAGAGGAAACGCCCCCTTCAATTGCTTCCGTGAGGAGAATCCTTCCAATCTCCCGATAGCACCTTATAATGCGAATTATCCATATAAGGAAATCAACCAAAAAGAAGAAAGACAAATCTTGGCAGACTTCAACTGTCAAGTTATTCATCATACACCGGAGTATCAAACCAATCTTGGCGTCAATACTCCTACGAACCGTATGCTTACCTCCATGTGCAGCCCTGAGCGATTGCTCTTTATCATCAAGTATGGCATAGCATACGTTAAAATGGAGAAAGAAGTAGATGGTAAAATAGAAAGCACCGATCAAAAGCACATCATGCGCTACCAGCAGATGTTTGCCGCACTCGCTATCCGCCAACAACTCTCAGAAGGAGCTACTTCTGGCGTAGTATGGCATACGCAAGGTAGTGGAAAAACGGCTCTGTCCTTTTATCTCACCTATGTTCTGTCCGACTATTATGCCAAGAAGAATATGGTTGCAAAATTCTATTTCATAGTAGATAGAATAGACTTGTTGGAACAAGCCACCCAAGAGTTTGAGGCTCGTGGACTCGTTGTTTCGACAGCCAATACTCGTGCGGAATTGATGGCTCAGTTCCGCAACAACCATGCACAAGAAGGAACCAGTGGACAGCAAGAGATAACAGTTGTGAACATCCAGCGTTTTGCTGAAGACAAGCAAAAGGTGGAACTTCCGGCTTATGCAACAAATCTTCAGCGTATTTTCATTATGGACGAGGCTCATCGTGGTTACAAACCTGGTGGTTGTTTTCTAGCCAATCTTTTTGATGCAGATCCAAATTCCATCAAGATAGCCTTGACAGGAACTCCTCTGCTAAAGAAAGATTGTGCTTCGAGTGTGGTTTTCCAACGCTATTTCCATACTTATTATTATGACCGTTCTATTGCTGACGGATATACCTTAAAGATAATCCGTGAGGATATAGAGACCTCATATAAGGAACGTCTGTCTGAGGTTTACGACAAACTGGAAACCCTTGTGCAAAAGAGGGATATCAAGCGTGCACAAATCATAGAGCACGATAGTTATGTAGGTGAATTGGCCCGTTACATAGCGGATGACTTAACAAAATTCCGTAAGATACAGGGAGATGATACACTTGGTGGCATGGTCATCTGTGAGACAAGTGAACAAGCAAGAAAGCTGTATGAGGCTTTCCGAAATTTCTCTGATGGTGGTCTTGCCAACACGCTTGACTCAGGATATGCCAAGCCTATCCAGATTAAGATGGATGGACAAGAGTGGATGGTTGC
Organism: Segatella copri; assembly: GCF_019249655.2. Classification (NCBI taxonomy): domain Bacteria; kingdom Pseudomonadati; phylum Bacteroidota; class Bacteroidia; order Bacteroidales; family Prevotellaceae; genus Segatella; species Segatella copri. The sequence continues at coordinate 1,681,618 of NZ_CP137557.1, forward strand.
CAATGCCATACCTATGTCAGGTTACAGGACGCATCCACTGAAAGTTGGACTCATCTTGCACGATAGTGATGACAAGGATACTCACAAGCAAATTATCAAGGATTTCAAGAAGAACATGAGCATCGACTTGCTTATTGTCTTCAACATGCTCTTGACTGGTTTCGATGCACCACGCTTAAAGCGACTTTATTTTGGTCGTAAGCTCCGAGATCATAACCTTTTACAGGCTCTCACACGTGTAAATAGACCATATAAGAACAATCGTTATGGCTATGTCATCGACTTTGCTAATATCAAGCAAAACTTTGAAGAGACCAATGAGGCTTATCTCAGAGAGTTGAATCGCTTCAACAATCCAGAAGAAGTAGAAGGCAATCATGTCACCGATACATTCTCACAGGTTATAGAAGACCCTGAAGAACTGATTCGGCAGATGAAAGATGTACGCCAAACATTGTTTGATTACACGACAAACAATGTAGAAGACTTCTCTTCTGAGATTTCTTCCATAGAAGATAAGCAGGTGCTGCTTGACTTGAAAAAAGCATTGATTTCAGCCAAGGATTGTGCCAATATAGTACGTACATTTGGTGATGATAGCTTAAAGGATGCTTTCAGCAAGGTTGAACTGACCAAACTCCCAGATATGCTAAAGGAAGTGCAACACCACATTGACATCATCAACCAAAAGGAAGCCTTTGCCATTTCTGATGAGACCAAGCAACTCGTCAATGAAGCTATGCAAGACATCCGCTTCAATTTCTCTAAAATTGGAGAGGAAGAAATGAAAATGATAGCAGGTGGACAGGAGTTACAAGAAAAATGGGCTTTAGTGATTCACAAATTCACTGAAAATACAGACCCAGACGATCCTGAATATATCACTCTGCGTGATGCCTTCATGCAAAGATTCAAGGAGCATGGCTTTGTCGTTGACAGTATCGCTAAGTTTAACCAAGAAAGTAAAGAGTTGGATGAAATCATTGAGCGATTGGTAAAATTGCAGGAAAGCAACAACCGCTTGCTGAAGAAATACAATGGCGACACCAAGTTTGCCAATGTCCACAAACGAATTCACGAAGAAAACCAACGAAGATTGAAAGAGCACAAGCCATTCATCTTCAGTTATTATGATAATGATATTGTGGCGATACTTTCTGACATAAAATCAGAAATAGATCAAAAGGTTTACGACCGTGCAGACATTCTTAAGAAAGACGACTATTTCGAAATGACCGTGATGACTGAGATAGCTCAGTCGCTCTATCATTATCCAAACATAGAGCCACAGATGGAAGATTTTACTTTCATCCAGTCAAGGATAGCTCGTCAATACATCAATCAATATAATAGAACATATCCAAGTAATTAAATATAAAAATATGACAATAAGAGAAAATACCGTAGCCCTCATCGATGCCCTGAAAGCAACTTGCAAGACATACGGCATGGGCAATGACGGCAATGAGTATAAAATTATCACCCAGGTATTCCTATATAAGTTCTTGAATGACAAGTTTGGCTATGCTATCAAACACTCAGGAAACCGCTATGCTGAGAAAATTTGCACAGCAGAGAAATGGGAAACCGCTTACAGTGAGTTGAGTGATATGGAGCGCATGATGTTACTGGCTTCCTTGTCTCCAGACCTACCACGCTTGAAACCAGAGCATCTGATTGCAAACCTCTGGAACCAGCAGGCAAAGGGTGATTTTGATTTTATCTTTGACAATACGATGAGCGACATTGCGGAGCAGAATCTTGCCATCTTCTCTACACAAACCACCCAAAACACCAAGATACCTCTCTTTGAGCCATTGACCCAATATGTGACAGATGTGGCTCAGAGAGCACCATTTGCACGTGCCATGGTGGATAAGCTTGCCAATTTCTCTTTTGAGGAAGCATTTTCGGAGCATTACGACTTCTTCGCCAATATCTTTGAATATCTTATCAAAGACTACAATACGGCTGGAGGCGGAAAATATGCAGAATATTACACTCCTCATGCCATCGCTACCATTATGGCCAGATTATTAGTGGGCGATCATGCCGACCTCCATAATATTGAATGCTACGACCCATCAGCAGGTACAGGTACTTTGCTGATGGCATTGTCACATCAAATCGGAGAAGACCGCTGTACTATTTTTGCCCAAGATATTTCTCAACGAAGCAACAAGATGCTCAAGCTCAACCTGTTGCTCAATGGTTTGGTATCTTCACTTGATCATGCCATCCAAGGTGACACACTCGTTGCACCTTACCATAAAAGCGATGACGGACAAAGCCTTCGCCAGTTCGACTTTGTGGTAAGCAATCCACCATTCAAGATGGATTTCAGCGATACAAGAGAGAAGATAGCAGCCTTTCCTGCTCGTTTTTGGGCAGGAGTACCAAAAGTGCCAGCGAAGAAAAAAGACAGCATGGCAATCTATACCTGCTTCATCCAGCATGTTATCAATTCTTTGAAGAAAAACTCAGGCAAGGGAGCCATTGTTATTCCAACAGGATTCATCACTGCCAAGAGTGGCATTGAGAACAAAATCCTAAAACATATCGTTGACAACAAGATTGTTTATGGCTGCGTATCCATGCCAAGTAATGTCTTTGCCAACACAGGAACCAATGTTTCTGTGCTCTTCTTCGATGATTCAAAGAAGAGTGATAAGGTGGTATTGATTGATGCTAGCAAACTTGGTGAGGAATACAAAGATAGCAATGGATTGAAAAAGGTCCGTCTTCGTGACGAGGAGATAGACCAGATAGTCAGCACTTTTCAAAATAAGGAAGCTGTGGATGACTTCTCTGTCAATGTGACCTACGATGAAATCAAAGAGAAGGGATATAGCCTCTCTGCCGGACAGTATTTTGATATCAAGATAGACTATGTGGATATTACGGAAGAAGAGTTCAACAAGCGAATGAGCGATTATAAAACTACGCTTACACAACAATTTACAGAAAGTCATCGTTTGGAAGAAGAAATTATAAAACAGTTGGACTGCATCGGTTTCAATGCTAATGCAGGAAAGGAATAATAAGATGAACAATATAACAAAAGACGGCAATACATTGTTGCCTACTGGCTATAATCAATGGCGTAAAGACATAGAAAACCTGATTGACACTGCAAAGTTGAAAACAGCTATCAGTGTCAATATGGGAACATTGTCGCTATATTGGAATATAGGGAAAAGTATCCTACAGAAACAAGAACAGGAAGGTTGGGGCAAACAGGTTATAGAGCAACTATCGAAAGATTTGATTTCTCGCTATCCGGATGATCGTGGCTATTCCATACGTAATCTGCGATATATGAAACGCTTTGCATCTGAATATCCAGACTTTCCAATTCTGCAAGTCCCACTTGCAGAATTAAAGAAATTGCCAATTCTGCAAGCGACACTTGCAGAATTAGAGAATGAAGGAAAAGAGCATGTACAAGTACCACTTGCACAAATATCTTGGTATCACCATATTTCACTGTTATCCAAGGTAAAAGACGAAGCACAACGTGCCTACTATATAACAGAAACAGCACAGAATGGGTGGAGTCGTGATGTGATGCTCCTCCAAATAGACAATGGATATATCCATGCAAAAGGGCATGCAATTAATAATTTTGAACAGACCTTGCCACCTGTTCAGTCAGACTTGGCTCGTTACATATTCAAAGACCCTTACAATTTTTCGTTCATAGGAACGATGGCATTACAAAATGAATTGGATATAGAAAAGTCCTTGACAAGCAAGATAACTGATTTTCTCCTCGAGATGGGACGTGGTTTTGCATACATAGGCAGGCAATACCATATTTCCGTAGATGGGGATGATTATTATATCGACTTGCTGATGTACCATCTCAAACTGCATTGCTATGTTGTAGTGGAGTTGAAAGCCGTGGAGTTTAAACCTGAGTTCGTTAGCAAACTGAACTTTTATATTTCTGCTGTTGATGACATTGTAAAATCTCCAGAAGACAAACCTACCATTGGCTTGCTTCTCTGTCGAACCAAGAGTAACAAGAAAGCTGAGTTTTCGCTTCGTGGCATTACCCAACCTATGGGAATTGCACAATACGAAACAGAAAAACTCTTTGCTGATGTAGCATCGGCATTGCCACAGATTGAGGAAATAGAGGAGAAACTTGAAGAATCAGAGGAAAAAACGGATAAAGAGTAATACGTGGTTATTTCCATTTTGGAAACAACCATAATATATATAGGAATAAATGAAATTGAAAAAATATAGACTTGCCGACATCGGCAAGGTGATTACAGGCAAAACCCCATCCACAAGCATAGCAGAAAACTATGCTTGTGGTAATATTCCGTTCTACACTCCTGAAGATGTTGCAAAAGGATTGAGGATGATGGGAAGAAACAATCGTTTCATTTCTCAAACAGGATTTGAAGAAATTGCAAGTAATACTATTTCTGGCGAAAGTGTATTGGTGGGGTGTATTGGTTCAGATATGGGAAATGTTTCGTATTCAAATATCACGTGTGCAACGAACCAACAAATAAACTCAATAACCCAGTTTAAAAATGGAGCAGAACCATTGTATGTGTACTATCTGCTTTCCACGATGAAACCTTACTTTCAGAAAATAGCAGGTTCTACAACAACTCCAATATTACCGAAATCGGTATTTGAAGAAATAGAGATATACCTTCCTGGTATTAAATATCAGAAAGATATTGTCTCTATATTATATGCACTTGACCGCAAAATTGCTCTTAATCATCAGATAAATGATAATTTAGAGGCGATAGCAAAGCAACTCTACGACTATTGGTTTGTACAATTTGACTTCCCGAATGAGGAGGGCAAACCATACAAATCAAGTGGCGGAGCTATGGTGTGGAATGAGAAGCTGAAGCGTGAAATACCGCAGGGATTGGGTACCCCAAAGATTGGAGATATAGAAAAGAACATCATAACAGGCAAGACTCCTTCATGTGCAGATGAGGATAATTTCGGAGGAGATATACCTTTTGTGACGATAGACGATATTAGAGGCAATTTATTTGTTTTTGAGGCACAACGTACTCTTTCTACAAAAGGTGCAGATAGTCAAGAAAAGAAATACTTACCCATAGGAAGTCTTTCTGTTTCATGTATTGGAACTATTGGTGTTATGGGATTTGTTGCAAGATTAGCGCAGACGAACCAACAGATAAACTCAATTGTTTTTGAACATGAATATAACAAAGAATTTCTATATTTTTCCTTGAAATTGTATTATGAAAATGCAAAAGCTAAGACTGGGAATGTTTTTGCAAATATGAGCAAGGAAGAATTTGCGTCAATAATCGTGGCTTATCCCCCAAAGCAAATTTTACAAGCTTTCCATAATAAAGTTGCTCCAATATTCGATAGTATAAAGAATAATATAGAAGAAATCAATAGTCTCACTAAGCAGCGAGATGAACTTTTGCCACTCTTAATGAACAGTCAAGCCATGGTAAATTATCATTTATCTGACGATTGACATTGATTTTAGACATAATATCAACCATCATATTGCCGATATTTTCTTCCTCCATAGGAGTTAATGTCGGCAATTCATATCGCATGATTTGGTCTTTGTCACCACGTGGCATTTTGCTTCCTTTTGCTCCAGACATTGCGTAATCAAAGAAAGCATCTTGCATTAGAACTGTATAAAGAAATGACGAACAATGCCCATTCTTTGCTCTGAAAACCAGAACATCCGAAGAACAACCACCTTCTGAATCAGCATACCAGACCTTTTTAAGATAAGGTCGAATGTTTGCTACCAATACATCACCTTGCCTATAATGAGTAAGGGCACACGGCATTGGAGGTAGATTTTGTGCTGTTTCTCTACCTCTTCTATTTTGTAATAAAGAATCTGTAGTGACATATCTGTCTAAAGAAATGCTACCACTGCTAATTTTGTCTGTTACAAATTCTGCTATATCATTTAGTTTCATGCTCTGCTTGCTTACATTTTGTGATGCAAAGGTACTCAAAATCAAGCAGAATAACTAATTTGTAAACCTTAATTAAGAAATTTTCGGTGTGCTATCTTGACATTTGTCTGATTTACCATAGCATAATGCAGCGTAGTATCAATTTTCACATGTCCCAACATCTTTTGCACCTGCTCTATTGGCATACCCTTGTCTATAGCCATTGTTGCCAAAGTCCTGCGGAACTTATGAGGATGTACCTTATGCAGATTAACTTTCTTGCCCAACTGGCGCAAGCGAACCTCAACGCCACTAATTGTTAATCGGGTATGAGGTTTCTTGAGACAGACGAACAATGCAGGATTAGAATCTGAGCGTTGATTCAGATACTTTTTGAGGTGTATTTTCGTACGAGCATTGAAGTACACCTCTCGCTCTTTATTACCCTTTCCAAACACAACACATTGGCGCTCTTGAAAGTCAATGTCTTCACGGTTGATTTTTACCAACTCACCCACACGCATGCCTGTACTGAGTAGCAAATCTATCATCGCCACATCACGAAGTTCTTGACAACTGTCACGCAACACTTCTATATTCTCATCCGTCAGCACCTCTTTCACCAAAGCATCAGTACGTACTTTATGTATTCTGCGCACCGGACTTTTAGTGATATAGTCCTCATCTTCCATCCAAGAAAAGAAGCTTGAAAAGATGCGTCTCAAATTATCTATTGTCACCTTGCTCAACTTTCGTTGTTCCTGCATATCAGCCAAATAGCAGCGAATATCATTAGTAGTAACATTGCAGACATTCTTCTTGACAGCAGCAATCATCTTCTCTATAGAAGACCTATAATAGTGGAGCGTTTTTTCAGAACATCCTTCAACTTTTTTCGAAGAAATAAAAGCTCCAAGGAGATCTGAATTTTCTTTATCACGCTGTTCTTCGTCTGTAGCTTTAACCACAATTTCGTATTCAGCCAATGCTTTTAGAGTCACTTCGCTTAACAAATCCAGCTGTTCAACTGACAGAACCGCTCTCATTCCATCTAAAACGTTTTGTATTATTATTTCTTTCATATCTAAAATTAATGTTTGTCTCCTTATAATATAACATAATTTTAGTAATAAACAAAACTGATAAATGATAATTTACCGTTACTTGACCGTTCATTAATAGAGGTAATAACTCGTCTCGCTGCTTAGTTAGAGCAGCAATTTCTTTAGTAAGAGCAAGCTGTTTGTCTGCTATTCCATTTTGTAATTCTATCCATTGCACATAGATGTCTTTTGCACCAATAGTAAGAATTGGAAACTTGCAGAGGTCATCCCTTGAAACTTCTTTGAAAGTCGTACCTGTTCCTAATTGTTCTATTTGCTTGATATGGTGTTTTATGTAGTAGTACAAATAGATAGAATCACTTATATTCTTAGGAATAAAACTCTTGAAACCTTGATTTGTACAGACCTCATGCTTTGCAATAGAAACCAGACCGATTGGAGCACGACTTGACATAAGTACAGAATTTGTTGGAAGCATACTTGTACTACAAGAATCGAAACCTTGCTTTGTTATGTTGCGTTCACCTTGATACACAAACTTTGATTGTTGGTCAGACAAATCCTTTGGAGTTACCCAAACTATATCACCACCATAATTTGCTTCGTCGGCAGTTGAAGGTGTCGCACCATTCTTTATTTCTGCAAAATCGATTAGATTTTCAACTTCCCAACCAATAGGAACTTCTCTTTTGAGGCGTTCATTATAGACCATAGCTCCGCCACTTGATTTGTATGGTTTGCCCTCCTCATTCGGGAAGTCAAATTGTACAAACCAATAGTCGTAGAGTTGCTTTGCTATCGCCTCTAAATTATCATTTATCTGTGGTGAACGTAGTTGCTAGGCTTCCTTTTTATCGGAGGTTACTCATCTTCATGTACTGCTTTATACTTTTATTACTGAGTAGGCTTTCATGGTACAACAAGAATGTCCGCCTACAGGAGATGAGGGATGTCGTAAAAGGTGTCATAAAAGAGGTTGCGTTAAAATGGATCGTCACGTGCTACGATAGAGACTGATGAAGAGCGAACGTTTTTCTTGATAGACATACCATGTAATCCGGATTGTCTAGGAGGACCAATCCTGAAAGGTGACATGAAAGATGACATGAAAGATGACATGAAAAACCTATCTGATATACAGAAGGTTATTGTATCGTCTGTGTTGGATAACAACAAGATGACTATTCCCGAATTAGCAAGAAAGACAGGTATGTCAGTAAGTAAGATTAATAGAGAAATCAGAATCCTTCGAGACGATTTCCATGTCTATTTCAAAATGCTTTCACACTCATATTAACTCTTTGTATCATAGTGGATTAAGTGTGAAAGGAGAATAATGAAGAGGAAAAATGGTTGATAGGTGAAGGAGGGTGGAAGATAATGATGAGTGGGAGTAGCTGGCAGGTAAAGAAGGACGGGGAATATTCTTCTCGTATCGGTTGATACCAGTAATCTATATAGCTGACTAGAGTCATCTATATGGATGACACGGATCAGCCGATGCTAGATAGTATCTGTTTCTCCTGATAGGGATATCAATACTTCTTGTTGGAAATGTCAGCTACTCCTATTAGTACTATCATATTTTCTGCTTATAAACTGCCTTCATCCTAAACGTATTGGTAATCAGTGGTTTTGAAGAATTGTGAAAGCAAAAATAAATCGTAAACGAATCATTCCTACACTTCATTTAGAGATGGCAGTTGTAGGCGTTTGCGAAGAAGCTTGCTGCTGCCTTTTCTTTTTTAGCTCTTCACGATGCAAAAAATCAAAATAAAAGTTGTACCTTTGCACCCAAGTTGAGATTACAGAAATGAAAAAGGAACGTGAAACGACGAACAAGTATCGTCAGCAAGCTCTTGAAGGAGATTTGATGGCGATGAACAACATGGGTGTCTGCTATGCGCAAGGCATCGGTGTTTTTGGGTATGAAATGGCAGGTCAGCAAGGTGATGTATTAGACTGGTACAAAAAACAATATTAAAGACTTTTAAATATGAAACGAATCTTTTTTTTAACGGTAGATTTCTTTGTTGGTATGAACCTGATGGCACAAACTCCAATCAGTTTTTATCCACATGAGAATGCCCAGGACATCAACGTTGATACACATCTGGTCATTGAGTTTGACAAGACGGTGAAAGCCGGCAGCAAGGGTGTTATCACAGTTACTGATAAGACTACCCGCAAGGTGGTTGACAGAATCGACATGAGTATTCCGGCAGGTCCTGTGGAAGGACAGCCCAAGAATCCCCATGCCATCTATACTCCAGTACCCTATATATATAAGGTAGGGCACATCACCAATCGCAATACCCGTCCGGGCACTCCGTCGGGTGCGGCCAAGGAAGATAAGCGCAAATACCAGAAGACCATCATAGGCGGCTTCTCTGATGCTTTCCACTTCTATCCTGTTTTCTGTCATGGCAGCAAGGCCACCATTTATCTGCATAACAACATGTTGGATTACGGCCATGAGTATGAAGTAAAGATAAGCAACGGTGTGATTGAAGGTTGGAAGGGCAAGACATCTTGGAAGTTCACCACCAAGAAGAACGCACCTTCTGCGGATTTGAGTCAGGTGGTAGTGGCTGCAGATGGAAGCGGAGATTTCTCAACCCTGCAAGGTGCCATGGATTGGATACCAGACTCATTGCCAACAGAAGCTTGCAGGAAAACGGTTTTCGTCAAGAATGGAGATTATGAGGAACTGGTGTATTTCCGCAACAAACGATTTGTTACCATCCAGGGAGAGTCCATGGATGGAGTGGTAGTACATTACCCTAATAACGAGGTTTTCAATCCTCATCCTGTTGATATCAAAACCAATGAGTTGAAAGGAACCTTCCCTTCACGCCGTGCAGCAGTTGCAGCAGACAACTGTGCCGACATGATTTTCAAAGATATCACATTCAAGACTGATTGCAAGGGACAGGCAGAGGGCTTTCTTCTAAATGGAGAGCGAAACCTGGCAGAAGATGTACATATCATCGGTGATGGCGATGCACTTCAGGTGAATGGATCAGCTTACTGGCTCAACTGCATCATAGATGGAGGAGGGGATACGGTTTTGGGAAGAGGTCCATCCTACTTCAATCACTGCACCCTTTCCAGCTATGGTGCTTTCATGTGGATTAGAAATACCAGGGATAACCATGGTAACATCTTCAATGATTGCACTTTCAGAGGATTGAGCAAGGATGCCGTAATAGCCCGTCTGCCTGATAATAAAGGAAGGAATTATCCTGATGCGGAGTGTGTGTTGCTGAACTGTACACTCGACGATGTACCTTCTGAAGGTTTTGGACCGATTGACAAATCTGCATCTTCAGCAGTCCTGTTGGAATTCAATAGCCATGACAAGGAAGGTAAAGCTATAGATACCAGCAAGAGAAACACGTATGTCCGCCAGCTTCATGTCATCAAGGACGCAGAGATTATAGGAAAATATTCCAATGCAAGTTGGGTGTTGAATTGGTAAGAAAGGAGATTATTTATGTCACAAAATGGGTCAGCATATAGAAGCCATGCCCAGTTCTTTGACAATCCGTTATGCAATAAAAACAAAAAAAGCAGCTGAAAATCAGCTGCTTTTTGCTTATAGGGTGGAGCTGGAGGGAATCGAACCCTCGTCCGCACAAGGAAACCATACGCTTTCTACATGCTTATTCCAGCCTTCAATTTTCGAGGTATGACAAGACCTGGACCACCAATCATACCCTTATCCTCTAAAATTTCATCCATGCAACGAGGCGTACATGAACTATTTCCGATTTACCTGCACCGCTTGATCAACAAGATTCGGAACTACATCCGTTGAGCGATGTCCCGTTCCAGCACCTTGTGCCGGAATAAAGCTAATCTACTGTACTTCGATTAAGCAGCGAGAGCGTAGTTATTTTCGCCAATTAATTTTTTGTTCACTAGGATTTAGGAGGTAGCCAACGAGCCTCCGCATGCTTACGTACCATTTCATCTCGCCGTCAAATCCAGTCAACCCCGAGATTTCTTGATAACTAGAGTGCAAAGATAAAGCGAAATTTTGAAATAACCAAATATTTTCGGAAAAATCTTCGTTTTTTCTTTAAAATATCGGGATAATGCGGTTGGGAGACCGTTTTTGTTTAGAATTTTGAAAGAAATTGTGGAGGGTATCAGAGTTATCAATACGTCTGAGCGAATCATCGGAATATATGAAAATCGCCCGATAGCATATTCTTTGATGCTATCGGGCGATTTACGTTTATATCTCTTCATCAATAAATCGGATGATTTCATCCTGCTGGTCGGGATGATACCAGTGGATTTCGGCATCTCGCTTAAACCAGGTGAGCTGCTTGCGCATGTATTCACGGCTATGCGACTGTATCTGGCGGATGGCTTCATCCTTATCTATCTCGCCATCGAAATAGGCAAACATTTCCTTGTAGCCCACGGTTCTCAAGGCAGTGAGACCCTTGTGTGGATATACGTTGCGGGCTTCTGCCTCCAGACCTTCCTCCATCATCATCAGTACACGCTGGTTGATTCGGTCGTACAGTTCGGCACGGTCGCGGTTCAGGCCTATCTTGATGATGCGGAAAGGTCGCTGCTTCTTTTCGGCTACTCGGAAAGAAGTGTAGGTCTTGCCAGTCTGGTGACAGATTTCCAGGGCATGCACCACGCGGCGTGGATTCTTCTTATCTACTATCGCCCAATGCTCCGGGTCCATCTTGTGGAGTTCTTCTACCAGTGCTTCCAAGCCTTCGTTTTCCAGGCGCTGTTTCATCCAGGTACGGATGTCATCCCGCACGGTAGGAATATCGTCGATACCCTTGCATACGGCATCGATATACATCATGCTGCCGCCTGTAAGCAGCGCCACATCGTGATTCTTGAAGATTTCTTCTTCCAGGAGATTCATCACATCGGCCTCGTATTGGGCTGCGCTGTAATAATCTTCGATGTGGTGGTTTCCTACGAAATAATGCTTCACCCTCTGCTGCTGTTCGGCAGTAGGCGCTGCTGTTCCGATAGGGAGTTCGGCGAAGATCTGGCGGGAGTCGGCATTAATAATAGGTATAGAGAGATGCTCTGCCAGAGAAAGGCAGAGCTCGGTCTTACCTACACCTGTAGGGCCTAAAACAACGATTAATGTTTTTTCTTTCTTATTCATGCTTTTGCCCTTACAGGGCGTCTTCGTTATATTATAAATAAACCCAGGGCGATGCCCTGGGCTATGTGCTTTTGCCCTTTCAGGGCGTTTTCTTTATCGGATGATGCCTCGCTGAGAACTCTCTACGAAGTCGATGATGTACTGGATTTCCTTAGTCACCTCAAGATTCTTCTTGATTTCCTCGATACCTTCCTTCAGGATGCCCTTGCTGTAGAGCAGGCGATAAGCCTCGTGGATGTTCTGGATGGTCTCGTTGCTGAAACCACGGCGACGCAAACCGATGAGGTTGATGCTGCAATAGCGGGTTGGCTCCTTGCCGGCAATGATATAAGGAGGAATATCCTGAGAGAAACGGCAACCGCCCTGGATCATCACGTAGCCTGCGATGTGGCAGAACTGATGAACGAGAACGTTGGCGCTGACGATGGCGTTGTCATCTACAACCACCTCGCCGGCAAACTTGGTTGAGTTACCGATAATCAAGCCACTGCCCAACTCGCAGTCGTGAGCCACGTGAACAGTCTCCATCAGGAGGTTGTTGCTGCCTACCACGGTCTTGCCCTTAGAGGCAGTACCACGAGAGATAGTAACGTTCTCACGGATGCTGTTGTTGTCGCCTACCTCGCAGGTTGTCACCTCGCCCTTGAACTTCAAGTCCTGAGGCTTGGTAGAGATGCTGGCGCCTGGGAAGAATTCATTATTGTTGCCAATACGAGCGCCCACGTGGATGGTAACGCTGTTCTGCAATACGTTGTTATCGCCCAAAACGGTGTCCTTGTCGATATAGCAGAAAGGACCGATAATGTTGTTGTCACCGAGTTTTGCCTCTGGATGAACAAACGCTAATGGACTAATCTGATTCATTTCTATTTAGTTTAAAGTTTATAATTTATAGTTTACAGCAGTTTTTAGAGTTTATAATTTATAGCATAAACCGCCTTGGCATCTTGCTAAAAAGGTGTAGCTGCTATCAACTATAAACTGTAAACTATAAACTGTAAACTATCAACTATAAACTGGTTATTACTTGTTCTTAACAATCTGTGCAGTGAAAGTAGCCTCTGCCACCACCTGGTCGCCTACGAACATGTAGCCCTTCATAGAGCTGATGCCATGACGCACGGGTGCGAGCAACTCCACACGGAAGAGGAGGGTATCGCCCGGAACCACCTTCTTGCGGAACTTCACGTCGTCGAGCTTCATGAAGTAAGTGCTCCAGCGCTCAGGCTCTTCCAGCTGGTTCAATACGAGCAGACCGCCACACTGTGCCATCGCCTCTACCTGGAGAACGCCTGGCATTACTGGCTCCTCAGGGAAGTGACCGGTGAAGAATGGCTCGTTGCTGGTTACGTTCTTAACGCCCACGATGCTGGTAGGACCCATAGCGATGACCTTATCAACCAACTGCATTGGGTAGCGATGAGGCAGGAGCTGGCGGATGCGGATGTTATCCATGATTGGCTCCTCGTTTGGATCGTAGATAGGAGCCTGGATTTCGTGCTTGCGGATCTCCTTGCGCATGAGACGGGCGAACTTGTTGTTCACGGTGTGGCCCGGACGGGTTGCAATGATGCGACCCTTGATAGGCTTGCCGATGAGCGCCATATCGCCGATGATGTCGAGCAGTTTATGGCGTGTACATTCGTTCTCCCACTGCAATGGGCGGTGCTGGATGTAACCCAACTTGTTGGCATCCATGTGAGGCACCTTGAGGTGGTCGGCGAGCTGATCGAGCTGAGCCTGCTCTACCTGGCGCTCGTAGATAACGATGGCATTGTCCAAGTCGCCACCTTTGATGAGGTTGGCCTGGAGCAATGGCATGATATCGCGAACGAATACGAAGGTACGTGCAGAAGCAATCTCGTCAACGTAGGTCTCCATCTTGTCGAGGGTAGCAAACTGGCTGTTGATGAACTTGCTCTCGAAAGAACACATCGCCGTGATGCTGAACTCCTCATCTGGAAGAATGGTGATGACAGAACCGTTGTCGTCCTTCACCTCAATCTTATGACGGATGATATAGTAGTCCTTCTCTGCATTCTGCTCCTGGATGCCCACGCTCTGAATCTTCTCTACATACATGGATGCAGAGCCGTCGAGGATAGGGAACTCAGGACCGTTTACCTGGATGAAACAGTTGTCGATGCCGAGAGCATAGAGTGCTGACATACCGTGCTCGATGGTAGAGATGCGGATATCGCCCTTGCCGAGTACGGTGCCACGCTGGGTTTCAACGACGTTCTCAGCCACAGCCTGGATGATAGGCTCGCCTTCGAGGTCGATGCGCTGTATCTTATAACCGGTGTTCTCTGGTGCAGGATTGAAAGTCACGGTGAGGCTCAAGCCTGTGTGCAATCCCTTGCCGCAAAGAGAGAAGCTACCTTTCAGTGTCTTCTGTTTTGACATAATTATATATAGTTTTATTTATTTTTCTTTAATTCTTCAATCTGCTTCTTCAGGTCGTTGAGTTCCTTGTACATGTCAGGCAGGCGACGGAAGATGGCCTGTGACTTGAAGTAAGCACGCTGCTCCATAGGAGGAGTACCGATGAGCTGCTGGCCGCTCTTGAGGCTGCCTGGCACACCGCTCTGTGCTCCGAGGAACACCTTGTCGCCGATGGTGATGTGACCGGCGAGACCTACCTGACCGCCAAACATACACCATTCGCCTACCTTGGTACTGCCGGCTACACCCACCTGTGCAGACATCACGGTGTTGGCACCGATGTCGGTATTATGGGCAATCTGAACCATATTGTCGAGCTTCACGCCCTTGCGAACGTAGGTAGAGCCCATGGTAGAGCGGTCAACGCAAGTGTTGGCACCAATCTCCACATCATCCTCGATGGTTACGATACCAATCTGAGGAATCTTGTCATATCCATCAGGACCTGGAGCGAAGCCGAAGCCATCAGCACCGATGACGCAACCTGCATGGAGAGTCACGTTATCGCCGAGCTTACAGCCGTGATAAATGGTTACGTGAGGGTAGATGAGGGCATTCTTGCCCACCTTCACACCCTCGCCGATGTAGGCGTGAGGATAAATCTGGCTACCTTCGCCTACCTCTGCGCCATCGCTGATATAGGCGAAAGCACCGATATAGACGTTTTCTGCCACCTTAGCCTTTGGAGAAACAAAGGCCAATGGGTCGATGCCAGTCTTTTTAGGTTTCATAGACTCGTACATCTGAAGCAACTTAGCCACACATTCGTAGGCATTCTTCACACGGATGAGGGTAGCGCTGACTGGGTGTTCCAGCTCCACGGTTTCATCGATGAGTACGATGCTAGACTTCGTGTCGTACACGAAGTGAGTATATTTAGGGTTTGAAAGGAACGAGATAGCGCCTTCCTTACCTTCTTCAATTTTGGCGAAGGTGTTGACTTTTGCATTCTCATCACCTTCCACACGGCCCTGAACGAACTGGGCTATTTGCGATGCGGTAAATTCCATATTTATCTATCTTCTAGTTTGTTCTACTTGAGTCTCCTGGTAAGATTTTCTTTAGGAAACACATTTTGTTTGCAAAAATAGCAAAAAAGATTTAAATACTTGTCATTCTTTCGTAATATTTTGCTTTTTTCGCCTATAAATAGGTATTTTTAAGGCGCAAAGCGTCTTTTTCAAGATACTTTGCGCCTAAAATCTTATTTTTGTGGGGGATTGCAAATCCCCCGGTTTAAGAGGTCGAACCTTTTTTTACGGCGGATTTCAAATCCGCCGGGACGCCTAGCGGGAGACTTGCTTGCCGGTTTTTGCCCTTTACCTTTCCCTTCGGCCGGTGACCGTTGGTTCAGGGCGTGCTGCCAGCTTATAACTTAGCAAGCTCTGCTGCCATTTGCTCCTGCAGCTCCTTTGCCTTCTGACCTGCTACCTCGGCGAAGTCTTCGCCATTGCTGGCGTAGATGATGCCGCGGGATGAATTGACGAGCAGACCGCAATCCTTGATGATGCCATACTTGCAAACCTCCTGGAGGCTGCCGCCCTGGGCACCTACGCCTGGAACAAGGAGGAAGTGGTTAGGAGCCACCTTGCGGATGTCCTCGAACATCTGGCCCTGGGTAGCACCTACTACGTACATCATGTTCTCATCGTTGCCCCATTCCTGGCTCTTCTTCAGAACCTTCTCAAAGAGACGCTCGCCTTCCTTATCCTCTGTGAGCTGGAAGTCGTGGCTACCCTTGTTGCTGGTCAAAGCCAGGAGGATGACCCACTTGCCCTCATACTCGAGGAAAGGCTTGACAGAATCTTCGCCCATGTAAGGAGCTACGGTTACTGAATCGAGGTTGTACTCCTCGAAGAAAGTCTGGGCATACATCTTGGAGGTGTTGCCGATGTCGCCACGCTTAGCATCAGCGATGATGAAGTGGTTTGGATAGTGGCTCTTGAGATACTTGATGGTGTTCTCGAAGGCAATCATGCCGTCAATGCCACGGCTCTCATAGAAAGCCAGGTTTGGCTTGTAAGCCACACAGTAAGGAGCGGTAGCGTCGATGATAGCCTGGTTGAACTTAAACATCATCTCGGCTTCAGCGCCCTGGATGTCTTCACTCTCTGTGATGCACTTTGGCAACTTATTGATATCTGTGTCAAGACCTACGCACAAGAAGCTCTTCTTGGCGAAAATCTGCTCTACAAGTTCTTTTCTGTTCATAATATGGTATTTACGATGATTCATCGCTCCGATAATCGGAACGATGAATAAGGGTTTTACAATTCTGTTTCTTTCAGTTTCTCTGCGTTCTCTGCCACGGTCAGGGCATCAATCATATCCTGGATGTTACCAGCCAGGAAACCATTGAGGTCGTGGGTGGTGTAACCGATACGGTGGTCGGTAACACGACCCTGTGGGAAGTTGTAGGTACGAATCTTCGCACTGCGGTCGCCGGTAGATACGAGGCTCTTGCGGCGGCTGGCGATATCGTCAACATACTTCTGATGCTCACGGTCGTGGATGAAGGTATAGAGGCGGCTCAAGGCACGCTCCTTGTTCTTTGGCTGGTCACGGGTCTCAGTACACTCGATGAGGATTTCCTCTACCTCGCCTGTGTTAGGGTTCTTCCAAGGATAGCGGAGGCGAACTCCAGACTCCACCTTGTTCACGTTCTGACCACCAGCACCTGAGCTTCGGAAGGTATCCCACTTGATGTCACCCTCGTTGATGTTCACCTCGAACTTATCTGCCTCTGGCAATACAGCCACGGTAGCGGCTGAGGTATGCATACGGCCCTGAGTCTCAGTAGCTGGCACACGCTGAACACGGTGAACACCAGACTCATACTTCAATGTACCATAAACGTCTGTTCCGCTTACGGCGAAGTCGATTTCCTTGTATCCACCCACAGCGCCCTCAGAGACAGATGTCACGCTGACAGACCATCCCTTAGACTCACAATATTTCTTATACATAGAGAAGAGGTCACCGGCGAAGAGGGCAGCCTCGTCGCCGCCGGCACCGCCACGAATCTCCATCTGAACATTCTTGGCATCTTCTGGGTCCTTAGGAACCAGGGCAATCTTGATTTCCTCTTCAAGTTTAGGCTGCAGAGCCTCGTTCTCGTTGAGTTCCTCGCGCGCCATCTCCTTCATTTCAGGGTCGCTTTCGTTGGCGAGGATATCCTTAGCCTCCTTGATGCTGTTCAGACAGTTGATGTATCGCTTGCGTGCGTCCATGATGTCGCCAAGGTCTTTCCACTCCTTGGTCAGCTTCACGTAGCGTGGCTGGTCGGCGATGACATCAGGGTCGGTAATGAGGGTGCTTACTTCCTCGTATCGGCTCTCTAAGCCTTCTAGCTTCTGTAATATGTTGTTATTATCCATTAATTTTAATTCTATTTTTAGTATTCGAATGTTCCGAATTCGCTCTTGATGGTCAGGCTGCGCTTGCCTTCCTCGATGTGACCCACAATCTGAGCATCGATGTTGAAGCTCTTGCTGATGGCGATGACCTTCTCGGCTACCTCTGGGCGAACGTAGATCTCCATGCGGTGACCCATGTTGAATACCTGGTACATCTCCTTCCAGTCTGTCTCTGAGCAGTCGTGGATAGCCTTGAAGAGTGGAGGTACAGGGAACATGTTGTCCTTCACTACCTTGCAGTTCTCGCCTACGAAGTGCAGAACCTTGGTCTGGGCACCACCTGTGCAGTGAACCATACCGTGAACCTCTGGGCGAAGCTCATCCAGAATCTTCTTGATTACTGGGGCATAGGTGCGGGTAGGAGAGAGTACCAGTTCACCGGCGTTGATAGGAGAACCCTCAACCTCGTCGGTCAACTTATACTTGCCGCTGTAAACCAACTCGTCAGGTACGGCGTGGTCATAGCTCTCAGGATAGTTCTCAGCGAGATACTTGGCGAATACATCGTGGCGGGCAGAAGTCAAACCGTTGCTACCCATACCGCCGTTGTACTTCTTCTCGTATGTAGCCTGACCTGTAGAAGAAAGACCTACGATAACATCGCCTGGACGGATGTTGGCATTGTCGATAACATCGCTGCGCTTCATGCGGCAGGTAACGGTAGAGTCAACGATGATGGTACGAACCAGGTCGCCTACATCGGCAGTCTCACCACCTGTAGGATAGATGCCGATACCCATCTCGCGCATCTCGTGGAGCAGGTCGTCGGTACCGTTGATGATAGCCGAGATCACCTCGCCAGGGATGAGCATCTTGTTGCGGCCGATGGTAGAGCTAACGAGGATGTTGTCTACGGCACCCACGCAGAGCAGGTCGTCGGTATTCATCACGATAGCATCCTGAGCGATACCCTTCCATACAGAGAGGTCGCCGGTCTCCTTCCAGTACATGTAGGCCAAGCTTGACTTGGTACCTGCACCGTCGGCGTGCATAATGTTGCAATACTCTGGGTCACCGCCCAAGATATCAGGTATAATCTTGCAGAATGCCTGTGGGAAGATACCCTTGTCGATGTTCTTGATGGCGTTGTGAACGTCTTCCTTTGCTGCGCTTACACCGCGCATCATATATCTATTGTTACTCATATTCTTACTTTGAACTTTGAAGTTTGAACTTTATGATATGCTTATTTTTCCTGGTGCCAGAAATCCCATGATGCAAAGGCTTGCAACAAGAGCATCTCCAAACCATTCTTTACTGTGGCTCCATGCTCTTTTCCCTTCTTCATGAAGAGGGTTTCGTCGGGATTGTAGATGAGGTCGTAGAGCAGCGTGTGGGTATCCATCGCCTCGTAAGGCAGCGGAGGGCACTCGTCTGCATGAGGATACATGCCCACTGGAGTGCAGTTGACGATGACATTGTATTCCTTGATGACCTCAGGAGTGATTTTTTCGTACTGGATAGTACCTGGACGCTCGTATCGACTCACGAACACCGTCTCCAGTCCGAGTGATTTCAGACCGTAGTTGATGGCTTTCGATGCACCGCCCGTACCCAGGATGAGCGCCTTCTTGTGATAAGATTCGATGAAAGGCTCTATGCTCTGGGTGAATCCGATGACATCACTGTTGTATCCCTTGAGGATGGTTTCATCGCCTTTGTGCTCTATCTTCACCACGTTCACCGCTCCGATGGCATTAGCCTCCGGGCTTACGGAATCAAGATAGCTGATCACCTTCTCCTTGTAGGGGATGGTTACGTTGAGACCTTTCAACTCGGGATTGGAGTCGAGTATCTCTGTAAGATCCCCGATGCTTGGTATCTCGAAGTTGATATATTCGGCATTGATGCCCTCGTTCTCAAACTTCTCGTTGAAGTAACTCTTTGAGAACGAATGTCCTAGGGGGTACCCTATGAGTCCATACTTATCCATAATATCTTTGTTTTATTTGGTTGCAAAATAAAGGGTGCAGATGCCGAAGGTGAGTCTTGTGAACTCTGCCTTTTCAAAACCTGCCTTCCTGAACACCTCCATCATCGTCTCTCCCTGCGGGAATGCCTCGATGGTCTTCGTGAGATAGCTGTAGGCGCTCTGGTCTTTCGATATCAGCTTGCCGTAGATGGGCAACACTGTATGTGAGTAGATGTGGAACAGCTGCTTCATTGGGAAACTGACGGGGGTGGTGAGCTCCACGATGCAGAGATGTCCGCCCTTTTTGAGTACTCGGCACATTTCCCGGAGTCCCTGGTCCAGGTTCTGGAAGTTGCGGATGCCGAAGGCGGCGGTCACGGCGTCGAAGGTGTTGTCTTCGTACGAGAGGTGGAGGCAGTCTTCCTTGTCGAAGCGGATCACGTGGTCCAGTCCCAGCTGCTTCACCTTCTGTCTTCCTATCTCCATCATGCCCTGCGAGATGTCGGCACCGATGAGTTTTTCGGGATGCAGCATCTGTGCGGATAGGATGGCGAAGTCGCCGGTTCCGGTGGCGATGTCGAGCATTGTCTTTGGAGAGAAGGGCGCAAGACGCCTGATTGCCTTCTTGCGCCATCCCTTATCGATATCCCACGAGAGTCGGTGGTTCAGGGTGTCGTAGGTAGGGGCGATGTTATCAAACATCTCCTCTACCAATTTTCCCTTTTCTCCTGTGCCCTCGTAGGGCTTAATCTGTTCTTGTCTATACATTATATATAGTTTACTTGTGTGCTGCAAGCCACTCGCTTACGTTCTTCTCGATGCGGGCAGCGATGTCGCCTTCCTCTGCAGCCTTGTCGAACTTCTCGCCTGTGATGTGCTCGTACAGCTCGATGTAACGGTCTGATACGCTCTCTGCATACTCGTCGGTAATCTCAGGCATAGTCTGACCTGGCTCGTTCATGAAGTTGTGCTCGATGAGCCACTGGCGAACGAACTCCTTGGAAAGCTGGCGCTGAGGCTCACCCTTCTCAAACTTCTCCTCGTAACCGTCGGCATAGAAGTAGCGGCTAGAGTCTGGAGTATGGATCTCGTCGATGAGATAAACCTTGCCGTCGCGCTTGCCGAACTCATACTTGGTATCTACGAGAATCAAGCCCTGCTTGGCAGCGATTTCCTGACCACGGGCGAAGATGCGGCGTGTGTAGTCTTCCATCACGGCGTAATCCTCTGCACTAACAATACCCTGGGCGATGATCTCTTCCTTAGAGATGTTCATGTCGTGACCCTCATCAGCCTTTGTGGTAGGGGTGATGATTGGCTCAGGGAAACGTTCGTTCTCGCGCATACCGTCTGGCAACTTCACACCGCAGATCTCGCGGCAGCCCTTCTGATAGTCGCGCCATGCACTACCGGTGAGGATAGAACGGATGATCATCTCCACACGGAAACCTTCGCACTTCAAACCTACGGTAACCATTGGGTCTGGAGTAGCCAACTTCCAGTTTGGACAGATGTCTGTAGTTGTGTCCAGGAACTTAGCTGCAATCTGGTTGAGCACCTGACCCTTGAATGGGATACCCTTAGGCAGAACAACGTCGAACGCTGAGATTCTGTCGGTAGCGACCATCACGAGGATGTCGTCGTTAATGTCATACACATCACGTACTTTACCGTGGTAAACACTCTTCTGTCCATCGAAATGGAAATCTGTCTTTGTTAATGCTTTCATTTTATTTAATTTATAATTAATTTGTTTTTTGAGCTTCCCGTGCTTCCGCTCTCTCCTTGTCATACTTGTCGTATGCGTTGACGATGCGGGTTACGAGCTTGTGGCGCACGATGTCCTTCTGTCCCAGCTTCACTACTCCGATGCCTTCCACGCCGTCTAGAATCTTGAGGGCTTCCTTCAGTCCGCTTCGCTGCTCTCTTGGCAGGTCTATCTGGGTCAGGTCGCCGGTGATGATCATCTTGGTGTTCATGCCCATTCGGGTGAGGAACATGCGAATCTGCTGTGAGGTGGTGTTCTGCGCCTCGTCGAGGATGACGACGGCGTCGCTGAGTGTGCGTCCGCGCATGAAGGCGAGGGGCGCTATCTGGATGATGTGCTTTTCCATCATGTCCTGCAGTTTCACGGCAGGAATCATGTCTTCCAACGCATCATAGAGCGGTTGCAAGTAAGGGTCAATTTTATCTTTCATGTCGCCTGGCAGGAATCCGAGTTTCTCTCCGGCTTCCACGGCAGGGCGTGAGAGGATGATTTTCTTGATGGTCTTCTCCTTCAGGGCTTTCACGGCAAGGGCGATGCTGAGGTAGGTCTTACCGGTTCCGGCAGGACCCACGGCAAATACCATGTCGTTCTTTTCGTAAGCCTCGATGAGTTGCTGCTGGTTTTCGCTGCGGCTCTTGATTGGTCGGCCGCTGATGCTGTAAACCAGTACTCCCTTCACGGAGTCAGCCTTGGTCTGTTTTCCTTTTACTATATCAAGAATATCTTCTTCGTTAAGCATGTTATATTTAGCTAAGTGCTTGCGCATCAGTTCGATGTCTTCTTCTGCCTTAGCCATTTCTTCCTCGTCGCCAAGCACACGAAGCACGTTGTCGCGTGCCACGATACGCAACTTAGGATACAGTGACTTAATCATCTGCAGGTGGGCATTGCCTACACCGTAGAACATCACTGGATCTACATCTTCGAGTATAATATGTTTCTCTATCAAAATCTTTATCTTTCTAAATGGTTTGCAACCTTAAATGTTCTAAATAATGTTATATAACGCTGCAAAATTACTACTTTTCCTTGAAATGAGCAAATATTTCGATAGATTTTGTTACCTTTGCAAGAAATTTTTAGATATGAAGATAAGTAAGAATAGATATTTGCAAGGTTTTGTAGTGGTTGTGCTGCTGCTGGCGCTGGTTCGCCTGGTGTTTCCAAGCGTGGCCGAGCCGAGATTGGCGAAGAATGAAAAGGGACAGGATTCTGCGGAAGTGGATTCCTTAAAAGCGATGAAGAAGGATGAGCTCTCTGCTGCGCCTGATACGGCGATGGCGGGCATGGCTTCCATTTTCTTCGATAAGGATGGCAAGGAGGTGAAGCACCGCATTTTCTCGGTGCCTCATTTCGGCAATACTTTCCCTGACCAGCAGGATGTTCAGATTCTGGCTGCCAACCAGCATGGTGTGGCTCCGGTTCAGAATCGTGAGGAGGCGGAGCATAGCAAGGGCAAACTGGTGTATGTGGGCAGCAATCCGTTTTTTTATGTGGATAAGCTGAACAACAGTATTCCTTATCTGGTGCCTAAGGCTTCGGTGTTGCTGCAGGATATAGGCAGGGCGTATTTCGATTCCCTGCAGATTAAGGGTATTCCGCTGCATAAGATTATTGTAACGAGCATCTTGCGTACCAAGGATGATGTGGCGAAACTCAGAACCCGTAATGGTAATGCCACCGAGAATTCGTGCCATCTTTATGGTACCACGTTCGATATCTGCTACAACAGATACAAGCAGATTCAGACCAAGGACCAGCCTCGCCGCCAGGTTCAGAATGATACCTTGAAGTGGGTGTTCAGCGAGGTGTTGAGGGATTTCCGTGAGAAGAACCGCTGCTATATTAAATACGAGGTGCATCAGGGTTGCTTCCATATCACTGTGAGATAATTTTCTGATTTTTCTCAAGTAAGCCCCACACGCCCTGAAAGGGCAGAAGCTCCTAGCCCAGGGCAACGCTCTGGGTTAAGCCCATCTCTACGAAGTCGCCCTGTAAGGGCAAAAGCTTTGAATATGAGAAGCTTTTGCCCTTACAGGGCGTTGTTGTGTCTGCGTATTTACCCAGGGCGTTGCCCTGGGCTAGGAGCTTCTGCCCTTTCAGGGCGTGCTGCTTCTTTCCTTTCAGAACATGTGGGACAAAAATTTAACTCTTTTCCTGAATCTTCTGAAGGTCAGCCTCTTCGCCTACCAGCCAGATGATATCGCCTTTTTTGAATACTCGGGTAGGCAGAACACGGGTCAGGTTCTCCCGGCCCTCTTCCAGTCCTACCACCATACAATTATATTTATCCCTTATTCCGCTTTCTATCAGCGTCTTTCCCAGAAATTCGCTGCCGCCGCTGATGATGAGCTGGCGCAGCTTCATCTCCCTCTTTTCTATATCCACATCCTCAGGAGCAAGCTCCGAGGTGAGTGCTTGGGCAAACTTGTGATTCTGGTCGTCGTTGCCGATGATCTGAAGCTTGTCGCCAGGGAAAATCACCGTGTCACCGTTCGGAATGTTCAGGCGCTGCGAACCGCGGCGGATGCTGCTCATGTCGATGCCGAAACGTTCACGAAGATGAAGCTCCTTCAGCGATTTGCCACACCAGGTGCTATCCTCCGGCACCTCAATCTCACTGATGTGAATATCTCTATCCAGCAGATGACCCGCATAGAGCGGTCGCTTCTCGCCGTTCACCTGGGCGGCAATATCGCGCGAACGCAGGTTGTGGATAAAGAGGCGCTCCATCACGATGCTGCGCTTCTTGATGCGGCGCGATGCCACCATCAGCAGTACCACCACGGCTCCGATGCAGACGATGAGCGCATTGGTGAAGCGCGAGAGATAGTTGATGATGTAGAAGATGAACGCCAGGGCGATGATGTATCTCACCACGATGGTGAAGAGCAGCGGGATGCGGTTGATGCTGCTTTCCACCCACAGGCGCTTCCATTCCGGACTGTGGTTCTTCTTCATCACGATGGCGCGCAGGAAAGGCGAAATCAGTACCACCGTGAGCAGACCCGTAAGGGCGTTGGCATACCAGTGCAACTGCCAGCCTGGCAGCAGATTGCGCATCAGCGGCAGCACGAAGGTGAACATCATGGCGATGGTTGCCGCCGAAAGGATGGAGTAGGCCACGGTGTTGATGGCCATCTGGCGGATGAGCGACTTCCACTTGCTTTGCTGCTGCGTAGAAGGATGACTCATCGCAAAATGGTTCAGAATGTTGATGAACTTGCAGGGCAGATGCTTCTCCATCTGCTGATAGGAAGGCAGAGCCAGACGAATCATGTAGGGCGTGAGGAAGGTGGTAATCACGGATACCGCTACCACCACCGGATAGAGGAAGTTACTGATAACCCCCAGCGACAGACCCAGCGAAGCGATGATAAACGAGAACTCACCAATCTGAGCCATCGAAAAACCGCAGCGCATCGCCGACTTCAGTGATTCGCCGCCCAGCATGAATCCGAAGGTGCCGAATATAGCCTGTCCCACCAGGATGGTGCCCACCAGGGCGAGGATAGGAACGGCATATTCCACCAATATCTTGGGGTCTACCAGCATACCCACCGACACGAAGAAGATGGCTCCGAAGAGATTTTTCACCGGTTCTACCAGTTTGATAATCTTCTCAGCCTCAATGGTTTCTGCAAGGATGCTGCCCATAACGAAGGCTCCGAAGGCGCTGGAGAACCCCACCTTGGTGGATAATACAGCCATGCCGCAGCAGAGGCCCAGCGAAACGACGAGCAGGGTTTCGCCATTGATGAGCTTCCTCACCGACCGCAGGAAGAGCGGGATGGCGAAGATGCCCACGATGAACCAGAGCACCAGGAAGAAACCAATCCTCAATACCGAGGAAATCATCTGCTCGCCATCCGGATTGCTGCCTCCGGCGATGGCGGAAAGCATCACCATCATCACGATGGCAAGGATATCTTCCAGGATGAGCACGCTCATCACCATGGAGGCAAACTTCTGCTGCCTGAGTCCCATGTCGTCGAACGCCTTATATATAATGGTGGTAGAGCTCATGGCGAGCATACCGCCCAGGAAGATGCAGTCCATCCGGTCCCATCCGAATCCGTGGCCCACGCTGATGCCCAGCATCATCATGCAGAAAACGATGACGATGCAGGCGATGACGGGCGAGGCACCCATCTTCACGATTTTCTTGAAGGAGAAATCCAAGCCCAGCGAGAAGAGGGTGAAGATGACACCGATGTCTGCCCAGGTCTGGATATCCGTCTCGTCCATCACCGATACGGTGTAGGGCATGTGGGGCGACACGAGGAAGCCCGCCACGATGTAACCCAGCACCAGGGGCTGCTTGAGCCGCTTGAAGATGAGGGTAACAACGCCAGCCACCATCAGGATGAGGGCGAGGTCTTTTACTAAAAAGGGAATTTCTGCCATAGTTTATAATTTATAGTTTATAATTTACTGAAGTTTCGCAAGTAGCATTCTACCGTCCCCGAAGGGGGCGAATGTGAATAACCGCGGGTGGAATGACCGAAGGGAATGGAACCTGCGGATAGTCACAGATACTCTCTTATCGTCCCCGAAGGGGGCGAACAGGAGCAAGACTGGATGTGGTTCGCCCCCTTTGGGGACGCTTTCTCCCTACTATTAGTTTGTCCGCAGGTTCCATGACCTTCGGTCATTCCACCAGCGGTTATTGAAAGTTGGCCCCCTTCGGGGACCGGAGGTTACTTGCGAAACTTGAATAATTTATAGTTTATAGCGGCTTCGCCGTATAGGCAAACTAGCTTAAAGTAGGGGTGAAGCTGATAAAAATAATAGTTTATAGTAAATAAGAACTCTGCTTTGCAGCATGAATGTCCTATAAACTATAAACTATTAACTATAAACTAATCATTAAATTCTTCTGTGATTTCCGCAATCTTCACGATGGTATCCACCACCTTCTGCATCACCTGGATGCTCACGAACTCGTGAGGACCATGGAAGTTGACGCCGCCGGCGAAGATGTTTGGACAAGGCAGACCCTTGAAACTGAGCTGCGCTCCGTCGGTACCGCCACGGATAGGCTCCACGCGTGGAGGAACACCGCTCTCCTGCATCGCACGCAGCACGATATCAATCACGTGCATGTTAGGATCAATCTTCTCCTTCATGTTGTAATACTGGTCCTGGATGGCCACGCTCACCGTACCCTCGCCGTATTTCTCGTTCATCTTCTTCGCGCAGTCCTCGATGAAGTCCTTGCGGTCTTCAAACTTCTCTCTGTCGTGGTCGCGGATGATATAGCTCAGCTTTGCCTCCTCGCAGCGGCTCTCGATGCCGATCAGGTGGTAGAAGCCCTGATAACCTTCGGTATGCTCAGGAGTCTCAGCTTCCGGAATCATGTTCTGGAACTCCACGGCAAGTCGGCTGGCATTCACCATCTTACCCTTGGCATAGCCTGTGTGCACGCTCACGCCCTTGATGAACACCTTGGCGCCCGCAGCGTTGAAGTTCTCGTATTCCAGGTCGCCCAGGTCGCCGCCGTCTACGGTGTACGCCCAGTCGCAGCCAAACTTCTCCACGTCGAAATGATGAGCACCCATACCGATTTCCTCGTCAGGATTGAAGCCCACGCGGATATCGCCGTGCTTGATTTCCTTGTGGTCGCGCAGGTAGCACATCGCCTGAACGATTTCTGCGATGCCCGCCTTGTCGTCAGCTCCGAGCAGGGTAGTTCCGTCGGTAACGATGATGTCCTCGCCCTTGTGTGCCTTGAGTTCAGGGAATTTCTCCACGCTGCTGATGATGCCCGGGCTCAGTTCGATGTCCTCGCCGTCGTAGTTCTTGATGACGCGCGCCTTCACATCCTTTCCGCTGGCATCCGGACTGGTGTCCATGTGAGAGATAAAGCCGATGGTTGGAGTCTTTTTCTTGGTATTTCCTTTCAGGGTGGCGTAGATATAGCCCATGTCGTCCATCTCTACGTCGCTGAGGCCTTCATCCTCAAGCTCCTGCTTCAGGTACTTGGCAAACTCAAGCTGTTTTGCCGTGCTAGGCACACTCTCGGAGTCTTCGCTCGATTGTGTGTCGAATTTTGTATAGTTTATAAAACGTTCTACTAAGTCCATGTTCTTAATTATTATAATAATGTAGTAGTGATCTCGGTGGGACTCAAACCCACGACCTCCAGAACCGGAATCTGCTGCTCTATTCAACTAAGCTACGAGACCATTTTTATACGCTTTTTATCCGCCGGAATAGCCATCCCGGTACATAAATGAAACATATACGAGTGCAAAGTTAGTGATTTAATTTGAAACCGCCAAATATTCTTGCCACTTTTTCTGAAGAATTCTGAAGAAGATGATGAAAAAGAGATGAAAAAGAGATGAAAACAGACGGTGAAGGGAGAAAGATGGCGAAAAAAGATTGAAAACAGAAGATGAAGGGAGAAAATTCGCGAAAAACAAGAAGAAAACAAGGCAAAAAGATAGAAAAGAAAGAAAAATGCTATCATTTTGAGAAAAAATTCGGGAAAAAGCTTGCAGTTTAATTTTTATTTTGTACCTTTGCACCGTCTTTAAGAAGACAAGTCTCGGAAACGGGACGGTATAAAACGGTATAAAACAGTAAAACGAAAACAATAATAAATACTAAAAATGAGTAAACTGATAAAACCCGAAGGTTACAAGGCGCTGCTGGATATGCGCCAGACCGAAATGGGTATCAAGATGATAAAGGAGTTCTTCCAGCAGAACCTTGCCACAGAGTTGCGCCTGCGCCGAGTAACAGCCCCTCTTTTCGTGATGAAGGGCTTGGGAATCAATGATGACCTGAATGGTGTGGAGCGCCCTGTAACTTTCCCTATCAAGGATCTGGGTGATGCCAAGGCCGAGGTGGTTCACTCCCTCGCCAAGTGGAAGCGACTCACCCTCGCCGAGTACGAGGTGGAGCCTGGATATGGCGTATATACCGATATGAACGCCATCCGTGCCGACGAGGAGCTGGATAACCTGCACTCGCTCTATGTAGACCAGTGGGACTGGGAGGCTGTGATTACCAAGGAAGACCGCACCATCGCATTCCTCGAGGACATCGTTCGCCGCATCTATGCCGCCATCCTCCGCACCGAGTTCCTCACTTGCGAGCACTATCCTCAGCTCAAGCCATTCTTGCCTAAGGAGATTCATTTCATCCATGCGCAGGATTTGCTCGATATGTATCCTGATAAGACTCCGAAGGAGCGCGAGGATGCCATCTGCGAGAAATATGGCGCCGTATTCGTTGAGGGCATCGGCGGAAAGCTGAGCGACGGAAAGAAGCACGACGGCCGTGCCCCCGACTATGACGACTGGAGCACCATGGCAGAGAACGGCAAGGTGGGTTTGAATGGTGATATTCTTATCTGGTATCCTGTGCTGGGCAGAAGCTTCGAGCTGAGTTCCATGGGTATCCGTGTGGATAAGGAGAGCCTGCTGCGCCAGCTGAAGCTGGAGGGCAAGGAAGATAGAGAGAAGCTCTATTTCCACCAGCAGCTCCTGAATGATAAATTGCCATTGAGCATTGGCGGCGGTATCGGTCAGAGCCGCTTGTGCATGGTGATGCTCCACAAGGCGCACATCGGCGAGATTCAGGCTAGTATCTGGCCTGAGGAGATGCGCCAGGAGTGCGAAGAGGCAGGAATGCCTTTAATTTGATTTGAGTCATATCAGCATAATGAGGTTGTATCAGTATAACAGCTTCAATTTATATTGAAGAATCCCGGTTCTCCTAGCAATAGGAAAACCGGGATTATTGTTTTGTATAGAAATAATTTGTTTAGAAATAATAAGTGCCTCCAAGCATAGCAGCTCTGTTGCCGAAATGCTGCCCTGCTATATCATGATATCTGGCCTCCAGCGTCCAGTGCCTGTTAATCGTCTTGTATACCCCCATCTCAGCATATAGGTTGGCAGGAGTATAGTTTGGCGTGATGGTATGCCTGCGGGTACACCATATCATGTTCGATGCAAGGCGCCAGCCCGAAGGCAGCGAAAGCTGGGGAGCCAGCTTGAAAACCGCAAAGTGGCTGTATTCCTGAGTCTTTCCCTGCGGCTTGATATCCGTTTCAAACACCTCAGCCTTTTCCCAGAAATAGTTGAAGCCAGCCGTCAGTCGCAGAATACCCTTGTGCCAGAAGGCAGTGGTACCTATGCCCAGCGTGTTGTCTCTATCCACGCCCGGCAAATCCTGATGGATGTTCTTCACCGAGGTGCTCACCACCAGATTCGGCTTGCTGTAGGTATATTTCAGCTCCGCCACATAAGCCAGGCGCTCGCTGATATCCGCCGTATATGCAGGCTTCCACGCCCCCTCCATGTCGCCCGCCGTAATGAAATCGCCGAAGTCGGGGTTGAAGATGCGGCGGCAGAAGGTGCCCTGCAGCGTGTTGCCAGGGGTAAACTGGTGGTAGATGCTCAGCGTGTAGCTGTGGTTGTGCGTGGTGTTCTTCCACTTCTCTTCCGTCTTTAGCTGCTTAGGATGGAAGTGGATGGTGCGATAGCGGTCGCCCACCATGAATCCCCATTTACCGATGTGATAGTCTATCTGACCATAGAGATCCTGATAGTTGGAATGGTTGGTATAACCCTTCACGCAATTCTTCTCTATGGAAAGTCCGCCCTCGAAACCGGCTGTAATCCAGAGATTCTGCGAGAATACAGGCGTGGCATATTCCACCACCATGAAGGGATAGGTGGAATGATTGCGGTAGGGAGATGCACTGCCTCCCCCTTGGTCGCTGATATTCTCAGCACCCAGAGTAAAGAGGATGCTCGACCCGTTTTCGCCCAGGGTTCGGGTATAATCCGCCTGGAGATGGTAGGCACGCACGAAATCGGCTGCATCGCCCGAGAAATGATTGCGGGTATAGGTCTGCATCGCATCCACCTCCAGCACATCCTTCTCTGTAGGAGTCCAGAGGATATTCAGCTTGGCACCCTCGTGCGAATAATGGTTGATGGAAGTGCTGCCGTTATCGCCCGCATAAGCCCCCTGAGGATGAAAAGAAGACCGCTGCATGCTGCCCTCCACGTGGCTCAGGATGCGCAGCTTCTGCTGCTGGCTCAGCACGCTCACGATGCCCTTGCCTCCGCCGTAGGTATCGCCGAAGAATCCCACTCTTCCGCTCACGCCATTCTCGCCTTTTCTCAGCGTGATGTCAATCACCTTTTTCAGACTGCTGCAGCCCTTCATCACTTCAGCGTTCTGGCAAACCTTGATGGTTTCTATTTCTCTCGCCTTGAAATGATGGAGCAGGGTAGCGTAATCCAGTCCGTATTCCTGGTTGTCGATACGGATTACGAATTTTCCATATAGATTGGCAAAGGGGTCACCGCCGATGATGTTGTTGCCATCCAGGGTCATCACCTCGGGACACATCATCAGCACGTCGAGCAGCGATTCCTCGCCCGTGAGTTCCAGTTCCGGAACATGAATCATATATCGGTCGCCGATATGTTCTATCGGTGCTGCCGCCAGTTGCTGGTTGGCACCTCCTAGTGCCAAGGCTAGTAGTAACAGGCGGCTGGTTTTCATTATGTTTTTTCTCTTCATTCTTTTCATTCTATTCTTTTCTTTATATTGATTGTTTATTCCTATCTTCCTTTCCTAGCTGAAAAGCTGCGTTATCAGGGGGATGGTGATGATGCTTCCCAGGGTAGTGATGAAAGTCATTTCCGTAATCAGCGACGGGTTCCTGCCGTATTTCAGGCAGAACATCGTGCCGAAGCTTGCCACAGGCATCGCTATCACCACCGTGTTGATATTATTCACCACGTCGCTCACGCCGCACACCTTGAAGAAGAAGTAAAGGCTAAGCGGAACCACCACGAGGCGGAGCACAGAAGCCACGTAAACCTTCGGACTTCCGATAATCTCCCTCACGGGCAGCTTCGCCATACTGCTTCCTATAATCATCAGCGCAGCAGGCACCGTCACGTTGCCCACCATCGTAATAGGACGGGCGATGACATCGGGCGTATGAACCCCCAGAGCCACCAGCAGAGCCGCCACGGCTGCCGCTATCAGCGCCGGACTCAGCAACACCTTGGGGTTAAACTGCTTCACACTGTATTCGCCCTTGATGAGCATCACGCCAGCCGTGAAGATGAAAAACGTGTTAGGCATGTTGAGCAGGGCAGCATAGAATATCGCCTTCGGACCGAAGATGCTCGAAACTATCGGGTATCCGATGAAGCCCACGTTGGCAAACATCAGGGCGAAACCTATCATTCCCTGGTCATCATGGTTCTTGCTGATGAGGCGGGGCACCCCGAAACCGAACACCAGCAGCAGGATATAGGTTAGAAAACCTATGCCCAGAAGCGGGAGGATGAGCGTGCGGTCGGGCAGTTCTTCTCCCATCACCGACGAGAGCACCAGCAGGGGGCAGGTGATATCTACCACGATGCTGGAAAGCTTCTTGTCAAACTTGTCGCCCATATAGCCCAGCTTGCAGGCGACGTAACCCAAAATCACGATGATGAATAACACCACCATCACCTCTAAATTTTCCATCTATCCTGAAATTCTAATCTCTTATACCTTAAAGGTATACCTTTTTTATCGAAAATCTCAATCAATCTCCATCTATCTTAATCAATGAATCTCCTGGTGATATCGCCGTAGTTTTCTATGCGGCGGTCGCGCAGGAATGGCCACCAGCGGCGCACATCCTCGCTGTGCTTCAGGTCGATATCCACCACCAGGCTCTCTTCCTCCTTGTCGCTCGCACGATAGTGGAGCTCGCCCTGAGGACCTGCCACGAAACTGCTGCCCCAGAACTGGATGCCCTCGGTCTGACCGCTAGGGTCCGGCTCGAAGCCAACCCTGTTCACCGCCACCACAGGCAAACCGTTAGCCACGGCATGACCACGCATCACCGTGGTCCACGCCTCACGCTGGCGCTGCTGCTCCTCCTCGGTGTCGTAGGTGGCATAGCCGATGGCAGTAGGATAGATGAGGATATCCGCACCCTGCAGTGCCATCAGGCGGGCAGCCTCGGGATACCACTGGTCCCAGCAAACCAGCACGCCCAGCTTGCCCACTGAAGTCTGTATCGGGTTGAAGCCCAGGTCGCCAGGGGTGAAGTAGAATTTTTCGTAGTAGGCAGGATCATCCGGAATATGCATCTTGCGATATTTTCCGGCGATGGTTCCATCCTTCTCAATCACCACCGCCGTGTTGTGATAGAGGCCCGGCGCACGGCGCTCGAAGAGCGATGTAACGATTACCACGCCCAGATCCTTCGCCAGTTTGCCGTAGAATTCGGTAGATGGCCCCGGGATGGGTTCGGCAAGGTTGAAGTTCTCCACATCCTCTACCTGGCAGAAGTAGAGCGAGTTGTGGAGTTCCTGCAAAACGATGAGTTCAGCGCCACGCTTAGCCAGGTCGATGATGCCCTCGGCGAGGCGCGTCTTGTTATCGGCGATATCCGCCGTGATGTGTAGTTGTAATAATCCTAATTTCATGAAATTTTGTTTTTTTATTTTATTGAAGTTTCGCAAGTAGCATTCTACCGTCCCCGAAGGGGGCGAATGTGAATAACCGCGGGTGGAATGACCGAAGGGAATGGAACCTGCGGATAGTGACAGAAACTCTCTTATCGTCCCCGAAGGGGGCGAACAGGAGCAAGACTGGATGAGGTTCGCCCCCTTTGGGGACGCTTTCTCCCTACTATTGGTTGTCCGCAGGTTCCATGACCTTCGGTCATTCCACCAGCGGTTATTGAAAGTTGGCCCCCTTCGGGGACCGGAGGTTACTTGCGAAACTTGAATACTTTATTTGATAGCCCCCGCAGGCAGCTGCATGGTGAGACAGTGGATGCTGCCGTGCTGGCGGATGATGGTGAGCGAATCCACGCCTATCACCTCTCTGTCCGGGAAGGCAAGCTGAATCTGGCGCTTCGCCTCCTCGTCCTTCTCCGGCTGGTTATACGTAGGGTAAATCACCGCACCGTTCAGAATCAGGAAGTTGGCGTAGGTGGCAGGCAGTCGGTCGCCCTTGCTGCCCTTCTCCGTAGTCAGCCGGTCGCCCTCGTCGTAGATGGCATCCGGCATCGGCAGCTTCAGCAGGCGGTAAGGATATCCCTCGTAGTTGAACAGCTTCTTCAGCTGCTTCTCCAGCGCCTGGAAATCCTCATACTGCTCATCCTCAGGGTCGTCGCAGCCCACATATAATAAGGTGTCGTGCGGAGCCACCCTCACGATGGTGTCGATATGCCCGTCGGTATCATCGCCCACCAGGTTGCCATGGTCGAGCCATACCACCTGCTTGGCGAAGAAGAACGTCTTGAGCAGACTTTCGATATTCTCCCTGGTGAAAGGCTGGTTTCTGTGGGGTGCCAGCAGGCATTGCGAGGTGGTGAAGATGGTGCCCTTTCCGTCGCTCTCGATGCTTCCGCCCTCAAGTACGAATCCCTGGTGGTTCTCCATCGCCGCATCAAAGGCACCCTGGTAGTAGAGCTGCAGGTTGATGGCGTTGTCCTTCTGCCAGGCGAATTTCTCGCCCCATCCGTTAAACTTGAAGTCGAGCAGATGGATAGGGATGACATGCGAGTTGCGCCTGCCTCTCGATACCATGCTGATAGGACCGTGGTCGCGCGCCCATGTATCATTGGTGTCCATCTCGTAGAGGTGTACGCGGTTCATCTGGCCCTCCGAGAGCCGTTCGGCGAGCATTCTGCGTGTACTCTCCACGATGGGAGTAACCACAAGCAGCTGCTCGTAGCGGGTGATGATGTCGGCAAGTTCCAGATAAGTGTTGGTTATCTGCCTGAGATAGGGTTTCCAGTCTGTACCACCATGTGGCCAGGTCAGCATAATGGCGCTCTGAGGCTCCCATTCTGCCGGAAGTGCGAAATCGCAAGGTAATGCTGATTGATACATAAGCTTTCAATTTTTATTATTTATTTATATAGCCAGCCCTTGTGTGGGTTGCATAGTTTAGTCCGTTCTTTCTCCCTTCTGGAAGAAGAGTTAGCGAATTATAGGTGCAAAAATAATAAAAAAAACGGCAACTTCCATAATTTTTTGAAATTTTTTAGTGAAACTCTTGCTAATTTCATGAGAAATGCTTAACTTTGCAGCCTAAATTTAAGAATAAGACATATTAGGAGCGTGAAAATAAAACAAGTAGTTGATGCCCTTGAACATTACGCGCCTCTGCCCTTGCAGGAAGGATATGATAATGCCGGCCTGCAAGTTGGATTGACAGAGGCGGTAGAAATGTCAGGGGCATTGTTGTGTCTTGACGTCACCGAGGCGGTGGTGGATGAGGCCCTCCGGAAGGGCTGCAATCTCATCGTGAGCCACCATCCGCTGATATTCCGCAAGCTGCAGAGAATCTCGGACGAGAACTACGTGCAGCGCACGGTGGTGAAGGCCATCAAGAATGATATAACGATAGTTTCCATGCACACCAACATGGATGCTGCCCAGGGCGGCGTGAACTTCAAGATAGCCGAGAAGCTGGGATTGAAGAACCTCCAGTTCTTCGGCGGCGAGAAGGAAGTGGATGGTGTGAAGGGTGGAAACGGTGTGATGGGAGAAATCTCAGACCAGGATATCCAGGAGGCTGCCCGGGCTGGCAAGCTTTCGGAAGAGGTGAAGAATCATTTTGCCGAGGGCATTGCTGCCGACGACCTGGTGCTGCTCTTGCGCCAGCGTTTCGGCGTGGAGTGCGTGCAGTGCAACCAGCTCTTGCGCCGTCCTATCCGCAAGGTGGCACTCTGTGGCGGTTCGGGTTCGTTCCTTCTGGGCGATGCGATAGCCGCCGGGGCGGATGCCTTCATCACGGGCGAGATGAGCTATCATGAGTATTTCGGGCACGATCAGGAGATTCAGATCTGCGTCATCGGTCACTATCAGAGTGAGCAGTTTACCAGCGAAATCTTCCGCAGCATCATCCTCGAGAATTTTCCCGATGCCAAATGCTGCATCTCGGAAATCAACACCAATCCTATCATCTATTTATAGGATGGGATGCTTGGCCGTGCCTAAACCCCGGTGCGCACAAAATGCATCAAAATAATAATAAAAAATTCAAGTTTCGCAAGTAACCTCCGGTCCCCGAAGGGGGCCAACTTTCAATAACCGCTGGTGGAATGACCAAAGGTCATGGAACCTGCGGACAACCAATAGTAGGGAGAAAGCGTCCCCAAAGGGGGCGAACCACATCCAGTCTTGCTCCTGTTCGCCCCCTTCGGGGACG
Source organism: Segatella copri (assembly GCF_019249655.2). NCBI lineage: Bacteria > Pseudomonadati > Bacteroidota > Bacteroidia > Bacteroidales > Prevotellaceae > Segatella > Segatella copri. Next base: position 1,717,528 of record NZ_CP137557.1, read on the forward strand.
ATAAGAGAGTATCTGTAACTATCCGCAGGTTCCATTCCCTTCGGGCATTCCACCCGCGGTTATTCACATTCGCCCCCTTCGGGGACGGTAGAATGCTACTTGCGAAACTTCAGTAAAAAAGAAAATAAAGGTTTAAAGATAAAATCAAGAAATTATGGCAAAGAAAGATCCTACAGATTTGACGGTAGAAGAGAAGTTGAAGACTCTCTACCAGCTTCAGGTAACCTTGTCAGGCATTGACGAGAATCGTGAGTTGAGAGGTGAGCTTCCTCTCGAGGTTCAGGACTTGGAAGACGACATCGCAGGTCTCACCACCCGCATCGAGAACATCCAGCGTGAGATTGAGCAGTTCGACCACGCAGTGGCTCAGAAGCAGGCAGAGATTGCTGACGCCCAGGCTAGCCTGGAGCGCTATCACAGCCAGCTGGAGACCGTGAGCAACAACCGTGAGTACGACACTCTGAGCAAGGAGATCGAGTTCCAGGAGCTGGAAATCGAGCTTTGCAACAAGAAGATTCGCGAGGGCTTGGCAAAGATGCGTGAGCGTGAGTACGACCTTCACAAGGCTGAGGAGCAGAAGGCCGACCGTGAGCACGGATTGGTTGAGAAGCGTTCTGAGCTTGAGGACATCATGGCAGAGACCCGTGAGGAGGAGGAGCGCCTTACAGAGAAGGCTCTTGAGCTTGAGAAGAAGATTGAGCCACGTCTGCTCGCCAGCTTCAAGCGCATCCGCAAGGGTGCCCGCAACGGACTGGGCATCGTATACGTGCAGCGTGATGCCTGTGGTGGTTGCTTCAACAAGATTCCACCTCAGCGCCAGTTGGATATCAAGATGCACAAGAAGATTATCCCTTGTGAGTATTGCGGCCGTATCCTCATCGACCCAGAGTTGGCAGGTGTAAAGATTGAGACTCCAGCCGCAGAGGAGAAGCCAAAGCGCAAGCGCATCTCTCGCCGCAAGAAGGCTGAGGATGGAGAATAATATTCTGGATAAGAAGATAAATATATAAAAAAAGAGGGTGAGTCATGAACTTATGACACACCCTCTTTTTTTCGTTTTTTCTACAACTTTTTTAACTCATGCAACTCGTGACTCCGAGCGAAGTGGCTACGGCAGTCAGGATAGAGATTAAAATCTGAATAACAGTCTTCCATGTTTCTTTCTTCATAGGCAGTTCTTTTTAGTGATTAATGATTAGTGATTAATGATTAGTGATTGGTGGTTAATTTTTTTTCGAGATGTGATAGGATGAAAGAGTAGCCCCCGAAGGGGCTTGCTCTAGATAGTTACGTCAGCAGAATCGCCGTCGCCTTTGTCGCCCTTGTCGCCTCCGCCAGTAGTACCCTTGTCGGTTCCGCCACCCTGGCTGGTGTTGCCGCCCGAGGTTCCGCCGCCACCCTGAGTGTTGTCGCTGCCGCCTCCCTGGGTGTTGCCGCTGCCACCGCCGTTGGTTCCACCACCAGTGGTTCCTCCATCGGTCTCTTCGCCGCCACGGGCGTCGTAGGCAGTAATCTTGCAGAGTTTCTTCAGCTCACTGTTACTCCAGTTCTTGGTATTTTTCACTAGCAGATGGATGCCCTCCACGCTAGCCGAAGTAACCTTGTCTCTGCTCACCTCACCACGCGAACTCATGCCGATGGAGAAGAGGCCCAGGTCGCCCAGACGCACGCTCTTGCCGTCGAGGATAAGCTCTTTCAGGCAGTCGAGCATATCCATCATCACGCCGTGCACGGTGCCGCGGCTGTAAGGCGAGTTGTGGGATGAAATGTGATCCACGAACTCCTCGAAGTTCATCTCTCTGTCGGTCACCACGGTGGCATACCAGAGTTCCTTACCAGCGTTCTCACCCGTCTGAGGGGTACGCTTTACTTTACGATACTTAATGTTTCCTTGTCCCATAAGCTTTTTAGTGATTAATGATTAGTGATTAATGATTATTGTTCTCTTTGTCATCAGCAGAATCCCCGAAAGAATCCTATGGCTCCCTTAACTGGTCATCAGGCGCCTTTCTTCTGAATGACGGTGCAAAGATACGGCTTTTTTCTGATACCACCAAATTTCGGGTGGCGATAAGGACTGATTTTCAGCAGCCCCTGATTCCGAATTTCGTTAATAAAGCTAACTCATATTTTAGCAAGAAAGAGAACATAGTTTTGCTGAGGGAAAAACTATGAGTTCTCACCTCAAACAATCACAATAACAGTTATCACAGTTTTTCAAACCACTTTTCCAAATCTCAACCAAAAACTAACTATAGATATAATATATAATATTTATATTATATATTATATCTATAGTTAAAATAATTAACAATTCTACCTTCGGTATAGAATGCCCTTTAAAAAACTGTGATAACTGTTATTGTGATAGCTTGTTTTTGCTTGCATCTGATTTTTCCAGAATACGAATGAAAAATAAGATTGTAAAACTCTTTTTGATAATTTGCTTTGGCTCGTGATATTTTTAATGGGATTTTTTCTCCCTTTTTTCTTGCATGTTTCAAAATAAAAGCGTAATTTTGCGGTAGCATTTAAAAATAGAACCGTATCATTTTAAAACAGAAAGGTTATGAAGTACTTAGACCCTAAGGCAGACCTTACGTTCAAGAAGATATTCGGCAATCATCCTAAAAGACTGATCAGCCTCCTGAACGCCCTTCTGCCACTCAGCGAAGAAGAGCAGATACACGAGATAGAGTATCTGCCAACGGAACTTGTGCCCGAACTGGAAGGCCACAAGAATACGATAGTAGATGTGCTCTGCACTGATGCCAGAGAAAGGAAATTTTGCGTAGAGATGCAGATGGAATGGTCTAACGCTTTCAAGCAGCGAGTACTGTTCAATGCCTCCAAGCTCTACGTGAGTCAGGCTAAAAAGGGAGAAAGATACTGTGCTCTACAGCCTGTTTATTCTCTGAATCTTGTGAATGACATCTTCGAGCGTGATACTCCTGAATTCATCCACAACTATCGCATCGTGCACGACAAGGATAGCAACAAGGTAATCGAAGGCTTGCATTTCACCTTCATAGAGCTTCCTAAGTTCACTCCTCATTCCATCTCCGACAAGCGCATGATGGTATTGTGGCTCCGTTTCCTGACGGAAATCAATGCCAATACGCAGGAGGTTCCTTCCGATCTGCTTCGTGACCCGGAGATAGGAAAAGCCGTAGAGGAGTTGAAAACTTCCGGCTTTACAGATGCCGAACTCAGAGCCTATGATAAGTTTTGGGATGCGGTAAGTGTGGAGAGAACCCTTCAGTACGACAGCTATCAGCAAGGCATGGAAAAAGGCATAAAGCAAGGCATGGAAGAAGGCATGGCAAAAGGCATGGAAAAGGGCATGGCAAAAGGCGAAGAAGTAGGCAAAAGCCAAAGAAGTATTGAGATTGCTAAGAATATGCTGGCAAAAGGCATGGATGCAGCAACGGTCATGGAGATAACGGGGTTGACGGAGAGCCAGATGCAGCAGTTGATGTAATTTCTATTGCCCCACACGCCCTGAAGGGGCAGAAGCTCGTAGCCCAGGGCATCGCCCTGGGTATCATCGCATTTCGCCCTGCGCCCTGAAGGGGCAAAAGCTTTATAAAGTACTCAAGTTTCGCAAATAACCTCCGGTCCCCGAAGGGGGCCAACTTTCAATAACCGCTGGTGGAATGACCGAAGGGAATGGAACCTGCGGATAGCTGCAATACTCTCTCCAATCGTCCCCAAAGGGGGCGAACAGGAGCAAGAAAACTTGCTAATTTTTTGAACGACTTGTTTGAAGGCGAGTTTCAAATCAAGGACGTAACATTCTTTCTCTTCCCTTCTTTGATAAGAGTGAGGAAGAATGCGAGACTGGTTTTGAAAAATGGATTTATGTATTGAAATATATGGAAGTATTGGAAAGATTGCCGTTTACGGCGCAGAAGAAGATATTCGATCATCTTGCAAAATTGGCAGATGTTCGTTGCTTGAGTAGTGAGGAGCAGGAAAAATACGATGAGAGTATTAAGGCTGCCGATGATTACTACTCTGGCCTTTATGGCTCTTATGTTGAAGGCGAGGAAAATGGTATTGCTAAAGAAAAGATAGACACAGCTTACCGCCTTTTGTCAATGGGTCTTTCTGAAGCGCAAGTATCAACGGCCACCGAGCTTCCTCTGGAGGAAATTCAGAAAATGAGGAAATAAGAACTGGCATTGAAATTCGGCTGCACCCTTTCGGCTTGCCCCACACGCCCTGAAGGGGCAGAAGCTCGTAGCCCAGGGCATCGCCCTGGGTATTAATGATATATAAACCAACGCCCTGAAAGGGCAAAAGCTTTACAATTATGGCACAATCATTATCAAAAATTTATATCCATTTGATTTTCCACATCAAAACCACGAGCCCCAAAATCCGTGAAAATGATTTGGAGCGACTTCATAATTATATCGGTAAACTTGTTAAGACTACGGGATGTGCCGAGATAAAGGCAGGTGGTGTAGGAGATCATGTTCATGTCTTGTTCATTTTATCCAAAGACGTCACGATTTCCCAGATAGTGGAGGAGATTAAGCGAAATAGCAGCAGATGGATTAAGAATCTCGACCCTGCGTATTATCATTTTTTCGCATGGCAGGGTGGTTATGCTGCCTATTCCATCAGCCAATCAGTTGTGGATAAAACATTACAATACATTGCCAATCAGAAAGAGCATCACACAAAGCATTCGTTTGCAGAGGAATATAGAGCGTTCTTGCAATTATATAATGTGGAATATGATGAGAATTTCGTATTCCGGGATTAGGCAGGCTGCGTGATATTGTAAAGCTTTTGCCCTTACAGGGCGCCTTGTTGGCTGCCATTATACCCAGGGCGATGCCCTGGGCTAGGAGCTTTTGGGCCTTCAGCCCGTTCTTGAACCACATGCGAAACTTGAGTTAAATATTTGTCAATTTCAATAAAATAGCCTATCTTTGTCGGCAAAGAAAGGCTTGCTGAAACGTGTTGGCGGAAGAAAATACGGAGAGTAGCTGGTATACATTTAAAAAGAAGAAATGCTGTTTTGGTGATATTTTACTTAAAAACATTTGGAGATTTAAGATTTTTGTTATACCTTTGCATTCAAAAGATAAATGAAGGTCCCGCCTCTGACGAGTTTTCACTTGTTGGAGACGGGACTTTTTTATGTCTGAAAATATAGAATTAACAAATAAAATATTAACGTAAAAACAAATAACTTATGAAAGCAAGTAAATTGAACGACGAAGAATCAGCAGAAAAATTGATGGAGGAATTTGGAGAGGAAGTAGAAGAGAAGCTTAGATTGGGACTGAGCAAGGAGGATCTCTTCTTTATTCATAATGAGTATTTTGAGGTCAACCCTATATTCAAGTACTACGAAAAGGTACTTCGTTGTGCTAATGTTGCCAAAAGCGGGTATATATCTATAGATGCTGTATCTATGAGTGAAGATGACTGTTCTGAAGTAGCTTTCTATTTTATCATGAAATTTATTGATAAAATATTAGGTATGATACCAAAGGGAGAAAAGAATTCGGATTCTATTGTGTTCTGCATGCGAAAGGTACCCTTACAACTTTGCAACTTATATGAAGAGATATGGGGAAAAGATGAATCTGATAAATATGACAAGAACTCTATTCTATGCAAGAACAGAATACTGGCAGCTACCGAAACTATTTATATTGTACTAAGCTATGTTTATTTTACGGAAAATTTTAGTTGTGCCGTTTTTGACTCTCTCTCGTATAATCCTTATTTTCCAAATGAGTATGGTTTAACAGGAGATGATTTTCGTTTTATTGTTGCAGTGGGTGACCTGGACTGTTCTCAACAAAATACAGAGATTAAGAATTATATGAGAAAAACATACAATAGACTATCCCCGAAAAAACGCATTTCGAAAATCATAGATGACCATAAAATGAGCGGTCGTAACGCCCGCATCAATCACTCCAATATTTATATTAAAGATGGTAAGAAGACGGGAATTGTTGTTGTGCTGGAAGGTATGGCGAAAGCTGGCTGGCTGGTAGATCATAGAGGTGACAAGATCACAAATATTGGTGATAGTGTTGAGTTGATTCTTGAAAAATTGTTTAATGATAAAAACCCAAAAAATGAGGCGCAACTGTTGTCTCATGCCAAAAATGTGGGATTGGCAGATATTACGCATTTTATCGATGAAATAAAGCGTTCATTTCCAGGCAGTTAAAGGATACTATTGAAAAGTCCATAAATTCTGCAAGTAAAACTAAAGGTTCTTCTCAAATTTTAGTACAAAGCCCCAATTTTTATATGAAGGAGCAATATTTTTGAGAAAGTTTAATATAAAAAATTAGCGATTGTCTCCAAAAATATGTAAGTTTAAAGTGATCATAAAATATGACTTACAATGGATACAATCGCTAACAGATGCAAAATTATAAAAAAGATAAGGAACAACCAAATAAAATCCGATATAAATGCTTCTATGGCCGGAGAAAAACTTCTTATGGACATTTTTCCTGCCATAGATGGCTTTTTTATCACAAGTTGTGACTTCTCTTCCACGGAACTCAAAATGGTTCTCGTGAGTACGGCTACCCATGCCTTCTGCGACCGTTGTGGCCAGAAAACCACTCATACCCGTGGCTGGCAAAAGAGAACGGTCACGATGTGTCCTTTAGGGTGTAAACGGTTTGTTCTCACCCTTTACATGCGCCGTTTTTACTGCCAGTCTGATAAACATATATTTGTAGAGCAACAGACGAAGTGGCTAAACAAATATGCAAGATTCAGTGTAAGATGCATAGAGTTGATGAACCAGCTTCATATACATATGTCATCTGTGTCGACCTCCAAGGTCATGAGAAAGATGGGAATCACCTGCTGTCCAAATACTTGCATAAATCATTTGAAAAAGATCCAAAGACTTCCAGACAGGACTGCCAGGAATATAGGCATAGATGACTTTGCCAAGAGAAAGGGACATACCTATGGCAGTGTTATCGTAGACCATGACACAGGCGAGATTTTGGAACTGATAGACTCTAGAGATTCTTCGATTGTGGCAAATGTCTTGAAACAATACAAGAAAGTCGATACTATCACTCGTGATAGGGGACGATGCTTCATTAAGGCTATCAAGCAAGGAGCCCCATCAGCACATGCTATCACAGACAAATTCCATGTCATTGAAGACTTGACGAGCGCAGTCTTTCCAAAGATTCTGCAGGAGTTTTTGCATAAGAGAATGGAGTTGCTGACTCAAGGTCTAGTTGGTCCCATTAAGCCACAAATAAGTAGAGGTTGGCTTTATACCAGCATATATGCAGTCTTGGAATCGATGTGCAAGGATACAAGAAGAATCAAGAAAATGGCTGAATGGAACACTTTCATGGATCTTTATGCAAGGCAAGGACTGACTTTGAGTGAAATCCATGACAAAACAGGGTTTGATGGATTTAAGATGGGAAAGCTAAGGAACACCAAATATGAGGACTTGCTCAACCCAACGCAACTAAGGGCTTACAAAGCCATAGAATCTATTACAAACAGGATTCTCTGTAAAAAGTCATTGGATTACTCTGTGGTTACCAAGGGGTTACATTCTACAGAGAAGAAAGAAATACTGAAAAGACTTCTTTTTCTACTGAGAGAAAAATGGAAGGAAGACTGGAAGGCATACGATGATGCCTACAAGGCATTTCTTGCAAAGGCAACTATCAGGAGCGAAGAGTATGACCTTTGGAATTCAATAGTTCACTTCAACTGGAAAACCAAGACTGATACAGTCAGATTGTTTCTGCAGGACTTGCATATTACCGATTTAGCCTATTATATAACAACATTTCAAGGCATTTTGAGCGGAGAGGTCAAAATGAACTTGTACAAATGGATTAACATGGTCATAGGATGTGGTAATGAGAAAATGGAAAAGTTTGCCAAAGGACTGATTAAGGACTATTCCGCCATCAATAATTCTATTGCTAGCAAATTGAACAATGGAATCCTTGAAGGTTCGGTCAACAAGATAAAGACCGCAAAGCGAATTATGGGTGGAAGAGCATCGATTTCTCTTTTGCAGATAAAGGTCTCCTCAAACTTAGATACATAAATGTACCAAAATTTGAGAAGAACCAAACTAAAACAATGCTTTCGCCGAATAGTCGTATATTTGCAGCGCATTCCTACGAAGGGGGTGCCCGATATAAATGTATTATTTCGGTGTGAGGCCTTATGCGGAACAAAACATCAAAGTCGGAATTTATTAATATAGAATTTCGATAATGAACAACAAGGAAACAATCTTGACAGGTATCAAAAACCTGAAAATGCAGATAAAAAGATTAAAGACCGAGGTTTATGCCTTGGAGAATGTGGTAGGAGAAATGGAGAATTCTCTTGATAGTGAAGATACTAATGTAACTTGTACTGATGAGCCCGTATTGCCAAAGTCCTTAGACTTTCAAGAGATGAAGGACTTGCTGGATAAGCTTGCAGAAGCTGGTATCCTGAAGGCATCCTATGCCTTGAAGAACCAGTCGTGGACTGAGCGTAGCGAATTGTTGCATTTCTGTCTGGAAAAGTACAGAGAAAGTGCATGTGGAAGCCTTTTGCAGACTTGTGGCATTGTGACAAAGGTGCAATGGAGAGTGCTTACCAGAAGCATTGTGATACTAAAGCTGCAAAGCTTTATTATAAGAAATTGGAGCGAAGTATTGGGTAATACCAGTTGGTAGCCTACCAACCGACTACCAAGCAGGAACCAAAAATTCGCCGTACCTTTGCCCCGCAATCAGTTGATAAAGCTGGTTGCGGGGCTTTTCTGTATCCGGAAACCTGGTACCACTTCTGGTGTATGGAATTTGGCGAATGGTCGCAGCCTCAATCATATAAAATAAGTATCAGATATGAAAGAACTGATTCCTTATATTTTTGAGCATCCGCAGTACGGAAAGCTCAGAGTGGTGGTGGAAGAGGACAGAATTTACTACGACCTCTTCGATGTGAAGAAAATCTTCGTGAAGACGGCGCAGCAACTCTTCGAGGTTATTGCCGACTCAGAGGGAGAACTGAAAAACTTCAATGTGGTGATGAAGCCTGCGAAGAAGAACCAGCACAACCTCTTCTACAGCGATGAGGTCATGGGTGTGGAAGCCGCACACAGAAAGAAGAACGTGGCTGCTAATTTCAACTTCTGCGACGAGAAGTTGGTTGCCGACATGGTGGATGCTGAATGCGCCACAGAAAAACTGGCTGCCAAGTGGGTGCTGGGGTATGTGAAGAAGTGTGTGAACGACCCTGTGATGTCGATGACTCATGCGGCACAAGGCGTGGTGATGATTTCAGACAACACCATCCTGGAGCCTATCAACATCTATATGGATGTGACGGGGATGCTCATCATCAACGACCAGCTTTTTGGATTAATACATGCTTTCTAAAACTTTTATATATATACTTTCTAAACTTTTGAATATATTTATTATGAGTAAGACTAGTTTTGACGCTGCAGCTCAGGCTGCAATGGCTAAGGATGCAGCCAAGGCTGCAAAGCAGGCGCTTTTGAACGCCCAGAAGGTGGATGCCAGTATTATTACTGACGAGAGTGGTAAAATTGCTATCCGCAAGTCGCCATGGAACGATGCGGAGATTATCTCGGATAATCCGAAGGTGATTCCGGGCAGACTGGTGTGCAGCGGTGGTGATTTCGGCGACCAGCTCGATTTCAAGCCGTATGCTCAGACGGGCGAGAAGAAGTATACGGAGATTTTCCATACCTCGCATGGCGCCCTGAGAACTTCGCCGCAGCGTGTGTTTGCCTCCTTCTCCTTCCCGAAGGAGATGAACAAGGCAGACATCATGAAGTACCTTTACAAAGAGGTGCTGGAGATGAGAGGTAAGGTTAAGAAGTTTAAGGAGGACATTGCATGGGAAGAGTACAAGTAATGGCGCTGAACCCTGCACGCAAGGGCAACATGGGAAGAATCAACTCTTCCCAGCCCCTGGCGGTGTACGACCAGCTGATAGCCCAGCCGTGGTTGAAGGGGGTGATAGGGCAGATTCGTGGCGAGAAACCGATAGCTGGTGTGAATGCTCAGAATGCTCAGGATGCTTCGAAGGCATCGGATGAGAAGTATGAGAAGGCGCTGGCGAAGGCTAGGGAGGAACTGAAGAAGCAGTTGCCTTTCAGAGCCATCCACTACTCCTGCTTCAGAAACAACCACCGTTCGCAGGGCGATGCTGATCCCGAGAGTTTCCTGTTTCAGACCACCGTGGATGTGGATGATGCGGAGTATGTGGAGAAGGCGCTGGAGAAGGCTCGTGAGCTGAACTGCAGCGACACCATCTGGAAAGGCATGCTGCTGCATCTGGAGTATTCGGCCAGAAAGAAGCTGCATATTGATATCCGAATGCCGGTGGGGATGACCATCGAGGAGACGCAGCGTGCGTATTGCGAGGCTTCGGGGATTCCCTATGACAAGAGCTGCATCACGCCCGAGAGAATCATCTTTATCACGGATAAGGATTCCGAGATTTACCGCTCTAAGGAGTGGTATGGGGTGCTGCCCGCAGAGGAGATTTCGTTGAGAAGAGAGGCTTTCCTGAAGAGGGGGCTGACGATTGATGGCAGGGGTGTGGCTAACGCAGTTAATAGTTTAGAGTTAAAAGTTAATAGCCTTCAGAAAGTTAATAATTTAGAGTTAAAAGTTAATAGCCTTCAGAAAGTTAATAATTTAGAGTTAAAAGTTAATAATAATCATAAAGTTCAAAGTTCAAATCTCAAAGTTCAAAGTAATGACCATGTTCAAAGTGAATACAATCGATTTCAGGGCACTAACGGCGATAACGCTGTTTATGCTGGCACTGCTGTTCAGCCTGCCCAACCTGGTGATAGCCATCGTGTTAATGATTCTCATCTCAGCCCTGCTGGAGATAATCAGAATGCTGGCGGAGTGGCAATCCAAGAAGCTAGTGAGAAGAATCTCATAGCTTTCGAACTCTTCAAGGAGGCGGCGGGATTGCAGGGAATGGATATCGATACCATCGGTTCCCGTCATTCTTCCCTGCTCGCTATTATGAGCGCAGGAGCTTCTAGAGTAATGGGAGAGGATGAGCTGATGAAGGTGGTGGCAAAGAAGATGCCTAGCTATTACGAGGAGCGTGACTGCCATCAGCTGATTCATGATTTCTATGCAAAATATGGTGACAGTTCGAAGCCGTTCTCTCGTGATGTGATCCGCATCAATGCCACGGCAGAGAAACAGGCCATTCAGCAAGTTGACAGTTTACAGTTTAAAGTTAAAAGCTCAAACCTCAATGCTCAAGGTAATGATGGCGAAGATGAATATCCACCAGCTCCACCCATGCCCAAGAAACTTCCCAAGCTCGTAGAGCTCCTGGTATCCCAGTCTCCTGATATCTACAAGCCTGCCGTGGCTTGCGCCATCTTCCCTCCTCTGGCCACGCACCTCTGGAAAACAAGATTCAGATACATTGATAATGTGGAGCATGAAGCTACCCTAATGTGCTGTCTGTTAGCTGGTACAGGTGCTGGTAAAAGCTGCGTGCAGATGCCGATTTCGATGATTATGGAGGATATCCGTAAGCGCGACATGGAAAACCTGCAGCGTGAAAAGGAGTGGAAGGAAGAGATGATGCGCAAGGGATCCAACAAGGATAAACGCAAGCGTCCAGACAATCTCATTATTCAAGAGATTGATGCCGACATGACTAATCCGGCTTTCGTGATGCGTACAGCAGAGGCTAAAGAGCACTTCCTCTATACTTCGCTTAACGAAATAGATCAGTTTGATGCCTTGAGGGGTATTGGAAATCAGCACTTCCGAATTATGTGTCTTGCTTTTGACCCGGGTAATATCTATGGACAAACAAGAGTCGGACTTCAGAGTGTTACCGAGCGTGTTACCATCCGCTTCAACTGGAATGCTTCCACCACCATCGAGAAGGGACAGCGTTACTTTTCAAAAGTGCTGACCGACGGACCGCTGAGCAGAATCAATTTCTGTACGATTCCCGAAAGAGAAATCGGCGAGAGAGTTCCTGTGTATGGCAACTACGACGATCAGTTTAGAAAGAAGCTGAAGCCGTATATCGAGAACCTCTGTGCTGCCACGGGGTTGATAGAATGCCCGGAAGCATACGCCTTGGCAGATAAACTGAGTGAGGAGAATGCTGATTTTTCGCAGGTTATGCAGAACAGAATCTACGAGAATTTCACCTTCCGTGCCAATGTGATTGCCTATCTGAAGGCTTGTGTGCTTTATGTGGCAAATGGCTACAGATGGGAGGAGGAGATTGAGGATTTCGTCCGCTGGAGCGAGCGTTATGACTTGTGGTGCAAGATGCGGTTCTTCGAGGAGGATATCCGCAATTCTGCCAACAGGGGTGAGCATTCCAACAAGCGCGGACCTTCCAATCTTCTCCAGGCGCTGCCGGATATGTTTACCGAGCAGCAGGTGGTGGATGCACGTAATGCCTTGGGGCTGCCGAAAGAGGGTACGGCTCATCTGCTGGCTACCTGGGTATACAGAAAATATATAAGACGTGGCAGCAATGACAGTCACAATAACAGTTATCACAGTTTTACGAAGCTTAAGTACAGACGCGACGGGCTGGATTTGAGTTAGCTTACTGGGTTTATTACACATAAAAACATAATGCTTATGGAAATAGTTTTAGAGCGTATAGCGAAGAAGAATTCTTATACCATCGGCCGCCTCTATATCTTGCCCGATGCCGACGTGAAGCGCAAGGCGCTTTCGGGCAAGAAGGCGGGCGACAAGAGAAGTTTTCTTCATCAGTTTGACTTGCAGAAGTTGTCGAAGGACGCTTACTTCTGCGACACCCTGGAGCCTACGTGGCGCAACCTGAAGGGTGTGGAATTGAAGCCCGAGGAGGAGAAGGGCAAGTATGGCAGGGAGAGTGGCAAGGTGGCGAGAAAGATTCCGGGCCACACCGCCATCCCCGAAGGATCCTATCGGGTGCTCGTCACGATGTCGCCGAGGTTCAGGCAGTGGCTGCCCTATCTGCAGGGCGTGCCGAATTTCGAGGGCATCCGTATCCATGCCGGCAACTATCCCGACGATACCCAGGGTTGCATCCTGGTGGGCGAGAACAAGCTGAAGGGTATGGTGGTGAACTCCCGCATCTGGCTTCACCGACTGATGAAGCTGATGGAGGAGGCGCAGCAGAAGGAGGAATCCATCTGGATTACCATCATCTAGATTTCTGGAAGAATCATCTGGTATAAAAAAGAGGGTGTGTCATGTACTTTTGACACACCCTCTAGTTTTTTATGCTTTTTGCCCTTAACAGGCTACTGACTTGCTGACAAAAATCCCAGGTTAAATCCCCCTTGCCTTGTAGATTTTATCCTTGGCATCGTTGATTTCCTGGAACTTCTTCTCTGCGGCACGGCGCACATCCTCGCCCAGGGCTGCCACCTTGTCCGGGTGATGCTTCAGCGCCATCTTGCGATAGGCAGCCTTCACCTCGTCGTTAGAGGCATCGGGCGTGATGCCCAGAATGCGGTAGGCATCATCAAGCGATGTGTCGGATGATGCCGATGAACTGCTGTCGCCATGCATGCCCAGCATCTGGTCTACATCCGATGGCTCCAGACCCATGTGGATGGCTATCTCCTTCAGGGCCTGAACCTCTTCTGGAGAAACCACGTTGTCGGCCTGGGCTATCATCACCAGGAAGTTGAGCAGCTGCAGGCGCTGCTCGTACATCATGTTGGCACGAATCTGATGGCAGCTGTCGTGTATCACGCTGCGATATTGCTGCATGCCCATGCGCTTCTGCTGCTCAAAGAGCTTGAGAAGTATCTCCTCGCCCTGCTTCTTGGCCGATTCGCCGAAGTTCTGGAGCAGGAACCGGCGCACCAGCTCCATCTCAGAATGCATAATCTTGCCATCCACGGCAATGATATACGAAGACAATACCAGAAGCGAGAACATGAAGCTGTTGCGCTGGCCCTCGTAGGCATGCTGCTGGCCGTAGCCCTGCTGGCTTCTTCCGTAGCCGCTGTAGGCTTCGTAGGCGTTGGAGTATTCATTGCCCTCGCCCCCGCCATTGCCCGGCTTGTTCACCTCGTCCATGCCGTGGTCGAAGAGTGAGCCCAGGGCAAAGCCGGCAAGGGCGCCAAGAGGTCCGCCGGTGATGAAACCGAGGAAACCTCCTATCCATTTTCCTGCCGCCATGTCGGTTTAGTTCTCGAAATAATAGAGGAACTGGGCGATGCCAGAAAGGGCTGGCTTGCGCTGGCCTTCAATCTCGATGGTAAACTTGATGCTGGTCTTGCAGATGCCGCGCAGGTTCTGAATCTCATGGAGTGTTGCCACGAGGCGAACGCGTGAACCGGTGATTACCGGCTGGCCGAAGCGCATCTCGTCCATGCCGTAGTTAACGAGCATCTTGATGTTGTTCACCTCGATGATCTGCTGCCAGAGGTAAGGCAACACCGAGAGGGTGAGGTAGCCGTGGGCGATGGTGCTGTGGTAAGGGCTTTCTACCTTGGCGCGCTCTACGTCTACGTGGATCCACTGTGGGTCGAGGGTAGCGTCTGCAAACTTGTTGATACGATCCTGGTCGATCTGCAACCATTCTGACTCTCCTAATTTCTCACCCAGGTGAGAAGCAAATTCCTCATAGGAATTGATAACTAACTTTGCCATTTTTTATCTATTTTAATAATTTGTTATTTTCAGTCTTCTGCTTTTAACTATAAACTATAAACTATTAACTCAAATCAGTCTCTTCTGAAGATGTCGCGGGTGTATACCTTCTCCTTCACATCGTCCAGGCACTTGTCGTAGCGGTTGGCGATGATGGCATGGCTCTGGCGCTTGAAATCCTCCAGGTTGTTCACCACGAGACTTCCGAAGAAGGTGCTTCCGTTCTTCAGCGTCGGCTCGTAGATAATCACCTGGGCACCCTTTGCCTTGATGCGCTTCATCACGCCCTGGATGCTGCTCTGGCGGAAGTTGTCGCTGTTGCTCTTCATCGTGAGGCGGTAAACGCCGATGGTGCAAGGCTTCTCTTCTGCCTCGTTGTAGTTGTTCTGGTTGGCGTAGTCGTAGTAGCCAGCCATGTTGAGCACTCGGTCGGCGATGAAATCCTTGCGGGTGCGGTTGCTCTCCACGATGGCCTGGATCAGGTTCTCAGGCACGTCGGCATAGTTGGCGAGCAGCTGCTTGGTATCCTTTGGCAGGCAGTAGCCGCCATAGCCGAAGGATGGGTTGTTGTAGAAGGTGCCGATTCTCGGGTCGAGTCCCACGCCGTCGATGATAGCCTTGGTGTCGAGTCCCTTCATTTCGGCGTATGTATCCAGCTCGTTGAAGTAGCTTACTCTCAGGGCGAGGTAGGTGTTGGCGAAGAGCTTCACTGCCTCAGCCTCGGTGAGTCCCATGAAGAGGGTGTCGATGTTCTCCTTGATGGCTCCCTCCTGCAGCAGGGCTGCGAAGATGTGGGCTGCCTTGTCGAGGCGTTCGTCGCCCTCGGGTCTTCCCACGATGATGCGGCTAGGGTAGAGGTTGTCGTAGAGGGCCTTGCTTTCGCGGAGGAATTCGGGTGCGAAGATGATGTTGTCGCAGTTCATCTTCTTGCGGATGTTCTCGGTGTAGCCCACTGGTATGGTGCTCTTGATAACCATGATGGCATCGGGATTCACCTCTTTTACGAGTTCTATCACCTCTTCTACGTGTGATGTGTCGAAGTAGTTTCTCACGGGGTCGTAGTTAGTAGGTGTGGCGATTACCACGTAGTCGGCGTCCCTGTAGGCTTCTGCTCCATCGGTGGTAGCCTTGAGGTTGAGTTCCTTTTCTGTCAGGTACTTCTCTATATAGTCGTCCTGGATAGGTGACTTTCTGTTGTTGATGAGTTCCACTTTTTCCGGAACCACATCCACAGCCACTACCTGGTGGTGCTGGCTTAGCAACGTAGCGATGCTGAGTCCTACATAGCCTGTTCCGGCTACGGCTATTTTCATATTGTCTGTTGCCATTACTTTTTTGAATTTAAAATTTCTGCAAAGATAATAATAAATAGGTAGAAAACAAAATGTAGGGCTGATTTTTATTAAAAAATAACTGTATTTGCAGCAAAAAAGCCCCTCCAAAATTTGCGTATTTCTGAGCAGCCGTACAGTTGCCCGGAAATATGCGAATTTTGAAGGGGGATAAATGGGGTGTTTTGGCGATAATGATGGAAAAATGGGATGGAAACGGAGGGGATGCCCTGCTGCCCATTTTTCTTATATTGTCAATAAATCGGAGTATTCGGGGATGTCTTCAAGGAATACATATTTTTTACCTTCATAGTCCATCTTGCAGATGTAATGCTCCAGCCCGTTGCTCACCACCAGGAAGTCTACGTGGAGCAGAAGATTGTATACCGATATCTGGTCGAACACCTTCTGAGTGATGGGGATGTGGGGTGCCTTGTACTCGATGATCATCCGGGGGCTCAGGTCGCGGCTATAGAGCACGCTGTCGGCACGCAGCACCTTGTCGCCGCTTTTGAGTTGAATCTCGTTGGCAAGCAGTCCGGCAGGATAGCCCTTGTGCTCTATGAGGAAGTGAACGAAATGCTGGCGCACCCACTCCTCGGGAGTGAGCGCCACGTATTTTCTGCGCAGCACATCCAGGATTCTGGGCTGCTGTCGGGTGCCCGAAACCTTGATGTCGAAAGTTGGCAAGTTTAAGCGAATCATATCTCTTTTTTAAATTTCTCTACCTTATTATATATATAGTTCGATTTATTTTTGTACCTTTGCAGGTGGAAATGCAGGCCTCCTGGGGCATGCCATGGGCAAACTCATGGGCTGACTCCGGGGCTGCATCTGAATAACATTGCAAAGATACAAAAAATAAATCAATGGCAGAAAAGAAAAGTGCAATAAGTTACGAGTCGGTGATGAAATCGCTGAAGGCTCGCGAGTTTGCGCCCGTATACGTGCTAATGGGCGACGAACCTTTCTATATCGACAAGATCTGCGACTATATTGCGGAGTCGGTGCTGCAGCCCGAGGAGCGTGATTTCAACCAGACGGTGCTCTTCGGCGCGGATACCACGGCGGTTCAGATAGTGGACCAGTGTAAGGGCTATCCGATGATGGCCGAGTATAGAGTGGTGATAGTGAAGGAGGCTCAGAACCTGAAGAGCCTGGAGGCGCTGGAGCGGTATCTGGAAAAGCCGGTGAAGTCTACCGTGCTCGTGATTTGTCATAAAAACGGCACGATAGACAGAAGAAAGAAATTCCTGCCCCGAGCAGAAAAGGCGGGCGTGGTCTTTGAAAGCAAGAAACTCTACGACCGGCAGCTGCCTGGCTTCATCGAGACCTATCTGAAGGCAAGGAAGGCTACGATAGAGCCGAAGGCAGTGCAGATGATAGCCGACCACATCGGAGCCGATCTCCACCGTCTCACATCGGAGCTCGACAAGCTGCTCATCTCGCTGAGCGATTCCGACCGCAGGGTTACCCCCGACGTGGTGGAGAAGGAAATCGGCGTGAGCAAAGACTTCAATGCCTTCGAGCTTCGCAATGCCATCATCCAGCGCGACGTTTTCAAGGCAAATCAGATAATAAAGTATTTTGACAGTAACCCGAAGACGGGTTCGCTCTATGCGATTCTCCCGTTGCTCTTTTCTTACTTCCAGAATCTGATGATAGCCTATTATGCACCCAACAAGCAGAACGAAAATGAGTTCGCAAAATTCCTGGATTTGAAAGGAACCTGGGGCGTGCGCGATTATCTGACGGGAATGAGAAACTATTCCGGCGTGAAGGTGATGCAGATTATCGAGAAGATGAAGGAGGTGGATGCGAAGAGCAAGGGCATCGATAATCCGTTTACTTCGGCTGGCGAACTGATGAAGGAACTCATCTTTTTCATCCTTCATTAGTGAAAAAACAACTTCATTTCCGGCTCGGTTTGCGGCTATTGACGAGTCGGCGAAGAAGGGTGGGAGGGGGAGCGATTTTTGCTCCTTCTCCCTTTTGTTTGGAAAATGAAATGATCTGGAATCGGGGAGGGCGTTTAGCCTCCAAAAAGAGATGGAAATAGCGTTCGTTGACGAGAAAACTGGCGCTATTTTTTTTGTTTTTCTCTCGTGTCGAGTCTCGTTTTCGTGGTTTTCTCATCTAGATGGCGATTTTCCTGATTTCGGTGAAATCATACCTAACTATAGTGTATATCAACGGGTTATCGAAAATAACTCCCTTCAATACTCGCAAATTTGCCCAAAACTCGGCCTGCGGGCTTGAAAACGCTCAAAATGGAAAAATTTGCCATCGTTTGACCCCTAAAATTTAGCGTTTGCATTCTTTAAGGTTTATATATCTATAATTTATGATTATAAATAGAATAAATATAAATCGGTGATTTAGTTTATAAAAGTAAATTAGAGAAAACTTTATGTAGGTAAATGATGTTCAGATTTATAAGCATAAACGTGAATATCATGATTTGGTTGTATAAATGTATAAATATACATTGATGATTTTAAACTTGGAAGTATGTGAACCCCAGTGAGTTATATATTTTAGTTATTTCAAGTTTCAATCTGTTTTCTCAAAAATAGACATATCAAAGTGCATACGCCCCTAAAATACCTACTTTTTGGCTAAAATAGGCTTTGGAAATCAGCGATTTACTTCTTTTGCATCAAGAAAAGCTTTGTAACTAATTTAGAATAGTAAAATCAGATATATAAATCCGAATCAGAAAACTTACATTTATAAATGGTAGTTTATAAATTTGAAAACATAAACGTAAAGTTTAAAAAACTAAATTTTTGCAGAAAAGTTTGGTATAACCAAATTTTTGCTTTACCTTTGTAAAATCTTAGAAAAATGGGGCAAAAAACGCCCTGTTCGGAAATAAAACATCGATTGAAACATCGTATAAACTGAAAATTTTGAGTGGCATGAAAGATAGAATTAGACAGATTATGGAGGACCAGAAACTCAACCAGCAGAGTTTCGCTCAGCTCATCGGAAAGTCGACAGCAACCCTGAGCAACATCTTCAACGACCGTACCAAACCTACGCTCGACATCGTGGATGCAATCAAGAAAAAGTTCCCTCAGGTGAACACCGAGTGGTTGCTTTTCGGTACTCCTCCTATGTATATTAATAAGGTGGAAGGCGGTGTCGCGGCATCATCATCCGGGGCTTCTGCGGGGGCTGGCGGCATGGGCACCGAGGATTCGCTGGATATGTATGGAGGTGCTTCTGCATCAGCGGGTATGGGTGCTCAGGGCGGCATGCCGGGGGCAGGCGGCGTGGCAGGCGGCACCATGGAACCTTCGCTCGATTTCGGGGCAGACGGACAGGATTCCTCTCCTGCTTCTCCCTCGCTCTTCGACCAGCCTCAGATGCACGGTGTAAAAAGGACACCTAAAAATATCGCCAATGCAGCGGTTAAAATAGTGGACAAACCGCAGCGCAGGATAACGGAAATCCGCATCTTCTACGACGACCAGACCTGGGAGACCTTTGTGCCGAAGAAGTAAGGCGGGGCAAAAAACTTCCTCTCGGATTTGTGAAATTCGATTTTTTGCAGTACCTTTGCACCTAATATATAATAAGGTTGCAATAACATGAGTAAATAATTGAAGTTTCGCAAGTGGTTCAAGTACGGGCTGAAGGCCCAAAAGCTCCTAGCCCAGGGAGGGCACTGAAAAAGTCCCTTCATTGGTTATGTTAGTTTAACATTCGATCTTTGAAATAGTGTACCCAAAAGTTGCATATGTGCAATATTTTTTGTATCTTTGTAGGAAAATACAAGGATTATGCTAGAGCAACAACAGACCATATCATTCAGTGATTATTCAAGTTTGTATGACTTGATTATCCCAAAAGACAACCTGCTCCGCCAGATTACTGACCTGGTGGACTTTAGTTTCGTATACCAGGAATTGCAGGACAAGTATTGTCATGACAATGGTCGTACAGCAGAGAGTCCTATCCGTATGTTTAAGTATCTTCTTTTAAAGGTAATCTATAACATATCGGATGTTGATGTTGTTGAACGTACTCGCTATGATATGTCGTTTAAGTACTTCTTGGGATTAACTCCTGAGGAGACTAATCTGATTAATCCTAGTTCCTTGACCAAATTCCGTCGACTTCGCCTGAAGGATATGGACCTGTTGGATCTTCTCATCAAGAAGACTGTTTCTATTGCTATAGAAGCTGGTGTCCTCAAGTCTAGAACCATCATTGTTGATGCAACCCATACGCATTCTCGTTCCAACCCTATCAGTGCAGCAAAGAGTTTGGAGTATTATTGCAAGGACGTAATCAAGGTCGTTGATTCTGTAGATGACAGCATGGAATTGCCTGAGCTTCCAAAAGAAAAGAAGTATTCTTCTATCATGACTGCTGCCAAAACAATAGTTGCAACAGTAGAAGCTGACGCTGCAACTGCCAATATGCCTGCAGTCAAGGAACGTCTTAACATGCTGAAAGAAACCATTTCCGATGCAGAGACCCGAGGCGTAATATCAAAAGATGAAGATGCCCGTACAGGACATAAAACAGCGCATTCTTCATTCTTTGGCTATAAGACGCATATAGCTATGAGCGATGAGAGAATTATCACCGCAGCTACCGTCACCTCCGGCGAGAAGGGTGATGGACAGCAATTGCCGGAATTGATAAAAAAGACAGAGGAAGCAGGAATGGAAGTTGATTCCATAGTAGCAGATAAGGCATATTCCAGCAAGGAGAATCTCAAAATGGCAAAGGAAAACAATATGCGCCTCTCTGCTCGTTTAAGCTCTGTAATTGACGGTAATCGAACAAACAAACTCCCTTTTGAATACAACAAGGATGCAGATCTGTACGTCTGCCCAGCAGGGCATCTGGCGAAATGGAAAGAGATGAATAATCGCAAAAATGACAAGCGTCACAGAAACTCCAGCATTACCTATTATTTTGATGTGGACAAATGCAAGGTCTGTCCATTGCGTGAAGGTTGCTACAAGGAAGGAGCCAAGACAAAAACATATGCGGTTACCATCAAATCGGATGAACAGTTGGAGCAAATCGAATATCAAAAAACAGAAGAGTTTATAAATCTTCAGAGGAAACGATACAAGATAGAAGCCAAGAACTCCGAACTTAAGAATGTCTTAGGATATGACAGAGCCCTGTCATACGGTTTGTCGTGCATGGAAATGCAGGGTGCTTTGACTATTTTCGCTGCAAATGTGAAAAGAATCATCAAATTGATGCAAAATGCATAAGGGGGGAAGTAGATTCCTCTATATATTGCCGAATTAAGCGCCAGAAAGGCTATAGAAAGCTATTTGGGGCTATATTCCTGTCCAAAAAAGTATTCCACTTTTAAAAGATGAAATGCTTCTTGGACAAGAATTAAAGTTCAAAAACAAGCTATGCAACTTAAAATTGGGTACCTTTTTCAGTGCCCTCCCAGGGCATCGCCCTGGGTATAATAGCAATCAACAAGGCGCCCTGTAAGGGCAAAAGCTTTGTAAATTGCCTGATTCTTTTGAAGCTTTTGCCCTTACAGGGCGACAAACTTGCGTCCATGATTACCCAGGGCGCTGCCCTGGGCTAGGAGCTTCTGCCCTTTCAGGGCGTGTGGAGCTCACTTGCGAAACTTGAGTAAATAACATTATAATAATAATAATATCGAAAAGATGAAAAAGTATGTTCTCGACCTCAAGGTGGTTTCTGTGGAAAGCCTTAGCGACAAGCATGTGTTGATTAAGCTTACCGACGAGAAACCTTTGCCAGAAATGAAGCCTGGCCAGTTTGTGGAAGTAAGAGTAGATCATTCGGCTACGACAATGCTTCGCCGACCTATCTCTATCAACTTCGTAGACCGCGAGAAGAACCAGCTCTGGCTGCTCGTTGCCATGGTGGGCGACGGCACAAAGCAGCTCGGAAAACTGCAGGCGGGCGATACGCTCAACTGTATGCTGCCATTGGGCAACGGCTTCACGATGCCTACCCGGAAGGAGCAGAAATACCTGCTTGTGGGTGGTGGCGTAGGCGTGGCTCCGCTCCTCTATTTTGGTAAGATGATTAAGGATTTCGGTGCTGAAGTCACCTTCCTGCTGGGTGCCCGAAAGGATACCGACCTGCTGGAGCTCGACGAGTTTGCCAAGATAGGCAAGGTATGCATCACCACCGAGGATGGCTCTGCCGGCGAGGTGGGTTTCGTAACCAACCACTCTGTGCTGGAGAACGAGCAGTTTGATATGATTTCCACCTGCGGTCCTAAGCCGATGATGGTGAGCGTGGCGCGCTTTGCCAAGAAGGCTGGCGTGGAGTGCGAGGTATCGCTGGAGAACAAGATGGCGTGTGGCGTGGGTGCCTGCCTCTGCTGCGTGGAGAAGACCACCGAGGGACACAAGTGCGTTTGCACCGATGGCCCTGTCATCAACATCAAGCAGCTCACCTGGGATATCTAATCCGAGCATTTATGCTCTAAAAATGTAATAGAATATTATTTGAGTTAGAAAGATTATGGCTGATTTAAGTGTAAATATAAAGGATTTGAAACTGAAGAACCCTGTGATGACAGCATCGGGTACTTTCGGCTACGGATTGGAGTTTGCGGATTTCGTTCCTCTGGAGGAAATAGGAGGCATCATCGTGAAGGGTACAACCCTGGAACCACGCGAGGGAAATGACTATCCTAGAATGGCTGAAACGCCTCAGGGTATGCTCAACTGCGTGGGTCTTCAGAACAAGGGCGTGGAGTACTTCTGCGAGCACATCTATCCTCAGATTAAGGACATCGATACCAACATGATTGTAAACGTGAGCGGACATTCGCCTGAGAGCTATGCCGAGTGTGCGGCGCGCATAAACGAGCTGGAGAAGATTCCTGCCATCGAGCTGAACATCTCTTGTCCTAACGTAAAGGATGGCGGTATGGCCTTCGGCGTTACCTGCGAGGGTGCGGCAAGCGTAGTGAAGGCTGTGCGCAAGGTGTACGACAAGACGCTTATCGTGAAGCTTTCGCCTAACGTTACCAGCATTGCCGACATAGCCCGTGCCGTAGAGGCAGAGGGTGCCGATTCCGTTTCGCTCATCAATACGCTGATGGGTATGGCGGTGGATATAGAGAAGCGCCAGCCGCTGCTGAGCATCCGCACGGGTGGCTTGAGCGGTCCTTGTGTGAAGCCTGTAGCCCTGCGCATGGTGTATGATGTGGCTCATGCCGTCAACATCCCAGTGGTGGGCTTGGGCGGTATCTCGAACGCCAAGGATGCCATCGAGTTCCTGATGTGTGGTGCCACAGCTATCGAAATCGGTACTGCCAACTTCCTGGATCCTGCCGTAACCAAGAAGGTGAAGGACGGCATGAACGAGTGGCTGGATGCCCACGGCTGCAAATCGGTGACGGAAATCATCGGAGCCATCAAGTAAATCCACATTATTATATATAAGTAATAAGACATATATATCAATATAAATAGGATAGAAGTTATGGATTTGAATGAAATGAATCCCGTTCTTCTGGTGGCTACCCTCACGCAGCAGGTGGTGGAGCTGGAGAAGAAGCTGGAGGCCGACGGCGAGAATGCCGAAATCAAGGCTGCTCTGAGCGAACATCTGCTAAAGCGGGGAAACCTGCTGATGCAGATGGGCGACAAGGATGGAGCCCAGAAGGATATGCAGCGATACCTGCAGCTGAACCCCGAGAAAATAGGGGAACTCAGCGGCGAGTTTAAGGCTGAAGGAAGAGAGCACTGCCGATAATTGCAGAAGGAATGCTGATAAAATTCTGCCGATTTTTGGGATTTTCTATTAAAAATTTGCTGAAAAACTGCTGAAAAGCATAAAATATAAGGAAATTCAAGAAAAAAGTGACAAATTGTTTGGCGGTATCAAAGAAAAGTATTACTTTTGCAAACGAGTAGAGACTTCTAGGGGTCGAAACTCGAAGCAATGAGTGAATAACAAATTAAACAAATAAGAATTATGAAGAAGTTGAACGCTTACTTTTTTAGCTATTACTTTTACTTTGCAAGCAATTGTAAAGCGGGAAGTTGCGTGTAAATTTCAACTTAGGATATTAGATTCTTTGAAATCATCGAAACGGTCCCGCTCTATCAAGAGTTGGACCGTTTTTCGTAAAAAAAGAGAGATACGGCAATGAAGAGAATAGCAATACAAGGAGAGTTGGGATCGTTCCACGACATCACTGCCCATCAGTATTTTGAGGGCGAACAGATAGAGCTGATTTGCTGCGCCACCTTCGAGGAGGTGTTCGAGAACATCAAGCGAGACCCTACGGTGGTCGGCATCTGCGCCATCGAAAATACCATAGCTGGAAGCCTGCTCCACAACTACGAGCTGCTCCGACAGAGCGGTACCACCGTGGTGGGCGAGCACAAGCTTCACATCGAGCACAGCATCTGCTGCTTGCCTGATGACGACTGGAACACCCTGCAGGAGGTTCACTCCCATCCGGTGGCCCTGATGCAGTGTGGCAAGTTCCTGGCAAACCATCCCGACCTTAAGGCGGTGGAGGCAGAGGATACTGCCGGTTCGGCGGCTTACATCGCACAGCACAAAGTGCATGGGTGGGCTGCCATCTGCTCTTCGTATGCCGCCCAGATGTACGGCATGAAGGTATTGCAGGAGGACATCCACGACAATCCGCACAACTACACCCGATTCCTCGTGGTCTGCAATCCGCAGAAGGCCGCTCTTCTCCGTCCTATCGAGAAGGCAAACAAGGCGAGCATCGTCTTCAGTCTGCCTCACGACAAGGGGTCGCTCTCCAAGGTGCTCACCATCCTGAGTTTCTACGACATCAATCTTACCAAGATTCAGTCGCTGCCGAACATCGGACATGAGTGGGAATATCTCTTCTACGTGGATCTCACCTTCGACAACCTGACCCGCTACCGCCAGAGCATCGACGCCATCACGCCGCTGGTGAAGAAGATCAAGGTGTTGGGAGAATATGAGGAGAAAGAATAATTGATAGTTGATAGTTAACAGTTGATAGTTAATAGATAAGAATTAAAAATAAGAATTATGATACAACCAGCCAATAGAGTAACGGAAATACAGGAATACTACTTCAGCCGCAAGCTGAAGGAAGTGGCTAAGCTTAATGCCGAGGGCATGGACATCATCAGCCTTGCCATCGGAAGTCCAGACATGCCGCCTTCTAAGCAGACCATCGACAAGCTCTGCGAGGTAGCCAACAATCCAAACGCACACGGATATCAGCCTACGGTGGGCATCCCGGAACTGCGCAAGGCTATGGCTGGTTTCTACAAGAGATGGTATGATGTAGACCTTGACTGGGCTACGGAGATACAGCCGCTCATAGGTAGCAAGGAAGGAATCCTGCACGTAACGCTCGCCTTCTGCAATCCTGGCGACGAGGTGCTCATCCCGAATCCGGGCTATCCCACCTACACCGCCATCAACAAGATTCTGGGTACCAAGATTACCTACTACGACCTGCGTGAGGACAACGGATGGCAGCCCGACTTCGATGCCCTGGAGAAGATGGACCTGAGCCACGTGAAGCTGATGTGGACCAACTATCCGAACATGCCTACAGGCGGAGTGGCGAAGCGCGAGACCTACGAAAAGCTGGTAGCCTTCGCCCAGAAGCACAACATCGTGGTGGTGAACGACAATCCATATTCGCTCATCCTCAACGAACATCCGATGAGCATCATGCAGGTGCCTGGAGCCAAGGACTGCTGCATCGAATTCAATTCGCTGAGCAAGAGCCACAACATGCCGGGCTGGCGTGTGGCGATGATTTCGAGCAACAAGACCTTCATCTCTTGGATTTTGAAGGTGAAGAGCAACATCGACAACGGAAGCTTCAGAGGCATTCAGCTGGCTGCTGCCGAGGCGATGCTCAACAACACCGACGAGTGGCACCGCGAGAACAACATCCAGAACTATCGCCGCCGCCGCGACATAGCCGAGGAAATCATGAAGGTGTTAGACTGCCAGTTTGACCCTAACCAGGTGGGCATGTTCCTCTGGGGCAAGATTCCTGAGAAATATGCCGATGTGGAGGACCTGACAGAGAAGATTCTGCACGAGGCACGCGTCTTCATCACCCCAGGCTTCATCTTCGGAAGCAACGGCAAGCGATATATCCGCATCAGCCTCTGCGCCAAGGATGAGAAGATGAAGGAGGCTCTGGAGAGAATCAAGAAGGTATTTGACAAATAAAGAAATTTAAAAATATACGACTATGGAATTAGAATTAGAACCATTGAATTTTCCTAGTGACCAGGAACGCCCTTGTATCATCGCAGGCCCATGCTCTGCCGAGACTGAGGAGCAAGTTATGACAACGGCCAAGCAGCTTGCTGCCAAGGGCTGCCACATGTTCCGTGCGGGTGTGTGGAAGCCTCGCACCAAGCCAGGAGGCTTTGAGGGAAATGGCGAGACTGCCTTGCCTTGGATGAAGCAGGTGAAGGAGGAAACCGGTATGCTCACCGCTACCGAGGTGGCTACTCCTGAGCACGTGGAACTCGCCTTGAAGTATGGTATCGACATTCTTTGGGTGGGTGCGCGTACTTCTGCCAACCCATTCGCCATGCAGTCATTGGCCGACAGCCTGAAGGGTGTTGACGTGCCTGTGCTGGTGAAGAACCCTGTGAACCCAGACCTGGAGCTCTGGATTGGTGCCCTGCAGCGCATCAACCAGGCTGGTATCAAGAAACTGGGTGCCATCCATCGCGGTTTCTCAAGCTTCGACAAGAAGATTTACCGCAACCTCCCAATGTGGCAGATTCCTATCGAGCTGCATCGCCGCATACCACAGTTGCCTATCATCTGCGACCCTAGCCATATCGGTGGCCGCCGCGACCTGATTGCTCCTCTCTGCCAGCAGGCAATGGACCTGGGCTTCGACGGACTCATCGTAGAGAGCCACTGCAATCCAGACGATGCATGGAGCGATGCCAAGCAGCAGGTTACTCCAGAGGTCTTAGATTACATCCTGAGTCTCCTCGTGGTTCGTGACGAGCACTATTCTACCGAGGGCCTGCACCAGTTGCGTGGCCAGATTGATGAGCTCGACAACCAGCTGATGGATCTCCTGGCAAAGCGTATGCGCGTGTGCCGTGAGATTGGTACCTACAAGAAAGAGCACAACATGACCATCGTGCAGACCAACCGCTATAACGAGATTCTCGACAAGCGTGGTGCACAGGCTGCCCTCTGCGGCATGAGTGCAGATTTCGCTGCTCAGATTTTCGAGCACATCCACGAGGAGAGTGTCCGCCAGCAGTTGGAAATCCTGAATCAGAAATAAATTAAGTGAAGAGTGAAGAAATGAGAATATTAATCATGGGAGCAGGTAAGATGGGAAGCTTTTTCATCGACCTGCTCAGCTTCGACCACGAGGTGGCAGTTTACGAAAAGGATGCCAAGCGTCTGCGCTTCACCTACAACTGCTATCGTTTTACCAAGATGGAGGAAGTGGAGATGTTCCGTCCGGAACTCGTTATCAATGCCGTGACCGTGAAATACACCATCCCGGCGTTCGAGGAGTTGCTGCCACATCTTTCCAACGACTGCATCATCAGCGACATCGCATCCGTGAAGACCGGCTTGCATGAATTTTACGACAAATGTGGATTCAGATTCGTGAGCACCCACCCGATGTTTGGTCCTACCTTTGCCAACCTGAACCAGCTCTCCGAGGAGAATGCGGTGATTATCCAGGAGGGCGACTATATGGGCAAGATATTCTTCAAGGATCTCTACCAGAAACTGGGACTGAGCCTTCATGAATATACCTTCGACGAGCACGACCAGACGGTGGCTTACTCGCTGAGTATCCCATTCGTGAGCACCTTTGCCTTCGCCGCCGTGATGAAGCATCAGGATGCTCCGGGCACCACCTTCAAGCGCCACATGCAGATAGCCAAGGGCGTGCTGAACGAAGACGACTACCTGCTGCAGGAAATCCTCTTCAACCCGTATACATCGGGACAGGTGGCACAGATTCGTGAAGAGCTGGCTGAACTCATCGATATCATCGACCACAAGGATGCCAAGCGCATGAAACTCTTCCTCACCAAAATCAGAAACCACGTGAAGGAAGACATCGAGATTAGACAGTAGAAATAAGAAGGTACAGGAAAGATACTGAAAGATAGAAGAAATGTACCGGAAAGATACAAGAAGATACAAGAAAATACAGGAAGACAACAGAAGAGTAGTAGATTATGAGTGAACAGATTGATCAACAGAATAACACAGCTGAACAGCCTAGCATGTTTCAGGTGGTAAACGAGGGATTCACTACCCGCGAGGCGATTGAGGAAGCCAAGAGATGCCTGCATTGCAAGATTCCTCAGTGCAAGAAGGGATGCCCTATCGAAAACGATATTCCGGACTTCGTACACGAGCTCTCGATGGGTAACATGGGTGCTGCGATGAGCATCATCAACGCCAAGAGCAACCTGCCTGCCATCTGCGGACGTGTTTGTCCGCACGAGAAGCAGTGCCAGGGACACTGTGTGCTGGGAAAGAAGGGAAAACCGGTGCAGATTGGTAAGCTGGAGCAGTTTATCGCTGACTTCGATACCAAGATGAACCTTTCCAGAGAGAAGTTGCCTCAGAAGACGCGTGGCCGCGTGGCGGTTATCGGTTCGGGACCTGCTGGTCTTACCGTGGCTGGTGATCTCGCCCGCCAGGGTTTCAATGTCACCATCTTCGAGGGACAGGCTGAGCCGGGCGGCGTGCTGATGTACGGTATTCCGGAATACAGACTGCCTAAGAGCGTGGTGCGCGACGAGATAAGCAAGATTGAGGCGCTGGGTGTACAGTTTATCACCAACTGCATGGTGGGTGAGAACAATGTCACCATCGACAGCCTCTTCCGTGCGGGTTACGATGCCATTTTTATGGGCACGGGTACCAATGTGCCTCAGAACATGGATTCTACCCCTGGTTCTACGCTGCATGGTGTGAGCCAGAGCACCTATTTCCTGCACAACGTGAGTGCCTATAACGAGGGTGCCTTGACCCGCGACATGGTGCCGCTGAGAGATGGAGAGAAGGTGGGCGTAATCGGCGGCGGCAACGTGGCGATGGATGCGGCGCGTACTGCCATCCGCCTGGGTGCCGATGTCACCGTGCTCTATCGCAAGACCCAGGAAGAGATGCCTGCCATCCAGAGTGAATACGAGGATGCCGTGAAAGAGGGCGTCAAGTTTGAGTGGAAGACCACCGTGGAGGCTTTCCTCAAGGGCAAGAACGGCCGACTGGGAAGCTGCGTGCTGAACACTCCTGATGGAGAGAGAGTTGAGAACTTCGACAGAATCTATCTCGCCATCGGTTCCCGTCCTGCCAACCGCATCGTTTCTACCACCGCAGGTATCGAGGTGGATGAGAAGGGCTACGTAAAGGTGGTGGAGCGTCCGTTCGGTATGACTACCCGCCGTGGTGTCTTTGCTGGAGGAGATGTGGTTCACCGTCCGCAGACCGTGGTCTTGGCGATGAAGGCAGCCAAGGAAGTGGCACAGGGCATCGCCCAGTATGTGGATGCCATCAAGCTGCTTGAAGAAGCTAAACGAATCGAAAAAGAAGGCGTATAATTACATGTAATTACATGAATCAGGAGGATATCTCATGATGCAGATATCCTTCCTGAGGTTAATATCTGCTTAATCAGGTTAATATCTATTGCAATATTTTGCAGAATGCAGGATTCTTGTTATTTTTGCCTTCTCAAAAATAAGCAAAGATTATGAAGAAGATTATATTTTTTATCATCTGCCTGATGTCGGTGGCATCTATGGCACAGGCGCAGAAAACCTGCGTCATCGCCAGCGCCGAAGACCATGTGCCTATCCGCGAAGCACTGATTCATACCGACAAGAACCAGTGGGCACGCACCGATTACCGCGGCTATTGGAACATGCGCTATCAGTTTGATTCGGCCACCGTGTCGAAACCCGGCTACGTGAAGGCTACCATCCGCTACAAGGAACTGCCTGATACCGTGTTCCTGCTGCCGGAAGCCAAGCAGATAGGCGAGGTGACCGTGTGGGGTAAGAACCAGCAGCATATCGACGACATGGAAGGCTTGATTCAGGAGCAGGTGAACTCCATTCCTACCTCGCCAGGCGGCATCGGATTCGACGCCTTCGGCTGGATGGACAAGCAGGGCAAGCGCGACAGGAAGCATCTGGAAAAAGCGAAGGGAATCTTTAAGGAAATGGACCGCAAAGACCCTATTGTCTCTGCCTACGAGAAGGCTACGGGCAAGAACTACAAGCTGAAAGAGCCCGAAAAGTAGAAAAAATCGGGTAACTTGTTGGCTTTCTCAGAAAAAAGTAGTATCTTTGTCGCCGAAATAAAAAGAAATAATAAGAAATGTTTGAAAATTTAAGTGATAGATTAGAACGTTCCTTCAAAATCTTGAAGGGTGAAGGTAAGATTACAGAAATCAACGTGGCTGAAACCATGAAGGATGTGCGCCGTGCACTCCTCGATGCCGACGTTAACTATAAGGTGGCTAAGGAATTCACCAACAAGGTGAAGGAGAAGGCGCTGGGCATGAACGTGCTCACTGCCGTGAAGCCTGGACAGCTGATGGTGAAGCTGGTTCACGACGAGCTGGCTGAACTGATGGGTGGCGAGGAAGCTCCTTTGAAGTTGGAGAACCGCCCGGCAATCATCCTGATGAGTGGTTTGCAGGGTTCTGGTAAGACTACCTTCAGCGGTAAGCTTGCTAATCTGCTCAAGACCAAGAAGGGCAAGAAACCATTGCTCGTAGCCTGCGACGTTTACCGTCCTGCTGCTATCCAGCAGCTCCATGTAGTGGGCGAGCAGGTGGGCGTTCCTGTGTATAGCGAGCCAGACAACAAGGATGTCTGCGTTATCGCCGACCATGCCTTGCAGCAGGCTAAGACCAACGGCAACGACGTGGTTATCGTGGATACAGCCGGTCGTCTCGCCATCGACGAGCAGATGATGAACGAGATCAGCAATCTGAAGAATCATCTGAATCCTGACGAGACCCTCTTCGTGGTTGACTCCATGACCGGTCAGGATGCCGTGAATACAGCCAAGGAGTTCAACGACCGCCTCGATTTTAACGGCGTTGTTCTCACCAAGCTCGATGGTGATACCCGTGGTGGTGCTGCCCTCAGTATCCGCACCGTGGTTACCAAGCCTATCAAGTTTATCGGTACTGGCGAGAAGATGGAGGCCATCGACGTGTTCCATCCAGCCCGTATGGCCGACCGTATTCTGGGTATGGGTGACGTGGTTTCCCTGGTAGAGCGTGCGCAGGAGCAGTTTGACCTGGAGGAGGCTAAGAAGCTGGAGAAGAAGATTCGCAAGAACCAGTTCGACTTCAACGATTTCTACAATCAGATTCAGCAGATCAAGAAGATGGGTAACATCAAGGACCTGGCTGCCATGATTCCTGGTGTGGGCAAGGCTATCCGCGACGTTGATATTCCTGAGGATGCCTTCAAGAGTGTAGAGGCTATCATCCAGAGTATGACTCCAAAGGAGCGCTCTAATCCTGGAATCCTCAATACCAGCCGCCGCCAGCGTATCGCTAAGGGTTCGGGCACTGATATCCAGGAGGTGAACAAGCTCATCAAGCAGTTTGACCAGACCCGCAAGATGATGCAGATGATGACAGGCAACAAGATGGCCCAGATGATGAGCCGCATGAAGGGTATGCCAGGCATGCCTAAGATGCCAGGAATGTAGAAACAGTTGATAGTTAATAGTTTATAGCGGTTTCGCCGTATAGCAAACTTGCGATAGGCAAGAATGCCCTATAAACTATAAACTATAAATTATAAACTAAAGAAAAAATGAAGTTAATCGACGGAAAGGCGACAGCAGCCGCCATCAAGGAACAGATAGCCCAAGAGGTGGCACAGATTGTGGCACAGGGCGGAAAGCAACCTCATCTGGTTGCTGTGCTCGTGGGACACGACGGAGGAAGCGAGACCTATGTGAAGAACAAGGTCTTGGCTTGCGAGAAATGTGGCTTTAAGTCGACACTCATTCGATATGAGGATGATGTGACAGAAGAGGAACTCCTGGCCTGCGTTGACAGGCTGAACAAGGATGAGGATGTGGACGGATTCATCGTGCAGCTTCCTCTGCCTAAGCATATTGACGAGCAGAAGGTGACCATGGCGATAGACTATCGCAAGGATGTGGATGGTTTCCATCCCGTAAACGTGGGTCGCATGGCGCTGGGCATGCCTAGCTTCATCTCTGCCACGCCGCTGGGCATCCTTACCCTCTTGCAGCATTACAACATCCCGACCAGTGGCAAGAAATGCGTTATCCTGGGCAGAAGCAACATCGTGGGCAAACCTATGGCCCAGCTGATGATGCAGAAGCAGTATGGCGACGCCACTGTCACCGTGTGCCATTCTCATTCGGCTCATCTGAAGGAGGAATGCCGCGAAGCAGACATCATCATCGCTGCTATCGGCAAGCCTGATTTCGTTACTGCCGACATGGTGAAGCCGGGAGCCGTGGTTATCGATGTGGGTACCACCCGTGTGCCTGATGCATCGAAGAAAAGCGGATTCCGCCTGAATGGCGACGTGAAATTTGATGAGGTGGCAGAGAAGTGCTCTTTCATCACTCCTGTACCTGGAGGTGTAGGACCGATGACTATCTGTTCTTTGATGAAGAATACCCTTGCCGCCGGAAAAAAAGAGGTTTATAAATAGGTCTATTCTGCCCCAAAAGTGTAGAAAAGACTGTTATGCGATTCGTGGGGGTAGGCTACTGTTAAGCAGCCTGCCTTTTTTCATATATTTGCATAGTTTATTTATTAAGCGTATGTATTTATGTATATTTAATCGTATATATATCATATCCTCTATATATAAATATGTATATATAATTAAGGTGAAACAATAGAAATCTAAAAACAAATCTGATAATTTAAATTAGAAAATATGATGAAACCAAAGTATCTACTCTTCTCGGCGGCATTGCTAGCTATGACGCAAGCTGTGGCGCTGACTCCGGTAAAGAAGCAAATCAGTAAGGTGGCTGCTCGAAACAAGGTTGCGGCTGCTGCGAATGCGGCTAGAGCGAATGTTTCTGCTGCGAGTGTGGCTAGTGCGCCTATAGATAAGGATGTACCGGCTTATAGAATCGTGGGTAAGGATTCCACTTGCCAAATCTTTGTTTATTCTCCTGCGGCAGACCAGGGCTTGCATCTGGCTTATCTTACCGACGATGATCGCTGGGTGGATGTAGGTCAGCTCTGTGCCAGCGACTACGGTCCGTGGGGCAGCGAGAAGAAGATGTATCGCCCGTTTGTGATGAAGGCGAACGATGGCACCTGGCGTGCGCTCTGGAGTGTGAATACCCGTTCGCCTCAGTTTGCCGTGGCTTATTCAGAGGATTTGGTTACCTGGCGCCCTCAGGATTATCCTATCATGAAGGAGAAGGGTATCAAGGATGTGGCTGCCTATCAGATGGATGACGGCTCTTTCGATATCTATCTGAAAACAGCCAAGGGCAAGCGATATGTGCATGCCGACAAGGATTTCCGTATCTTTGAGGAGGATTCGCTGGAAGCTACCGCTGATGATATTCTCTGGCAGCGTGATACGGCTACCATCAATGGTAAGTTGATGGAAGGCAACGATTTCGAGATTCCTGCCATCCATCTCAACTATATTCGTGCCTGGCATAAGGCACTTGTTGAGGAAAACAGAGAGAACAGCAGACTCCTGCCTCATAATGAAGCTGAGCTTCAGGCATATCTGAAAGAAAAGAATGTGGAACTGGCTGCCGGCAACGAGGTTTCTGCCCAGCTCCAGATCAAGGCTCAGAAATCGCATCGCATCTCAGACAAGCTTATCGGTATCTTCTTCGAGGATATCAGTCGTGCTGCCGATGGTGGTCTTTGTGCCGAGCTGCTGCAGAATGGCGACTTTGAGTATAACGGAGAAAGAAAAGGCTGGAATGCCATCACGGCATGGCAGGGATTGAATTTGCAGGCGGGTTCATCATCTGCCACTTCTTCCGGGAATTCAGCCTCTGTCGTTTCTTCAGAGAATGGTGTGAGCCAGAACAATCCACATTATGCCATCCTGAGCGAGACACCTATTTATAATATAGGCTGGGAGGGCATCACCGTGAAGCGTGCTGCCTACGATGTGAGTCTCTATGCCCGCTGCATGGATGGCAAGAAAAAGCAGCTCACCGTGGCCTTGGTGGATGCTGAGAACCAGATAGTGGCTCAGGCTAAACTGAAGGTGCAGGGCGGCGAATGGAACGAATATAAGACCCAGCTCGTGATTTCTGATAAATATAAGGGTGAACTAGACAAGGATATCCGTTTTGCCGTTATCCCTAAGGGCAAAGACAGAGTGGCTGTGGATATGCTGAGCCTCATGCCGCAGGATACCTATAAGGGACATGGACTGCGCAAGGATCTGGCAGAGGTAATCGCTGATTTGAAGCCTCGCTTCGTAAGATTCCCGGGCGGCTGCATGCTTCATGGGCAGGGCTTGGAGAACATCTATCACTGGAAGGAGAGCGTGGGACCGCTGAAGGACCGCAAGCCTGCAAAGAATATCTGGAACTATCACCAGACCCGCAAACTGGGCTTCTATGAGTATTTCCAGTGGTGCGAGGATATGGGAGCAGAGCCGCTGCCAGTGTTGGCGGCTGGTGTACCTTGCCAGAATTCGCAGCCTAATGCTCAGGGAATCTGCGGTCAGCAGGGAGGTATCCCGATGGCTGATATGCCTCAGTATGTTCAGGATGTGATTGACCTGGTGGAGTGGGCGAATGGCGACCCTGCCACATCGAAGTGGGCAAAGATGAGAGCTGATGCCGGTCATCCCGCTCCATTCAACCTGAAGATGGTGGGAATCGGTAACGAAGATTTGATTTCTACCGATTTCGAGCAGCGTTATCTGATGATATGCAAGGCCCTGAAGGAGAAGCATCCAGAGATAGAGGTGGTAGGTACCGTAGGTCCGTTCCTCTATCCATCTTCTGATTATATCGAGGGCTGGAAGATTGCCAAGGAGAACAAGAAGTGGATTGATGCGGTGGATGAGCACTATTACGAAAAACCAGGATGGTTCATCAACCATCAGGACTATTACGATAACTACGACCGCAAGGCTCCGAAGGTTTATCTAGGTGAGTATGCTGCCAATGGCAATAACGAGTTAGATCGTGCCCTTGCCGAAGGCATCCACCTCTGCAATGTAGAGCGTAATGGTGATGTGGTAGAAATGACCTCCTATGCTCCGTTGCTTTGCAAGAATGGTTATAGCAACTGGAATCCGGATATGATCTATTTCGATAACAGCGAGAAAATCCGTCTCACCGAGAGCTACAAGATGCAGAAGATGTTCGGTCAGCATGCCGGTGATATTTATATTGCTTCAGAGTTGAATCTTCCTGTAGCCTTGAAGCGTTATGTGGGAACTAGCGTGGTGAAGGATTCAAAGACTGGCAAAACCTGGCTCAAGGTGGTGAATGCCTTGCCTCGTACGCTCAAGCTTCAGGTAAATGGTCTTGGTAGCAAGGCTGTGGAAGTA
The DNA here is from genome assembly GCF_019249655.2 of Segatella copri. Lineage (NCBI taxonomy): Bacteria > Pseudomonadati > Bacteroidota > Bacteroidia > Bacteroidales > Prevotellaceae > Segatella > Segatella copri. Next base: position 1,753,081 of record NZ_CP137557.1, read on the forward strand.
AAAGCCCGTTCTTCGCAGGTTTTCGAACTCTAGGATAATTCCTGTTTTCTGAACAAGGGTAAAAGCATCAAACTCATTTTTCTATTGATGCTTTTGCCCTTCTTTTTTGCTCAATATCTCGTGAAACGTGCGTTTTAGCTGACAATCTGTTAGAATAAAGCTTTGTTTTATAACAAAATCCGTAATTTTTTGAAAGTTTATACGAAATTTGTTGGTTATTACATAAATTCTCATTATCTTTGCAGGCAAAAATAAAAGATGAGGTCTCGAAAGAGTCCTTTTCGTAGTAACGAACAAGAAAAATAAAAGAGATAATTCAATATGAAACATCCATTAAGAAGTAGCGTCTGTACTGAAGGCAGAAGAATGGCAGGTGCCCGTGCACTCTGGGTAGCTGCAGGTATGAAACATGAGCAGTTTGGCAAGCCAATCATCGCTATCGTGAACAGCTTTACACAGTTTGTTCCAGGTCATACTCATCTTCACGAGATTGGTCAGATTGTCAAGAAGGAAATTGAGGCTATGGGTTGCTATGCAGCCGAGTTTAATACCATCGCTGTGGATGATGGTATCGCTATGGGCCACGACGGAATGCTCTATTCTTTGCCAAGCCGTGATATCATCGCTGATTCTGTGGAATATATGGTCAATGCTCACAAGGCGGATGCCATGATCTGCATCTCCAACTGTGACAAGGTGACTCCAGGTATGCTCATGGCATCTATGCGCCTGAATATCCCTACCGTGTTCTGCTCTGGTGGTCCGATGGAGGCTGGCCGCTGGAAAGGCGAGAATGCCGACTTGATTACCGCAATGATCAAGGGTGCTGATACCAGCATTTCTGACGAGGAGATGGAGCAGATTGAAAAGTGTGCCTGCCCTGGTTGCGGAAGCTGCTCGGGTATGTTCACAGCCAACTCCATGAACTCTCTTACCGAGGCTATCGGTTTGAGTCTTCCGGGAAACGGAACCATTCTTGCTACCCATAAGAACCGCATCGAACTCTTCAAGGAGGCTGCCCGACAGGTGGTTAAGAATGCATACGCATACTATCAGGATGGTGACGAGAGCGTTTTGCCACGCAATATCGCTACCCGTGACGCCTTCCTCAACGCTATGACCCTTGATATCGCCATGGGCGGTAGCACCAACACCGTGCTCCACCTGTTGGCTGTGGCTCAGGAAGCTGGTGCCGACTTCAAGATGGAAGACATCGATGCTTTGAGCCGCAAGGTGCCTTGCCTCTGCAAGCTCTCTCCTAATACTCAGAAGTATAGCGTGCAGGAGTGCAATCGTGCCGGTGGTATCCTGGGCATCTTGAACGAGTTGAACAAGGGTGGTCTTATCAATGGCAACGTGATGCGTGTGGATGGTCATACCCTTGCAGAACAGATGAAGAAATATGATATCACAGGTGCTAGCATCGACCCAGAGGCTGACAGAATCTATCATTCTGCCCCTGGCAGAAAGTTCTCTACCCAGATGGGTAGCCAGGATGCACAGTGGGAGAGCCTCGATACAGACAGAGAAAATGGTTGTATCCGCGACTTGGAGCATGCTTACACCAAGGATGGCGGTTTGGCAGTGCTCTTCGGTAACATCGCCCAGAATGGTTGCGTTGTGAAGACTGCCGGTGTTGACCCAGTGCTTTGGCACTTCGAGGGTCCTGCCGTATGCTTCGACTCTCAGGAGGATGCCTGCGAGGGAATCTTGGGGGGCAAGGTGAATTCTGGCGATTGCGTAGTGATTACTCACGAAGGTCCTAAGGGCGGTCCTGGCATGCAGGAAATGCTTTATCCTACCTCTTACATCAAGAGCCGTCACCTCGGAAAGGAATGTGCGCTCATCACTGATGGCCGCTTCTCGGGTGGTACTTCAGGCTTGAGTATCGGTCATATCAGTCCTGAGGCTGCTGCCGGTGGCAACATCGGTAAGATCAAGGATGGCGATATCATCGTTATCGATATTCCTAGCCGTTCTATCAACGTGAAGCTTTCTGATGAGGAGCTTGCAGCGCGCCCACAACAGCCTTTGAAGCGAAACCGTGTGGTTAGCAAGGCTTTGCGTGCCTACGCCCAGAGCGTAAGTTCTGCAGATAAGGGCGGTGTGAGAATCATCGACTAAGGTGCGAGAATCATCGACTAATAGAGAAAAGATAACAAGTTTTTGAATTTTTCAGAATAATAACAGATAAATGGCAAAAGAAGTAATAACAGGAGCTGAAGCATTGATGCGCTCGCTGCATAACGAAGGGGTAAAGACCATCTTCGGTTATCCGGGCGGTAGCATCATGCCAGTGTTTGATGCGCTGTATGGTTACACGAGAGGAGAGAAGAAGATGTTCGATCACATCTTGGTTCGTCACGAGCAGGCTGCTGCTCACGCTGCACAGGGATATGCCCGAGTCAGCGGCGAAGTGGGTGTGACTCTCGTGACTAGTGGTCCTGGAGCTACCAATACGCTCACCGGTATTGCTGATGCCATGATGGATTCTACGCCTATCGTGGTTATCGCCGGACAGGTGGGTGTGGGTGCTTTGGGTACTGATGCCTTCCAGGAGGTTGACCTGGTGGGCGTTACCCAGCCTATCTCTAAGTGGGCTTATCAGATTCGCCGTCCTGAGGATGTAGCGTGGGCTGTGAGCCGGGCGTTCTATATCGCTCGTAGCGGTCGACCGGGTCCGGTGGTACTCGACTTCACCAAGAATGCCCAGATTGCAACTTGCGAGTGGGAACCAGTGAAATGCGAGAAGGTTACATCTTACAATCCATATCCTAAGATTGATGAGAAGGCTGTGGCTGAGGCTGCAGAACTCATCAATCAGGCAAAGAAGCCTTTTGCCCTCGTGGGGCATGGTGTAGAGCTGGGAGGTGCCCATAATGAATTGTTGGAATTCCTGGAGAAGGCAGACATCCCGGCAGGTCGCACCCTGCTCGGTCTTTCTGCTCTTCCTAGCAATCACCCTCTCAACATGGGTATGCTCGGTATGCATGGTTCCTATGCTACCAATATGAAGACCCAGGAGTGCGATGTGCTCATCGCCATCGGTATGCGCTTCAGCGACCGTATCACGGGTATTCCTTCTAAATACGCCAAGCAGGCTAAGATTATCCATCTTGATATCGACAAGTCGGAAATCGATAAGGTTATCAAGACAGATGTGGCTGTGATTGGCGATTGCAAGCAGTCGCTGCCAGCCATTACCCGTCTTCTGGACAAGAATGTTCACCGCGAATGGAGAGATTCCTTCGAGGAATATCGCCAGCAGGAGCAGGAGAAGGTGATAGAAAAGGATATCCATCCTACAGAAGGACCTCTGCTCATGGGCGAGGTGACCAATGTGGTGACAGAAGCTACTCATAATGAGGCGGTTCTCGTGAACGATGTAGGTCAGAACCAGATGATCAGTAGCCGCTACTTCAAGTTTACCAAGAAGTTGAGCATCGTGACCAGTGGTGGTTTCGGAACCATGGGCTTCGGTCTTCCTGCAGCTATCGGTGCTACCTTCGGTGCTCCAGACAGAACTATCTGCTGTTTCTTCGGTGATGGCGGATTCCAGATGAACATCCAGGAGTTGGGTACCATCATGGAGCAGCAGGCACCGGTGAAGATGATTCTCTTGAACAACAACTATCTGGGTAATGTGCGCCAGTGGCAGGATCTGATGTTCGAGGGACGTCGCTCTTTCACCCATATGCTGAACCCACGCTATGAGGAAATCGCCAAGGCTTATGGCATCCCATACGATGTGGTTATCGACCGCAAGGACTTGAAGGAGAAGGTAGAGAAGATGATAAGCACCAAGGGACCATATCTTCTGGAGTGCGCCATCAAGGAAGACGAGGACATCGTTCCGATGACCCTGCCTGGAAAGAGTGTGGATGAAATGCAGCTTGAGCTTCACTATTAATAAAGAAAAGAATTATGGAGAATAACAACGAAAAGAAATTATATACGTTGCTTGTCTATTCTGAGAATATCGCGGGTATTCTGAATCAGATTACAACTGTGTTCACTCGCAGACAGGTTAACATCGAGAGCTTGAATGTATCGGCTAGTAGCATCAAGAACATCCATAAATACACGATTACTGTGTGGAGCGACGCTGAGCAGATAGAGAAAATCAACAAGGCGATTGAAAAGAAGATTGATGTGGTGAAGAGTGATTACTACACCGACGATCAGATTTTCATTCACGAGGTGGCACTCTTTAAGATTTCTACCCCTGTCTTGTTGGAAAATCCAGAGGTATCCCGCACCATCCGCAAGCACGATGCTCGCATGATGGAGGTGAATCCTACCTATAGCACCGTGCTTTTGGCAGGACTTACCGAGGATATCGCCGACCTTTTCCATAAGCTGAATAGTTTCGACTGTCTCCTGCAATATACCCGAAGTGGACGAATTGCCGTAACCCGAAGCTTCGACGAGCCGGTTTCCGACTATGTGAAGCAGAATTCAGAAGGATAATCCATTTATGATTCAATAGATCCCTTTGTTCCTTTGATTTGAAAATCGGAAGAACAGAGGGATTTTTGTCTTATATACAAGCTGATTTTTTGTCTTATATACAAGCATATTTTTCGTCCTTTATGCAAACAGGGCTTTTGCTATACAATATAAGCCGGAATTTTTCGCTATATATATAATGACGTTATATATATAATAATGCTGTATATATAATAAGGTGTAAACGAATAAAAGAAATTAGTATGAAACCAGAATTATTAAGTAAAGTAGGTCGCTATGAGTTTTTGGCAGAACCCTTCCATTGCGACTTTTCCAGTCATCTCTTCATGGGACACCTGGGCAATCATCTTTTGAACGCAGCCGATTTTCATAGCAACGACCGTGGCTATGGCATGAATTATCTGATGCCTCGCCACAAGACTTGGGTATTGAGCCGTCTTGCCGTAGAAATGGTAGAAATGCCAAAATCATACGATAAGTTCTTCGTGGAAACATGGGTAGAGAGTGCCATGAAGTATTTCACATCCCGTGATTTCAAGATTTGCGGAAAAGATGAGAAAGTGTATGGCTATGGCAAGAGTGTTTGGGCGATGATTGATACGGAGACCCGACAGCCTGTAGATATTTTTGAAATTAATGATGGCCTGATCAAGGAATATATCGAAACTGAAAAACCTTGTCCTATTGCTGCAAGTTCCAGAGTGAAGATGAGCAAGGAGGCAAAGCTGGTCCGCACCATCGATACCTATTATAATGATGTGGATGTAAACGGGCATATCAACTCCGTAAAGTACATCGAACACATCCTCGACCTCTTCGACATCGATTACTATTTGACACATTTCCTGCAAAGATTCGAGATAGCTTATGTTGCCGAGAGCCATCAGGGTGACAAATTGAAATTCTATATGGAGCAGGTAGAAGACGAAGAATTCTGCATAAAAATAACAAAAATATGCAGAAATGACGAAAATGAGGTAGAAATCGTAAGAAGTAAGCTAAAATTTATAAAAAAGTGATAGAAAAATTTGGTAGTGTCATTTTAAATCATTACCTTTGCACTCGAAATAAAGAATAAACCCAGTGCCGCTACCTTGGATAGGCAGTGGACGGATCAAACAGGCTCTCTTTGGATAAGAATACAGCTCGCATCCGTATGGACAAGTATAACCCGCGGCTCCATAAAGGCAAGCCGCACAAATTAAATTACAATTATGGCAGAAATGAATTTCGGTGGCGTAATGGAAACTGTTGTCACTAGTCATGAATTTTCATTGGAGAAGGCACGTGAAGTATTGAAGAACGAAACTATCGCAGTTATCGGTTATGGTATCCAGGGTCCTGGTCAGGCTTGTAACCTTCGCGATAATGGTTTCAATGTCATCGTCGGACAGCGTCAGGGTAAGACCTACGAGAAGTGTTTGAAGGATGGCTGGGTACCTGGTAAGACTTTGTTCTCTATCGAGGAGGCAGCTGAGAAGGGTACTATCATCTGTATGTTGCTTTCTGATGCCGGTCAGATTGCTTGCTGGCCAAAAATTAAGCCACACCTCACAGCAGGTAAGACTTTGTATTATTCACATGGTTTCGCTATCAACTGGAGCGATCGCACAGGCGTAGTTCCACCTAAGGATATTGATGTTATCATGGTTGCACCTAAGGGTTCTGGTACTTCTCTCCGCACAATGTTCTGCGAGGGTCGTGGTTTGAACTGCTCTTACGCTGTATATCAGGATGCATCTGGTAAAGCAGAGGAAAAGACTATTGCATTCGGTATTGGTATCGGTGCAGGATATTTGTTCAAGACTACATTCCAGCGTGAGGCTACTTCTGACCTTACTGGTGAGCGTGGTTCTTTGATGGGTGCTATCGAGGGTCTTTTGGAGGCTCAGTACGATGTACTTCGTGAGAACGGTCACTCTCCATCTGAGGCATTCAACGAGACTGTTGAGGAGTTGACTCAGAGCCTTGGCCCTCTCTTCGGTGCTAAGGGTATGGATTGGATGTATGCTAACTGTTCTACAACAGCTCAGCGTGGTGCTCTCGATTGGGCTCCTCGTTTCCGTGAGGCTATCAAGCCAGTTATGGAGTGGTTGTATTACTCTGTTAAGACAGGTAATGAGGCTCAGATTTCTATCGACAAGAACTCTCAGGCTGATTACCGTGAGAAGTTGAATGCTGAACTCGAGGCTATGCGCAACAAGGAAATGTGGCAGGCTGGTGTTACAGTACGTAAACTTCGCCCAGAGAATAACTAATTTTTTTCTCGTACATAATGTTTTAAAAGGGGACGGACCGAGATGGTTCGTCCCCTTTTTAATTTGATTGATCAGAAGATATTCCTAATCCTTTTTTTCTATGATATGATGGTCTTCTATGATGATCTGGTTTTCTGCTACTTTCCTGCGGAGTTCCTTCTCTCTTTCTTCAGCCTGATCAGCCAGGCATACGTCGCATTGCTTGCAATCTCTGTCGTTCTCTTCTCCAAAATAGGCGAGTAGCTGTCTTGAACGGCATACCTCGTCGTTCTTGGCATAGCGAATCATGCTTTTGATGCGCTTCTCGTATTGCTCACGTCTCGACTCCCATACTTCTTTAGGAATCACCACTTTGTCACCATCCACCCTGTCGCGGGTATAACTGATAAAAGGTATCTTGCGGCGAGGAATGAATTGGATGATATGGCGGGCTGCCAGACTCTTCAGAGCAAAATATACCTGCTGGATGGTTAGCTCTGCCTGTCGGGCTATCATCGTCTCGTCGATATAGGTAAGATCAACAAAGAGACTTCCATAGGAGCGTAGTAGGGCGGTGACGACGGCATCCTGGCTGGGAGCGAGCTGATCTAGTTGGTAAAGGTCGTTTCTGCCTAGCAGGAACATCACTCGTGCCTTGCCGTCGGGATTATCCTCATAATGCAGATATCCGCTTCTCTCCAGAATGCGAAGAGCAGCATCTACCTTGGTAGGGAAGTACTTGTAGGTGACGCAGAATTTTTCGATATCAAACTCGAAGGTCTTTCCCTGTCCGCTGCCCACGCCTATCTGGTAGAAGTAAGCCAGATGTTCATAGATGTCTTGTATGAGTTCTTTGGGTGGGAAGGTATCATCTACGCGCTTGCATAGTTTCAGCTCGTCGTGCTTGTTGTAGAGAAGTACGGCGTATGATTTCTGTCCGTCTCTTCCCGCACGTCCTGCTTCCTGGAAATAGGCTTCCAGCGAGTCCGGACAGTCTATGTGAATCACCACACGCACATCCGGCTTGTCGATTCCCATACCGAAGGCATTGGTTGCGCACATCACCCTTACTTCGTCCTTCTGCCATGCTTTCTGGCGCTGGTCCTTTACGTCGGGATCAAGACCGGCATGATAAAAGGTGGCGGTGATACCTTGCTGTGAGAGCAGCTGCGCCATCTCCTTGGTTCGCTTTCTGCTGCGGGCATAAACGATGGCAGAGCCACCCACGCTTTGCAGGATATGAATCATTTCGCCCTGCTTATCCTCTGCTTCGCGTACTACGTAAGCCAGGTTCTTGCGCTCGAAACTCATCTTGAAGACATTCTTTTCCTTGAAATGGAGCCTTTCCTGTATGTCGTCTACTACTTCGGGGGTAGCTGTGGCGGTAAGGGCAAGTATCGGAATGCCAGGTTTCATCTCCCTGATGCTGGCTATCTGCAGATAGGAGGGGCGGAAGTCGTAGCCCCACTGACTGATGCAGTGGGCTTCATCTACTGTGATAAAACTTACATGGATGTGGCGTAATTTGGTTTGAAACATATCCGAGGCAAGTCTTTCGGGCGAAACATACAGTATCTTCACACCTCCGAAGATGGCATTGTCGAGGGTTTGCAGGATTTCGCTTCTCGATTTGTCGGCATAGATGGCATCAGCCAGGATGCCATGTTCTCTGAGGTGCTGCACCTGGTCTTTCATCAGGGCGATGAGAGGGGTTATCACGATGCATACCCCTTCCTGTGCCAGGGCTGGCACCTGGAATGTGATAGACTTGCCACCGCCCGTAGGCATAAGACCGAGGGTATCCCGTCCGCTGGCAATGCTTTCAATGATATTGCGCTGAATGCCTCGGAAATCGGGATACCCCCAGTATTTTTGCAGAATAGATTGAAATTTATCTGCCATAATCTTCTTTCTTTAATCGTTAGGACGGATATCTTCTATCTGGAGCTGTACTTGGTTCTTCTTGAAGATATTGTCTTCGATGGTGTAAACAATGTCGAAACTGCGGCGGCTCTTGATGTAGCGGGCTGCTGCACTCTGTCCGAAGGCTATACCGTTCATGACAGTGCTCGACTTTGAATCCACCAATTCCAGCTTGATGTGTTCCTGTTCTCTACCCACCACCTTGCTGGTTCCGTAGTCGTATACCTTTCGGGTACAGAACACTGGTTTAGGGTTGCAGGGACCGAATGGCGAGAATCGCTTCAGGTCGGCATGCAGCTGCTTGCTGATGTCCTTGAAATCTATCACGGCTTCTATATTAAGCAGGGCTTCCGTCTGTTCGGGAGCGATGTGTTCTGCCACATATTTCTGGAATCTGTCTCTGAATTCCTTGATATGCTCCCATCTTAAGGTAAGACCGCATGCGTAGGTATGACCTCCGAAGTTCACGAGCAGGTCGCGGCAGCTCTTGATGGCAGAATAAACGTCAAATCCTGTCACGCTGCGGGCTGAACCTGTTGCCAGTTCTCCTTCGCGGGTCAATACCACGGTAGGACGGAAGTAGATTTCCGTGAGTCTTGAGGCTACGATGCCGATAACTCCCTTTTTCCATCCCTCATCATAGAGCACGATGCTTGAGTTGTGCTTCTGGGTTTCCAGTCTTGAAACAATCAGGTTGGCTTCCTCTGTCATCTGCTTGTCGATGTCCTTGCGCTGTTCGTTGTATTCGTTGATGTGCTTTGCCATGTGCAGTGCGTGCCCATAGTCACGTTCCACCAGCAAATCCACGCTTTCCTTGCCATTCTCCATACGTCCGGAGGCATTGATTCTAGGACCAATCTTGAAGACGATATCGCTCATGCCCAGCTCTCGGCCGTTCAGACCGCAGATGTCGATGATGGCTTTCAATCCGATGCTCGGGTTGGTGTTGAGCAGTTTCAAGCCATGGAAAGCCAGGATTCTGTTCTCATCTACTACAGGCACGATATCTGCAGCAATGCTCACTGCACAGAGGTCGAGCAATGGGATAAGTCGGGAGAACGGAATGTTGTTGTTCTTGGCAAAGGCCTGCATGAATTTGAATCCCACGCCGCATCCGCAGAGGTGCTTGAATGGGAATGGATCATCCGGGCGCTTAGGGTTGAGTATAGCCACAGCGGGTGGCATCACGTCGTCGGGAACATGATGGTCGCAGATGATGAAGTCTATGCCAAGGCTTTTGGCATATTCAATCTCCTTGATGGCCTTGATGCCGCAATCGAGGATGATGATGAGTTTCACACCAGTTTCATGTGCAAAGTCTATTCCCTTTTTGCTTACTCCATAGCCTTCGTCATATCGGTCGGGGATGTAGTAATCGATGTTGGAATAGAATTGCTGCAGAAACTTATACACCAATGCTACAGCCGTGCAGCCGTCTACGTCGTAATCGCCGTAAACGAGAATGCGCTCCTTGCGTCCCATGGCATCGTTGAGGCGGTCTACGGCGATATCCATATCCTTCATCAGGAAAGGATTGATCAGGTCGGAAAGCTGTGGACGGAAGAATCGCTTGGCTGCCGACTCGGTCGTAATGCCTCGATGGATGAGAAGATTCGCCAGGATAGGGCTGATGCTGAGCTTCACGGCTAGTTCGTTAGCCGTTTTTTCTTGCTCCGGTGAAGGTTCTTCGTAATTCCATTTAAAATGCATTTTTAATTATTTTTATTTCTGCCCCCAAAGTTACAAAAATAAAATGACAAACGGAAACTTTTTCCTAGGAATTTAACATAATTACGAAGAAATAATAAAAAAAGGCAGCAAACCTAGGTTTGCTGCCTTTAAATATTTTGTTTTTATTAGATTCCGAGCTTCTTGCGGATATCCTTAGGGATGGCGTTCTTGTTAACCATGAAGTCCATAGTCTTGTAAGCTACGAATGCCTTGGTCATGTACCAGGTGCCCTTGTAGTCACCATACTCACCCCAAGAGTTCTTTACCATATAGTACTCCTTGCCGTTCTGGTCCTTTGCGATACCGTAGATGTGCATTCCGTGGTCGTCTGTTGTCTCCCAGTTGTCGAATGCTTCCTGGCGCATAGCCTGTGTAGGAACTACCTCAGGAGCGTTTACACCGAGTGAATCGAACTTCTCCTTCTTCTCGTCCTTAGAGAGCTTGAACCAGTGGTCAGCATCTGTACCTGCCATAGAACGTACCTTCTTCACGTCGTAAGCGATACCGAGACCCTTGCGTGTGAAACCGTCCTCTGTTACGTCACCGCCCCAAGCTATGGTATAGCCATTGTTTACGGCGTTGTCGATAATCTTGCAGAGGTCGTCCATAGGAACGTTGTAGCTCAAAGGCCAGCGCCAGTTGTCCTGTACCTCAACAGCAAACTTGCTCCACATTGGATGGTGTGTGTAGCTGGTGATGGTTACATAATCATCGAGGTTCAAGCCGAGGCTCTTGCAGAAAGTCTCTGGAGTATACTGCTTGCCCTGGTAAGTGAACTTTTCAGGAGTCTTGCCGATATATGAGTCGATGATGCCCTGAAGACCATTCTTCCAAGCTGGAGAAAGCTTCTTGGCTGTGCTCTTTGCTACAGCCTCTACGTATGGAGTCATTACGTCGAAGAACTCGCCGAAGTTAGCCAGTGAGTCGCCTGTCATTGTACCTGGAGCTGGCATAGCATCCTCTGGTACGATGCCATAGTGCTGCAAAGCATAGAGTACATCGTATGCGCTACCACCCTGAGAGAAGCTTACGTCGCCGTGCATTCTCACAGCCATTGTGGCGCGATCCATATAAGTCTTGTTGGCAACGAACATCTCGCTCAGGTTGAATGTCTTGCCTGTGTTCTTCAAAATCTCGCTCTCGAAGAAACTGAGAGTAGAGTAAGCCCAGCACGTACCGCTACGGTTCTGATCCTTGATGCTTGTAATAGGATTCTGCTTCACTACAGTGAAAACTGGCTTGTTCTTAGCGATGGCTGCTGAATCTGCAGCATTCTTAGCGCTTGCACCAGTAGCAACCATAGCCAACATGGCTGCGACAATCATTGATTTCTTCATGAATTTTTTTCTCTTTAAATTAATAATGTAATTGTATTATCTCTCTTTAAGATAGAATCTTCTCTTGTTAATGGCAGTTTCGCCTAGCGGATTTCTTCTCTGTTGGCTGCCATGTATTCCTCAACATCCTTTGGATGATAAGGAATGCGGTCCTTGCCCAGGAATCTGCAGCCATCCTTGGTAATGAGAACATCGTCCTCAATACGGATGCCACCGAAGTCCTTGTAAGTCTCAATCTTATCGAAGTTGAGGAACTCTGCACAGTGACCTGACGCCTTCCAGTCGTCAATGAGGGCTGGAATGAAGTAAACGCCCGGCTCGTCTGTTACTACGAAACCTTCCTGGAGTCGGCGACCCATGCGCAGACAGTTGGTACCAAACTGTTCCAGGTTAGGACGGACTTCTTCGTCAAAGCCTACGTTAATCTGGTCGAGGTTCTCCATGTCGTGAACGTCCATTCCCATCATGTGTCCCAATCCGTGAGGCAGGAACATGGCGTGGGCACCAGCCTTTACAGCTTCCTCTGTATCACCCTTGGCAAGACCGAGCTCCTTCATGCGGTCGAAGAGCAGGCGGCAAACACCGAAGTGAACATCTGTCCATTTTACGCCTGGCTTTGCTATTTCGAGCGCATAGTCGTGGCAAGCTTCTACGATGGTGTAGATTTCCAGCTGGCGCTGGCTGAACTTACCGCTCACAGGCATGGTACGGGTATTGTCAGAACAGTAGTTGTTCATGGTCTCAGCACCCGCATCGCAAAGTGCCAATCTGCCTTCCTCCAATAAGTTCATTGATGGATAGCCATGCTGAATCTCGCCGTGCTGGCTGAAGATGGTTGGGAAGCTGACCATTGATCCGTAAGAATGTGCGATTCCGCTTACCTGACCGGCTACGTATTTCTCTGTGATACCTGGGCGAACCAGTTTCATGGCTGTGGTATGCATCTTGTAACCGATGACTGCAGCACGCTCCAGCTCCTCGATTTCCTCCTGGGTCTTGGTAGAGCGCATCTTGACTACAGCCTTAATCAGGTCCATGCTGGCTTCTTCCTTCTGCTGGACAGGGTGGATGCCGAGCAAGTCGAATACCTGAAGCTTGATGTCGTAGCGGTAAGGAGGCAGGAAGTGAATCTTGCGCTTCTTCGACATGGCATCGTTGCAGATGGTCTTGAGAGTCTTCATTGGCGCAGAGTTATGAACACCCACCTGTTCTGCCAGGTCGTGTACGCTGTCTACGCTTCCATACCAAACAATGTCAACCAGGTCGATGTCGTCACCGATCAGAGTCTCGATGTCGTTATCTATATCAATCACACCAACCAATCCTTCGCGCTGCTGTCCGAAGTAATACAGGAAAGTAGAGTCCTGACGGAATGGGTAATATCCGTTGTTTGGGAAATTACATGGTGAATTGTTGTTTCCGAAAAGAATGATCACGCCGCTCTTTACAAGCTTCTTGAGCTCCTGACGACGGCTGATATAAGTGTCCTTGCTAAACATATTTTTAGAATTTTACTTTATTTTGCTGCAAAGTTAGCAAATATTTCGCAAAAATGTATTATCTTTGCAAGCAAAAATAAAATATTCGTGTGAATTTATAAATAATTAATACATTCATGCGCTTTTTGATGGTAAAATGTAATGAAAATCGTAAAGATTACGCTCGTTTATTGCATGTTTGCTATCAGATTGAAAGCTATAATTGAAGAATAAAAGCAGTTGATATGGTAATGAAGATAAAATTGAGAAATACAGGATTGGTGTTAGAGGGTGGAGGCATGCGCGGTGTTTTCACCAGTGGCGTGCTGGATGCCTTTATGAAGCATGATGTGTACTTTCCTTACACGGTGGCGGTATCGGCTGGAGCCTGCAATGGCATGTCGTATGTGAGCCGTCAGCCTCGCCGTGCCCGAATTTCAAACATTGATTATTTGGCGCGTTATCAGTATATAGGTATTCGCCATCTCGTTACCCAGGGATGTATCTTCGACCGTAAGTTGCTTTATGATAAGTTCCCGAACCAGTTGCTTCCTTATGATTTCGACACCTTTTTTAAATATGCCGATGGCTTCGAAATGGTTACCACCAATTGTCTTACGGGACTGCCGATGTATCTTTCGGAGAACCACGACCGTCAGCGTGCCCTCGATATCGTGCGTGCTTCCAGCAGTCTGCCCTATGTGAGTAAGATTGTGAATGTGGATGGCATTCCGATGTTGGATGGCGGTATAGCCGATAGCATTCCTGTGCAGCGTGCCTTTGATAAGGGTTTTGAGCATAATGTGGTTATCCTGACACGTAACAAGGGGTGGCGAGATACGGGTAAGGATAGGAAGCTACCTTATTTATATAAGAACTATCCGCGTCTGCGAGTGGCACTGAGCCGTCGCCACAGGGCTTATAATGAGCAGATTCAACTGGTCGATGATCTGGAGGCTGCAGGAAAGATTACCTGTATTCGCCCGATACGCCCGATGGAGGTAGAGCGCATTGAGAAGGATACAGCCAAGCTTGAACGGCTCTATGAGGAGGGCTTCTTGCTGGGTGAAGCTTTCTGCGAGAAATATCTGTAAAAAATGAGAATAGCTTGCTCATTGTCTGGAATTCCAGACAATGAGCAAGCTATATTGATATAAAATGCTATAAATCGGATGTTTATTCCTCAAGCAGGTCTGGGCGCAGGCGCTTGGTTCGCTCCATGGCCTGGTCGAACTCCCATTGGCGAATCTTCGCCTCGTTGCCGCTCAGCAGAATCTCCGGTACCTTCCAACCCTTGTAGTCGGATGGGCGGGTGTAGATAGGAGCTGAGAGGATATCGTCCTGGAAACAGTCGGAGAGGGCACTCTGCTCGTCGCTGATAACGCCCGGTACCAGTCTGATCACCGCATCCGAGATAATTGCTGCAGCAAGCTCTCCACCTGTGAGCACATAGTCGCCCACGCTGATTTCGCGGGTGATGAGGTGGTCGCGCACACGCTGGTCTATTCCCTTGTAGTGACCACAGAGGATGATGAGGTTGCCACCCAGCGACATTTCGTTGGCTATCTTCTGGTTGAAGGTTTCGCCGTCAGGAGATACGTAGATCACGTCGTCGTACTCACGTTCTGCCTTCAGTGCCGTGATGCATCGGTCGATAGGCTCGCATTGCATCACCATGCCGGCACTTCCACCGTATGGATAGTCGTCCACTCGCTTCCATTTATCTAATGTATAGTCGCGCAAGTTGTGCAGATGAATCTCTGCGAGACCCTTCTTCTGCGCGCGTGCCAGAATCGACTCGTTAAAGAAGCCTTCCAGCATCTCTGGTAATACTGTAATAATGTCTATTCTCATATCATCTGCAAAATTAATAAATAATGTAGTAAGTTCCAAATCTTTTTCCTCTTTTCTTTGTTTTTTGAGCCGAAAATTTGTTTTTTGCAGCTAAAACAAGCGGTTTGCTTGAAAATCGTAATTTTAGCGTGTTGGCACCAAAATAAGGTTGATTATTGCATAAATATGCAACAAATTCATCAAAAACAAAGAAATTTAATAGCAAAATGATAAATAATCGTGAAAATGTGCTACTATTTGAAGAAAAAGTCGTATATTTGCAAACAAAATCGCTCGATTAGGGTACATCGCATAGAAAAATGGTGTGCGTACACACGAGTGCATGGTTAATTTAATAATAGTGAATAAGATGATACTGGACATTGAAATGCTGAGAAGCTTTTATGCTTCGTATTCGGAAAGTGTAAAACAGGCGAAAGCTACTGTAAAACGACCTCTCACTTACGCCGAGAAGGTGCTCTTTGCGCATCTTTTCGACCCAGCTGAGTTGCGCCCATATAAAAGAGGTGTAGAATATGTGGATTTCCGACCTAACCGCGTGGCGATGCAGGATGCTACTGCTCAGATGGCGCTCTTGCAGTTTATGAACGCCGGTAAGGACAAGGTGGCTGTGCCTGCGTCAGTTCATTGCGATCACTTGATTCGTGCTGATGTGGGAGCTACACAAGACCTGCCTGAGGCATGCAAGACTAATAAAGAGGTATATGACTTCCTGAAGTCGGTATCTCAGAAATATCACATCGGATTCTGGGGACCAGGTGCTGGTATCATCCATCAGGTGGTACTTGAGAACTATGCCTTCCCGGGTGGTATGATGGTGGGTACTGACTCCCATACCCCAAACGCCGGCGGTCTCGGTATGGTAGCCGTGGGTGTTGGTGGTGCCGATGCCGTGGATGTGCTTACAGGTCAGCCTTGGGAGCTCAAGATGCCACGCCTCATCGGTGTGCATCTCACAGGCAAGCTCTCCGGATGGGCTACTCCTAAGGATGTGATTCTCGAAATCCTGGGCATCCTCACCGTGAAGGGTGGTACCAATGCCATCCTCGAATACTTTGGCGAGGGCTTGGATAGCATCTCTACCACGGGTAAGGCTACCATCTGTAACATGGGTGCAGAGCTGGGTGCTACCTGCTCTATCTTCCCATTCGACCAGAATGCCAGCGAATATCTCCGCAAGACGGGTCGTGAGGAGATTGCTTCTCTTGCCCAGAAGAACGCTGCCGAGCTTCGTGCCGACGATGAGGTACTTGCCAATCCGGCTGCTTTCTACGACCAGATTGTAGAAATCGACCTCTCTAAGGTGGAGCCACATCTCAATGGTCCGTTTACTCCGGATGCAGCAACTCCTATCTCTCACATGAAGGCGAAGGGACCTGCCAACGACTATCCAATGGTTGTTGAAGTGGGATTGGTTGGTAGCTGTACCAACTCTTCCTATCAGGACTTGGCCCGTGCGGCAAGTGTAGCCCGACAGGCTTACGAGAAGGGAATCCAGGTAAAGGGTCAGCTTATCATCAACCCTGGTTCTGAGCAGATTCGCTATACTGCCGAGCGTGACGGAATCCTCGATGACTTCAAGAAGATTGGAGCCTTGATCATGACCAATGCCTGCGGCCCTTGCATCGGACAGTGGAAGCGTCATACCGATGACAACACCCGTAAGAATGCCATCGTCACCTCTTTCAATAGAAACTTCCGCCGTCGTGCTGATGGCAACCCTAATACATTCGCCTTCATCGGCAGCCCGGAGCTCACCGTGGCTCTCACTATTGCCGGCCGTCTGGATTTCAATCCAGCCACCGACACCTTATTAGATAAGGATGGCAACAGCGTGAAGCTCGATGCGCCTACCGGTTTCACCTTCCCTCCTAAGGGATTCGCCGTGGAAGACAAGGGCTTCATTGCTCCTAGCGAGGCGAATGCCAATATCGAGGTAGTGATTGCTCCAGATAGCAACCGCCTGCAGAAACTGGCTCCATTCGCTCCTTGGGATGGTAAGGACCTGGTAGATATGCCTCTCCTCATCAAGACCGAGGGCAAGTGTACCACCGACCATATCTCTATGGCTGGACCATGGTTGAAGTTCCGTGGACATCTTCAGAACATCTCTGACAACCTGCTGATGGGTGCCGTCAACGCCTTCAATGGCGAGAGTAACAAGGTGAAAAACCAGTTGGATGGCAAGTATGTGGAGGTTTCTACCGCAGCCAAGGCTTACAAGGCACAGGGCATCAGCAGCATCGTGGTAGCAGAGGATAACTATGGCGAGGGATCATCCCGTGAGCATGCAGCCATGGAACCTCGTTTCCTGAACGTGAAGGTGATTCTTGCCAAGAGCTTCGCCCGTATTCACGAAACCAACTTGAAGAAGCAGGGTATGCTCGCCCTTACATTCTGCAACAAGGATGATTATAATAAGGTACAGGAAGACGACCGCATCTCACTCACCGGACTGAAGGAGTTTGCGCCAGGTTCTAAACTCACTGTCACCCTGAAGCACAAGGATGGTTCTGAGGATAGTTTCGAGGTTGAGCATACTTATAATGATACACAGATTGCATGGTTCAAGGCTGGTTCTGCATTGAACTTTGCTGCAAAGAAGTAATCTTGCAGCAGGAAAAGTAACAGTTTGTGCCATGCAACTTAAAAAGTAACAGTTATGAATAAAGAGTATTTGATATATAAATTAAGCGATGAGGTAAAGAACTCATGCAAGATAGATAAGGAGGCATTTACCAAGTTCAACGTGAAGCGTGGACTTCGTAATGAGGATGGCTCTGGTGTGCTGGTCGGACTGACCAACATCGGTAACGTTGTGGGTTACGAACGCGATGAGAATGGCAAGCTGAAGCCTACCGAGGGTAAGCTCTACTATCGTGGCTACGAGCTTGACGACCTCGTTACTCCTCTCTTGAAGGAGAAACGATTCGGTTTTGAGGAGGTTGCCTTCCTGCTCCTTTCCGGTCAGCTGCCGGATAAGGAGGAGCTGGAGGCTTTCAAGGAACTCCTGAACGACAACATGCCGCTCGACCACCGTACCATCACCCACATCATCGAACTGGAGGGTTCTAACATCATGAACATCCTGGCTCGTTGCGTGCTCGAAATGTACACCTTCGATCCGAACCCTGACGATATCAGCCGCGACAACCTGATGCGTCAGAGTGTGGAGCTGATTGCGAAGTTCCCAACCATCATCGCCTATGCATACAACATCTATCGTCACTCTGTGCAGGGCAGAAGCTTGCACATTCGCCATCCACGCGAGAATCTCTCTATCGCAGAGAATTTCCTCTATATGATGAAGCACGAGAACTACTCTGAGCTGGATGCGCGTATGCTCGATCTGCTCCTCATCATTCAGGCAGAGCATGGTGGTGGTAACAACTCTACCTTCACGGTGCGTGTCACCTCTTCTACCCGCACGGATACCTACAGCTCTATTGCTGCCGGTATCGGTAGCTTGAAGGGTCCTCTTCATGGTGGTGCCAACATCAAGGTTATCAATATGTTCCATCATCTGAAGGAGGCTATCAAGGATTGGACCAATGTCAACGAACTCGATATTTACCTGAAGCGCATGCTCAATAAGGAGGCTTATGATAAGACGGGTCTTATCTATGGTATCGGCCATGCCGTGTATACCTTGAGCGATCCTCGTGCCGTAGAGCTGAAGCGACTGGCTGGTGAGCTTGCCAAGGAGAAGGGCAGAGAGGATGAGTACAACTTCCTGAAGCTCATAGAGCAGGAGGGAATCAAGTGCCTGCAGGAGCATCGTGGCGGCAGCAAGCCAGCTTGCGCCAACCTCGACTTCTATAGCGGCTTCATCTATGAGATGATTGGTCTGCCTCAGGAAATTTATACGCCTATCTTCGCTATGGCCCGTATCGTGGGCTGGACTGCCCACCGCATCGAGGAACTCAACTTCGAGGGTCGTCGCATCATCCGTCCTGCTTACAAGAATATCTTGGGCGAGTTGGATTATACCCCATTGGATGAGCGATAAAAAGACAGTTTTATGGGTGTGAGATAAAAAAGCATCACATCTAGAATGATTGATTGTATAAAAAAGACAATGCTCGCTGGAGCATTGTCTTTTTATGTTTGTGGGGTAGTTTCTAAGTTTATTTAGTAAAGTTCTGTTTGAAACGAAGATTTTTATTTAAAGAGTGTTAAATGTTTGAGTTTTAAAGGGATTTTATTTGCTTATAACGGATATTTGTCGTAACTTTGTCGACGGATTGCTAAAGTAGAAGGCACTATTCAAGGTGCTTAAAAAAATAGTAATAGATAATAATTTTAAGTATAGGTAAATTAAGGTGCTGCATTGAATGTCAGGCATCAATATGAAGGTATTAAATTAAGAATTGAATGGAAAAGGAATTTGAAGATTATTGGAATGCACATCGCAAGCGTATGCTGCTGAATGCACCACGCGAATTGCGAGAAGAATACTTGGAGTCTACTAAGTTGGATTCACCAATGGATTGGGTGTGTTTCGTTTTGCCTGTGGCGGTAGGTATCTTGGTACAGCCGCATATACACTTTGCAAGCGAGATACTCTCATGGATTATAGTGCTGCTCATCGTGGTGGTGCTTTTTGCCTTGTTGCAGATGGTGAAGCCGATGTTGCAGAAAAAGAAAACTACTATTCAGGTGATAGAGCAGATTAAGCAATATTACTATGATAGATATAAAAAATACGGATTGGATAAAATGGAGCCTTGGAAATAGGGCTCCATTTTTATGCGATTTATAATGCTTTTATTCGATTTGTAATGCCTTTATTCGATTTTTATACTATCATGAAGTCGCTCATCACGTCGTCTGATATATAGAGACCCTGATGGGTGAGCGATAGCCTTCCGTCTTCTATCTTCATCAGTCCACGCATTATATGCTTCTCTGCTTCCTGCATCATTTTTCCGGCAAGTTCTGTTCCGAATTCCTGTCTCGTCTTCTCGATGTCGATGCCGTCGCTTGTTCGCAATGCAGTGGTAATGAGGTCGTTGTATCGGGTGTTGAGGTCGAGTGTCTCGCTTTCCGATGGCAGTTCGCCTTGGTTGATTCGGGAGATATATTCACTGATGTCGTCTACGTTCCAGCTTCTCATGGCTTTGCCGTTCCGCTTGTAGGAATGGGCAGCCGCACCTATTCCGATGTAAGGTATCTCGTGCCAGTAGCTGCTGTTGTGGCGTGACCGCTTGCCGGGACGGGCAAAGTTGCTGATTTCGTAGTGCTCGTAGCCGGCTTCGGTCAGCTGACTGATAAGCTGCTCGTACATCTGGCGGCTGGTCTCCTCGTCTATTTCCTCTATTTTCCCTTGCTCCAGCATTCTGTAGAGGGTGGTTCCCTCTTCATACATCAGACTGTAGGCTGAAATATGCTCCACGCCCAGATTGATGGTTGCTGTGATGTCGCTCTGCCAGTCGGCTAGGGTTTCTTTGGGGAAACCGAACATCAGGTCGATGCTGATGTTGCGGATGCCGATGCCGCGAAGCCTTTCTACGGCAGTCTTCACCTCGGCAGCATTGTGGCGACGATGAAGAAAGCGGAGGCGATGGTCTGAGAAGGTCTGCGCACCCATGCTCACCCGGTTCACGGGCAGCAGCTTCAGGGTTTCGCAGAATTCCTCGGTCACGTCGTCGGGATTGCACTCCATGGTGATTTCCATCTCTGGTAAGTAAGTTTCTTCTCCTTCTTGAGCAAAAAACTCTTCCTTCCTGGCGTTACCTGGGAATCCGCTTTGAAGATAGTTCTGCCTGATGGCATCGAAGAGGCGGATGAGCTGGTCTCCGGTCAGCTGGCTTGGAGTGCCGCCTCCCAGATAGATGGTTTCGATGTTTTCACCGTCGCCCAGTGCCTTCGGGATGGGGCGCAGTTCCATCTCTCTGCAGAGTGCGTCCACGTAAGCATCTCTCATTTTGAGCGATGTGGTGCTGTAAAAGCCGCAGTAGATGCAGCGGCTTTCGCAGAAGGGGATATGTATGTATAAACCTGCCATAATTCCTGATTCTTTAAATTTTCAATTCTCTTCCCACCTTCCCCTTAATATAATAAGGTGTAGGGGGCGAAAAAAGTCTTAACAAGATGCAAAATTACTAATATGTTTTAAATTATGGCAATTTTTTTGCGAAAATGTTTGGTGGTACGCAAAAAAAAGTGTAATTTAGTAGCATGAAACAGAAAACCGCATGGTTTTACTGATCATGAACAACTGACAAACATTAAGTATAACCCCTTAAAAATCTATAAGCGTCATGAGAGTATATCAGACAAATGAGATTAAAAACATTGCATTGCTGGGCAGTGCGGGTAGCGGCAAGACTACACTTGCCGAAAGTATGTTATTTGAAGCAGGCGTTATCAAGCGTAGAGGCTCTGTAGAAGCGAAGAATACGGTGAGCGACTACTTCCCAGTTGAGCTGGAGTATGGTTACTCTGTGTTCCCTACCGTTTTTCACGTGGAGTGGAACAACAAGAAGTTGAATATCATCGACTGCCCTGGTAGCGACGATTTCGTTGGTGGTGCTATTACATCACTCAACGTAACCGATCAGGCAGTAATCCTTATCAATGGTCAATATGGTCCTGAGGTAGGCACCCAGAACAACTTCCGTTATACCGAGAAGTTGGGCAAGCCTGTCATCTTCCTCGTTAACCAGCTTGACTCAGACAAGTGTGATTTTGATAACCTCATTGCAACCATGAAGGACATCTATGGTCCTAAGTGTGTGCAGATTCAATATCCTATCGAGACCGGTCCTGGCTTCAATGCTCTCATTGACGTCTTATTGATGAAAAAATATTCCTGGAAACCAGAAGGCGGTGCACCTATCATCGAGGATATTCCTGAAGAGGAAATGGATAAGGCAATGGAACTGCAT